>JBAVOL010000117.1:0-10839 GCA_049692035.1 Rhizomicrobium sp.
ACCGTGGTGATGCCCACTTCCTGCGCCAGCCCCGCCGTGATGGTGTTGATCGAATGGGCGAGCGCCTCCGACAGCGTGACGGTGCCGTAGGAACGGCCGCCGAAATTCGTCGGCGTCCAGCCGTCGATGTCGACGGGTCCGTCGTCGCGCACGTCGCTCGGCGTGATGCCGTTTTCGAGCGCGGCCAGATAGACAAACGGTTTGAACGCCGAGCCCGGCTGACGCTTCGCCTGGGTCGCACGATTGAAAACGCTTTCGTCATAGCCGCGCCCGCCGATCAGGGCGGCCACCGCGCCATCGGGTTTCATCAGGACGACGGCGGCTTCGCTCGCATGCAGTTTGTGTCCCTTCGCCGCAAGCGTCTTGCTGACGGCGCGGCGCGCGGCTTCCTCCAGCCGCGGCAGCAGCGTCGTATGCACGACGAGGTCGGAGGTGTCGGTGTGGCCGTTCTCGGCGACAAGGCGCAGGGCTTCGTCGGCGGCGGTGTCGAGGAAGTAATTGCGGGCGTCGACATTGGAACGATCCACCACGACGGCAGGGTGGGCCTTCGCGTCATCGGCCTGGGCTTGCGTAATTGCGCCGGTCTCGACCATGGCGGCGAGCACGTGGCCGGCGCGCTCCTGCGCTGCGGCAAGATCGCGGCGCGGCGAGAAGACGGTCGGCGCCCGCGTCAAGGTCGCCAGCATCGCCGCTTCGGAAAGGGTCAGATCGCGCGCCGATTTGCCGAAATAGACATGGGCTGCGCCATCGACGCCATAGGCGCCGGAGCCGAGATAGATGCGATTGAGATAGAGTTCGAGAATCTGCGTCTTGCCGAGCGATTTTTCGAGCGTCGCCGCGTCGAGCAGCTCTTTGAACTTGCGCGTATAGGTGCGCTTGGGGCTGAGGAAGACGATCTTCGCGGTCTGCTGGGTGATCGTCGAGCCGCCCGCCACCACATGGCCGGCATGAAAATTCTTGAGCGCCGCGCGCAGCAGCCCGCGAATGTCGATGCCGTCATGGCTGTAGAAGCGCCGGTCCTCCATGGCGATGAACGCGGCGGGAAGATAGGCCGGCATATCGCTCAGGTGCAGCCGATCGCCGATGATGGCACCGCGATGGCCCACGACTTCGCCGCTGGCGTCCAGGAAGGTAAACGCGACGGGACGATTGACGGCGTAGAGGTCTCTGGTCGTGTCGAGCCTGGGCGCAAACAAGACCAGCAGCGCCGGCGCAACATAGAAAACGGCCAGCACGCCCGCGACGATCGTTCCCGCGAACACGCCCATGCGGGTCAGCAGGCGCGTGTGGCGTGCCGCCCACCGCGACAGCGCATTGAGATATTCCATGAGAATTTCGCCCTGCATGCGCGCGCTTGGTCGCCGATCTTTGCGGCAACTTCAAGACCTTATACGGTTGTGACGCCAAAAGCGAAGCGCCGGCCACAGATGGCGCCCGCCACGCCTGGTTGCGGCCACACGCACTTGCGCCCCTAAATGGGCGGGTGGGGAAGACGTCTTCACGCTTGTCTGCTGTTCCTCCCGGCGTCGGAGCGCTGCATGTAAGCAATATGTTGACATAATGTAAGCGATATGCTTACATAGGTTTGTGATCAAGACGTTCAAAAGCAAGGCTTTGGCGGACCTGTGGTCCACGGGGAAGACGGGCAAGATCGATGCGAAGATGCACAGACGCATTCTCGTCCGCTTGGACCGCCAGGACATCGCGGCAAAGCCTGAAGAAATGAACGTGCCGGGCTTCGATTTCCACGCTTTGAAAGGGCACAAACCGACCCGCTACAGCGTCCATGTCAACGGGCCGTGGTGCATCACATTCGAATTCGAAAACGCGGATGCGTGGCGCATCGATTTCGAGCAATATCACTGATGAAGGAGCCCCCTATGAGCGAGCATGCTGCCAGGCGCAACCCCAACCGGTGCCCGACGCACCCCGGAGAGCTTTTGCGCGAGGACATTCTGCCCGCGATTCGCATGGGCAAGTCCGAGATCGCCGATGCGCTCGGGATTTCCCGCCAGCACCTTTACGACATCCTCCACGAAAAGAAGCCGGTCTCGCCCGAGCTTGCGGCCCGGCTCGGCAAGGCGTTCGGCGACGGCGCCGGCGTCTGGCTTCGCATGCAGGCTGCCTATGATGCCTGGCACGCCGAACGGTCGGTGGACGTGAGCAAAGTCCGGACGCTCAGGGCGGCGTGAGGCGGCTCTTCGAAATCCGGCGACATGGTGCGTATTTTCTGATCGGCGGTCTGAAGACTGTGTTAATAGTAAACTGTTGTCGGATTCGCAAATTTTCTGCGTCCGAAGGATATCCCCGATGTCTACGAACCTATTACGCTTGTTGGCGGTCTTTATTTTCTATGCTTTTGTCACCGCAATATGGTTCGCGCCCATATTACCGCACCTAAGTTCTTCGCTGTTGGGCCCGCCAGAAGACAATTTACAGGACTTGTGGAATTCATGGTATGCGGCGGTTGGGAATGCGCAAGGTCCGCACTTTTTTTTCACAAATTTGATTAAATTTCCCGAGGGTACAACTCTCTATTATCATTCTATAGCGTATCCGCAGGTTCTTTCCATTTGGCTGGCCGTAAAGGCTTTTGGCAACAGCCTGCCGGCACTCGTTTCTTTTCAAAATCTCATAATTCTCCTTTCGTTTCCGTTGGCTGGCGTCGGTGCATTTTGCCTTTCCAATCACGTGACGCGTAACGCTTGGTGTTCACTGTTAGGGGGATTTGTTTTCGCTTTCAATCCTTCACATGTCCTACACGCGATGCACCACGTCCACGTCGCATCTATCGAATTTATTCCGTTTTTCGTTCTCTCGTATTGGTTGGCCATTGAGAAAAAAAGCCTTGCTTGGCTGTTGGCGACGATAGCGTTCTTTGCATTGAGCGCGCTTTCTTGTTGGTATTATTTATTCTATTGCTTTTATTTTATTATCTTTCATACCACATACCAATGGTTCAAAGAACGAAGGGCGCCTCAAGGTTGGGGCATCTATATTCTTGCGGCCTCTTTATGCGGTGTTGGAATTGTGCTGTCACCGTGGTTGGTGCCCATGGTGAAAGAGGCTTTAGTTGGCCAAAATGTTTATATGGGCGGAACTGACTATTATGTGGCAGACCTTCTTGCTTATTTCACGTTTCCATTGCGCCACTTTTTTGGAGCTTTTAGCGTGCCAATTTACCGTGAGTTCTCGGGAAATCCTTGGGAGGCAACGGCTTATTTGGGGCTTGCGAATATCGGTATTTTTGTTTGGCTATTAATCAACAGGCTGCGCTCCAACCGGGAGCTAATTATATATCTTACGATTGGGATTGTCGTATTTGCAATTCTCGCCAGTGGATCGTATCTACACATTCTTGGGCGGGACGTATTCCCAATGCCTGATCTTTTGCTTTCAAAAATTCCCTTTTTTCGGAATATTCGCGCCCCATCTCGCGCAATCGTTTTCGTGTATTTGTTTTTGAGCGTGGGCCTGAGTTTGGGCATGCAACTTCTGTTTCGAGAAACGAGTCAAAATCACCTGCTTCAGCGTGTGGCCGTAGCCGCGGCTCTCGTCTTGATAGCAGTAGACTTTTTTCCTCTGACAATCAGCTCCACGCAATTTTCATGTTCACCGGGCTTTTCAATGGTTCGAGACGACCCTGAGCGCGGATTTGGAATTTTAAGTTTACCTCTTGGTTATGTTTCCGAGAATGCGGCCATGGCGGAACAGATTTGTCACGGTCGGCCGATTGTGGGAGGGAATACGTCGCGAAATGTTAGTCTGAGTTTGAGAGACAGGCTCGAGACATATGATTTGAACGTCTTACGAGAACAACTTGTGCGCAACAAAGTGAAATATGTCATTCTCCACAGACCCGATGGCCGCATATTTCGTTGGCATCTCGAGGATGGTGACTGGAGCAATTATCCTTCTTCGTATCAAACGGTTTATGAAGATGCGAGTCAGGTGATATTGCAAACCTACTAATCTTTGCGTGACTGCGCCCGAACTGAGAAACCCGCGCGGGATTTCCCGCGCGGGCTCTCGTTTGACGGGTCGCGCGTGGAGGGGCTTGCCGCGAGACCCGACGCCGTTGCTCCGCTCGCTCGTCAAGACGTCTGCTGCGGAGCCGGAACCATCTGGCAGGCATTGTGGCAGGCTCGCCCTGAACGCATTCTGGATGCGGCGTTCATCCTGGGTTCATCGCGCCGACGCTAGAAAACTCCATGCATAGCCGCGCGCTTTTCTCTTTGCTGGTGGCCTTATGCGCAGCCTGGGCGACGCTGTCGCCTGTCTGGGCACAGGGCCGCTATGAGCGCGACCCCTTCGGCCCCGGCTATGAGCGCGAACCCTTTGGCCCTGGCGTGCAGCCCCTCGATCGCATCCTGCCGATGGTCCGCCGCGACCGTCCCGGCCATTTCTACGATGCCGAAGGCCCGTTTCCCGACGCGACAGGCGGCTATCATTATCGGATCAAATGGCTGACGCCCGACGGACGGGTGATCTGGCTCATCACCGATGCGCGGTCGGGACGGGTGTTGGGCGTCGCCCGCGGCGATTGGCGCGAGCACGGCCCGGAGCCGGTCATGCCCTATTTTCGCGGCAGCCCCTATGGACCGCCGATCGGCGGTGGCGTCCGGGGCGGAAACCGCTTCGGCATACCCGGGGGCGGGCCTTATGATGGACCTGCCATTCCGCCCGGACGCGGCGGTTTCGGCAATGCCTGGCATGGCGACGGCGGTCGCGGACCGGGCCGCAGAAGGTGACGTACGATGCGGATATTGTTGGTGGAAGACGATTCCGATTTGCAGCGGCTGCTGAAGCGGGCGCTCGCCGATCAAGGTTATGTCGTCGACAGCGCGAGCGATGGCGAGGAGGGCCACTTCCTCGGCGATACCGAGCCTTACGATGCGGTGATCCTCGATCTCGGGCTGCCCAAGATGGACGGCGTACGGGTGCTCGAAAAATGGCGCAAGGACGGGCGCATGATGCCGGTCCTGATCCTTACCGCACGCGACCGCTGGAGCGACAAGGTGGCGGGTTTCGACGCCGGCGCCGACGATTATCTCGCCAAGCCTTTCTACACCGAGGAACTTCTCGCCCGCGTGCGCGCCCTGCTGCGACGCGCGGCGGGCCTTGCGACCTCCGAAATCGAGATCGGCAGCTTGCGGATCGATACGCGCTCTTCGCGCGTGACGATCGACGGCAACCCGGTCAAGCTCACCTCGCTCGAATACCGGCTGCTTTCCTATCTCGCCCACCATCGCGGCCGTATCGTATCGCGCACGGAATTGGTCGAGCATTTGTACGATCAGGATTTCGACCGCGATTCGAACACGATCGAGGTTTTCGTCGGACGCCTGCGCAAGAAGCTGGACACCCATCTCATTCAAACGGTACGCGGCCTTGGCTATTGCCTTGAATCTCCGGACAAAGCTCAAGACGGCGAGCACGCCAAGGCTTGATTCGCTTGCCGCGCGGCTCATCGCGGCGGCCGCGATCTGGACAATTGCGGGTCTCGTGATCGGCGGGCTTCTGCTGTCGGACAGCTTTCGTGCCTCCGTCGAAAGCGATTTCGACGCGCGGCTGAAATTCGACCTCGACGGCATGATCGCGGCGGCCGAACCCAATGCCGAGGGCGAAGTTTCGCTCGCGGATCGCTTTCACGACCCGCGCTTCGAACGGGTCTATTCCGGTTGGTACTGGCAGATCACGCCGGCCGATTCCAAAAACGCCAATCCCGGCTATGCGCAATATTCGCGCTCGCTGTTTGATCGCATGATCAAGGTGACCGATTCGCGCAAGGGGGCGAACGGCCTCGTCTGGGGCCATGGCGAAGGACCGGAAGCGCAGCGCGTGCGCTTCGTGTCCCAGCGTCTCGAATTTCCGGTCACGGCCACATCGGAGCCGAATGAAACGCGTGCCTATGTGTTTCTGGTCGCGGGCACGGTCTCGGAACTGGAAGCCGAGGTGCAGCGCTTCAACGGCACTTTGATCTGGTCGTTCGCGCTCCTTGGCGCGGGCCTCATTGGCGGCATCTTCGTTCAGGTGCTGATCGGCCTGCAACCGCTGCGGCGCGTCAGCGAAGCGCTTGCGCGCATTCGCGAAGGCAAGGCACGCCGTCTCGAGGGACATTTTCCGGCCGAAATCGCGCCGCTCGCCAGCGAGCTCAACAGCCTCATCGAGCACAGCGCGGAGGTGGTCGGTCGTGCCCGGACCCATGTGTCCAACCTCGCGCATTTCCTCAAAACGCCCCTGAGCGTGCTGGCCAGCGAAGCGTCCGCCCAGCCCGGCCCGCTCGCCGACGCCGTTTTACGTCAGGTGACGACGATGCGCCGCCAAGTGGACCATTATCTTGCGCGGGCGCGCGCGGCCGGTGCCGTCGATGCGCTGGGCAACCGAACGCCGGTTAAGCCGGTGCTCGACGATCTCTCGCGCGTGCTCAGCCGGATTCACCGCGACCGCGGTCTGGAAATCGTCGTCGATTGTCCGCCTTCGCTCGCGTTTCGGGGCGAACGGCAAGATATCGAGGAGATGGCAGGCAATCTGATCGACAATGCGTGCAAATGGGCTGCGAAGCGGGTGGAAGTGACGGCCAGGCGCAGCCAGGGCGCCCAACTCGAGCTCAGGATCGGCGACGACGGACCCGGCCTGGAACCGCAGGAACGCACCCGTGTCGGCCAGCGGGGCGAAAGGCTTGACGAAAGCGTTCCCGGGACGGGCCTGGGCCTCGCCATCGTCAATGACATCGCGAAGCTTTATGGTGGCGCGCTCATGCTCGACCAATCACCGCTGGGCGGGCTTGAGACCCGCCTTGCCCTGCCGGCGATCGATTAAGGTAATCCGTCCGACGGCGTTGGAAAGCGTGCGTTAACATTGCCGCTCTAATTTGGTTGTGGCTGGGCGTAGACAGGTATCCGGCGAGGCAGCCGGGCGGACGACATGATCCAGAAAGAGAAAGCACAATTGTTGCTTGCATTCTTGGGAAGTCTGCCCGAGGTGCTCGCCGTGCGCCTGGCGAAGGCGGTCGAACTCGATCATTTGTCCGACGGCACGGCGCTGCCGCACGACCTCATCATGGAAGGCTTGCGCCCGATCCTGAAACGGGCGCGCGGCGTGGAACGCACGCCGACGCCGCTGCGCTTGTTCTGCCAGCCCTTTCAGGACCTTTTGTCGTCTGGCGCGCATAAGGACAAGCAGTCGGGCCGTATCGCCGTGTCTTCGATCTACCCGGTGTGGAACTGGATTTCGCAGAGCCTTATTCGCAATGAAGTCGCCTCCTATTGTGCAGGCATCAAGACCGATGTTCTGGGCTATCGCCTCGACAACGCGAATCTGCGGGCGCAGGAATTCTGGGCGGTCGCCTCCGCCGCCATCCTCTCCGCCTTGGATTCCGAGGTGGGGCGCAAGGCGGCTCGATCAGCCTTGGGCGGCGACGCCGTCCTCGCCGATGCGCGCGAAATGGCGTTGCTTCTCGCCGTCGGCCGCGAGATCGTCGAATTGCAGCGCAACTTCCCCAATCCGACGCTGACCTTGACCGAAGATGCCTTGCGGATGCTCCGCAGCGTCTACGACGGAATAGTCGAGACGGTCCCCGACGCCGCACCCTATGTCGCCGTCATCGCAATGAACCGCCTCGAAAGGCCCTGGGAAGCGCTTCGACTGCCGCTGATGATCTCGCGACAGAGCCAGGACACGCTGATCAGCAGCACCGACATGGGGCTCGTGGGCGAAATCCTATTTGCCGAAATCGAGGCTCATGTCGCCGCCATACGCACCATGCGTCAGCCGCAATTCGACGTCGACGAACTCCTGACCCACATCGCTTCATGCGCGACGATTTGCAACGGCCTCGTCAAGGAAGTCGAGATGCGCCGCGACGGCCGCTGGGGCCAAAGGCTCTTGCAGCAGCGTGCCGCGATGGCCGAAGTGATGGACGGCTATATGAAACGCGCGCCGCGCGAGATACTGGCCGCACTGCCCACGCTGAAAGCCGGCTCCTATTCCGGCGGTCCGCGCGTGCCCGACATTTCGCGCAGCCTCGACCCGGAAAAATCCGACCGCGCGATCCGTTATGCCAAGCTGATGATCGGCTGCAGGCCGTTTGCGGCGGCGGCATCGTTTGCTGCCTCGCTCGCCGATGTGCAGGATGAAACGGCGAGCGCGTTGCGATCCTACAGCGAAGAAATCATTCGCGAATTGCGGGCGTCGGAAGGCGAGCACCGGCGGAACGCCGAGCAATATTTCGCGCTGGCCGCGGAACTGACGGCGCTTCTGCTCAGCGTCGAAGAGAGCGAATTCCTGCGCCGTCGCGGACGCGTGGCATCGGGCGCGACGGTGGCCGCTTAAGCGCCGGCATCTTCACACCGTCCCGTCTTGCACCAATGCCTTGATCTCGTCTCCCGAGTGTCAGGCCTCTTTTGTTGCGATTCATTTGCAGGAACATCGCACCTTCGCGCTGCTCCGCCCGGATCACGTCGGCGCCGAAATCGGCCGGGAGTGCGCCGCAACAAGGACCAGCGATACAGCGCCCGAAGTCGATCGCGCTCAGTCTTCGAGCGGACGAACCATCGAGCATTTCCTTCTTGGAACCAGCGGGAAATTGCGTCTTTATTCCGATCCGAACTATACGAGGGCGGCGGAGAATGCCATGACGACGCTCGATGCGTTCGCTGCCCTGAACCGGATCGTCGGCATTGCGCCGCTGAGAGTGCCGGTTTTCGCAGGCGACGACCCGATCCTGCCCACGCCCTTTCGCGTCGGGAGTGCCGCCGCCGCGGCTGCCGGGCTCGCGGCGTCGGCGGCGAACGAAATCTGGCGGCTGCGCGGCGGCACGCAGCAGGAAATCGCCGTCGACCTCAGAGTGGCCGCAGCCTCTCTTGTTTCCTTTGCGCTCATGACGCTCGACGGCAAAGCCGTGCCGGGACCGGCAGAGACGAACCCGACCACCGGTTTCTACCGGACGGGCGACGGACGCTGGATTCATCTCCATGGCGGTTTCTCCCATCTCCAGCGCCGTACGCTCGACCTCCTCAATGCCGAAAACACGACGCAATCCGTTGCCGCCGCGGTTGCGAAATGGAACGGCTTTGCGTTGGAAGACGCGCTGGCGTTCATGAACCAATGCGGCGCCGTCGTGCGCGCCGAGGAAGAATGGCGCACGACTCCGCAAGGGGCCGTGCTGGCCATGACGCCGCCCATCGTGCTCAAGAAGATCGGCGACGCGCCGGTGCTGCGGATGCCGGAGGCGGGCGAACCTCTGGGCGGCATCCGCGTGCTCGATCTCACGCGCGTACTGGCGGGCCCGACGGTGGGGCGCACGCTCGCGGCCCATGGCGCCGAGGTGTTGGGCGTGCGCGCCGAGCGGCTGCCGACCATCGATCTGTTCGATCTGGACACGGGGCATGGCAAGCGTTCGACCTGGCTCGATCTCGCCAAGCCAGGCGACGCGGAGCGGCTGCGCGGGCTTGTCCGCGATGCCCATGTGCTCGTCGATTCCTATCGTCCCGGCGCGCTCGGCAAATTCGGCGTGACGCCGGCAGCATTCGCCCATTCGGCGCCCGGCACGGTCTATTGCGCAGTGTCCTGTTATGGACTGCACGGACCTTGGGCCACGCGCCGCGGGTGGGAGCAACTCTCCCAGTCTGCAACCGGCATCGCCGTTGAGCAGGGCGCCTTCGCGGCCGGGCGTGCCGGCAGTCGGCGCGAGAGCGTACCCGCCCTGATCCCGGCGGCAGTATGCGATTACATCACGGGATATCTGGGCGCCGCGGGCGTCGCCGCCGCACTTCTGCGACGCTATCGCGAAGGCGGCAGTTGGCTCGTCGAGGTCTCGCTCTGCGCCACGGCGATGTGGCTCCAATCGCTCGGCAAGGTCGCGGCCGGCGAAGTGCCGCAAAGCTGGAACGCAAGCGAAGGACTCGACGCCTATCGGCAGTCATGCGAAACGACGCGTGGGCACCTCGACTATCTGGGGCCCATCGTTCGAATGTCGCAAACGCCGCCGCGCTGGCGTCGTCCGCCGCCTGTCCCCGGCGCGGACAGGCCCGTCTGGCTCACGGAATAAGGGTTCGCGCCGTTTAACCGGTCCGGCCCGACAAGGATTGGATATGCCGCCCAAGCTCAACCCACTGAAGCTCAATCCGCTGCAATTGCGCACGCTGACCCTGTTGCAGGCGCTCGCGCGCGTGCCGGGTGCGGCGGGCGACGGTCCGGGACCGGGCGAGAAAACGGTCGAACGTTTTCCCCATGCCCATGGCGACCATTTCCACCTCGGCGAGGCAATGGTTGCGGCGAGCGACGCGACCGGCCTTTACAACGAAAAGGTGTGGCATGCACTCGAGCGCAAGGGCCTGGCGCGCGCCGACTGGCCGCGTCGCATCACGCTGACGCCGGCCGGGCAGAGCTACCACACGGGCCTCGCCGACGAGATCCTCAAGCGCGCGGCGCATTGACGAACGCATTTCTGTGCTATGATGGATTTGCGTCAGATGGCCGGATGGCCGCCCGCCTTCGTTGCTTCGCAACTTCGGCGCGACAAGCTCGTGAAAGGGCTCGCCGCGACGGAGCCGAAGGCGAAGGCGGGAGGAAAGTCCGGGCTCCACGGAAACACGGTGCCGGATAATTTCCGGCGGGGGCGACCCTAGGGATAGCGCCACAGAAAACAAACCGCCCGGCGAAGCCCCGTAAGGGGAGAAGACGGGCAAGGGTGAAACGGTGCGGTAAGAGCGCACCGCGCGCACGGCAACGGACGCGGCACGGCAAGCCCCACCGGGAGCAAGACCAAATAGGGACGGCAACTCATCCGTTTCCGGATCGCCGTCCGGGTAGGTCGCGCGAGGCGTCCGGCAACGG
>JBAVOL010000118.1:0-2627 GCA_049692035.1 Rhizomicrobium sp.
TCGCGCTGCTTGCGGGCGCCACGCCTATTCTTGCGCAGGACGATCGGGTTGGATCCGCGGCATGGTCTCTCCCGGCACATTTATCCCGATTGCCGAGGAAAGCGGCCTCATCATTCCGATTGGTGAATGGGTCCTGCGCGAGGCTTGCCAGGAGGCGGCGTCATGGCCGCATCTCTTGACCATTGCGGTCAACGTCTCTCCGGTTCAGTTCTACCATTGCGACCTGCCGAGCCTCGTTCATTCAATCCTGCTCGAAACTGGGCTTGCGCCGGGCCGCCTTGAGCTCGAAATCACCGAGGGTGTGTTGATCAACGATTTTTCGCGGGCGGTTTCAATCCTGCGCCGGCTTAAATCACTCGGCGTGCAGATCGCATTGGACGATTTCGGCACGGGATATTCTTCCTTGTCATATTTGCACTCGTTCGCCTTCGATCGGATCAAGATCGATCGCGCTTTTATTGGCGACCTGGATCACAACCGCCACTCGCTGGTCATCGTCCGCGCGATCATCGGTCTCGGCCATAGCCTTGAAGTTCCGATTCTGGCGGAAGGCGTCGAGACCGAAATCCAGCATGCGATCCTGGTGCAGGAAGGCTGCGACGCGATGCAGGGCTATCTGACCGGCTGGCCGCAGCCGATTGCGGCCTACGCAAAGCAGACCGGTCGTCAAGCGACCGCTCGGCAAAATTATGCGAAGGAAAGTTAAATAGCGATCACGCATTACGGCGGGAAGCGCACCGTGCGACCCTGACGTTCACACCGCCATCTGTCTCAAATTATCTGACGACGAATAAACAGGCCCATCTGTGTCACTCTGCGCTGTTGGACGACGATTCTCCGGCCACTCTCGGAATGAGGGCGCAGCGAGCGCTGTGACGGTCAGCTCGGCGTCCACCTTGGCAAACGGCCCACCGACCGTCCGATGACAGGCCGTTAGCCTGGATATCTCACACTATCTTTGCACGATCGGGTCGTTTTGCGGATCGATTGATCGTCTTTTCTGGTTCGCGCGCCACCGTGGCGCCGAGAGACGCGGGGGCTGCTGGGATTTTAGCGGGCTGCGGTGGGCAGCGAAGAGATGGTCTCTGTGGGCCTGGGGATGATGCCGCGGTTGTGACGCGTTGCGGCGCCGCGTGTCAGGCGGGCGAACCGCGCGCACTTGCCGCGGCATTGAGAAGGACGGCGGTTTCGCCCCAGGTCTGGGCGACGGGACAGCCCGACGCCATCGCGATCTTGATGCGGCGCACGCTGATGCGCACGAGCGCGCCGATCTTGAGGAACTTGAGACGAATGGTTCCGCAGGTGGCGTTGGCGAATCGCGTATGTTGCAGCCCGATCCGGCGCAAGGCACAGAGCAGCACGTAGGCCATCGAGGCGAACCACAGCCGCAGCTGGTTGGCCCGCAGCGTGGCAGTCGAGGTGCGATCGGCATAGAGATCGAGCTGGCACTCCTTGATCCGGTTCTCCATCTCGCCGCGGGCGCAGTAGAGCTTCTCGTAGAGGTATTTGGGTTTGCACTCGGTTCGCTTGAGCGAGGTGACGACGAAGCGGGGATTGGCCTCGCCGCTGGTGAACTCGGCTTTGGCGACGATCCGGCGCTCGCGGCTCCAGCTGCGCCGCGTCGTCCATTTGAACTCCTTGAAGTAGCGCGCCGGCTTGCCGGTCCGCCGGCTCTTCACCTCGGCCCGCGCCAGCTCGCTCGCGATCTCGGCAACGAGCCGGTCGTTCTTGGCCAATCCCAACAGGTAGTCCACCCCGTTCGCCTCGCACCAGGCCATCAGTTCGTCGCGCGCAAAGCCTGAGTCGGCGCGCACCAGAATGCGCACCTGCGGCCAGTGCCGGCGAATGTGCGCGACAAGGCGCGCCACCTCCTCGACCGCCCCCTCAGCCGCGTCCTTGCTCGCCGGCCGCAGCCTGGCCACCAGCAGGTCGCGCCCGCAGAACACGTAAAGCGGCAGGTAGCAGTAACAGTCGTAATAGCCGTGGAAGAACCGCCCCTCCTGCATCCCGTGCACCGGGTCGTCGGTCGCATCCAGATCGAGGATGATCTGGCTCGGCGCGCGCTTGTGCGCCTCCAGGAACTGGTCGACGAAAAGCCGTTTGATGGCGATCGGATTGTGACTGATCTTGTGATAGCGCGTCGGCTCAAGCTGGCTCAGTTCCAGCCGGTTCAGCGTCGACTTGCCGGCAACCGGCGCACAATCCTCGCGTCGCGCCGTGAGCTTGCCCGCCAACACCGCCATCATCGGATCGTGGCGCAAGTGGTCGTGGTCGTTGAGATCCTCGTAGCCCAGCGCAATCCCGAACACCCGCTGCCCGACCAGTGTCGCCACCTCATGCTCGATCCACTCCGCACGCCGCACGTCGTGAAAACATGCCGCAAGCCGATCTATCAGTCCGATCGCACGATCCGCCGCCCCCAACAGTAGCGCCCCGGCGTCCGACGTGATTGTGCCTCCGTCGAACGCTGCAACCACCTCGCGGCCTTCCACCGGTGCAAATCCAAACAAATCTGCGCTACACTCTGTCGGCATCGGGGCGCTCCGTGAATCGCTGAGAGTCGTTCTCGCACAACAACTTTCGCTGATTTGGCGCTCCGATGCACTCAGTAGTGTGAGATATCCGCG
>JBAVOL010000119.1:0-99375 GCA_049692035.1 Rhizomicrobium sp.
GCGTTGTCCACATGCCCACAGCCGTAACAGCAGAAATTGCAGCTTGATGATGGTAAAAGAAAGGAACGGCCGCGTTTCCAACTAACAGCCCGGCTATTGTGGTCCTGCCAACAGGGTCCACTTTACATCCCGGCATTGTCAATCGGCCGTTCAAAAGCATTCCCTTGGCGACCTCGTATCGTTTGCCGTCGGCCGCCTTATGGGCCGCGTCCTGGTGAACATCTTTGGCCGAAGGCTTTTCGGGATTCATTTGGCATGGTGCCCCACTATA
The DNA here is from genome assembly GCA_049692035.1 of Rhizomicrobium sp. Taxonomy (GTDB): domain Bacteria; phylum Pseudomonadota; class Alphaproteobacteria; order Micropepsales; family Micropepsaceae; genus Rhizomicrobium. Next base: position 272 of record JBAVOL010000119.1, read on the forward strand.
AACCCAGATTGCATATTTTACACCGATCGACACCTGCCGATCTCGGTTCATCAGTGCCGTCGCCTTGTTATTCAAACTACGCGAGATATCGCTGGCCCTTTGCTTCGTCATGTCGGGCAGATTCAGTTCCATGATGGCATTAAATAACGTTGCTAGGTCCCTGCCCCTAGAGACTGATCGTAGAGCGGCGTCGTAGATTTGTTCGGAATGGGATTCGTCGAACTCCTTTATCTTTTTGATGTCGCTTTTAAGATCGGCTTTAACCACCTCGGTCACCAGCTTGGGATCAAACTTCACGGTCGGAATGGCATAAACCGGTTCCTCGGCTCTAGCAGGGGCTGCGGCGGGCTTCGGTTCCCCGCCGCCTCTGATCGCTGACATGAGTTTAGAGACAATCGACGTAGCATCACCTGTTTCGCGCTATTTATTGAAATGATACGCAAGCGTCGCTTCTAGGACCGCTTTGGCAACACCATCGTAGCCCGGAAAAACTGAAGCAGCCGAAACCCCGAACTTGTCGCAACGAAGCAAAAGATCACCGGCCAATGACGCAGGCAGCGTCACTTTTTTCAAAACCTTGTTGTGGGTCGATAGTTTCGATTCCAGCGACACATTAGGAGTAAATGGTTGCGCTCTGTACCCAAAATTATCAACCAAGACAAATGAGCCGGCTTGGGAAGACAAATTCGCCGAGGTGCTTCCGGGCACCCTTACGTATCTGATGCCTTTGACCCTATGAATCATGTTCACGTCGATGGCAAACAAAGCAATTTTCTCGCTTTTTCTGCAGGCTGTAACGGCTGACGCCGCCGCGTGATAGCACGCAACATATGGGTTGCTTGACCAATCTAGGAGCCTGGTCGGAATTCCGTGATGCTGCGCTAAAGCCATCAGCGGCACGACCCGTTCTTCTGGCCAGGCCTGACTGTTTATTCCGTGGACATTCGTAATATTGTTTTGGTCGAAGTAGTTACAAAACTCCATCGAATCGTCCGGGATCGCCAAACCCCTTGCGTCGCAATATTGGATGAATGCGTGCAACAAGCTCCACTCAAAGACAAATTGACCTGGATGGTCGCTAAGCGTGGACATCATCCCGCGTTTATACCTGTTTATAACATCCGGCCTAAATACCCTAGGAACCAGCTCCCACTCGCTATTGCCTTGCCCTCTGAAAACGAATTTGGAATATGGCCGGCCGAAGTGTTCGCCGATTGGCGACACGAGGTTCCAGAACTGATCCAAGGTATCGCAATCTACTATCTCAACGCCTTGGTGCGAGGGGATGTTAGGGTTATTTTTCGTAGGCTCCGGCTTGTCGGCTGGGTGTGATCTGGTCATATGGCAAGCCTCGAAATCGTACTGTGGCTGACGTTATAGCGGGATTTAGGCAACAGGTTAAATGTTCTGGATTGGTTGTCGTTCGTCACGATCGCGGCGGCGATGTAGAGGACCGGATCGCGCATGTCTCGCGCACCAATGCGGGCAAGATACCCGCGTTCCGTTCGCCGATGATGAACCAAGCTATCGTGCGTTCGCTTCCTCTCGGTCGAACTTGAAATCGGCAGGCAAGCGGCCACGGAATGCCCTGAGCCGTTGCAACAACTCTTGGCGTCCAGATTTATCCGAAATTGCCAACTTGTTTCTCCATCTCAGTCACAACCAAACGCAGCGTAAGCTTGGCTCACTACCATATTACCGTCTACCAGTTTTTTCTCCTGCCGAATGTTCTTGCGTCCCAAGCGCATCGGCGAGCCTGACTTTCGCGCTGCCCGGACGCAGGGGCTTTTGCTGGCTTTCATGCGGCGCCCAGGCGGTCAGATAGATTATTTCGAAGGTCGCGGTGAGGCGGCCCGCTTCGTCGGCGTCGTGCGCGGCGTAATGGGCAAGCGCCGCGGCGAGAACATCGCGGCGCAACGGCGTCCTGGCGCGCTCGGTCATCGCATTCGTTTCGCCCAGCGCGCGCAGATCCGCCACCAATGTTGAGAATTGGCGATAATGGACGGTGTATGTCTCGCTGTCGGCGACCGGCAATGCGAAGCCCGCACGCTGCAGCAATCCTCCCAGGTCACGCACATCGGCGAACGGCGACACGCGCGGGCTGATCCCGCCCGCGACTTCGCTTTCGCCCGCAGCAAAGGCGCGGCGCAACTCGCCAAGCGTGCCGCCGCCGAACAGCGCGCCCAAGAACAACCCATCGGGTTTGAGCACATGGCGGATTTGCAGAAGCGCGCCGGGCAGGTCGTTGACGGCATGGAGCGAAAGCGCGCTGACGACGAGATCGAACGTGGCCGACGGAAATGGCAGGGCTTCTTCGTCCGCGACCAACAATGCACCGGCACCGCAAGGCGCCAAGGTTGTGCGCGTCCAGCGATCGGCGAAGGGAGCGAGTATCGCGAATATTTCGGCGCGCGAACTCAGATCGAGAACGTGTGAAAACCGCCGCGTTACTGCGCGGAGCCGTTCGGCCAGGTTCTGCCCAGCTTCCCCGGCGAGAAAGCTGGTTTGCCCTTCCGCGCGGGCGCGCCTGCGCGCATAGGTTCGTCGGTCGAAGAGGTGAGGAATGCTCATGTGGTGTCGCTGCTCTCGATCAAGTTGCTTAGACTAATGAGGTCCGCCAGGATTTCCATCTCGATGGGAAACGCGATGCATGTCCAAGGACCCTTCACCCACATTGGGGCAAATTTCGTGGCCGGCTGGCTCCTTTTCCTCCGACGTGGGTGAGGGGTGATGTTTGGCGGCGAAATTGTTGGGACATTTGGCAATGTCGCCAAGCGCCTTGGCCGCGGCGCGCTCGATCTGCTGTTTCCGCCCCTGTGTGCGTCGTGCCGGGCGCCGGTCATGGAGCCGCATAGCCTGTGCGGAGAATGCTGGTCGGCGATCTCGTTTCTCGATGGTCCGTGTTGCGCGGCTTGCGGCTATCCATTCGATTTCGATCCGGGCGGGGACACGCTGTGCGGTGCCTGCCTTGCCAAACCGCCTCTCTTCGACCGCGCGCGTGCCGCCATGCGCTATGACGACAAGAGCCGCGATCTTATTCTCGCGCTCAAGCGGGCCGACCGCCTCGATCTGGTGCCGGCCTTCGCCAAATGGCTGGCCCGTGCCGGCCGGGAGATGGTTGCCGAATCCGATATCGTAGTGCCGGTTCCGCTGCACCGGCTCCGGCTGTGGACGCGGCGCTTCAACCAGTCGGCGGTGCTGGCGCAGGATTTGGCGCACAATTCGGGCCTCGTCAGCGATCCGTTCGTGCTGGAGCGTGTGCGCGCGACCCCCAGCCAGGGCCAAATGCCGTCCGCCAAGGCGCGCCGGCGCAATGTGCTGGGTGCTTTCCGGGTGGCGCCCGAGCGCCGCCCCGCAGTCGCCGGCAAGACGGTTCTGCTGATCGACGATGTATTCACGACCGGGGCTACGGTGGGCGCTTGCGCGCGCGCGCTCAAGCGGGCGAAAGCCGATAAAGTTCTGGTGTTAACGCTGGCCCGCGTTGTCCGGGCCGCAATGCGCGATATATAGCTTGGGACGATACAGGATGTGGCAGCGATGCGACAGGTGACGATCTACACAACACCGATTTGCCCCTATTGCGCGCGGGCGAAAGCCCTTCTCAGAAAAAAAGGCGTAGCATTCGCGGAAATCGACGTGTACGGCGGCGACGATGCGAGGGCGGAGATGGAAGCAAAGTCGAACGGGCGAAAGACCGTGCCGCAAATCTTCATCGGCGACACCCATGTGGGCGGTTGCGACGACCTTTATGCGCTCGAAGCTGCCGGCGAACTCGACGAACTGCTTGCCGGAGAAGACGCATGAGTGCCTTTCGGGCGGCCTGCGTCCAACTGCGCTCTTCCGACGATGTGGCCGAAAATGTGCGGACCGCCTCGGCGCTGATCCGCGAAGCTAAGGCGATTGGCGCCGATTTCGTCGCCACACCCGAAAACACCACGCTGATGGCACCCGACGGCGGCGCCAAGCTCGAGCGCAGCTTTTCCGAGGACGGCGACCCGGCCTTGCCGGCGTTCCGGGCACTGGCGGAAGAACTCGGCATCTGGTTGCTGCTCGGCTCTCTGGCGATCAAGGTGAGCGACAGCAAGACGGCCAACCGCTCCTTTCTGATCGATCCCCAGGGGCGGATCGCGGCCCGCTACGACAAAATCCATTTGTTCGACGTCGATCTACCGTCCGGCGAAAAATACCGCGAGTCCAACACGGTCGCGGGCGGCGGCACAGCGGTTCTGGCGAGCGTGCCCTGGGGCAAGCTTGGTCTCACCATCTGCTACGATTTGCGTTTTCCGCAACTTTACCGGGCGCTCGCCAAGGCGGGCGCCTTCGCCCTGACGGTTCCGTCGGCCTTCACGGAGACGACCGGCAAGGCGCATTGGCATGTCCTGTTGCAGGCCCGCGCCATCGAAAACGGCGCGTTCGTCATCGCGCCCGCACAGGGAGGTCGCCACGCGAACGGCCGGCGTACCTACGGTCACAGCCTGATCGTCGCGCCCTGGGGGGAGATTTTGGCGGAGGCAGGGACCGACCCGTGCGTGATCGCGGCCGACATCGACCCCGCGGCGACAGTCGATGCGCGGGTCAGAATTCCCAATCTCCAGGATGACCGCGTGTTTTCGGGCCCGTGAGCCAACGGATATGCTGGCACTCGGCCACCTGGACTGCTTGCGGTACCGCTGGTTTACCACCATGTTGTGTTGGTCATAATGGGGTACCGGAGTATCGCGGCGTGATCGTTTACAATCTCCAATGCTCGAAGGGGCATGCATTCGAAGGCTGGTTCAAGGACAGCGGCGCCTATGACGCCCAAGCCGAGGACGGCAAGCTCGTCTGCCCGGTCTGCAACACGCGCAAGGTGACAAAGGCGCCTATGGCTCCGGCCCTGAGCAATGCAGTAGGCGAACGCAAGACGGCGCCCCAGGAACTTCAGAGAATGCGGCAATTCGTGACCGGATTGCGCAAATACGTCCAGGAAAATGCGGATTATGTCGGCCCACGCTTCCCCGAGGAAGCCCGCAAGATCCACTATGGCGAAACCGAAAGCCGCCACATTTATGGCGAAGCCACGATCGAGGAGGCGCGCGAGTTAATCGAGGAGGGCGTCGATGTAGCGCCCCTTCCCCCCGACCTCGGCGAAACGAATTAAGGCGCAATCTGCCGGGGCCGTTCTGCCACGACGATGTAGTTCACGTCGGTGTCGCGGGACAGGCGCCAATCCCAACCCAGCGGGTCGAAACTCAGGCCCTGTATCGCGCCGACCTTGAGGCCCGCCTGCTGCAGCATCGCCCCGAGCTTTTTCGGCTCGATGAACCGTGACCAGTCATGGGTGCCGCGCGGCAGCCATCCCAGCACATATTCCGCTCCGATCTTGGCCAGCGCGAAAGCCTTGAGCGTCTTGTTGATCGTGGCAACGAACATGACGCCCCCGGGACGGACGAGCCGGGCGCAGGAATTGAGATAGAGCCTCAGATCGGCCACGTGCTCGATCACTTCCATGTTGAGGACGACGTCGAAGTTTTCACCCGCCTCGGCGAGTGCTTCGGCCGAGGTCCAGCGATAATCCACAGCAGCACCGGAGGCGGCCGCGTGGGCGCGTGCGATCTCCACATTCTTTTCCGAGGCATCGGCCCCGGTGACGGAAAATCCCAGCCGCGCCATCGGCTCGCTAAGGAGCCCGCCGCCGCAACCGATATCCAGCAGGTCCAGCCCCTCGAAAGGGCTCAGGCTTTGCACCGGACGCGCAAATTGCCGTGCCGCAGTGTCGCGGATGAAGCCCAGACGGACCGGGTTGAAACGATGCAAGGGTCCAAATTTGCCATCCGGGTTCCACCATTCCGATGCCATTGCCGAAAACTTCTCGATCTCGGCCGGATCGATGGAACGCGGCGGTGCAAGAGAGGGCAAAGATCACCTCCCCGTGTGGCTTTCGGCGTTGAGCATCGGGCAGCCCGCGTCTATGTATGCCCGCGGACAATACGCGTTTCAGGGACCGGGGCCAGAGCCATATGGCCAAGATAGTGATGAAATTCGGCGGCACGTCGGTTGCGGATATCGACCGCATCCGCCATGTCGCGACTTTGGTGAAGCGGGAAGTCGAACGCGGCCATCAGGTGGCCGTTGTCGTCTCCGCCATGGCCGGCGAGACCAACAAGCTGGTCGGCTGGACGCGCGAACTCGCGCCTCTGCACGACGCGCGCGAATACGATGTCGTCGTTGCGGCCGGCGAGCAGATCACGGCGGGCCTGACGGCGGTTGCGCTGTCGGCCATCGGCGTCGGCGCGCGATCCTGGCTCGGTTGGCAAATCCCCGTGCGGACCTCGGCCATGCATGGCTCGGCGCGTATCACCGGGATCGATCCGACGCTGCTGGACGAGCGTCTGGCGGAAGGGCAAGTCGCCGTCATTGCGGGATTCCAGGGAATCGCGCCCGACAACCGCATAACGACGCTGGGGCGCGGCGGCTCGGATACCAGCGCCGTCGCCGTCGCGGCAGCCTTGCGCGCCGACCGTTGCGACATCTATACCGATGTGGACGGCGTCTATACGACAGACCCCCGCATCGTTGCCAAGGCGCGGCGTCTGGAAAAAATCGCCTTCGAAGAGATGCTGGAAATGGCATCGCTGGGTGCCAGGGTGCTGCAGACCCGTTCGGTCGAAATCGCCATGCTCTACCGTGTGCCCGTCCGCGTTCTGTCGACATTCGATGCCGATAATGGCGGCACACTGCTTTGCGACGAGGAAGACATCGTGGAAAAGAAACCCGTCACCGGCATCGCCTATTCGCGCGACGAAGCCAAGATCACGCTGCACCGTATTCCCGATCAGCCGGGCGTCGCGGCGGCGATCTTCGGTCCGCTCGCCGAGGCGGGCGTCAATGTCGACATGATCGTGCAGAACGTCTCCGAAGACGGGCGAAAGACCGATCTTACCTTTACGGTCGGCCGCAGCGAGCTTGCCCGCGCGCTCGACGCCATCGAAAAGGCGGCGCCGCTGATCGGCTACAAGGACCTCACCTCCGATGCCAATGTCGCGAAAGTCTCGATCATCGGCATCGGCATGCGCGCCCATCCCGGTGTGGCACAGACGATGTTTCGCACGCTTTCGGAGAAAGGCATCAATATCCAGGTGATTTCCACCTCGGAAATCAAAGTCAGCGTGTTGATCGCCGAGGAATATGTGGAACTCGCGGTGCGCGCGCTTCATTCTGCCTATGAGCTCGATGCGGCGTGAATCGATGACCGGGCGTGCAGTCACTTTCCTCCTCCGTTCGCGGCCGCGAAAGGGGATGCCCTGATGCCGCCGGTAGGCGCCGGTGGACCCCGCCTGCTGCTGCGGCGCGTGCGCGAGATCATGGCCGAGCAGGCGAGTGCACAGGCGCGCCTGGATCGCCTGGTGGCGCTGATAGCCGCAAACATGGTTGCCGAGGTCTGTTCGATCTATTTGCGGCGCGCCGGCAACGCGCTCGAGTTGTTCGCGACTGAAGGTCTCAATCGCAGCGCCGTACATCGCACCCGGCTGAAGGAAGGCGAGGGGCTCGTCGGCCTGGTGGCGGAAATGGCCGAGCCCGTTAATCTGAGCGATGCGCCGGGCCACCCGCGCTTCGCCTACCGCCCCGAAACAGGCGAAGATCCGTTCCGCTCGTTTCTCGGTGTGCCCATTGTGCGCGGCGGCCAGGTTTATGGCGTACTCACGGTGCAAAACCGCGCGGCGCGCCAATATGACGAAGAAGAAGTCGAGGCGCTGCAGACGGTGGCGATGGTGCTCGCCGAAGTGGTCGCACACGGCACGCTGTTCGACATCGCCGAACTCGACGAGCCCGAGCTACGCGCCGATCAGCCGGTGGCATTCAAGGGCGAAGGCCTGTCGGAAGGCGTCGCTGTGGGGCGCGTCGTGCTGCACGAGCCGCGCGTGAAGGTCGACCGCATGATCGCGGACGATACCCAGCAGGAACTGCGCCGTCTCGAAGAGGCGCTGTCGCGTTTGCACGAAGCCGTCGACCGGATGCTCGATTCGAGCGAACTCGATCTTACCGGCGAAAGCCGCGAAGTGATCGAGGCCTACCGGCTGTTCGCACAGGACCAGGGTTGGCGACAGAAATTGCGCGACGCGGTCCGTACGGGGTTGACCGCCGAGGCGGCCGTGGAACGCGTCCAGGACGAATTGCGTTTGCGGGTCATCCGCGCAGGAGACACGTTTCTTCGCGATCGTCTGCACGATTTCGAGGATTTGGCCCGCCGCCTGCAACGCCATCTGCATGGCCGCAGCGGCGAGCCGCGTGATCTGCCACGCAATGCCGTGCTCATCGCCCGCGCAATGGGACCGGCGGAACTGCTCGATTATGGGCGCGATCATCTGGCGGCGCTCGTCCTGGAGGACGTCGCAGCGGCATCGCATGTCGCTATCGTGGCGCGTTCCATGCGGCTGCCATTGGTCAGCGGCGTCGAAGGTATCGTCGATGCGGCGCGCGCCGGCGATGTCGTTGTCGTCGACGGCGAGAGCGGGGAAGCCCAGTTGCGCCCGCCCGACGAGGTCGTCACCGCATTCGAGGCGAGGCGCGTGCTGCGCGATCAGCGTGTGGCCCGCATCGCGGCAGTGCGCGATCTACCCGCCGTCACGCGCGACGGCGTCCATGTTCGGCTGATGATGAATGCGGGGCTTCTCATCGACATGCCGCATATGACGGAATCCGGGGCCGACGGCGTCGGTCTTTTCCGCACCGAACTGCAATTCATGATCGGCGAAGCGATGCCGCGATTGGCCGATCAGATCGAATTCTACCGTAAGGTCATCGAGGCAGCCGGCGACAAACCGGTCGTTTTTCGCACGCTCGATCTCGGCGGCGACAAGATACTTCCCTACGGACGCTGGGAGCGCGAGGAAAACCCCGCGCTCGGCTGGCGGGCAATCCGCATCGCGCTCGATCGCCCGGCACTCTTGCGCTACCAGGTTCGCGCGCTGCTTGCGGCGTCGGACGGCAAAATCCTCCGCATGCTCTTGCCGATGGTCAGCAATGTCGCGGAGTTCAACAGCGCGCGCGCATTGGTGGATCGGGAACTGGAACGCGCCCGGCTCCTGTCGTTGCCGCAGCCGCGGCAGACGCTCGTGGGCGCCATGCTCGAAGTGCCGGCGCTCATGTTCATGCTGCCGCAGATCCTGCGCAGCGCCGATTTCGTATCGATCGGTTCCAACGATCTCTTGCAGTTCGTCTTTGCGGTCGATCGTACCAATCCGCGTGTATCGCGCCGCTACGATGTGCTGAACCCGGCCACGCTCACGCTGATCCGGCAAATCGTGCGCAGCGCGGCTGAAGCGAATGGAGAAGTCTCTCTCTGCGGCGAGATGGCGGGGCATCCTCTGGAAGCAATGGCCTTGATCGGGCTGGGGCTGCGCACCCTGTCCATGCATCCGGCCAATATCGGCCCGGTCAAGATGATGATCCGCAGCATCGATTCCCATGAGGTCGCTCAGTTTGTCGGTAAGTTGTGCGGCCGAACCGACCACAGCCTGCGCACGCGATTGGCCGCTTTCGCGGCAGAACGCGGCGTCGTCATGAAATAAGGGGCAGGATTTTGCCAATGGCGGGCTCGCCGGGCCGCATCCGATCCTGATCGCCTGGAGAGCAAATGAGAGAAAGAGAATTTGCGTAACCCGCTGGATAGCGGCGCGCTTTGGCTGTATTCGTTGTCCGATGACCAAAGTAACTCATTTGACGCTCGACGAACGTGGCGAACTCAGCCGCAAACGGATTCACCTCCGCGAGATTTCCGGCGATGCCGACACACCGCTCGAGACCGTCGGGCAGGATCTCCGTGCTGCGCGGCTGAGACGGGGCGACGATCTCGCCACCGTTTCGCGCGCGTTGAAAATTCGTAAGGATCATCTGGAGGCCCTCGAAGAAGACCGCTTCGAAGCCCTTCCGGGGCGCACCTATGCCGTGGGTTTTGTGCGGAGTTTTGCCGATTATCTCGGCCTCGACCCGCTCCAATGCGTGGAACGGTTCAAAAGCGAGATTGCCGGGCGGACAGATGTCCAGCCGACCATCGGCCCGCCGCCAGACGCCGATTCGGTGCGGTTGCCCCAAGGCTGGGTCGTCATTGGCGTGGTCATTATCGGGCTGATAGTCTACGGTGCCTATCATCTGGCGCGGTCAGCCGATGCGCTGCTGCGCCAGCCGGTCGCCGCTGTTCCCACGCGAATCGTGCCCCCTCCCCCGGCAATCGTCGCGCATGCGATCTCTCGACACACCGCGGCCCCGATGCCGGCAATGGGCACTCCCTCTGTTCCGGGCGCTGCTGTTGGCCAGAACGGTGCAGCGGGAGCCGCGAATGCGTCGCAGGCCGCAGCTGGCCCAGCCATACCGCCAACAATCGCGCCGGCCGGCGCTGCACAACCCGCGGTCCAGGCGTCGTCGGCCGACACCGCTACGGCGCCGCTGCCGCCCGGTCAGGTCTACGGGGCACAAAACCACAATGCGCGGGTGGTCTTGCGCGCTCATGCCGCGACACGGGTGCTGGTCCAAGGCGCCGACGGCACAGTCTATTTGAACCGCATGCTCCAGCCAGGCGACAGCTTTAACGTTCCGAACCGGGTCGGCCTGATGCTGTCGACACCCAATGGCAGTGCCTTAGCCGTTGAACTGGACGGCCAGCTGATGGGCTACGCCGGGCAGGGCTCGCAAATGACGGAAGCGCTGTCGCTCGATCCGCAGGCGATCGTCGACCGCTATAATCGTAGCAATCCGGGCTGAGGAACTCCTGCTATGAGCGTTCGAGCCTATCGCGACATCGTGCGGCGCAAATCGCGCAAAATCCGGATCGGCGAGGTCGAGGTGGGCGGCGACGCGCCGATCACCGTCCAGAGCATGACGAACACGGTCACCGCAGACGTGCAGGGCACGATCGCGCAAATCCGGGCGCTCGAGGAAGCGGGCGCCGACATCGTGCGCGTGTCCTGTCCCGACGAAGACGCCACCCAGGCGATGAAGGCGATCACCCGCGCCGCCACCGTTCCCATCGTCGCGGACATCCACTTTCACTATAAGCGCGCCATCGAAGCGGCCGAAGCGGGGGCGGCGTGCCTTCGCATCAATCCCGGCAATATCGGTTCGGCGCAGCGCGTGCGCGACGTCGTGACGGCCGCGAAAGACCATGGCTGCTCGATGCGTATCGGCGTCAATGCAGGCTCGCTGGAGAAGGAATTGCTCGAACGCTATGGCGAGCCGTGCCCCGAGGCGATGGTGGAAAGCGCGCTCAATCACGCGCGTATTCTCGAGGACAATGGCTTTACGGAATTCAAGATCAGCGTGAAGGCCTCGGACGTGTTCCTGGCAGTTGCCGCCTATCAAGGCCTGGCCGAGGCGTGCGATTATCCGCTGCATCTGGGCATCACCGAAGCGGGCGGCCTGATGTCCGGCACGGTCAAATCGGCTATCGGAATGGGTTCGCTGCTGTGGGCCGGCATTGGCGATACCATACGCGTGTCGCTGTCGGCCGACCCGGTCGAGGAAATCCGCGCCGGTTTCGATATCTTGAAGTCGCTGGGGCTGCGACATCGCGGGGTCAATATCGTCTCGTGTCCGTCCTGCGCCCGCCAGGGATTCGACGTGATCGGCACGGTCAAGCTTCTGGAAGATCGCCTCAAGCACATCGCCACGCCGATGACGCTCTCGATCATCGGCTGTGTGGTGAACGGACCGGGCGAAGCGCGCGAAACCAATATGGGCTTCACCGGCGGCGGTGCCGGTTCGGGCGCCGGCATGATCTATCTGAACGGAAAGCCCGCCTATAAGCTTGAAAACGACAAGCTGATCGACCATGTTGTTGCTTTATGCGAGAAGAAGGCGGCGGAAATCGAGGCCGCGCACGACAACAAGGCGGCCCTTGAGCCGGCGCAGTAGCGCGTCAAAATCATTCCATGATTCCCGAAACGAAGCTCTCTCGGCTCGTCGACCGTTTTGCGGCCGTCGAAGCGCAATTGGCATCCGGTTCCGGGGGGGCGGCCTTTGTAAAGCTGTCCAAGGAACACGCCGAACTTGCGCCGGTCATCGGGGCGATTGAGGCCTATCGCTCCGTCGCGCGCGAATTGGCTGACGCAGAAACGCTGGCGGGCGATTTGGCCGCGGACGCCGAAATGCGCGCGCTCGCCGAGGACGAGCGCAACGTATTGAAGCAGCGCTTTGCCCAGCTCGAACGCGAACTGAAGCTTCAATTGCTCCCGAAGGACGCGGCCGACGCCTCTTCGGCCATCGTCGAAATTCGCGCCGGCACCGGCGGCGATGAGGCTGGGCTGTTTGCGGGCGATCTGTTGCGCATGTATCAGCGTTACTCCCAATTGCAAGGATGGAAAACCGACCTCCTCAGCCTCAACGAAAGCGATCTTGGCGGTTTCAAGGAAGCGGTCATGGAGGTCGTCGGCCAGGGCGCCTATGCCAAGCTGAAATTCGAGAGCGGCGTGCACCGGGTCCAGCGCGTCCCTGTTACCGAAGCGGGGGGCCGCATCCATACCTCGGCGGCCACGGTGGCCGTGCTCCCCGAACCGGAAGAGGTCGATGTGCAAATCGACGACAAGGACTTGAGGATCGATGTTTTCCGCGCCAGCGGCGCCGGCGGCCAGCATGTCAACAAGACGGAAAGCGCGGTGCGCATTACCCATCTTCCCAGTGGTATCGTCGTGGCACAACAAGACGAAAAATCGCAGCACAAGAACCGCGCCAAGGCGATGAAGATTTTGAAAGCCAGGCTGTTTGAAGCCGAGCGCGACCGGCAGGCGAGTGCACGCGCCGCCGAGCGCAAGGGGCTCGTCGGATCGGGAGACCGCTCCGAGCGCATTCGCACTTACAACTTTCCGCAAGGCCGGGTGACCGACCATCGTATCAATCTGACGCTCTACAAGCTCGACCGTATCCTCGCAGGTGACGATCTGGGCGAGATCATCGATGCGTTGATCACCGAGGATCAGGCGGGCCGGCTCGCAGAGCTGGAATCGTCTGAGGCGTTGTGACCGGCGTCCGCCAATGGGTGGCCCGCGGCGCCGAGCGTCTTGCCGCCGCAGGTATCGGCTCCGCGAATCTCGACGCGCGGGTTCTACTCGCGCGCGCCATGGATGTTCCGTCCGAGGCCCTGGTGTTCGCCGCCGCGCCCTCGACGGCGCAGCTGGAGCGCTATGAGACGCTGATTGCCCGGCGCGAGAGCCGCGAGCCGCTCGCCTATGTGACCGGCTGCAAGGAATTCTGGAGTCTCACATTCGAGGTCGGGCCGGGCGTCCTGGTTCCGCGCCCCGATACCGAAACGCTGCTCGATGAGGTGCTTCGCGCGTTTCCCGACCACGCACAACCGCTCGATGTCCTCGATTTGGGTACGGGTTCGGGTTGCCTGCTGATCGCCTTCCTGTCCCAATATTCTCAGGCGCGCGGTGTCGGCGTCGACGAATCGGACGCTGCCCTGGCCTGGGCCCGGCGTAATGCCGACCGCAACGGGGTTGCGCAGCGCTGCACCTGGCTCAGGGGAGGCTGGGCGGCGGCCCAGGAGCGGACCTTCGACGTAATCTTGTCCAACCCCCCCTATCTGGCCGCGGCCGAGCACAGGGACCTCGCCCCGGAAATTGCCCGGCACGAACCGCGGGAGGCGCTGTTTGCTGGCGAAGACGGTCTTGATGCTTACCGCGCTCTGGCGCCCGTGATTGCGAAGTCTCTTAGACCCGGAGGCTGGAGCGGAGTGGAAATCGGAGCCGGGCAGCAGGATCGCGTATGCGAGATCATTGCCGGGGCGGGCCTTGAAATTGCCCGTGTCGCACCCGACCTGTCAGGCACCCCCCGCTGCGTCGTGATCCGCCCGATATTGGGCGTGGCCGAAAAAACAGTTGGAAACAGCCGGTCGAGCCGCTAGTTTCCGCCCGCGCGTGGGGGAGTGATGTCCCCGCCGGCAATCGAGGCGAAGGTCGGGTTTGCCGGAAGGGGCCGCTGAGCGGCGGTACAGGCGCGAAACGCGCGCCAGTCCTTATGCAGCACGGACGCCGGGTTTCGGCGTTCGAATCGGCAGATGACATGTGTCCTTTGGGCACGACCAACAAACGATGCAAAAAAATGCTTTTGGCCCGCGCGCTGGAACGGCGCCGCAAACAGACCATAAAGGGGATTTCGTGAAACGTTCTCGTGGACGCGGCCGACGGCCGCAAAACAACAATCCGAACCGCACATTCGATTCCAGCGGTCCGGAGATCAAGATCCGTGGCTCGGCTGCACATGTTTATGAGAAATATCTACAGCTCGCGCGCGATGCGAATTCGTCGGGCGACCGCGTGATGGCCGAGAATTATCTTCAGCACGCCGAACATTATTACCGCCTCATGAGCGCGGCCCAGGCGCAGCAACAGCAATATGCGGCGCAACAGCCGCAAGCGGCCCAGGCCAACGGCAATAACGGCAATGGCCGCCAGCCCCCTAATGGCGGGGGCTATTACAACGATAGCGGCAGCGGTCCGTCCTTCAATCTGGCGGAAGATGGCGACGACGAAGGCGACGAAGCCGGCGCCGAATAGCCGGATTGCGGCGGCGGCGGATCGTTCGGCAGCAAGACATAAAGTCGTTCTGAAGAGCCGCGCGCAGCGCTTATTCCACAGCGACCCTTGTTGGGTCGCTGTGGAATAATCCGGCCGTGGTTTTCCTACCGACTCCCATCGAGTAGGCTCGTATTGCGCATGAATACCCTAAAGCTATTGCCGTGGTTTTCCTACCGACTCCCATCGAGTAGGCTTTCGAGCGGTAGGGGTGACGCGCGACGACAGCCGTGGTTTTCCTACCGACTCCCATCGAGTAGGCTGCCGCGTATGAACGCTTCGCCAACTTCGCCGCCGTGGTTTTCCTACCGACTCCCATCGAGTAGGCTGTTCGACAGTGGGAAGCCCTTGAAAGAATAGCCGTGGTTTTCCTACCGACTCCCATCGAGTAGGCTATATATGGCGAAGCCCGGGGTGAAATATTCGCCGTGGTTTTCCTACCGACTCCCATCGAGTAGGCTGCCAAGGATGTGCTCGACCAAGTTGAGTCCGCCGTGGTTTTCCTACCGACTCCCATCGAGTAGGCTACGAACCACCCAAGGCCATGAAATTGCTCTGATTTTTGCCTCCTTACCAAGGCAAAAATCAGAGCAAGACCATCTGCTGGGGCGCGATTCGTTCATTTTTTGTGGCCTCGCCGACCAATAACCGCATCCGCCCGTACTGTTTGTCGGTCACTTGAAGGCAACGGACGCTCCCTTTCTTGGGCAGGTTCTTCGTAACGCGTTGGAGGTGCTTATCGACGGCTTCTTCGCCGCGGCAGACGCGCGCATACACGGACAACTGGAGCATCATATACCCATCGTCCTTGAGGAAGTTGCGGAATCTGGTCGCCACGCGGCGCTCGACCTTCGAACCGACCGGGAGATCGAAAAACACGAACAGCCACAAGATACGAACCTCATCCACTTTCACTAGCGCTACTCATTTCACGAATGACGGAAGCTCCAAGGCTTCGGGTGCGGCGTTCTCAATTGCTCGCACGAGAGACTCGGCTGACTTCTCAGCGGCGACGAGGAGCGTGACCGTTTCAGATGCGAATTTCGCGTTGGTTAAGAGTGTGCCGGCCATGGCGCGCCGATCATCTACCGTCAGATCGTCTCGGGACGATTGGCCTTGATCGACCGTCCGCCACGCAAGGGAATCGACGAAGGGACGGAACGGCTCAACGATGTCGTCGGCGAGATTGAAAGCGTTGGTGACGCTTGCGTGCTTGAGGCCGAAGGCGGGCAGGAGCCCCGCCGCTACCAGTGAACGGGCGACACCAGACCGAATGACGGCGTAGCCGTAATTCAGGAGCTTATTGCGTTTGTCGCCGCCATCGTCCCGTCGAAATTCAGGCCATAGTTGCGTCCAGTAATAACGAGCGGCGCGAGCCTCGACGTTTCCGGGGTCTCCCGAACCCACGAGCTTAGTCATTTCCCGCAGCGACGTAGCTCCGCCGCGACCAACCGTCGCGAGTGCCTGCGCCTGATTGTCGATTTTTGCACGCACAATCTTTTGCCAAAGGCGCTTCTTCAGCGGCCCCGTCATTGCTGCTTGCCGGTGAGCGATCTCGCCCTGACGAAAGTGCTGGTGGAACGGAAGCACGACGCCGCACGGCGTGTGTGTTGCATCGGTGGCAATGATGGCAATGCCTGCCGTCATGCATGCCGACAGGATAGTGCTGGTGATGGTCGATTGTGGGGCATCAAGAACGATCCACGCGACATCTTCGAGCGCCAAGCGTGCTTCGCCGTCGTCTTGATCGACAACGATTTGCCCGTCAGCGAGGGACAGGCGGCATGGCTTGGTTATGTGCAGACCGCGCCATGCCATGTGCGTTTCTCGCGAGGAATAGGGAAGCGGCCCCCGAGGCGGTCCACCGACACTTTGCGGAACCCGCGCAATGTTCGCGCGCCAATACCTTCGACTACGACATCCCGCGACTGGTGGGGCGAGATGATGATTGCGCCGGTCGAACGGTTCATTCCGCGGAAATAGCCGTCAATGAGGGTTCCGTCCGCCTTTTCAACCTCGATAAAGGAGAAGGGATGAATGCTCCACATAAACTCATAGTCGGTGGTCATCTCGGGCCACTCGCTTTCTGGCTTGTATGCCTGCGCTGCGCGACTGGGGGGCACGGGCCACTCTTTCAGGTCCGCAATCTGGTGAGGATAGATCGGAACGAGAAAATATTCCCAAGAACCTTTCTTATTCGCCTTGCGAAATACATCTATGCGGACCATTTCGCCGCGCTCTGCCGCGCCGTCGCGGATCAATACGTCAACCCTCTTATTCGTCCGCAGTTTCACTTTAGAGATTGCATCGCCCTTGGGAGAAATAGGGCGCCGGTCCTTCGGCTTGCCAGCCGCTATCCATTCGCGCAGCGAATTGATGAGCTGAACATTCCGCTCCGGGTCTTTAATGCGTTCGAGGTCTTTGTCCGTCAAGGCATCGACACGCTTGCGCTCATATACAAGCTGCTCGCCGTTTGCTTCGACAACCTGCCGGATCGTCGCGGCGTGGGCTTCGCCTCGCGCGCGCCGTCGTTCTGCTCGCGACACGAACACGGTCGCAAGACGACGCCGCGTCTCCTCGACGAAATCCGGCCATGGCGGATCGAGCCGTGCAAAATCCCGGTGAGCGCCGATCCGCTCGGCTTCCTGGAATGCCTTGGTAAGCCGGATCAGTGCGCTTTCGGTGGTGGCGGCAACCACAAGCGCATCGAGCGCGTGATGCCTATCATCGGAGACACGAACCCCATCGGCATTTTTCTTAAGGCTTTGTATGCCCCAACCACGGCGCAGGCGATCAGTAAGAGGTCCGGGGCGGGCAAATATGTGCCGTGCGCCATCTCCCGGGTACATCCGCGCCAGCATATCGCCGAGCAAGTGCGTCGCATACCGCGTGTCGCCCAGATTGCGCGGCCGGAATTTGTCTTCAAGAATCGAAGCGTCTTTAAGGAGGTAATTGCGCTTCTTGCGTCCTTTCAGGGATTTGTTCGACTCGACCCGAGCCACGTATGCTGCCCACCGTTTCTCATCGGTGCCAAACCATTCAAACGGTGTGCAGCCCTTCTTGTCCTGGTTGGCACTCGCGTAGCAGAGGGTCTTGTTGACGAACGAATCGTCGCCGGACCGGCTCCACGGCAGGATGTGATCGACTTGGATCGCATTGTCGGAAGCGACGATGCTGTTCGGGTGAATTTCCTTGTCGGTATAGAGGCAACGCCCTTGTTGCTCTCGCCAAAGTTCGAAGCGGATCATGTCCTCAACGCTTGTCGGCTCGACACCGACGACTTCCTTGAATTCCAGCCGCAGCCGGTCTCTCTCTTTGTTGCGCTTTTCGATGCCGCGTGTAATTTCGTCCCGCTCTTCCTTGCTTTTCCCGACATCGCGGGCGAGTTCAATGTGCATGCGTCCGGGAAGGCCGTACTCGCGTATAATCGCGCGGACCTGTTTAAGCGCTTCGGTCAATGCTTTGCGCGCGATGGGATTGCCGATCTTGCTGAGGTCGGTTTCCGGACGTTTGGCGTGATCGTAGCCCGCCGCTTTGCACGCTTCGGAATAGACAAGACCATTTTTGAGGTACGGGATAAGATTGCGGCAGGCTTTTGCAGAGATATGCCCGGCACCCTTGAAAAAGCCGAATTCACCTTCGCGGACGCCAGTCATCAATGCGTCGAGGATAACGGGTTCAAGACCGATCTCTTCAAGACCCTTGCGGATCGACTCAACGTCTTCGCGAAATGACAGAACGAAGGCGATGCGATCAAGTTTGTCGGGCGTCGGTAGCAAGGTCCGCCAAGTGTCGCCAAGAACCTTTCGAAGCGCATAGGTGCCTGCCGCCATGTCGCCGGAACGCGTCGCCACGTCGCGTTTGCCTTCCTCTTCGATTGGAATGCCCGCGAACCGGTTGCTGCCGTCAAGATCGATGATTTTTCGCAGTCGCTTAAAGGTCATCCCTCGCTGACCGCCAAAGTCATCCGCTGCAAGTGCAAGTTCTTCCACTGAGAAGGGTCGCTCGCCGGCCGCGGATTGAGTGCGTAGTGCGGCAAGTCGTGAGAGGAAGCGGAACAGCTCGAACGAATAGGATCGTTTCGCGGCGCGCTTCTCGCCTTTCTCGAACGGACACTCGCCAACCCGATCCTCGCTGTCCGCGAGCGGCCGCTGATAGAAGGCTTCCGCGAGGAACGCCTGTTCAAGGCCGCTTGTTGCAAGGCGGCTTCCCGCCGCGCGTTGCCGGTCGAACAGGAATTTGACTTCGCGCTCCTGATCGTCACGCAGAATCGAACGGGTATAGTCGCCGTCGCGATTGCGCCGCCGCTCGACGTATTCAGGGTCGTTGGCAAACATCTCGCCGACTGTCCGGAAGTGCTTCATGCGTTCGCGGGTGTCCGCGATCGCCTGCAGCATTTCAGACGAGTCCTTGGGCGCGTTTGCGCCTTGATCGCGCTTGCTGTTGGATTTGAACCCGCGGTGCTTGGCGATATGCCCGAGGGCCACCGCGAATTCTTCGCCGGTCAGCTTTCGATCCAACCCATCCGCGCGCAGTTGCCACGGATCGAGGCCGGGAATCTTGAGCGCGCCCTTGCGGTCGTCCGGTATCAGTTCTGCCGATTGAAACAACCGGCGAAGAGCATTCATGCGCTGCCGGCGGCGGCGCAAGACCGTGCGGAGGCCCCGATGCTGGCGGCGCAATTGGTTCGTTGGCGTCCGCTCTTTATCAGTCTCCGGCACGTCGAAGGTACGAACGCCAAGCGCGACGATGTGGCCACCGTCGGCGTCCTCGTCGATAAGCGCCCAACCACAGGACCCGATGCCCAGGTCAATCCCGAGGATCAGGCCTTCCCGAATATTTGCCCCAGCCACCCGAACTCTTCTTACTTATCCACAGAAACTATTATTGACGCTCAGGTAAGGGACCGCAATACTCACCTCGGGAGTCGGTTGGGAAACCACGGTAAGGTGGTTTTACCACTCGAAGGATTACCCCTTGGCTGCAAGGCCAAGGGGGATTCCTCATGTGGCCGCAGTGGATTCCAGAGCCTTTCCCCAATGCTTCCCTCCAGGGCGGGTGCGGTTGAAAAAGACCCCAAGCCCTTGCGACAGATCAAGGGCGCCTTACATATTGGCCGGCATAGTGCCCGTTCGGGGCTATGTCTTAATCCACAGATTCGTCTCGATTGCCCACCTAGGGGGTCGAACGGATGCTTGAGAGGCCATTATGGATATCGAGAAATTTACCGAACGCGCACGCGGGTTCATCCAGTCCGCGCAAGGGTTGGCACTGCGTTCCAATCATCAGTTCGTCAAACCCGAACATCTGCTGAAAATTCTGATCGACGATGAGGAAGGCCTTGCGGCGCGGTTGATTCGTGCCGGCGGCGGCCGGCCCGAAGAGGCGCAGAAGGCTGTCGAAGCGGCCCTCGCCAAGGTGCCGAAGGTGGAAGGCGCGGGCGCCGGACAAACCTATCTCGCGCCGGAAACGGCACGTTTGTTCGATTCCGCGCAAGACATCGCCAAGAAGGCCGGCGACAGCTTCGTCACGGCGGAAACCTTGCTTTTGGCACTGGCGATGGCGCAGGGAACCGACGCCGCGCGCATCCTGAAGGATGCGGGCGTCAATCCGCAAAGTCTCAACACGGCGATCAAGGATTTGCGTCAGGGACGCACGGCCGATTCCGCGACGGCGGAGAACGCCTATGATGCGCTCAAGAAATATGCGCGCGATCTGACCGAACTCGCACGCACCGGCAAGCTCGATCCGGTCATCGGCCGCGACGAGGAAATCCGGCGCACGATGCAGGTGCTGTCGCGGCGCACGAAGAACAATCCCGTGCTGATCGGCGAGCCGGGCGTCGGCAAGACGGCCATTGCGGAAGGTCTCGCTTTGCGCATCGTCAATGGCGACGTGCCCGAAAGCCTGCGCGACAAGCGGCTGATGGCGCTCGACATGGGCGCGCTGATTGCCGGCGCGAAATTCCGTGGCGAGTTCGAGGAACGGCTGAAGGCGGTGCTCTCCGAGATCACTGCCGCCGAGGGCAAGGTCATCCTGTTCATCGACGAGATGCACACGCTGATCGGTGCGGGAAAGGCGGAGGGCGCGATGGACGCGTCCAATCTGCTGAAGCCGGCGCTGGCGCGCGGCGAGCTGCACTGCATCGGCGCCACCACGCTCGACGAATACAGGAAGCATGTCGAGAAGGACGCCGCGCTGGCGCGGCGCTTTCAGCCCATCTTCGTTTCTGAACCCACGGTCGAGGATACGATTTCGATCCTGCGTGGCCTCAAGGAGAAATACGAAGTCCATCACGGTGTGCGGATCACCGACTCGGCGATTGTCGCGGCGGCGCAATTATCGCATCGCTACATCGCCGACCGCTTCCTGCCCGACAAGGCTATCGATCTGATGGACGAAGCGGCAAGCCGCTTGCGCATGCAGGTGGATTCCAAACCCGAAGCGCTCGACGAACTCGACCGGCGTACCATCCAGCTCAAGATCGAACGCGAAGCATTGCGCAAGGAAACCGACAAGGCATCGAAAGACCGTCTTGCGGCGCTGGAAATCGAACTCTCCGATCTCGAGGAGAAATCGGCCGTATTGACCGCGCGCTGGCAGGAAGAGAAGAAATCGGTTCAGGATGTCCAAGGGCTGAAGGAAAAGCTCGATTCGGCGCGCCAGGAACTCGAGATCGCGCAGCGGCGCGGTAATCTCGCGCGTGCCGGCGAACTTGCCTACGGCGTCATTCCCGAACTCGAAAAAAAGCTCCAAACGATCGACGAAAAAAGCGGCGACGCGCTCGTCAACGAAGCGGTCACCGCAGAGCACATTGCCGGCGTGGTGTCGCGCTGGACCGGGATTCCCGTCGACAAGATGCTCGAAGGCGAACGCGAAAAGCTGCTGCACATGGAAGATGCGCTCGAAAAGCGCGTCGTCGGCCAGCACCAGGCGGTGCGCGCCATTGCCAACGCGGTGCGTCGTTCGCGCGCCGGCCTGCAAGACCCCAACCGTCCGATCGGCTCGTTCCTCTTCCTTGGGCCCACTGGCGTCGGCAAGACCGAACTGACCAAGGCGCTCGCCGAATTCCTGTTCGACGACGACACCGCGATGGTGCGCATCGACATGTCGGAATTCATGGAGAAGCATTCGGTGTCGCGGCTGATCGGTGCGCCGCCGGGCTATGTCGGCTATGAAGAAGGCGGCGTGCTCACCGAAGCGGTGCGGCGCCGGCCCTATCAGGTCGTCCTGTTCGACGAAGTCGAGAAGGCCCATCATGACGTCTTCAATGTTCTGCTGCAGGTGCTTGACGACGGCCGCTTGACCGACGGTCAGGGCCGCACCGTCGATTTCAAGAACACGGTGATCATTCTCACTTCGAATCTCGGCACGGAATTCCTGTCGGTGGGTGAGGGCGTGGATTCCGCGTCGGCGCGCGCGCAGGTCATGGGAGCGGTGCGGGCGCATTTCCGTCCCGAGTTCCTCAACCGCCTGGACGAGATCATACTGTTCCACCGCTTGAGCCGCACGAACATGGATAAAATCGTCGATATCCAGATCGCCCGGCTGACGAAGCTGCTGGTCGCCCGCAAAATCGAAATCGTACTCGATGCCAAGGCGCGTGAATGGCTGGCGCAGGCGGGATATGATCCGGTGTATGGCGCGCGGCCGCTGAAGCGCGTCATCCAGCGCCGGCTGCAGGATCCGCTTGCCCAGCTCATGCTGGAAGGCAAGGTCGCCGATGGCGCACACGTAGCAGTCAGCGCCGGCAAGACCGGCCTGCTGATCGATGGCCATAGCTTCGATGTTGGCGATGATTTGATGGAAGACGAGGCCGCACCGAGTCAGGCGGTTCATTAACGACTTAGCGAGGCTTGGTACTGATAAAGTTGCAACGATACGATTTGCTTCTTTATGGAAAGCCCATCGCGAATGATGCGATTCATTTTCCGTGGGCCGTCGCACCGCGCTTCAGTAACTGTCCGAAAACAGCTGTGCAGGCCAGTCCTCCGGCAGGCGCGTTTTCAGATCGGCGACATGTTGGCCCCAATGGCGGATCCGGGACCAGAGCACCTCCCGGGTGGTCGCGAAGTTGTGCATGTGTCTCATACGGGGGCAGATGAACAGACTGAAGTCGACCGCATGGCGGTAGGCCTTAGCCTCAAAGCGCGGGTCTTCGAGAACGTCACGCTCGCCGAACGCCGCGAGCACGGGTACGACGATCGAGGCCGCTTCCGGGGCAATCGCGCCAGCCGCAGTGACCCAGTGGACCAGCCCTGGCATCGAGGCACTGCGCCAGGGCGGCAGCTCGCCCGTAAGGCCCCAGCCTCGCTTCCATTGTAGTGAACGACGAGGCTCGCCCCTTCGCGCGCGAGCCGAAGCGCGATCTCTCGTCCGATGCCGCGTCCCGCGCCTGTGACGAGCGCGACCTTGCCGGCGAGCGACCTATCCGTCATCGTAATTCTCCTCCCCTGTTCGATTGCTGAGTTTCGGTTGTCGTGCGTCGCACGCCTAGCGGAGGGTCTCGTCAGGCTCGGCAACCCAGACGCCCTTTTCGATCAGGCGCGAAAGCACCTTGACGGTCAGGTCCTCGCAGCGCACGGACGCATGCGTCACGACCTGGCTGCTGTTGCGCACCAGACAGAGAGTCCGCCGCATCACGCCGCCACCGATGCGGGCGACCGACACGCGCCTGGCAGCCAGCGCGTCGGATATGATGGACAGCGGCAGGATGGAATAGCCATGACCTGCTGCTACCAACTCGCCGAAATGTGCCATGGCGTCGATTTCCTGGCGAACGTTCAAGGTTGTGCCGAGGCGTGTCGTTTCTTGTTCGATAACTTGCCGGAGGCCATGCGGGAGGCCGGGGAGGATCATTGGAAGCGCGGCGAGGTCGGTTACAGGCACATTCGGCATGGCGTTGATATCGCCATATCTGCCAGCGGGCCCGACGAGGTAGAGTTCCTCTGTCGCCAGGCGCCGGGCGGTGAGGTTACGCAAGGGTCCCAAATCGTGGAGGATGCCCAAGTCTACCTTGCTGTTGTCCAGCCAGCCGCGGATCGGCCCCGTGAAGGCCTCGGCCAAGCGGAATGAGACCTGCGGCGCATGGCGCAGAAAGGCTTCGACCAGCGTGAACCCCGCCAACTTGCTGATCGAATAGGGCACGGCCAGGATCACTTCGCCAGTCGGCTCCACGCCGAATCTGCGGCCATCCTCGATCGCCTGCTCGGCGCTGCGCAGGATTTGCCGTGCGTGCTCCTGGAAGATGCGTCCCTGCTCGGTTAGCGAGACACCGCGCGGAGTCCTGTGCACCAGGACAAATCCGAGTTCCCTTTCCAACCGCAGCAGCTGTTGGCTCAAAGAGGCCTGAGCGATACCCAGCGATTCTGCCGCACGGGTGATTGAGCCCGTGTCGGCGATCTTGAGGAAGCCGCGGAGTTGCCGCGTATCCATGGAAGCTCCAAACAGGGGTGAAGCTGTTGCCAGGAGTGGCCCAAGGGAGGAAGCAGCCTTGTCGCTCTGCTATTCCGCAGCGACGCTCAGCGGTATCGCCCGCTCCGCCGGACGATGGTCGATCACCCAGCGCACGTTACGGCGCATCGGTTCGATCCCGTCATGCGGCATGCCTGGCGGAAGCGTGTGCATGTCCTCGAAGATGCGCATCGGATCCCCGCCCGTGAGCGGCACCACGCGCTGTACGCCCGCGAGCGAGAATGTGTCCAGGACCCGGTCGCGCAGCGCCTCGGGGTAGACGCCGACAGTCTGGGTCGTGTCGTCGCACCACTGCACCACTTCGAGCAGGTTCGGCATCGGCACGAGATTGACGACGCGGTTGTTGAGCTTGTCGTAGAAATCGACCCGGCCGGGAAAACGCGAAACGACGAAGCCGCCGCGTACCGTATCGCCTTCGACGTGATAGAAATCATCCTCCAGCGCCACGGCCTCCATCTCGGCCTCGAGCTCCTTGTTCGGCGCCGGGGCCGGCGTAGAAATCACCGACGGCAACGTCTGATAAGCAGCGACGATCTTGCGGCCGAGTTCGACGACGCGCTCGAGCGACGCATCGTCGGTCTCGCTTTCGACATAAACGATCCGCGTATTGGCGCAAGCCGTCTGATTGTAGAAGCCGGAGATCACGGCGAGGCCCGTCGCCGCTTCTTGCATCGCTTCTTCGCTTTCCAGCGCCTCCTTGCCGATCATCGACATCGAATATTTGGGATTAAGCGCAGTGAGATCGATGCCCGGCGACAGGAACTTCTGGATGTGCTTGACCGACGACATCCCGCCCCAGGCCGTGATCTTGTCGATGCGCGACGTGCGGACGATCTGCGATTCCATCTGTTCGTCGCCGCCCTTCCAATAGGCGACGGCGATATGTTTGGTGACCGGGTGACTGGCGTCGAGTTCGATCATGGTCCGGGCGATCGCATTGGCGGTGAGCGGATCGTTCGATGGCGACTTGATCAGGCAGTCCGATTTGGTCAACGCCGCCCGGACGATGGTGAGTGCCGCCACGACCGGAACATTGCCGGCGGTGATGTGCAGCTGCCGTGTGCCGACTGCCCGCACGCGGACATTGGCGTGCTCGCCTCTCGCTGGAACCCACCCGTCGAGGTAGGGGATGCCGATGGTGCTGTCGACCAGCTGCGTCAGGCCCTTGCGATCGAACATGTGCGGCAAGCCGTCGTATACACCGCGCAGGATCGGTTCGGCCAGGCCGCCCGCCTTGAGCGCCAGCGCGAATGATTGTTGCAGACAGATGTTGTCGTCGAGGTGCAGGCGCTTGCCGACTTCCGCCAGGAAGTCGATGATGTTCGCCATCTTCGCGTCGTTGAGATCGGCCAGCAGTGCCGTATTGCCCAGCACCAAATCGTGGATGTGCCTGTGCGGATCGGGCGAACGAAAATGTGCACCGCCGCGTCCCCTGAATTCCACGACATCGTCGCCGATGGGCATGATGATGCGGCCGCGCGAAATGATCGGAATGTCGATAACGTCGTTCATCAACCTTCTCCCGCCACAAATTCCATGAATTCATTATACGCCTGCTGGGATCCTGCGCAGGTGATCTTGTCGTCCCCGCCTTCGCTTTCGGCGAAGCGGCGGATCGTCTTCTCGGCGCGTGGGCCGCCCCAGCCGCAGGGGCAGTTCTCGTCCCAGTGGATCGTCACTTCATCGCCCGAAGTGAAGCCGCCCCAATAGGAGGTCGGGATCGGATCCACCAGCACCAATCGGCCCTTCTGCACGCCTTCGCGCGGCAGCGCCTTGCCGTCCTTGTCCATAAGGATCGGCACGGTATAGGGCAGGAAATGGAAGTAGCCCGCGTCGCATAGCGGTGCAGTGCCGGTTGTTTCCGAAAAGCCGTACATGTTGCCGAGCTTCTCGATGCCGAAGAAGTATTTCACCTGGTCTTCCCAGTCATCGGGCGCGTCCTTGTAACCCTTCATTCCGCCGCCCCCCATCATGATCGAGCCGGGCGCGAACGAACAGCGCATCCCTTTGTCGAGCCCTGCCTTTGCGACGCGGTAGAGGTCGGAGAAGGTCCCGCCGATCTTCACGCGCTGTCCCTTGAACTCCTTCATCAGCATGCCAAACCAGGTCTCCATGTCCTGTTCCCGGCGCCGCCCTTGTTCAAGCATCGTGCGTCGCTGTTCCAGTAGCGCCGGATCAAGGCCGAGCCGCTGAATCTCGCCCTTGTCTTCGGCCGCTTGCAGGCGGCCGGAAAGCGCCATGAGATCGGCAGGGATATGGCTGTCGTAGAGCGTATGGTAATGTTCCGGCCCGCCCGCCATTTCGACATTGAACAGCCCCACCATCTTGAGCATGGTCTGGTGCCCGCCGCGATAGCCTGGAAAGAAGGTCGGCAGCTTTGTGACGTAGCCGTCAACGCCGTTGGCGGCGCGGTTGGAGCTGAAGAAGTGGGCCTTCCATGGGCCGTATTCATCCCACGACCGCGGCACGAAGCTCAGCTTGCCGGTGGTGCCGCTGGAATAGGTGACGAGCATGCCGAAATCCTCGAGCCGGTCGAGCCACCCTTCGATGGTCGTGACCCCGGTGAGGTCCATGCGCGTAAGGTCATGCGCCGTCAGCTTGTCGAGCCAGCCCGTCAGTTTGGCGAAGTCGCGGTTCTCGATGATCTGGATCGGATAGTTCTTGAGCACGCGATGGTCGAAGCAGACCGGCAGCACATCCTCGAGCTTGTCGATGTGCTCCACGCCCTGGCGATCGGCAAGCTTCTTAAGCGCCGGAATCCGGTTGCGCATGCGGGCAAAATTGATGCGCACCGCCTCGAGTTGGAGTTTCTCGCGCTCCTCGCGGGGGACGGCGTACAGGTCCTCGAAGCGTCGGTATGTCCAGGCGCCGGGGTTGTCAGGAAGCAGCGAGATAGCCATCGGATTTCCCTCTAGCGATAGTTTCGGGGTGCCAAGATATGAAAAGGAAATGTGGTGGGCCAGCTCGAATCCGCGCTCGCAGCGATAGGAAAATCCGTTGACTTGGTGTTTGAAGGGACGCGCTCGGGATGCCGACGCCTTGCACGAAACCGATCCAGGCTCTTTGGAGACGGAGGATTTCCGATACTCTCGCGCCGGCGAAAACGAGTAACTTCATGGCCGCGCGAACGTTCGTAACCTCGCGCGGAGAAGAAGAAGAAAAGGAGTGAAACGCGATGGTCGAATTCTGGCGGGCGGGCGGTTCCGGGAGCACCACCTCGATGGAGGCGGCAAGGAGGATCGAAGCGGAAGGCTGGGACGGCCAGATGTTCATGGATTCCCAGTCGCTGGGCTGCGATCCCTATGTGATGATGGGTGTCTGGGCGGCGGCGACCGAGCGGCTCAAGCTGTCGACCGGGGTGACCAATCCGCTAACCCGCCATCCCGTGGTGACCGCCGCGTGCGCGGCAACGCTGCAGTCGATCTCCGGGGGACGTGCCGTTCTCGGTATCGGCCGCGGCGACTCGGCGCTTGCCTATCTCGGCTATGCGCCGGCCAGCCTCCCAGTATTCCGCCGGACGCTGCATGATCTCCAGACGCTGCTCTGCGGCGGCGAGGTCGACTTCGGAGCCCACGAATCCGTTGCGGATGCGCCGTCGGTCGAAACCATGTCGCTCGGCGGACGACCGAGCGCCTCGCGGCTGCAATGGCTGCCCGAAGGCATGCCGAAGGTGCCGTTGGATGTGGCGGCGACGGGTCCCAAGGTGATCGAGATGTCGGCGCCGATCGCCGAGCGGGTGACCTTCAGCGTCGGTGCCATTCCCGAGCGTATCGGTTGGGCAATCGATCTCGCTCGCGCCGCCCGGCGCAGCGAGGGGCTGAGCGAGCGGGGCATCAGCTATGGCGCGCAGATCATCGTCGTCTGCCACCCGGATATCGAAGCGGTGCGCCAGGCGGCGACCAGCTTCGTCGCGCCGCTCGCGCGGTTCCAGGTCATCCAGGGGGAGGCGGCCGGACCCAAGAGCGGCAGCGACAGCGACAATTTCGCCGCGATCCGACGCAACTATGACATGACCAAGCATGGCAAGCACATTTCCCATGAAAAGCTCAGCGGGGCGTCCCTCACATGGGACTTCGTGGAACGCTTCGCGATTGTGGGGCCGCCCGATCGTTGCGTCGAACGATTGCTGCAACTGGCCGCTCTCGGCATCGAACGCTTCGTAGTCGTCGGACCGGGGTTCCACCCCGAGGCTGGGGCAGACGGCCGGAGCCTGTTTGCGAGCGAGGTTATGCCTGCGGTGCGGGCAGCGATCGGTTAGTCCCGCGACGGGGCGAGCATCCTGGGGATGCCGCTGCCGCGACCGCGGCGGAATCAATCCTTCGCCGCCCTCAAATCGCTGGCGCTTTCGGCGATCTTGCTTTCCAGCGGCAGCGAGGCGAGTTCGGTGTCGATATGGATGCGCTCATTGAGGAAGTCGCGCAGATCGCGGCCGAACAGCATGCGTCCATGCGCGACTTTGAGCGTCAGCGGATTGACCTGTACGTTGTTGACGCGCGTTTCATAGTGCAGGTGCGGTCCGGTCGACATGCCGGTATTGCCGCTATAGGCGATCACTTCGCCCTGATGCACATGTGAGCCTTTGTGCAGTCCCTGCGCGAAGCGCGAGAGATGTCCGTAGCCGGTCGAATAGCCGCCGCCGTGATTGACCAGCATGAAATTGCCGTAGCCGCCGGCCCAGCCTTCCGATTGGATCGTGCCGCTGCCCGCCGCCATGACGGGCGTGCCCACGGGCACCGCGAAATCGATGCCCTTGTGCATACGCGTATAGCCCAGGATCGGGTGAAAACGCATGCCGAAGCCCGAGGAGATGCGGGCGCCGTCGACCGGCGTTTTCATCAGCATGCCCTTGGCGCTTTGGCCTTTGGAGTTGAAGAAATCCGCGTCGCCGCCGTCATGCGGCTGATAGCGATAAAGCTGAACCGTGCGGCCAGTCAGATGCATCGCGGCGTAGGAGATTACGCCCTGCTTCGCCGGCAATCCGTCGGGCGTGTAGTAGTAGTTGTATAGAACCTCGAACGAATCGCCCGGCTTGAGGTCGCGCTGGAAGTCGATCTCGTAGGAGAACATGTGAATCATCTGCACGACGATCTCGGCCGGAATGCCGGCCTGCATCGCAGCGAGATAGAGACTCGAATCGATTTTGGCGCCGGCGCGATGAAGCTTGGCCGTCAGCTGTTTCTGCGTGCTCTGCGCGACGAACGCACCCTTCGCCGTGCGTGCAATCGTGATGTCGTGGTCGATCGTCGGCGAGAAGCTGATCGACAGCAGACGTCCCACCGGCGGGGGCGCGACCGGCTGAACGCTGGCCTCGTCGTCGCCGAGCGAATCATTGTGGGCGTCGCGCGGCGGCGCGTATGTAATCTGTGCGACCGGTGCCGGTTGTGCAGCCGCTGTTTGCGTAGCCGGCGCGAATGTCACTTCGAATGATTGTCCGGCGCGCAGCAATTTCGGGCTGTAGACCTTTGCAAGAGCCGCAACCGCTTCTTGCGCGTCCGCACTCGGGACACCGGCGTCGGTCAGCGCACCTGCGAGCGTGCCGCCGGCATCCATCGCGATCGTACGCGTATTGACGCCGCGGCTGGAATTATCGGAATCGTCGCCGGCGCTCTCGTCCGCCAACGCGTTGTCCAGCGAAGCGTCCGCGGCGTGATTTATGATCGGTACTGTCGGACCCAATGATGCATAATCGGTTTGCTGATCCATCCTGCCGCGCGCCGCCAGGCGCATGAACAATTCATAGGGCATCAGCGAAGGATTGCGTCCCGCTTCAAATCCGTGCGACGTCGCAGGCGGCATTGTCCCCGCTGCAAGCCATGCGACCGATGCCGCAACCAAAGCCGTAACGGACGTCGACACGAGTGCCCAGCGGCGGTCGGTCGTATTCAAAGCGAAGGCAGCATTTTGTGGGGAACGACGCCGTTCCGGTTCACGTATACCAAATACAGGCCCGCTACGTCGTTCCACGGTCACTCCTGACGATTTTTCGTGCGGCGGCAAAGCCACCTCAACCCATTTCCCAGCCCCGCCGAAGCAAGGACCGCCTTATAGCCCATTTGCCATAAGCTCCGTCAACCATTACTGCCACGTTAACGATCCATGAACTCATTCCGGTACACGCGATTCGGCATGAAGCAAATGTCAAGCCCGAAACTATGAACCAAAACGAAACGCGCCGCCGATGGGAAGCCGCGGCGCATCACGATTGCGAGGCAATTCGCCAGCGAAAAAGGATGTATATGAAAGCGCCATAAGCGCGCGGATCGTCGATGACGCCGAAGAATTCATCGTGCTGTCCGCAGGTGTCGACGGCCGATGCTGGCACGGCGAGGACGCGCTACGCAGGCTGCGCTGGGATCGGCAGGCTTCGCAGTCAGTACCCGGCGTTGTGTTCCATGAGCGGGGCGATGAACGGGACTGCATGTTCGCCACCCGCTGCGACGGCGGGAGCAATACCCAAACCGGCCACAAAGGCTAATTTTGCACAGGTAACACGCAGAAACAGGAATACAAAACGCATACGTTACTCCCCGAACCCGGCTTTGGAGCCAGCCGTTCTCCTGAACCTAGGTCGATTTTTCGGGATTCGCCAAGGGGATAGCCGGCCAAGGCTAGCGATAGGTAAATCAAATCCGCAATATCGGTCACGTTGGCCGTTCAATTGCTCTCGTCGCGCCGGTTCCGTAATAAGACCTGGTCGCTGGATTCTTTAAAAAAAGGGCTTACCCGGACATGCGCTTGTCCCGCTTCTTTTTGCCGCTTCTCAAGGAGACGCCCGCCGAGGCGCAGATCGTCTCTCACCGCCTGATGCTGCGCGCCGGCATGATCCGCCAGGAGGCGGCCGGCATTTATGCCTGGCTGCCGCTCGGCCATCGCGTGCTCAGGAAGATCGAAGCGATCGTGCGCGAAGAGATGAATCGCGCCGGCGCGATCGAAATCCTGATGCCGACATTGCAGCCTTCCGAATTGTGGAAGGAGACGGGGCGCTACGAGGCCTACGGCCCGGAAATGCTGCGCATCAAGGATCGCCACGAGCGCGAGATGCTCTACGGCCCGACCAACGAGGACATGGTGACGGAAATCTTCCGCGCCTATGTGCGCTCATACAAGGCGCTGCCGCTCAATCTCTATCACGTCCAGTGGAAATTCCGCGACGAAACGCGCCCGCGCTTTGGCGTGATGCGGGGCCGCGAATTCCTGATGAAGGACGCCTATTCGTTCGACGTCGATGCGGTCGCGGCGCGCAAATCCTACAACAGGATGTATGTCGCTTATTTGCGCACCTTTACGCGCATGGGCTTGAAGACGATTCCCATGCGCGCCGAAACTGGGCCCATTGGCGGCGACCTCAGTCACGAATTCATCGTTCTCGCGGAAACCGGCGAAAGCCAAGTCTATTGCCACAAGGACTTGCTCGATATGGAAGTGCCCGGCGAGGACGTCGATTTCGAGTCCGACCTCGAACCGATCGTGCGACAGCGCACCGCGCTCTATGCCGCCACCTCCGACGTGCACGATCAAGCACGTTTCGAAGCAGAAGTGCCCGCCGACAAGCGTCTCTCTGCCCGCGGCATAGAAGTGGGGCAGGTTTTTTATTTCGGCACGAAGTATTCTCTGCCGATGAAAGCCTTCGTCACCGGCCCCGACGGGCAAGACCGTCCGATCGAAGGCGGTTCCTACGGCATCGGCGTGTCGCGGCTGGTGGGTGCGATCATCGAAGCCAGCCACGATGATGCGGGCATCATCTGGCCCGAGCCGGTGGCGCCGTTCGACATTGCCCTGATCAATCTGAAAGCCGGGGATGTCGCGACCGACCGCGCGTGCGAGGAGCTTTACGCGAAATTGACCGGGGCCGGACGCGATGTCCTGTACGACGACACGACGGAACGCGCGGGCGCCAAATTCGCCGGCATGGACCTCATCGGCATTCCCTATCAGCTGATCGTGGGGCCGCGGGGGATCGAGAAGGGTATGGTGGAAGTGAAGACGCGTCGGACGGGCGCACGCGAGGAACTGTCGCTGGATGCCGCTGTCAACAGGTTCGGCGCCTGACATGGCCACCTCCACACGCCCTTTCGCACCGTTCGAATGGATGATTGCGCTGCGCTATCTGCGCCCGCGCAGGCGCGAAGCGTTCATATCGGTGATCTCGTTGATCTCGCTTGTCGGCATCGCTCTGGGCGTGGCGGCACTTATCATTGTCATGGCGGTGATGAACGGGTTCCGGCACGACCTGCTGTCGCGGATACTCGGTTTCAATGGGCACATTACCGTGCAGTCGTCGATCGGCGGGTTGACCGATTTCGATGCGATCGCGGCACGCGTGCGTCAGGTGCCCGGCGTCGTCAGCGTGGTGCCGAAAGTCGATGGCGAGGTGATGGGGACCGCGAATGGGGTCTCGGTCGGTGTGCTGGTGCGCGGCCTGCGCCGCGAAGACCTCAAATCACTGACCATTGTTTCCAGGACGCTGTCCGACGGGGCGCTCGAACATTTCCACGGCGACGATGCCGTCATCATCGGCGGGCGGTTGGCCGACGAGCTGCGTTTGGCGCCCGGCTACCGCATTACGCTCATCGCGCCGCACGGCAACGTCACGCCCTTCGGCATGACGCCGCGCATCAAGACCTACACCATCGCGGGAACCTTTAACGTCGGCATGTCGCAATACGATCAGTCCGTCGTCTTCATGCCGCTCGGCGAAGCGCAGCTTTTTTTCAACATGGATAACGGCGTGACGGGACTCGAGGTGATGATCGCCGATCCCGATCGCGCCAACGCCATGGTCGAGCCGATCGCCAGGGTCGCGGGTCCGTATGCGCGCATCGCGACGTGGCAGGAGATGGATTCGACGTTCTTCAACGCGCTGCAGGTGGAGCGCAATGTGATGTTCCTGATCCTGACGCTCATCATTCTGGTGGCGGCGCTCAACATCGTGTCGGGGCTTTATATGCTGGTGAGCAACAAGGGAGCCGATATCGCCATTCTGCGAACGATGGGCGCCACGCGCGGCGCGATCATGCGCGTGTTTCTGATCGCCGGCATGAGCATCGGGGTTGCCGGCACGCTTCTGGGATACGCCATCGGCGTGCTGTTCTGCACCTACATCGAAGAAATCCGCCAGCTTCTTTCCCGGCTCACCGGCACGACGCTGTTCGATCCCACGGTCTATTTCCTCAGTCGCATGCCGGCCGAGATGGATACGCATGAAGTGATCGCCGTGGTCGTGATGTCGCTGACATTGTCGTTCCTGGCGACGCTTTATCCATCGTGGCGCGCGGCGCGTCTCGATCCCGTGGAGGCGCTGCGTTATGAGTAGTGCATTCGCGGCGGCAGCGCTCAGGCTGGACGGCGTTGCACGGCGTTTTCGCGAAGGCGAGGGCACGCTCGAAGTCTTCCGCGATGTGAGTGCGCAATTGGTGCCGGGCGAGATCGTGGCGCTGGTCGGCCCTTCGGGCGCCGGCAAATCCTCGCTGCTGCACATGGCGGGGTTGCTGGAGGCGCCTTCGGGCGGCGAAGTGTTCCTGGGCGGCCTGGCGGCGTCGAGCCTGCCCGACAGCGAGCGCACCCGGCTGCGCCGCGACATGATCGGCTTTGTCTATCAGGCGCATCATCTGCTTCCCGAATTCGATGCGCTGGAGAATGTGATGCTGCCGCAGATGATCGCCGGCAAGACACGCCGCGAGGCGAAAGTCGAAGCGGCACGCCTGCTCGGCATCATGGGGCTTTCGGATCGCCTCGATCATCGCCCCTCGCAATTGTCGGGCGGCGAACAGCAGCGCGTGGCGATCGCGCGGGCCCTGGCCAACAAGCCGAAGCTGCTCCTGGCCGATGAACCCACCGGCAATCTCGACCCGCGCACGGCGGCCGGCGTATTCGACGCCCTGGTCAAGGTTGTGCGCAATGAAGGCGCGGCGGGTCTCGTCGCCACCCACAATCTCGAACTCGCCGTGAAGATGGACCGCGTGCTGGTGCTGCACGAGGGCCGTCTGATCGATGGCGGCAAGCTGAGACCGGGCGCGTAGACCGCACGAAACCAACAATTCTCACCATGGGCGGGCTTGACCCGCCCATCCAGCGCGCGAGTGTCCGCGAGCGATGGGTTATTCGCCGCGCAGACGCGCGCCGGCTCGGGGGCCGGCTCGGGGACCGGCCATGGTGAGGAGGCATTCGGTCCCTTTTTGTTCTTGACAGAACATAAAGGGAACATATGCTGGCGTCTCCGGTCTTGGAGGCGGCGACGATGGCTTGGATGAGGGATGCGGCGGCGACGGCGGGGCTTTTGATGTTCATGGCGAGCGCATTCGGGTTGGCGGCCATGGCGCAGGCCGTTCTCGGCGCTGTTTAAGCTCGGACACGCATGCTTCTGTGGATGAATGCGTGCTTTCGCTCGCGGGATGACGCGCGGCGTCGATACTGCGGCGGCAAATCGTGAAGGAACAGGCCAATCATGGCGGAGGCACGCAAACCGGCATCGTTCGTCCATTTGCGGGTCAAGAGCGCCTATTCGCTGCTGGAAGGGGCGATACGGCCCGCTGAACTCGCGGACCTCGCGCGCGCCAATGCCATGCCGGCCGTGGCGGTCACCGACGTCAACAATCTGTTCGGCGTCTTTGAAATCACCGAAACGCTCGCCAAGGCAGGCGTGCAGCCGATCGTGGGCGCGCTCCTGTCGGTCGAATTGGGCGAGACGCAAGCGACTCCCGGGCTCGTCCGCCAGCACCGGCCGCCCGCATTGGCGCTGCTGGTGCAGAACGAGGCTGGCTACCGCAATCTCGCCAAGCTGCTGAGTGCGGCCTATCTGGGCGCCGAACCGGGCGATTGGCCGCATGTGAAGGCCGCGCTGCTCGCCGCGCATGCCGAGGGCCTGATCGCCCTGACGGGCGGCCCCGGCGGTCCGCTCAATCGCCTGATCGAGGAAGGGCAGCCGGGCGCCGCGGCTGCTCTGCTCGACCGCTTGAAGGCGATGTTCGGCGACCGTCTCTATGTCGAGTTGCAGCGTCACGGATTGCCTGCGGAACGCGCCGCCGAGGAGGCCATCGTCGAACTCGCTTATGCCAAGGACCTGCCGCTTGTCGCCACCAACGACGTCCATTTCGGCAAGGCGGAGATGTACGAGGCGCACGATGCGCTGCTGTGCATCGCCGACGCCACCTTCGTGTCGCTGGAAGACCGCCGTCGTTTGACGCGCGAGCACCGCTTCAAGAGTGCGGCCGAGATGGCGGCGCAATTCGCCGATCTACCCGAAGCGATCGAGAACACGCTCGAAATCGCGCGGCGCTGCGCGTTCCGTCCCAAGAAGCGCGATCCGATCCTGCCGAAATTCGAACCCGAATCGGGTCTGCCGCCGGCCGAGGAATTGCGCCGCCAGGCCGAAGCCGGCCTGACGCGCCGCCTCAAGGAGCACGGTCTCTTTGCCGACGAGAAGGTTTATCGCGACCGGCTCGTCTTCGAACTCGACGTGATCATCCGGATGGATTTTCCGGGCTATTTCCTCATCGTTTCCGATTTCATGAAATGGACGCGCAACGCCGGCATCCCCGTCGGCGTGCGCGGCTCGGGCGCGACTTCGCTGGTCGCCTGGGCGCTCGACATTACCAATCTCGATCCCATCCGCTTCGGTCTTCTGTTCGAGCGCTTCCTCAACCCCGAGCGCATCTCGATGCCGGATTTCGACATCGATTTCTGCCAGGAGCGGCGCGACGAAGTCGTGCGCTACGTGCAGCACAAATATGGCGAGGATCGCGTTGCCCATATTATCGCGCTGGGTTCGCTGCAGGCGCGTGCGGCGGTGCGCGACGTGGGACGGGTGCTGCAAATGCCGCTCGGCCTTGTCGACCGCATTGCCAAGCTGATCCCCAATCCGCCCGGAAAATCCATTTCGCTCGCCGAGGCCATTCAGGGTGAGCCCCGGCTGCAAACGATCGCCGAACAGGAGCCGATCGCCGAACGGCTATTTGGCATCGTGCGCCGAATCGAAGGCCTCTATCGCCACGCCTCGACCCATCCCGCCGGCGTCGTCATCGGCGATCGTCCGCTCGACGAGATCGTGCCGCTCTATCGCGATCCGCGCTCGGAGATGCCGGTCACCCAATTCGACTACGAAGACGCGGAAAAATCGGGCCTCGTCAAATTCGACTTTCTCGGCCTCAAGACGCTGACCGTGATCGCCAAGGCGGAAGGACTGCTCAGGAAGCGCGGCATCGCGCTCGACACCCAAACCATCGATTTCGACGATGCGGCGACCTTCGAGATGCTGGCGCGCGGCGACAGCGTCGGCGTGTTCCAGCTGGAAGGTGCGGGAATGCGCGATCTGATGCGCAAGATGAAGCCCGACCATATCAACGATCTGGTGGCGCTGGTGGCGCTCTACCGTCCGGGGCCGATGGATTCGATTCCCAAATACATCGCCTGCAAGCGCGGCAAGGAAAAGCCCGAATATCTCCATCCCTCGCTGGAGCCGATCCTCAACGAAACCTTCGGGGTGATGACGTATCAGGAAGACGTGATGCGCATCGCCCGCGAACTCGGCGGCTATACGCTCGGCCAGGCCGATCTGCTGCGCCGCGCGATGGGCAAGAAAATCGCCTCCGAAATGGCCAAGCACCGCGAAACTTTCGTCGCGGGTGCACGCGCCAAAGGCATCCCGGAATCGATCGCCGAGCAGATTTTCGAGCAGGCGGCGAAATTCGCGGGCTACGGCTTCAACAAGGGCCATGCTGCGGCCTATGCCCAGGTCGCCTATCAGACCGCCTATCTCAAGGCCAATTATCCGGTCGAATTCCTCGCCGCGTCGATGACGCTCGATGCCGGCTCGACCGACCGGCTCAACGTGTTCCGCCAGGAAGCGCAGCGACTCGGCATCAAGGTGGTGCCGCCCGACGTCAACCGCTCCGAGCCGCATTTCGCCTGCGATGCCGAGGCGGGCGCGATCTATTACGCGCTGGCCGCCGTGAAAGGCGTCGGCCGCCAGGCGATGGAGCATCTGGTCGCCACGCGCGAGGCGGGCGGTGCGTTCCGCTCCATCGGCGATTTCGCCCGGCGCATCGATTCCAAGCTGATCAACAAGCGCGCTTTCGAAAGCCTGGTGCGCGCGGGCGCTTTCGATTGTCTGTCCTCCAACCGGCGCCAGCTCGTCGAATCGGGCGATGCGATCCTCAACGAATCCGCGCGCAACACGCGCGAGCGCGAAATGGGGCAGTCGACCCTGTT
This sequence comes from Rhizomicrobium sp., assembly GCA_049692035.1. GTDB lineage: Bacteria > Pseudomonadota > Alphaproteobacteria > Micropepsales > Micropepsaceae > Rhizomicrobium. The sequence continues at coordinate 37,498 of JBAVOL010000119.1, forward strand.
CGGCGAGACCGCTGCTGCCGACGAACTGCGCCTTGTGCCGACCGATGATTGGCTGCCGTACGAACGGCTTACCGAGGAATTCGGGGCCATCGGGTTCTATCTCTCGGGCCATCCGCTCGATGGCTATGAGGCATCGCTGAAGCGGCTCGGCGCGGTCTCCTATGCGGCGCTCTGCGAAGACCGGCGGCGCAGCAATTTCCGCGCCGTGCTCGCCGGCACCATCATCAAGAAGCAGGAACGCCGCGGCAAGAACGACCAGCCCTATGGCTTCATCTCGCTCTCCGATTCCAGCGGCATGTTCGAAGTGATGGTGTTCTCCGAAGTGCTGGTGGCGTCGCGCCCGCTGCTCGAACCCGGCAAATCGGTGCTGCTGCAGGTCGGCGCCGATTGGAGCGACGAAGAATTGAAGCTGCGCGCGTTGTCGATTTCGGACATCGACAAGGCCTCTGCCGAGGCCGGCGAGGGGTTGCGCATCTATCTCGAAGACGAGCGGCCCCTGAACGCGATCGCCGGCCAATTGCGGGTTGCGGGAAAGGGCATCGTCACGCTGGTGGTGCCCGGCACCGCCGGCCAGGACGTCGAGATCCGGCTCAAGGACCGCCAAAGCATCAACGGCGCGCTCAAAAACGCGATCAAATCGCTGCCGGGCGTGGCGGCGGTGGAGAGTGTGTAGGAGTATTCCAGTGGCGATTGGCACGCCCGAATCACGGATCGGAAGGGTGATCAAATGACGGCCTTCGAAGCGCGGGCGAATCAGGTAGAGAATACGAACCCGATGCGTACCTCTGCCGCCGTCAAAAGACTGCCCACGGACCATGACGCGATCATGGCCTGTCAGGACAATCTTGCCTTCATGCGTCCGTTGAAGAGCGGGACGATGCAATTGATCGTGACATCACCGCCCTACAACATCGGCAAGTCGTACGAAGCACGCACGTCATTGGACTCTTATGTACAGTCGCAAGCCCAAGTCATTTCCGAATGCGTCCGGCTCCTGCATCCAAGCGGTTCGCTGTGCTGGCAGGTTGGCAACCACGTCCACAATGGCCAGATATTTCCGCTCGATATGGAGCTTTATCCGGTCTTTCGAGAGCACGGTTTGAAGCTGCGCAATCGGATCGTCTGGCATTTCGAACACGGGCTTCATTGTACCAAGCGGTTGTCGGGCCGTTATGAAACCATTCTGTGGTTCACCAAGTCCGACGATTATGTGTTCAATTTGGACCCCATTCGCGTGCCGTCGAAATATCCCGGAAAAAAATATTTCAAAGGCCCGAAGGTCGGCCAGCTGTCGGGCAATCCGCTGGGAAAGAATCCGGGAGACGTGTGGATATTTCCCAACGTAAAGAACAACCACGTCGAGAAGACCGTGCATCCATGCCAGTTTCCCGTCGAACTGGTCGAGCGACTCGTTCTTTCGCTGACCAATGAGCGCGATGCGGTGTTTGACCCCTACATGGGCGTTGGGTCAAGTGTTGTGGCCGCGCTTCAGCACGGCAGAGTCGGTTACGGGTGCGATGTCGTCAAACGCTATGTCGATATTGCCTGGGAGCGGGTCCATGCGGTACGGGCGGGAACGCTGCCGACGCGGCCTATGAACAAGCCGGTCTACGATCCGACGCTTCCACATGGCGGGCACCGGTGAGAATTGTTACTCACTATTCTCATCTTAATGGTCTTGAATATCTTCAAGTTCATAAGCGAAAGCTTTGGTCTCAAATCCAGGATGTCGTCAAAGGCGTTGATGCTTCCGCGTGTCGTACAAAGGTTTCAAAAGAACAACGAACGAAAGATAAGCTTTTGTATTCTCCGATCGCTATGAACGAGGCGATGCGCGAGGGATTCCGGGCGCACGGTTGGGGCGAGAGCCGGACGTCCTATTGGGTGACATCCGATGCGCGGCTGATCCGAAAAACCATGCATATGAAGGCCGAACAGCAAAAAGCAGAAATCGAAAGCGCAGGTCTTAAGCCGATATTTTCGTATAATCAAACCGATTTCGTGAAGGACCGAATTGCCGTCGAAGTCCAATTCGGCAAATACGCGTTTGTGGCGTATGATTTGTTCGTGAAGCACATGGCATTTTTTGTCGGCGACGTGATCGACGTGGGGATCGAAATATTACCGATGAAAGAGTTGCAACAACAGATGTCGTCTGGCGTCGCGTATTATGAGGGCGAGCTCTACAACCTGATCCGAGAGGGGCGAGGCGTGCCGGCTGTGCCGCTTATCCTGATTGGTGTGGCACCCTGAACGCTGCTTCCGCGTCGCACGTCCCAATCACGCCGCGCCGGCGCCGAGTCTTTTCATCTTGGCGAGCCATTTCTGGCGCCGCCGTGCGCTCGGTTCGACCATGCCGAAAAAATTGTGGCGCACCGGCCTGACGCCGCACAATTGGAGCACGCTCACCTCCAGCGCGCGCACGCCGAAGGCGCCGTAGACCACGCGATACACCAGGCCGGGCATGCCCATGGTGACGAACAGATGCGCCGAACGCCCGCCCAGCAGGCCCTTGACGCGCGTGGTGTCGGCATTGACCGACAGCGCAAAGCCGCCGCGGGCAATTTGTTCGAGGAAGCCCTTGAGCTTGGCGGGCTGTGAGCCGAGCCACAGCGGATAGACAAACACCAGATGTTCGGCCCAGCGCACGGCATCTTGCGCGTGCTGGATCGCGGGCAGGTCGGGCGGCGTTGCGAATTCCTGCGCGGAGCCAAGGAACGGAAATTCGAGCGAGCCTATGTCGATGCGCCTGATCTCATGTCCCGCGGCGGCGGCGCCTTGTGCGTAAGCCTCGGCAAGCGCCGCGCACAGCCGTTCCGGCGCTGGATCGGGGTGACCGTTGAGAACGAGAATACGTTTGCTCATGGGTCATCTTTCCACGCCCTGCCCAAACGTCCTTGATTTGACGCAACCGGCATTCCCGAGTGCCCCTGGAATCGGGGGCCGCCGGTTACACGTCTTCAACTGTTTCCATCCGCCCCGCTTGCGCAGGTCAAGGCGAATTCCTATAACCCCAGCCATTCCGCACGCGAAGGTGGGCGTGAAGCGTGTTGCTTCAGGTCCGTCCGGTGCCCTCAGGGGCCAATCCCTCGCGTCAGGCTAGAACCGGAAAAGGAGAATTTTTCCAATGGCTTTGCCAGACTTCACCATGCGCCAGCTGCTTGAGGCCGGCGTTCATTTCGGCCACCGCACCCAGCGCTGGAACCCCAAAATGGCGTCGTATATCTACGGCTCCAGAAACGATATCCATATCATCGACCTGACCCAGACGGTGCCGCTGCTGCACCAGGCCCTGCTCGCGCTGCGCGAAACGGTGGCCGGCGGCGGGCGCATTCTGTTCGTCGGCACCAAGCGTCAGGCATCGGAGCCGGTGGCGGCCGCGGCCAAGCGCTGCGCGCAATATTTCGTCAATCACCGCTGGCTCGGCGGCACGCTGACCAATTGGCAGACGATCTCCAATTCGATCCGGCGCTTGCGCAACATCGAGGAAACGCTCGGTTCGGCGCAGAGTTCGGGCCTCACCAAGAAGGAATTGCTCCAACTCCTGCGCGAGCGCGACAAGCTCGAACGCTCGCTGGGCGGCATCAAGGAAATGGGCGGCCTGCCGAACATGCTGTTCGTGATCGACACCAACAAGGAAGAGATCGCCGTCAGCGAGGCGCGCAAGCTCGGCATCCCCGTCACCGCCATCCTGGATTCGAACAGCAATCCCGACGGCATTTCCTATCCCGTTCCGGGCAATGACGACGCGGCGCGCGCGCTTGTGCTCTATTGCGATCTGGCGGCGCGCGCGATCCTCGATGGGTTGTCGGCGGGCCAGGTGGAGCAGGGCATCGATACCGGCGAAGCCGAGACCTTGCCCGATCTCACACCTTCTGTGGAAGCAATCGCCGAAGCCCCGGCTACCGCCTAATTATTCCGACGACGGAGCACGACATGGCCAATATCACCGCCAGCATGGTGAAGGACCTGCGCGACAAGACCGGCGCGGGCATGATGGACTGCAAGGCGGCACTCACCGAAACCGATGGCAATCTCGAAGCCGCAATCGACTGGCTGCGCAAGAAGGGCCTCGCCAAGGCGGCGAAGAAGGCCGGGCGCGTTGCGGCCGAGGGCCTGATCGGCGTGGCGGTCGGCGGCGATACGGGCGCGCTCGTCGAGGTCAATTCCGAAACGGACTTCGTAGCGCGCAACGACGCCTTCAAGGACTTCGTCAAGCGTGCGGCGGAGCTGGCGCTGGAGGTCGGCGGCGACGTCGAAAAGATTCATGCAAAGCCGGTTGAGCCGGGCGGGGCGAGCGTTCAGGAGACGCTCACCCACCTCGTCGCCAAGATCGGTGAAAACATCAGCGTGCGCCGCGCCGTCGTGCTGTCGGTGACGCCGGGTGTGGTGGCGGCCTATGTGCACAATGCGGCCGCGCCCGAGCTCGGCAAGATCGGCGTGTTGGTCGGCCTGCGTTCGACCGCCGACAAGACCAAGCTCACCGCTCTCGGCAAGCAGCTCGCAATGCATATCGCCGCTGCCGCGCCGCTCGCGCTCACGCCCGAACATCTTGCGCCGGAATTGATTGCGCGCGAACGGGCGGTGCAGGGCGATCTCGCACGTCAATCCGGCAAGCCCGAAGCGGTCATCGAAAAGATGATCGAAGGGCGCATGCGCAAATTCTACGAGGAATCGGTGCTGCTGTCGCAGATCTTCGTCATCGACGGCGAGACGCCGGTTGCCAAGGTGATCGAGAAGGCCGCCAAGGAATTGGGCGCGAGCATCGAGATCGCCGGCTATTACCGCTTCGTGGTGGGCGAGGGCATCGAGAAGGTCGACAGCGACTTCGCCGACGAAGTGAAGCAGATGGCGGGTCACTAGCCGGCCGGAGGGCGCAAATGAACGTGGTGCCGAAGTTCGGCCGGATACTCTTGAAGGTGTCCGGCGAAGCGCTCCTGGGGGCGCAGAGCTTTGGCATCGACATCGCCACCGTCGATCGCATTGCCGCCGATGTGAAGGATGCGGTGACGGGCGGCACCGAAGTCTGCCTCGTCATCGGCGGCGGCAACATCTTTCGCGGCATGGCGGGTGCAGCCAATGGCATCGACCGCGCTACCGCCGATTATATGGGCATGCTGGCGACAGTGATGAACGCGCTTGCCATGCAGGCCGCTCTCGAGCGCCAGGGCGTACCGACCCGCGTCCAGTCCGCCATTCCGATGATGTCTGTGTGCGAGCCCTATGTCCGCCGCCGCGCCATCCGCCACATGGAGAAAGGCCGCGTCGTCATCTTTGCGGCAGGCACGGGCAATCCCTTCTTCACCACCGATACCGCCGCCGCGCTCCGCGCCGCCGAAATGAGCTGTCAGGCGATGCTCAAGGGCACCCAGGTAGACGGCGTCTACACGGCCGATCCCAAAAAGGTTCCCAACGCCGAGCGGTTCGATTCCTTAAGCTATCACGAGGTATTATCGCGTAATCTTCAGGTGATGGATGCGTCCGCGGTGAGCCTGTCGCGCGAAAACAAAATTCCCATCGTCGTCTTCTCGATCCAGACGCGTGGCCAGCTTGCCGCGGTGCTGCGTGGCGAAGGCCGCTGCACGATTATCGAGGAACAGGATTAGGATCGGAAAACTCAGGAGATTTGGCCATGGCTGGTCCGCACGCGTTCGATAAAGAGGACATGAACCGCCGCATGAATGGTGCCGTGGTGACCTTGAAAGCGGAGTTCGCAGGGCTCCGGACGGGGCGGGCGAGTGCGGCCCTGGTCGATCCCGTGACTGTCGAGGCCTATGGCAATTCCATGCCGATCAGCCAGCTCGGCACGGTGAGTGTCCCTGAGCCACGGCTCCTGACGGTGCAGGTCTGGGACAAGAGCCTGGTCAAGACGGTCGACAAGGCGATTCGGGATGCCGGCCTTGGCCTCAACCCTCAGGTGGATGGGCAATTGTTGCGCATTCCGGTGCCCGAACTCAACGAGGAACGCCGCAAGGAACTGGCGAAGCTCGCGTCGAAATACGCGGAGCACGCCCGGGTTGCCGTTCGCAACGTTCGCCGGGACGGTATGGAAGTCCTCAAAAAGCTCGAAAAGGACCACAAAATCGGCGAAGACGAGCACCATAAATTCGCCGAAGAATTGCAGAAGCTTACCGACGCGCATATTCGCGACATTGACCAGTTGCTGCATGCCAAAGAACAGGAAATCATGCAGGTTTGAGTTAGCTTGTCCGATCCAGTGAGGTGTGAGCCGATGGTCCTGAAATGTGCCGAGCCGGCGAAGGAGAGCCTTCCGCGGCATGTGGCCATCATCATGGACGGCAACGGACGTTGGGCGGGCAAACGCCATCTGCCCCGTGCCGCTGGTCATGTCGCGGGCGTTTCGGCGGTTCGCAGTGTCGTGCGTGCCGCTATCGATATCGGGCTGGAGAACCTGACGCTCTATGCGTTTTCGTCGGAAAACTGGAAACGCCCCCCTACCGAAGTGATCCACCTGATGGGGCTGTTTCGTGCCTATTTTTGCGACGATATGCACGAACTTGTCGAGCGCAACGTGCATGTGCGCATCATCGGCAATCGCTCGCGTGCCGACGACGATATCTTGGCAAAGATCGAGGATGCCGAGCGGCGCACGGCCAAGAATGAAGGCCTCAATCTCGTGATCGCGTTCGATTACGGCGCGCAGGAGGAAATCGCTGCGGCCGCGCGCGCTTTGGCCGCCGCTGCCGCCCGGGGCGGGCTCAATCCGGATGCGATAACGCCGGAATTTTTTGCATCGCAGCTGCAGACGGACGGGATTCCGGATCCCGATCTCATCATCCGGACCAGCGGCGAGCATCGCTTGAGCAATTTTCTTTTGTGGCAATCGGCTTATGCCGAACTCGTGTTCGTCGATACGCTGTGGCCCGATTTTACGCGTGCCCAGTTTCTCGCAACGCTTGAGGCTTTCGCTGCGCGCGAACGGCGGTTCGGCGCCGTGAAACCGGAAGCGGTCGCTTGAGTTCGGCGCGGCACTCGAGCGACATTGCGGGCACTTCGAAGACGCGAAGCCCCGCCGCGAAGGGCACGGTCAACGACTGGCCGAGGCGGACGCTCTACGGTACCTTGCTTGCGCTGGCGGCCGTTGTCGTCACCCTGGTCGGCGGTTACATATTCGCAGGCTTTGTTGCGATTGCCGCACTCGCGGCGGCGCGGGAATGGCACCGCCTGGTTGGAACCTCGCATTACGGCCTGGAATTTGCCGTCAGCGCCCTGGCCATCGGCGCGGCGTTGGCGTGCACCGCCTCATTTGCGCCGAATGTTTGGCCCGCGGCAATTCTGGCGTCGGGCGCCGTGCTGGCGGCGGCAATGGCCGCGTTCCGGGGGGCTTCGGTTCTGTGGAGTGGAATGGGTGCCCTCTATATCGGCGTCCCGGCCTGGTCGCTGGTGGCGTTGCGCCTCGACGTGCCGGATGCCGGATGGGTTGTCCTTGGCATCTTTCTCGTCATCTGGAGCGCCGACACCGGCGCGCTGATCGTCGGGCGCCTTGTCGGCGGCCCCAAGCTCTTTCCGGCCCTCTCGCCCAACAAGACTTGGGCGGGATTGGCGGGCGGTCTGCTTCTGCCGGCCGCAATCGGGGCGGGCTATGTCACGCTCCTGGGTGGAAGCGCTGCCAGGGCGTTTGCGCTGGCTCTATTGCTGGCCATGGCCGGCCATGCCGGCGATCTTTTTGAGTCGTGGGTGAAACGCCGCGTTGGCTGCAAGAATAGCGGCGAACTGATCCCGGGGCATGGTGGCGTTTTGGACCGCCTCGATTCTACGCTTTTTGTCGCCCCTCTGGCGTCGGGGCTCGTGTTCCTGTTCGGTATCGCACGCCTCTGTGGAGTCCATCCATGAAATTCACCACCCCTCAGGAACCAGACGCATTGGACCTCGCCGGCATGTTGTCGCGCCGGCTGACGATCCTGGGCAGCACGGGCTCGATCGGCCTGAGTACGCTGGACGTTGTCAGCCATGTGCGGGCGAAACATGGGCGCGATGCGATGCCGCTGGAAGCGTTGACGGCGCGCGACAAGGTCGAAACGCTGGCCGCCCAGGCGCGCGAATTCCGGCCGCGGATAGCCGTCATCGGCAATCCCGCGCTGCTGCCCAAACTGCAAGCGGAACTGGCGGGAACCGGAATCGAAGCCGCGGCCGGCGAGGGCGCGATCACCGAGGCGGCGGCACGGCCGTCCGATGTGGTGATGGTGGGAATTATCGGTGCGGCTGCATTGGCCCCGACACTGGCAGCGGTTCGTCGCGGCGCAACCATCGCGCTCGCCAATAAGGAATGTATCGTTGCCGCCGGCGATATTTTCCGCGAAGCGCTTGCACATTCGCGTGCCGTCGTCATCCCCGTCGACTCCGAACACAACGCCGCGTTCCAGGTTCTGGATTTCGCCCAATCGCATGCCGTCGACCGGGTAACGCTCACCGCATCCGGCGGTCCGTTTCGGGAATGGTCGCGCGAGCGCATGGCAGAGGCCACGCCCGAACAGGCCGTCGCGCATCCCAACTGGTCGATGGGCGCCAAGATTTCGGTCGACAGTGCGACATTGATGAACAAGGGATTGGAACTCATCGAGGCCCATTTCCTGTTTGCTTTGCCGGCCGAACGGCTGGGCGTGATCGTGCATCCGCAGTCGATCGTGCATTGCCTTGTCTATTATTCCGACGGCTCGACACTTGCCCATCTTTCCGCACCGGACATGCGCACGCCGATTTCCTATGCGTTGTCCTGGCCGCAACGCGCCGCTTCACCCTCCAAACGGCTCGATCTGGCGGCGATCGGGAAGCTGAGCTTCGAAGATCCGGACGTTGAGCGCTTTCCTTGCCTCGGCGTGGCACAGGATTGCTTGCGCGCGGGAGGGCTCGCCCCTACCATCATGAATGCTGCGAACGAGGTGGCTGTGGAGGCGTTTCTCGGCCGACAAATCGGCTTTCTCGATATCGCGCGGGTGATTGAAAGCACGCTGGCCGATGGCGGTGCCGCCGTCTCGAATGCCGGCGATATCGAGAGCATTCTTGCCGTTGATCGCACCGCGCGCGAGATCGCCGGGACTATTTGCCGCCAGATGGCGGCCTGATCGACGAACATGGCGCAGGCGTGAACATGATCCAACCGTTTTATGAACTCGGCGCGTGGGTTCTGCACAATGTGTTGCCGTTCGTTTTGATCATCACGCCCGTCATATTTTTTCACGAACTCGGCCATTTCAGCGTCGCACGCGCGTTCGGCGTGCGTATCGAAACTTTTTCAATCGGTGTCGGTCCGGCGATTGCGAGTTGGCTGGATGGCAAAGGCACGCGGTGGAAGATTTCGTGGATACCGCTTGGCGGTTATGTGAGATTTTTTGGCGATCTCGACGCGGCGAGCACGCCGGACCGTGAAGGCGCCGAGCGCATGACGGCCGCGGAGCGCGCTGTCGCCTTTCAGTTCAAACCGCTATATCAGCGCGCGCTGATCGTCGCCGCGGGGCCGGCAGCGAATTTCGTGCTCGCAATCGTCATATTGACCGCGTTTGTGGCGTTCTTCGGTGCCGTGGTCGCGCCCCCAATTGTGAGCGAAGTCGTTCCGGGCAGCGCCGCCCAAGCCGCCGGATTTCGTAAGGGCGACGTGATTGTCGACATCAACGGCCGCCACATCGACTCCTTCGACAATGTGACGGAGATCGTTGCGCTGCGCCCCGGCGAGCCGCTGAATGTTACAGTCGAACGTCTCGGCAACCCGATTGTCCTGCACGTAACCCCGCGGCTGACGACTGTGAAGGACGAATTGGGAGAAATCGAGAAGGTCGGCAGGCTTGGGATCGGGGCTCAGCCCAGGGTGGTCCATTACGGTCTGTTCGGCGCCTTCCAGGAGGCCTGCCATAGAGTCTGGATGATCGTGCAGAGCACGCTCGATCTGCTCTACCGGCTGTTCACCAGCCCGACCGCCGCCAGCCAGCTTCACGGTCCGTTGGGAATTGCCAAACTGTCGGCGCAGGTGGCCGCCGTCAGCTATCTGTGGCTGATCAATTTGGCGGCAGTCATTTCGGTAAGCATCGGCCTCGTAAACCTTTTTCCGATTCCACTCCTCGACGGAGGCCACCTTCTGTATTATGGATGTGAAGCGGTTTTGGGGCACCCTTTGGGTGCACGGGCCCAGGACGCGGGTTTTCGGTTGGGGCTGGCGGTCATGCTGGGGTTGATGCTACTCGCAACCTGGAACGACCTTGTCCGGTTGAACCTATTTTGATGTAAACGCGCGTCCGCGGTCATGAGATGTCCGCCGGCGGGAACCATGAGACGGCTGGATGAACCTGCTCGCCTTTCTTTCCGCCCAACTCCGGCGCGTGGCGCTGGCGCTGGTGTTGTTGCCGCTGGCCACAGTTCCGTTCCCGGCCTTGGCGCAGGCGCTCAATCCGTCACCGTCGATGACGACGCCCGAGGCGCCACAACCGCAAGGTGCGCGCATCCAACATATCGTTGTTCAGGGTACCCAGCGCATCGAGACGGCGACGGTCCTGTCCTATATCTCGATCCATGTGGGTGATTTTTACGACGAACAGGTCGTCGACCGTTCGCTGAAGTCGCTGTTTGCGACAGGTCTCTTCGCCGACGTGAAGTTCAATTGGGACGGTTCGACGCTGACCATTAACGTGGTCGAAAATCCGATCATCAACCAAATCGTGTTCGAAGGTAACGACAAGGTTTCGGAGAAGGATCTCACCAAGGAAGTCCAGCTCAAACCGCGCACCGTCTACACACGTGCAAAGGTCCAGGCCGATGTGCAGCGCATCATCGAACTTTATCGGCGCAACGGCAAGTTCGCGGCCACGGTCGACCCGGAAATCATCCAGCGGCCGCAAAACCGTGTCGACCTGATCTTCTCCATCAGCGAGGGGCCGACGACGGGCGTCGCGCGCATCTCGTTCATCGGCAACAAGATTTTCGACGACGACACACTGCGCTCCCAGATCGCGACGGAAGAGACCGAGTGGTGGAAGTTCTTGTCGTCGAACGACAATTACGATCCCGATCGCCTGACGTTCGACCGCGAGCAATTGCGTCGCTTCTATCTGAAGCAGGGCTATGCGGATTTCCGGGTCGTTTCGGCCGTCGCCGAACTCACGCCAGACCGCGAAAATTTCTACATCACCTTTACCGTCGACGAAGGCGAACGCTATCACTTCGGCAAGGTGGTCATCGATTCGAAGATCAAGGAACTTTCGCCGCGCATATTGCGACCGCTCGTGCCGATCGAGGACGGCAGCATTTACAACGCCGAGCTGGTTGATAAATCGATCGACGCCTTGACGAATGCTGCAGGCTCCAAGGGTTATGCTTTTGCGCAAATTCATCCCCGTATCCGGCGCGACCATGAGACCCGCACGATCGACGTCATCTTCGACGTCGACCAGGGTTCTCGCGTTTATATCGAGAAGATCAACATCGTCGGTAACAGCCGCACGCTCGACAAGGTAATCCGGCGGGAGTTCCGTCTGGTCGAGGGCGATGCCTTCAACCGGGTGCTCGTCGACCGTTCCCGCACCCGCATCAAATCGCTCGGCTACTTCAAGGACGTCGACATCAAGACGGCGCCGGGCTCGGCGCCGGACCGCACCGTTCTGAACGTGAACGTCACGGAGCAATCGACCGGCGAGTTGTCGCTTGGCGCCGGTTATTCCTCGACAAGCTCGCTTGTCGGGCAGTTCAGCTACACCGAGCGCAATCTTTTCGGTCGGGGACAATATCTGCGCGCCAGCATCCAGCTCTCGACCATCAGCAAGCAAGCGCAGTTGAGTTTCACAGAACCCTATTTCATGGATCGTCCTCTCGCAGCAGGCGTCGATCTTTACAAGACGATCACCTATTTCCAGCAGGCCAATTACGAGGGCGACACGACGGCGGCGGGCTTCCGTCTCGGGTTTCCGACCTCCGAATATGGATCGGTCGGGCTGCGTTATACGATCCGGGAGGACACCGTGTCGCCCTATCTCGGCGCGGGTACCGTCATTACGCAAGCGGCCGGCACGTTCGACACATCGTCCATCGGCTACAGCTACAGTTACAACACGCTGGACGATCCGATTAAGCCGCGCCACGGCTTTACTTTCGCAATCAATCAGGATTTCGCAGGGTTGGGCGGCAATCAGAAATATATTCGCACCGAGAATTCATTCAGCATCCACTATCCGGTACTGTGGGATAAATTTGTCGCGACCTTCAAGGAAGCTGCGGGTTATATTCAGGGCTATGATGGTCAAAATGTTGCTCTAAACGAGCGCTTCTTCAAAGGCGGCGACAGCTTCCGCGGCTTCGCGCTGGCTGGTATCGGCCCGCGGGAGTTGAACACCGCCTACGGCCAGAATGCGATCGGCGGCGACGCCTACGCCATTGGTTCGGTGGAGTTGCGGATCCCCGATTTCCTGCCGGCCGATTATGGTATCAACACATCGTGGTTCAGCGATTTCGGCACGCTTGGCCATCTCGATACCGGTACCTCGGGCCCCGGCCTCAGCGACGTAAATGGCTGTATCAAGGATTCCGGCATCCCCTGCATCAAGGACAATATGGCCCTGCGGGTTTCGACGGGTATTGCTATCGCTTGGAAATCGCCCTTCGGGCCGGTACAAATCGATCTGTCGTACCCCTTGGTCAAAGAAAATTACGATCAAACTCGGATTATTTGGTTCAGCGCAGGAACAGGACTCTAACTCCATGAAAATGACAAATATCGCCTCGCGTCCGGCTTTAGCCGCGGCGGGGTTCGTACTCGGCATCGTCCTCGCTCTTTCCGCTTCGGCGGTGGCGCAAGGTCAATCCCACCCGGCACCAGCCGCTATGGGCATCCCGGCGCCCAAGATCCTCGTGATCGACCGCCAAGCCCTGCTCCGCGCGTCGAATGTCGGCCAGGACATCGCGCGTCAGGTTAAAGCCCTTACGAAAACCGCCGAGGCCGAACTCAAGGGCGAAGGCGAAGCGCTAAGCCGAGAGAAGCAAGCCCTGGAGCAACAGGTGGCCATTCTGGCGCCCGATGTGAAGGCTCAGAAGATCAGGGCGTTCGAGCAGAAGGCCGCTGCCTTTCAGCAAAAAGCCCAACAGAAGAACCTTCAGATCCGTTACGGGGTCGCCCTGGCGCAGCGTCAGGTCGAAAGCGTGGCGGGACCGATCGTGCAGGGGATCATGCAGGAACGCGGCGCCAATCTCCTGATCGACCGCCAGGCCATAGTGATCGGTGCGCCGGGCCTGGACGTGACGAAAGTCGCGGTCGACCGCCTCAATCAAAAACTGCCGGCGGTGAAGGTGCAGCTGGTGAGCCCGCCGCCTGAAGTGCTGCAACAGATGCAGCAGCAACAGCAATAGGGTCGTGCGCGGGCGCCTCGCGAGGAGGCGCCCGCACCCATTTTCACCCATGGCGGATCCCCGTTTCTATGATGTCCGTGGGCCGTTCTCGGCTGCGGAACTGTGCATGCAGATTGGCGCCCAAGCGGGCGCCGATGTCGATCCGGCCAAGCTTGTTGCGGACGTGGCCACGCTCGAAGGTGCCGGCCCGTCGCATCTGGCATTTTGCGGCGGCAAGGTCGCCGCACGCAGTCTTGTGTTTTCGCAAGCCGGCTTTTGCCTCCTCGACAAGGACGGCGCCGCCGGTACCCCGCCACCCGGCATGGTAGTGTTGAACTGCCGTTCGGCGCTGCATGCCTTTGCGGCTGCGGCGAGGCTTTTCTATCCGGACCACAATACGGCGCATTGGCCGCGGCCGGCGCCGATCGACCCGACCGCGAAATTCGGGGTGGATGTGGAGCTCGGCCCCGGGGTCGTCATCGGACCAGGAGCGGAGATTGGCGATCGAACGCGTGTCGGCCCGAATTCGGTCGTCGGGCGCGGGGTCGCCATAGGCCGCGATTGCGAAATCTCCGGTAATGTCACGATCAGCTACGCCTATATTGGCGATCGCGTTCATATTCTTCCCGGTGCGCAGATCGGCCAGCCGGGCTTCGGCTTTGCCTCTGGGCCGTCCGGCCACGTCAAGGTGCCGCAGCTTGGCCGCGTCATTATTCAGGACGATGTCGAGATCGGTGCCGGCACCACGATCGACCGCGGGGCGCTGGGCGACACGGTGATCGGCGAGGGCACCAAGATTGATAATCTTGTACAAATTGGGCACAACACAAAAGTCGGGCGGCATTGTATGATTGTTGCCCAGGTCGGTATTTCCGGAAGCTGCGAGATTGGCGATTTCGTCGTTCTGGGCGGTCAAGTGGGGGTCGCGGATCACGTTAAAATCGGCGATGGAGCGCGCGTTGCAGCGAAGTCGGGCATAACGCCGGGCGAACTCCAGGCGGGACAGGACTATGGAGGTTACCCGGCACGTCTGATGAAGGATTGGCGGCGCGAACTCGCCGCCCTTGTCTTGCTCGCCAAACGCCGCAAACAGGATCGCAATGGATGATATAATGACATCCGGAGAACTGACGTTTGACGTGGAGCAGATCAAAAAGCTGCTTCCGCATCGCGCGCCGTTTTTGTTTATCGAACGGCTGACGGACATCAGGCCCGGCGAAAGCGCCACGGGCTATAAGGCCGTATCTTTCAACGAACCGCATTTTCTCGGGCACTTTCCGGACTTCGCGGTCATGCCGGGAGTTCTGATCGTCGAAGCGATGGCGCAGGCGGCTGGCGCATTGGTGGTTCATACGCTGGGCCTCACGGGCCCCAACCGGATCGTCTATTTCATGACGATCGACAAGGCTCGCTTTCGCCACCCGGTGCGGCCGGGCGATCTCTTGCGCATCCCGGTGAAGGCGCTCAGGCGTCGCGGCCCGGTGTGGAAATTCGCGGGCGAGGCGTATGTCGGAGACAGACTGTGCGCCGAGGCCGAATTCGGCGCGATGATCCGCGATACATTGCAGGATGGCGATGAAAATTCATCCGACGGCACTGATTGAAGACGGCGCCCGCATCGCTCCGGACGTCGAAGTGGGACCCTATTGTGTTGTCGGCGCCTCCGTCGTGCTTGATGCCGGGGTTAAACTTCACTCTCATGTCGTCGTTCGCGGCAACACGCATATCGGCGCGCGCACCCTCATCCATTCGCACGCGGTATTGGGTGGGGAAGCCCAGATGCGCAGCAAGAAGCCATCGGCGGAACGGCTCATTATCGGCAGCGACAATGTCATCCGCGAAAGCGTCACGATAAGCACCGGCAGTCACTCGGGCCGCGGCGTGACGACGATCGGCGATCGCAACTACCTGATGGCCGCGAGTCATGTCGGTCACGATTGCCGCGTCGGCAACGATGTGACCTTGTCCAACGGCGTGCAGCTCGGCGGCCATGTCGAAGTGCAAGACGGCGTCAATATGGGCGGGCTGGCAGCCGCACAGCAATTCGGCCGCATCGGGCGCTATGCTTTCGTCAGCGGACTTTCGGGTGTCACCACCGACGTCATCCCCTATGGCATTGCGATCGGGCTGCATGTCCGCCTGGGCGGATTGAATCTCGTGGGCTTGCGGCGCCGCGGGATTCCGCGCCCCAATATTCACGCATTGCGCGCCGCTTTTCGCGCGATCTTTCTCGAATGGGATGGCTCGATCCAGGACAATGCCCGACGCGCGGAAAGCCAGTGGGGCCATGTCCCCGAAGTTGCCGAAGTGATCGCGTTCATCCTGGCCGACGCCAAGCGGCCGATTTGTCCGGCGCGCAAACGGGGCGCGGTTATGGGCGAGGAATGAAGCGATGACCGCTCTTGGCATCATTGCCGGTGGCGGCGAATTGCCGGCCGCTGTTGCCGAGAGCGCAATCGAAGCCGGCAGGCCGGTTTTCATCGTTGCATTGCTCGGTTCGGCAGATGACAGCGTCAAGCGCTTCCCGCACGAATGGGCGGGGATCGGCGAAGCCGGCAAGACGGTGAAGCTGCTGCGCGCGCATGATTGCGCCGACATCTTGCTCGTCGGGCGTGTGGCCCGCCCGCGCTTTGCCGATATCAAGGTCGATACGAAGGGCCTCCTGCTCTTGCCCAAAGTGGTTGCCGCCGCGCGCAAAGGCGACGATGCGCTGCTGCGCACGCTCGTCGATGCCTTCGGTGCGGAAGGATTTCGCACCATCGGGGTTGAAGAGGCGGCGCCGGGGCTTGTTGCCAAAGAAGGTGTGCTGGGCGGTGTGGTGCCCTCCGCCGAACTTGCCGACGACATCGCTCTGGCCGTGAAAGTGGTACGCCGCCTGGGTGCCCTCGATATCGGTCAAGCCGCCGCCGTGTGCGAGGGGCTCGTCCTCGCCGTCGAGGCGGCCGAGGGTACCGATGCGATGATTGCGCGCGTTGGCGCGCTGCCCGAAGCCATTCGCGGGACACCGCAGCGCCGGCGCGGTGTGCTGGTGAAGGCGCTCAAACCGTCGCAGGACCGCAAAACCGATTTGCCGGTCATCGGCGTTCAGACGGTCCGCAATGCCGCCGCCGCGGGACTTGCGGGAATTGCCGTGGAAGCGGGACGCTCGCTCATCATGAACCGGCGCGCCGTCATCGAAGCCGCCGATGCGAGCGGCCTGTTCGTGACTTGCTTTGCGCCTACGGCCTATCCGGATTAGTCATGACCAACAAACCGCTTTCCGCGCGGCCGCTTACGATCATGCTCGTTTGCGGGGAACCTTCCGGCGATCAGCTCGGCGCCGAGCTGATGGCCGGATTGAAGGCACTTGGCGGCGATGCGGTGCGCATTGTCGGGGTGGGTGGCGGGGCGATGCAGGCGCAAGGCCTGCAAAGCCTGTTTCCGCTGGATGACACGGCGGTGATGGGGCTGGCTGAAGTGGTACCGCGCATTCCTGCCATTTTGCGCCGCGTACGTCAGGCTTCCGATTATGCGCTCGCGACGCATCCCGATGCCGTCGTTCTCATTGACAGTCCGGATTTCACCCACCGCATCGCACAGCGTGTGAAGCGTGCGGACAAATCGATCCGGACGGTCAATTACGTTGCGCCGCAGGTGTGGGCGTCACGCCCTTATCGCGCCGGCCGGATGGCGCATTATTTCGATCTGGTGCTGGCATTGCTTCCATTCGAGGCTCCGTTCTTCGAAGCGCATGGTTTGCATGCCGCCTTTGTCGGTCATCCCGTCATCGAACGTGCCGGACGCATGGTGGGCGGCGATGCGCTGCGCGCGCGGCTCGGCATCGCCGCCGATGCGGTTGTCCTCGCGGTTCTGCCGGGCAGTCGGTTGAACGAGGTGCGGTTTTTGATGCCGCCCTTCCGCGAGGCGGTTGCGCTTGTCGCACGCGAGGTTTCCAATCTCGTTTGCGTGCTGCCGACCGTGCCGCACGTTGCAGCAACGGTACGCGCGCGCGCCGCCGACTGGCCGGTGCCGCTTCATGTCGTCGAGAACGAAACCGACAAATTCGCCGCGTTCGATGCGGCTTATGCCGCTTTGGCCGCATCGGGCACGGTGACGACCGAACTTGCGCTTGCGGGCACGCCGATGGTGGTGGCCTACAGGCTGGGCTGGCTGACCTACAGGCTGGCGCGGCCGTTCATCACCGTGCGCTTCGCCACGCTCGGCAATATCATTCTCGATCGCGCCGCCATCCCCGAACTGCTGCAAGGCGAATGCACGGGCGCCAATCTCGCCGAAGCCCTCGTTCCGCTTCTGAGCGACACGGCGGTGCGCCGCAAGCAGATCGCGGAGCTCAGGCTGATCGTGGAGAAGCTCGGCGTCGGCGGCGAGGAGCCGAGCCTGCGCGCGGCCCGCGCGCTCCTCGCCTTTGCGCGTGAAGAAAGCCCCAACCCTACCGTTTCATGACCGGCACGTATTCGCGTCTTTTGGCGCCGGTGTAGAGCTGCCGCGGCCGGCCGATCTTCTGGTGCGGGTCCTCGATCATTTCCTTCCATTGGGCGATCCAGCCCACGGTGCGCGCGAGCGCAAACAGCACCGTGAACATGCTGGTCGGGAAGCCGAGTGCCTTGAGCGTGATTCCGGAGTAGAAGTCGATATTGGGATAAAGCTTCTTCTCGATGAAATATTCGTCCTGCAGGGCGATGCGCTCGAGTTCCAGCGCCACCTTGAGCAACGGATCGTTATGCATGCCGAGTTCGTCGAGCACGGCATGACACTGGATTTGCATTGCTTTGGCGCGTGGGTCGTAGTTCTTGTAGACGCGGTGACCGAAGCCCATCAGGCGGAACGAGTCGTTCTTGTCCTTCGCCCGCTTCACATATTCCGGAATGCGATCGACCGTTCCGATCTGTTCCAGCATTTTGAGAGCCGCTTCGTTGGCGCCGCCATGGGCGGGTCCCCACAGGCACGCAATGCCGGCCGCGATGCAGGCGAACGGATTGGCGCCGGACGAGCCGGCAAGCCGCACCGTCGACGTCGATGCGTTCTGCTCGTGATCGGCATGGAGAATGAATATTGTGTCCAGCGCTTTCGCCAGCACCGGATTGATGCGGAATTCCTCGCAAGGAACGGCAAAGGACATGCGCAGGAAATTCTCCGTGTAGCCCAGATTATTCAGCGGGTACACGAAGGGCTGACCGATATGATATTTGAACGCCATCGCGGCAAGCGTCGGGATTTTGGCGATCAGCCGGTGCGATGCGATCTGGCGCTGGCGCGGATCGTTGATATCGGTGGAGTCGTGATAGAAGGCCGAAAGCGCACCCACGACACCGCACATGATCGCCATCGGGTGTGCGTCGCGGCGGAAGCCGCGGAAGAATGACGCGAACTGCTCATGCACCATGGTGTGGTAGGTGATGGCGCGGCCGAATTCCTGCATCTGTTTCTGATCGGGCAATTCGCCGTGCAGCAGCAGGTAGCAGACTTCGAGAAAATTCGAATATTCGGCGAGCTGATCGATCGGATAGCCGCGATAGAGCAGAATGCCCTGGTCGCCGTCGATAAAAGTGATGTCGCTTTCGCAACTCGCCGTTGACGTGAAACCGGGATCGTAGGTGAAAATGTCTGCTTTGCCGTAAAGCGCGCGGATGTCCACCACATCGGGCCCCTCTGTGCCGCTGAATGCAGGCAGGTCGTAGGATTTGTTTTTGTACGACAGGGTCGCCGAGCCCGCCGGGACCGCTTTGCTCTCTCTCATAGGGCACTCCTTCTTCCTGACAGCCGTCGCGCCAGCCGCGTTTTATCTTGCGCTGCAACAATACTAGTTGCTTACCGTTAATTTCGTCACCTGTTTTCGCGTTCCATTGCGCGTTTTTGACACACCCTTCAGCCGGCGTAAGCCCTTATGCGGACGAGAGATTCTTCCCGGCCCAGGATTGCGAGCATGCTGAAGATCGGCGGCGAGGTCCCCTTGCCCGTCAAGGCGGCCCGAATCGGCTGTGCCACCTGGCCAAGCTTGAGGCCCTTGGCCTCGGCAATAGCCCGCGCTTTTTCTTCGAGGGAAGGAGCTTGCCAATCGGTATCGGCGAGCGCCGCGGCCAGTTCGGCCAGAAGCGTGCGCGCGTCCGCCGTCAACAATTTGTCGGCCTGGGCTTCCAGTTCTCGCGGGCCGTCGGTCAAGAGAAATTCTGCCGCCTGGGCGAGTTCGACGATCGTCTTGGCGCGTTCCTTCAGTTCGGGCATGGCCGCGAGGAGGCGTTCGTGCGCGCCCGGCGAAAGCGTGCGAGGCTGCGAAACGCGCGCCAGCTGTGCCTCGACTTCGCGCACTAGCTCCGCATCGTCGCTCGCGCGGATGTAATGCGCATTGAGATTGTCGAGCTTCTTGAAATCGAAGCGCGACGGGCTGCGGCCGATATTCTCGAGATTGAACCAGTCGATCGC
Source organism: Rhizomicrobium sp. (assembly GCA_049692035.1). GTDB lineage: Bacteria > Pseudomonadota > Alphaproteobacteria > Micropepsales > Micropepsaceae > Rhizomicrobium. Next base: position 57,241 of record JBAVOL010000119.1, read on the forward strand.
CTGCGCGGTGGGAATGATCTCGTCGTTGCCGTGGCTCCAGCCGAGCCGCAGCAGATAGTTGCGCAGCGTCTCGGGCAGATAGCCCATGTCGCGATAGGCCTCGACCGCGAGCGCGCCGTGACGCTTCGACAATTTGGCGCCGTCGGGACCGTGGATCAGCGGCAAATGTCCGTAAGTGGGGACGGGCCAGCCCATCGCCTCAATGATCTGCAGCTGGCGCGCGGCGTTGTTCAAATGATCGTCGCCGCGGATGACATGGGTGACGCCCATGTCGAAATCGTCGACGACAACGGCGAGCATATAAGTGGGCGTGCCGTCGGAACGCAGCAGGATCATGTCGTCGAGCTGTTCGTTGGCGAAGCGCACATCGCCCTGCACGACATCGTGCACGATCGTCTCGCCCGATTGCGCCGCCTTGAGGCGCACGACGAACGGCGCATCCTTGGGCGCTTCGGACGCGCTGCGGTCGCGCCAGCGGCCGTCATAGCGGATAGGCTTGCCCTCGGCGCGTTGCCGGGCGCGCATCTCTTCGAGTTCGGCTTGCGTCGCATAACAGCGATAGGCATTGCCCGTGCGCAGCAATTGTTCGGCGACGTCGCGATGCCGCCCCTGGCGGGCGAATTGGTAGACGGTCTCACCGTCCCAGTGCAGGCCCAGCCATTCCATCCCGTTCAGGATCGCGGCGACGGCTTGCGGTGTGGAGCGTTCGCGGTCGGTGTCTTCGATGCGCAGGAGGAACGTGCCGCCGGTGTGACGTGCATAGAGCCAGTTGAACAGCGCCGTACGCGCACCGCCAATGTGCAGAAATCCGGTCGGCGAGGGTGCAAAGCGCAGGACGGGTTTGGGATTTTCTGCCATTATCGTGGTCCAGGGGCGGCCGACGTGATCGGTCCAGTGACGGCGAGGCTTCTAGCAAACCGGTTTCCGTGGGGATAGCGCTCATTCTGAAAACGCCGCGCCGGGCGAGCCTGTGGTTCGCGGCGCTCGCGCATGCCTGGCGCGCCTGCGGCCGGGCGCTGGCAGCCGAGCGCGACCGCTGGGCACTGTGGCTGCCGGTGGCGCTGGGTAGCGGCATCGGCGTGTATTTCGCGCTGCCCTTTGAGCTGTCCGCGGCGATTGCGCTGACATTGGGTGCAGCCGGGGTGCTGGTCGCCTGCGCCGCGGTGCTCAGTCCGGAGCTTGCGATCAAAGCCTGTCTCGCGCTTGCCGCAGCGCTGCTGGTCGGATTCGGCGTGGCAAAGCTGCGCACCGAGATGGTGGCGGCGCCGGTGCTGTTCCATCGTATCGGACCGGTCGCAATGGAGGGGCGCGTCGAGTTCGCGCAAATCCATGGCAAAGGCGTACGCGCGGTGTTTGCTCTGCAGCACGTCGCACGCGATTACGGCCATGCCATGCCGGCGCATGTGCGCGTCTCGTTCCGCAACGATGGCGGATTGCTCGTGCCCGGCGCGCATGTTGCGTTCAAGGCGGTGCTGCTGCCGCCGCCCGCACCCGCCGCACCCGGCGATTACGATTTCGGCCGTGCCGCCTATTTCGAACAATTGGGCGCCGTCGGCTATGCATACGGCGAGCCGCGTTTGCTGGCGTCCGCCGCGCCGCCCGATTTTGCAGGGCGCATTGCCGCGCATATCGCACATCTGCGCTGGCGCATGTCGCAGCGCATCCATGCGGTCCTGCCCGGCAGCACCGGCGCGATTGCGTCGGCGATCATCACCGGCGACCGCGGCGGCATCTCGGACGACGACGAATCCGCGCTGCGCGATGCCGGGCTCGCCCATGTGCTGGCGATCGCCGGCCTGCATATGGCGCTGGTGGGGATGGGACTGTTCTGGGCGGTGCGCGCGGTGCTCGCCGCGATTCCAAGGCTGGCCCTCGTCTATCCGGTCAAGAAATGGGCGGCGGTCGCGGCGTTGGGCGGCGCCGGCTTCTATCTCGTGATCAGCGGGGCTGCGGCCGCCACGACCCGCGCGTTCATCATGCTGGCGATGATGCTGATCGCCATTTTGTTCGATCGCCCCGCGCTCTCCATGCGCTCACTGGCATTCGCCGCCTGCATCATCCTCATTATGCGCCCCGAGAGCCTGGTCGAGCCCGGATTCCAGATGTCGTTCGCCGCCGTCACCGGTTTGATCGCGGTGGCGGAATGGGAGCAGCGTCGCGCGAGGCGCGGCGCCTCGATGCGCTTTGCCACATTGCGGCGTTATCTGCACGGCATCGCGATCACCAGCTTTGTCGGCAGCCTCGCCACCATGCCCTATGCGGCGTTTCATTTCGACCGCGCGACGCATTACGCGGTGTTGGGCAATCTCGGCGCGATGCCGATCATGGGTTTCGTCGCGATGCCCGCAGCGGCGATTGCCGTCATTGCGATGCCGTTCGGGCTCGATGCCTGGCCGCTTCATTTCATGGGATGGGGGATCGATGCGATGCTCGCGGTGGGGCGTTTCGTTTCGCATCTGCCCGGTGCCGTGTCGATCGTGTCGGCGTGGCCGGTGCCGGCGCTCGTCCTGGTGTCGGCGGGCGGTCTATGGATTGCGTTCTGGCGCGCGCGCTGGCGCTGGCTGGGGCTCGTGGCGGTTGCGGCTGGCTTGATGATCGCCTTCTTCGTGCGGCCGCCCGATCTGTTCGTCGCGCGCGACGGCGAAACGATCGCGCTGCGTGGCTCCGATGGCCGGCTCCATCTGTTGCGCCCTGCCGCCGATACCTACTCCGCCGATGAATGGCTGAAACGCGACGGTGATGCGCGGGTGGCAGAGGCGGCACTTGCAACGCCCGCCGATGACGTGCGCTGCGACGAATGGGGCTGCATCGCCCATGCGCGTGACGGGGAGGTGATTGCGGCGGTGCTGCGCGCCGACGCGTTGGCCGAGGATTGCGCGCGCGCCGATATCGTGTTGAGCGCCGTGCCGACGCGGCACGCTTGCGTCGGCCCCAAGCTCGTCATCGACCGCTTCGACGTGGCGCGCAACGGGGCCTACGCGCTGTGGTTCGGCAAGACGCTTGTGGTGCAGACGGCGGAAGCGCAGCGGGGCGTGCGGCCCTGGAGCGTGAAATCGCCGAGACGATAACGTTTCCCCAGCGTGTCATCCCGCCGGAAACTGAGTTCCCTGGTAACACCGATTTTATCAGGGAACTTGAAAAATCGGCTGTCGCATGGCGCGCATTTAAGCTAATTCCCGCAACGCTTTTCTGCATCCCCCCACTCCCGCGGATGGACGTTACCAGGGATTAGCAGGAAATTATTCATCCGTATACGTAATATTGTCCGGTGCGGAAAATTGGGACCGCGGGCATCTTGCCCGCAAGGCCGGTGTGGGCGTCGTGAAAGCAGGCGGGACGCCCGCGGTCCCGATCCGAGTGCAAGCTGCTACCCGCGTCGGTTCTTCATCGGGATTCACTTGTCGAAGAACGTGCCGCCTATGTCGGCACGCGGTCCCCCGCGCTGCGAATGCGAACCTTTCGGCGCCCCCACAAAAATATTTTCATGAATCCGGCGGCAGTTTACATGTTACATCAATTTCGGTTTGATCGTCGACGGAACGCAATACGTACCATGTCTACGGAATTATGGAGCCTTACCGAATATCACGCGGGCTGACGCGATCTCCTCGCGGCCGGTCCATGTCTCGATTGCAGGGATCACGCTAAATCCCACGGGGAACCGCGTTCCGGCGGAATGTGGGAATGAATTCGGACTTTGGAGACGATTTCTATGATGTCGCCCGTCGATAAACTGTTGGCTATCGAGGAAATCAGACTCCTGAAAGCGCGATATTTTCGGTTTGTCGATAGTCACGATTGGGCCGGCTATCGGACCCTTTTCGCGGATGACGCGGTGTTCATCTCGTCCGGCTTTGTGGACCCGGCTACTGGAAGCAAGCGGGACGGCTCAAGTCCGATCGGCGCGTGGCCACAGGCGAGGATCGAGGGCGCGGACGCCATTGTCGCTTGGGCGAGCGGCGGCCTCGCTGACGCCCATACCGTGCACACCGGGTTCATGCCGGAAATCGAAATCCTGACGCCGGACAGCGCGCGAGGCCTTTGGGCCATGCAAGATATCGTACGGTGGCCAGGTCGCGTGCTGACGGGGCACGGTTACTATAAAGAGGCCTATATGCGCCGCAACGGGGTCTGGCTTATCCTAACGGTAGAGTTGGTGCGTAAGTCATTGCTGGTCGATGATGTCCATACCACGGGTGGATGCATCGTCTAATTTCGGTTTCAGGGAGTGCTTCATGTTTCACAAGAATGACCTGTTTCACACCAGCATCGGTTTCGATCTGCGGGCACCGGAGCAGTTCGGTGTGACCTCGCTCCAGGTATTCTCCGAGGCGATGGCAATGATCGAGTATGCCGACAAGAACGGCATCGATAAGGTCGACTTCCAGGAACACCACCAGTCGGAGGACGGGTATATTCCCTGTCCCATTCTGCCCGGGATCGCGGCGGCGGCGCGGACCAAGAACATGGCGGTCGTCATGGGTGCTGTGATCCTGCCGCTCCACGATCCGGTTGAGATCGCCGAGCAGATCGCGGTTGCGGATCTGCTCAGCAATGGCCGGTTCTACACCGTGCTTGCGGCGGGATACTCGCCCACCGAATTTGCCGCATTCGGCGCCTCGCTCAAGGACCGCGGCAAGACCATGGAGGAAGGGTTCGACCTGATCCTGCGGGCGCTGTCAGGCGAGCGCTTCATGTTCAACGGTCGCGAGGTCTTCGTCCGCCCGCTGCCGTCGCGCCCGCCTCACGAGATTATCTATGCTGGCGGCGGGACCACGGCCGCGGCCAAACGTGCCGCGCGCTTCGGTCTGGGGATGTGGCCGATGAACGATAGCATCATCCCGGACTATGAGGCGGAATGCGCGCGGCTCGGCAAACCGACCGGTCGCTTCATCCGCGGCATCACCTCGCTCTATATCACCGACGATCCGGAGCGCGGCTGGTCGGAGATCGGCAAACATCTCATTCATTACATGCAAAGCTACGCCAAATGGAGCAGCTCGGCCGAATCCTCCGCCTCCCCGCTGCACGGCTTGGACACCATCGAAAAAATCCGTGCTGCCGGCCTGGTCAAGGTTGTTACGCCCGAACAGGCGATTGAGCTGGGCCGGGTCAGGGCGGTCGGCATCCAGCCGATGATCGGCGGCCTCCATCCGGATCTGGGCTGGAAGAGCCTCGAACTGTTCGTGGGCAAGGTCTTGCCGCACATCAAGAATGCGCGGGCTGATTGGCTGAAGACGCAAGGTTAGGGGACTGCTGTGGGACTGCTGGAGGCACATGCGGCACTGGCCGGCAAGCGCGCTGTCATCCTTGGTGGTGCTGGCGGCGTCGGCCGGGCGGTGACGCTGGGGCTGGCCGCTGCCGGGATCGACGTCGTCGTGTGTGACAACGACCAAGATGCGGGCGCCACCATCGCGCCCGACGTGGAAGCGCTTGGCCGACGGATCCTCTATGCCGCGTGTGACGTGAGGGACGCCGTAGCACTCGATGGATTCTTCGACCGGATCGAGGCGGAAGTCGGCACTATCGACATCCTCGTCAATGTGGCCGGAGGGGTTAAATCCAACCGCTTCCTCGACACCACACGCGAGCAGAACGCCAACGAGATCAGGCTGAATTACGGCTATATCCTCGACAGCGTCCGACGTGCAGTGCCGTTGATCCGCAAGGGCGGCAAGGGTGGCAGCATCGTCAGCTTCACGACGATCGAAGCCCATCGCGGGGCCGCCTCATACGCCGTCTATGCCGGCGCCAAGGCGGCGACGACCAATTTCAGTCGGGCACTCGCGGTCGAGCTGGCCGCCGAAGGCATCCGCGTGAATATTATCGCGCCCGATACGACGCCATCCCGCACCAGTTCCGCCTCGGCCGATCCAGCCTATATCGCCCGGTACATGGCGTTGCCGGCGGAAGCGCGGAAGCAGGGCATGGAGATGTATATTCCGCAGAAACATCCGCCGAGCCAGGAGGACCTTGCCAACGCTGTGCTGTTCCTCGTCAGCGACCTGGCGCGGTCGATCACCGGTATCGTCCTGCATGTCGATGGCGGGACGATGGCGTCGGCGGGTTTCATTGAATGGCCGTTCGAAGAACTCGGCTTCGGCCCGGCGCCGCGCGTGGGTGCGCTTGAGCGGCTGTTCGGCGGGGCCGGGAATTCCCGGGGTTAAAAATATCGAATTAAAAAATACAGGGACGGTTTACATATTCTGCTTTGGACGGCGAGCGTTCGGGCGAATGCCCCCTTGAGGGAGTGAACCCGCCACCGGTTTGCAGGTTACGGCAATTTCGGTTTGATCGTCGAGGCGGCGCAATACGTATCATGTCGACGGAATTCAGGAGCAAATTATGGATGACGTGGAAGAAATCAAGAAATTGAAGGCCCGGTACTTTCGGTCGCTCGATTCGAAAGATTGGGAACTGTATCGATCGATATTTGCGGACGATGTCGTTGTCGATCTGCGCAGGGCGGGCGGCGAATTGCATAACGGCATCGAAAATTTCATGGCCTATGCGCGTTCGCTGAAGATCGTCCAGAGCGTGCATCACGGGCATATGCCGGAAATCGACCTGACCGGGCCGACCATGGCGGCCGGCGTTTGGTCAATGGAGGATTACAACATCTGGGAGGATGGCAGCCAGAATCATGGCTGGGGCCATTATCTCGAAACCTACGAAAAGCAGGGCGAGCGCTGGTACATAAAGACGATGAAGCTCTCCTACCTCCGCGTCGAGCGTAGCTACGGAACTCCGCCGATGATTGCAGGCATCGACAAAGTACAGCACCTGCGCGGCCCACAGCCGGCGGCGCATAACTGAGGCCTGATCCGAAGTCGCACCATACCGACCAGAACAAGACAGCTGACATATTTTCCGGAGTGCAACGGAATACGTTAGCTGTCCCCGGCCCCAAGTGAGTATGGAGAATTATGTACGGTGTCCCCATATTTACACTCGGGCCGATATCGTATTGAGTGCCGTGCCGACGCGGCACGCTTGCGTCGGCCCCAAGCTCGTCATCGACCGCGTCGACGTGGCGCGCAACGGGGCTTACGCATTGTGGTTCGGCAGGACGCTCATTGTGCAGACGGCTGAAGCAGAGCGAGGCGTGCGGCCGTGGAGCATGAAACCGGGGAGGCGGTACGCCACGCCATCGTCAACATCGGAGTAAGCGTCGCAGACGGTACGAAGCCAACAGATGTCTCTCATGTTAGCCACCTCCCTTAGCGTGTCATCCCCGCCTTCGCGGGGATGACACTTATTTTGCACGGCACGCACTTTTGCGCGACGCGTATTTTTTCCATGGCGCGCAATTGGACATGAGTTCGGTCTCGCCCCCTCAATACCTTCGTATCAACCCCACCAACTTCCCCTGTATCCGCACCCGATCCGCGCCGTACAGCCGCGTTTCATACGCCGGATTCGCGGCTTCGAGTGCGATCGAATCGCCGCGCCGGCGCAAGCGCTTGAGCGTCGCCTCCTGGCCGTCGACCAGCGCCACCACGATGTCGCCGGTGTTCGCCGTTTCGGCTTCGTGAATGATCACGGTGTCGCCGTCGAGGATGCCGGCGTTGATCATCGAATCGCCCGCCACTTCGAGCGCGTAATGCTCGCCGCGTCCCAGCATGGTGGTCGGCACGGGCACCTCCGAAACCTTGTGCTGCAGCGCCTCGATCGGCGTACCGGCCGCGATGCGCCCCAGAACGGGAACGGCCACGGTCCCATCGCTCTCGCCGCGCCTCGACGCGCCGGCGCTGCGGCTGTCGGCCGAGACCCGTGCTTCGCCGCGCGAGCTGCGTGCGCCGGGGGGATGGGCGAGACGTTGTGCCTGGCTGCGGGTGGTGGCGGGGCGTTGGGCGTCCGCAATATTGTCCGGCAGTTTGATGATCTCGAGCGCGCGGGCCCGCTTTTCCATCCGGCGTAAGAATCCGCGTTCTTCCAGGGCGGTGATCAGGCGGTGGATTCCCGATTTCGATTTGAGATCGAGCGCATCCTTCATTTCGTCGAAGGACGGCGGAATGCCGGTCTCGCGCACGCGTTCATGGATGAACATGAGAAGCTCGTGTTGCTTGCGCGTCAGCATGAAAATTCCTCCCGCCGCTCGGGCCGGCCACTTGTTCATGGGCCGAACAAACCCGAAACATCCGCGAATCGTTCTACTTTAGTTCCGTTTGGGGGTCAACGACCAAGATGTTGTGTTGGCAAGCCTCAATCTTCGCCGAGCGGCAGAAAATCGACGTGGTCGCCGGTGGCCGCAGCCGGCGCATGGGGCGCCCGCACGATCAGTGCATCCGCCGCGGCGAAGCCGCGCTGCATCGAGGAGTCCTGTACGGGGAACGGCTCCGCCCACCATTCGCCGTCGCGTAAGGCAAGGCGGGCGCGGAGGAAATCGTGTTTTGCATCGTTGGCGGCAATCTCGCCGGCGAGACGCGCTACGCGCAAATCAGACCGCGGCGTCTGGCCCAGCATTGCGGCGAGCGCCGGCTTGAGAAACAGAATCGCGCAGACAAACGACGAGACGGGATTGCCCGGCAGGCCGAAAAAGGGTGTTTTTCCCAGCCGGCCAAAGATCAGCGGCTTGCCCGGACGCATCGCGATCTTCCAGAAATCGAGCACAAAGCCTTTGGGCGCGAGCGCCGCGTGGACGAGATCGTGATCGCCGACGGATGCGCCACCCATTGTAACAATCACATCGGCGCCTGCGGCGCGTTCGGGAAGTTCTGCGATGGCCTCGATCCTGTCGGGAAGGATACCCAGATCGTGCGGCACTCCGCCCCAATTCGCGATCATCGCCGCCAGTCCGTAACCGGTCGAGGCGACGATGCCGCCGGCCTTGCGTGTCTCGCCGGGACGCGAAAGTTCGTCCCCCGTCGCCGCAAAGAAAACGTGCGGACGCCGGCGCACGGTGATCTTTGCCAGATCGCCTGCAGCCAATAGCGCCAGATCGCGCCCCCGCAAGCGTTGGCCGGCGAGCGCGAGCGCCGTGCCGCAGCGGAAATCGAGACCGGCCGCGCGGATGTGCCGCCCGGGCCTGGCGGCAATGGCGATCGTCACCTTGTCGCCGTCCGTGGTCGTATCTTCCTGGACGACGACGGTGTCGGCGCCGCGCGGAACGACGCTGCCGGTGAAAAGGCGCACCGCCTCTCCGGCGCCGACTTCGCCGGAGAACGGATGGCCGGCGGGCGCCGAACCGATCACCCGCAAAATCGTCGGCGCCAGGCGCGCATCGTCGGCACGGATCGCATATCCGTCCATGGCGGACACAGAAGCGGGCGGTTGGTCGAGGCGGGCGATTGCATCCTGCGCCAGCACGCGGCCGAAGGCTTCCTCCAGAGGCACGCATTCGGACGGGAGCGGCGCGAACGCCGCTGCGATGCGCGCAACGGCTTCGTCGACGGAGATCATCGTTTTGCCGCGAACATGTCTTCGACGCGCACGCGCGCCGCGCGTGCGAGCTTCTCGACGATGTCGTGTGCCAGTCCGCGCGAACGCCCCGTCAGATACGAGTAGATTTGCGAAGCGGGCACGCCGGCCTGTTTCGCCCATTCCGTCGCGCGCAGCTGGCGCGACACCATGAAATTGCGAAAGGCCTCGCGTTCCGCGTTGGGATCGCCGCGCGGGACGGGTGCGGTGGTCTCGTGCCCGAGCACGGCAGGCGTGGCACGGCCGCGGGTGCGCGGCGCGCCCGGCGCGGACGCGACGGGCCGCTCTGCCTGCGCACGATGCGGCGCGATATAGGTGCCGCTCTTGCCGCCCGATTTTGTCAGCAGACGGATGGTTTCGATCACCGCGCCTTTGTCGAGTGCCTTGACCATGTCGTAGATGGTGAGCGCAGCGATGCTCGCTGCCGTCAGCGCCTCCATCTCGACGCCGGTCTGGGCGGTCGTCTTCGCCGTGGCTGCGATACGAAACGCGTTGCGCTCGGCCAGCGCCTCGATTTCGATCGCGGCCTTGGTGAGCGCGAGGGGATGACAGAGCGGAATCAGTTCCCAGGTCTTCTTGGCCGCCATGATGCCCGCGATACGTGCTGCCGCGAGCACGTCGCCCTTGGGCACACTTCCTTGGACGACAGCCGCGAACGCCTCCGCCGACAGCACGATGATCGCTTCGGCGACGGCTTCGCGCGCCGTGGATTGCTTGTCGGAGACATCGACCATACGGGCCGCGCCGTGCTCGTCCAAATGCGTAAGATCGCTCATTCGGAAATATTAGCCCCGATCAACCGGCGTGTCGCGGCGGCGACGTCTTTTTCGCGCATCAGGCTTTCGCCGACGAGAAAAGTGGTGATTCCGGCATCGGCCAAGCGCGCGAGATCGTCTCGCGTCGAAAGTCCGCTTTCCGCCACCGCCAGAATGCCATTCGGGATGCGCGGGGCGAGGCGCAAGGTGACGCCGAGATCGGTGACGAAGGTATTGAGATCGCGATTGTTGATGCCGATGAGATCGGCGTCGAGCGCGAGGGCGCGGTCGAGTTCGGCTTCGTCATGGATCTCGATCAGCACATCCATGTTCCATTGGCGCGCGGCAGCGATCAGGGCGCGTGCATCGCCATCGTCCACGGCCGACAGAATGACCAGAATGCAATCTGCGCCCCAGGCGCGCGCTTGCGCAACCTGATAGGGTTCGAACATGAAATCCTTGCGCAGCAACGGCAGCCTGGCCGCCGCACGCGCCGCGGCGAGAAATTCCGGCGCGCCCTGAAAGGAGGGCGCATCGGTGAGAACCGAAAGACATGTGGCGCCGCCCTGTTCGTAGGCGGCAGCGAGCGCTGCGGGATCGAAATCCGCCCGGATGAGTCCCTTGGACGGGCTTGCCTTCTTGATCTCGGCGATGAGGCCGTAGCGCCGTGCGGTGCGGGCGGCGAGCAGGCTTGCACGAAATCCGCGCGGCGGCTGGGCTTCGCTTGCCCGCCGTGCGATTTCGGCATCGGGAATGCGCGCGCGCGCGGCGAGGATTTCCTCGCGTTTGTAGCGTGCAATGCGCTCGAGGATCGTCATGGGCGATAGCCCTGCGAGACGGCTTCCAGCCGTGCGAGGACATTGGCGGCACGACCGGAATCGATCGCCTTCTCCGCCAGCGCAATGCCTTCCTTCAGATCGTGCGCCCTGTCGGCAACGATGAGCGCCGCCGCAGCGTTGAGGAGCACGACGTCGCGGAATGCGCCTTTCGCGCCCGCCAGCAGCTTGCGGATGGCATCGGCATTGTCATCGGGGATACCGCCCTTCAAGGCCGCGAGACTGGCATGTTCGAGACCGACATCCTGCGGCACCACCGTGAACGAGGAAATTTTTTCATTCTCGAGAACCGCGACATGGCTGGCGCCCGTAATGGTCATCTCGTCGAGCCCGTCGCTGCCATGAACCACCCAGGCCTTTTCGGCGCCGAGTTTCTGCAGCACCTGCGCGACGGGGACGACCCAATCCCTGGAGAAGACGCCGAGAAGCTGGCGGCGTACGCCCCCCGGATTGGACAGTGGTCCCAATAGATTGAAGATGGTGCGAAAGCCCAATTCGCGGCGGACCGGCGCCACATGTTTCATCGCCGGATGGTATGTCTGCGCGAACAGGAAACAGATGCCGGCTTCATGCAGGCAGCGTTCGGCAGCGGCAGGTTCCAGATCGATGCGTACGCCCAGCGCTTCGAGCACGTCGGCCGCGCCCGTGCGCGACGACATGTTGCGATTGCCGTGCTTGGCGACGGGCACGCCGCAGGCTGCCACAACGAACGCCGCTGCCGTCGAGACATTGAGCGTGCCGTGACCGTCGCCGCCGGTGCCGCACAGATCGATCGCATCGGCGGGCGTGTCGATTCTGCGCATGGCGCAGCGCATGGCGCGGGCGGCGCCGGCGATTTCCTCCGTGGTGGCCTCGCGCACGGTAAGCGCGGTGAGCAAGGCCGCCATCCGCACCGGGGAAACATCGCCCGCCATGAGCAGCGAAAAGGCGCGCGCAGCCGCGTCCTGGCTGAGTTTCTCGCCGGCGACCAGACGCTGGAGCACCGCGTTGAATTCTTCGACCATTGTCATGGGGAAACGGGGGTGGCTGGGTTCATTGCCACCCCGTTTACGCCAGGCGCCGGCGAAAAAGAAGCGCTGGCCCCTCAGGCCGGTTCGCGCGCATGGTCGCGGGCGATGGCAAGGAAGTTCTGCAGCAGCGCGTGCCCCTGTTCGGAGGCGATGCTCTCGGGGTGGAATTGCACGCCGTGGACGGGATGGGAGCGATGCATCACCCCCATGATGACGCCGTCTTCCGACCGCGCGGTCACTTCGAGCGTGGCCGGCAGGCTTTCCGGCGCGATGGTGAGCGAATGATAGCGTGTGGCGAGGAAATCGTTGTTGAGGCCGCGGAAGACGCTTTTGCCGGTATGATGGATGCGGCTCAGCTTGCCGTGCATGGGCTCGGGCGCGCGCACCACACGCCCGCCATAGGCCTGTCCGATCGCCTGGTGGCCGAGGCAGACCCCCAGGATCGGGATCTCGCCGCCGGCCGCTGCAATCAGATCGAGGCAGATGCCGGCCTTGTCGGGATCGCAAGGTCCCGGGGAAAGCACGATGCCTTCGGGGCGCATGGCAAGCGCCTCTGCCGCCGACAGCGCATCGTTGCGCCGGACCACGATTTCGGCCCCCAGCTCACCCAGATAATGGAACAAATTGTAAGTGAAGCTGTCGTAATTATCGATCAGAAGCAGCAAGATTTACAAAACTCCTTGGCCCCGCGGATGCGCGGTCGGTTCGACCTGCCCACGGGCTCAGGCGCAACTCTATCGCCCCGAGCGCAGACGAGGGAAGGCGTAAAGTGGCTGGATATGCCCTAAATTGACATCGAGCAAGGATGATTCGGCTGCTGCCGATAGGCTTATCCAATGATGGCATCTCCGACTCGTGCAGGGGTCATAACCGCCGTGCGCGGCGGCGTTGTCGATGTGGAGTTCGCGGGCGACTTCCTTCCCGAGATCGGCGAAGCGCTGATCGTCGGGTGGGACCGGCCTGAGCCGCTTGTCCTGGAGGTTCACGCCCATCTGGCGGTGCATCGTGTGCGCAGTATCGCACTTCATGCCACGGCAGGGCTCGCGCGCGGTACGACAGTCCAGGCGACGGGACAGACGGTGACCGTACCGGTGGGTGATGCGGTTCTGGGCCGGCTGCTCGATGTGACGGGAACGTGCCGGGATCGCGGTCCCGCATTGCCGGACACCATGCAACGCTGGTCCATCCACCGCGAACCTCCGCCGTTGGAGGCGCAAAGCGCAGCGACGGATGTCTTCGAGACCGGCATCAAGATCATCGACCTTCTGGCGCCCATTCCGCAGGGCGGCAAGGCCGCCATGTTCGGCGGCGCGGGTGTCGGCAAGACGGTGCTCCTCATGGAGCTCATTCACGCCATGGTCCAGGGCTATCGAGGAATTTCCGTCTTTGCCGGCGTTGGGGAGCGGTCGCGCGAGGGTTTCGAGCTGTTGTCGGAGATGCGCAGATCAGGTGTTATCGGCCAAAGCGTTCTCGTCTTCGGGCAGATGAACGAACCGCCGGGCGCACGTTGGCGGGTCGGTCTCTCCGCACTTACCATCGCGGAGTATTTCCGCGACGTGAAGCGCCAGAACGTGCTTCTGCTGATGGACAATATCTTCCGCTTCGTGCAGGCGGGAAGCGAGGTCTCCGGGTTGCTCGGACGCCAGTCATCGCGCGTGGGCTATCAGCCGACGCTGGCGACGGAAGTGGCAAGCCTGCAAGAACGTATCGCATCGGTGGCCGGGGTGGCGGTGACGGCAATCGAAGCCGTCTATGTTCCGGCGGACGATTTTACGGATCCTGCGGTCACCGCCATATCGAGCCATTTGGACAGCGTGATCGTGTTGGCGCGCGCCATGGCGGCGGAGGGCATGTATCCTGCCATCGACCCGCTGGTCTCGTCGTCCGTGATGCTCGACCCGCTGATCGTCGGTCGCGAGCATTATCTTCTGGCGGAAGAAGTCCGCGAGGTCATTGCGCATTACAAGGAGCTTCAAGACATTATCTCGCTCCTCGGCATGGACGAATTGAGCGCCAAGGACCGGCTGCTCGTCCAGCGTGCCAGGCGGCTGCAACGATTCCTGACCCAACCGTTTGCCGTCACCGAAGCGTTTACCGGCAAGCCGGGACGACGCGTGAAACTCGCCGATACGCTGAGCGGGTGCCGCGCCATCCTCCGCGGCGAATGCGACGGTTGGGCGGAAAGCGCGTTTTACATGGTCGGATCGATCGAAGAGGCCCGCGCGAAGGAGGCAAAAGGGAAGGTTTCATGAGGCTCGTCATCACGACCCCGACGTCGATCGTCGCCAGCGTCGCGGACGCCACGGCCATACGCGCCGAAGACGAAAGCGGCAGCTTCGGGATACTGGACGGTCATGCCGATTTTCTCACCGTGCTCTCCATATCCATCCTGCGCTGGCGGCAAGCAGACGACACCGAACACTACTGTGCGCTTCGGCGCGGCGTGCTCTCCGTGAAGAGCGGACGCGAAGTGATGGTGGCGACGCGCGAAGCGATTGTCGGAACCGATGCGATGCAGCTCGAGAGTGTAGTGCTTTCGCGCTTCCGTCAGGCGATGGAAGAAGAACAATCCGCGCGCGCCGAAAGCTTGCGCCTGCAAATGACCGCCATTCGGCGCATCATCCACTATTTGCGGCCCGGCAGAACTCCGGGTCTGGGCGACGAATCATGACGGAGCCGGTGCCGAATGAGTTTCTCGAAGCGATCCGGCGCAGGCTTGCGCGATTGCGACGCTCCCGCGCCGAGGGTGAGCCGTCAATGGCGCGTCAATTGGGCCAGATCGGCGTGCTTGGCTGGATCGTCGTTACGCCTGCGCTTGTCGGGCTATTTGGCGGTCGCTGGCTGGATCGTCATTTTGCGACGGGAATATTATGGACGGCAGGCCTTCTGGTCCTGGGTGTGAGTCTCGGTTTCTGGTCTGCCTGGCGATGGATGCACACGCCATGATTGCTGTGGCGAGCATGATAACTGCTTTCGGGTTCGCCGGCTTCGGTGCGCTGAGCGGATATCTGCATCTGATGCTGCTGTCGCTCGGCGTCCGCGCTCTCGTGGGCCGCGCGCGGGGCGTGTTGCCGATGCTGATTCCGCTTGCCCGCATCGCTGCGACCACCGCAGCGTTGGCGTTTGCCGCGCGGCAGGGTGCGATGCCGCTCCTGGCTGCGCTCGCAGGGTTTCTGATCGTGCGTGCGCTCCTTGTCCGGCGCCCGGAGATTCTGATTCCATGAACTCCCCGCTCGCGACGACGGCAATATTTCATCTCGGCCCGGTGCCGATTACCACGCCGGTTGCGGTAACGTGGGCGATCATGGGTGCGCTTGTAGCAGGGGGAGCGGTCGCCGCGCGGCATCTTTCGCTCATGCCATCGCGCTTTCAGGCGACGGTCGAGATAATTGTGGAGGCGATCGACAATCAGATCGCCGACACGATGCGGACGGCGCCGGAACCTTACCGCGCGCTGATCGGCACGCTGTTCCTCTTTATCCTTTTCGCCAACTGGTCTTCGTTGATCCCCGGCGTCGAGCCGCCGACCGCCCATATCGAGACGGATGCCGCATTGGCGCTGGTCGTCTTCTTTGCCGCCATCTATCATGGCATCCGGACGCGGGGCGTAGGCGGCTACCTCAAGACGTTCGCCCAGCCCTCGATCGTGATGATCCCCCTCAATATTGCGGAGACTTTCACGCGGACATTCTCCATGACGGTGCGCCTCTTCGGCAATATCATGAGCGGTGTGTTCGTCATCGGCGTCGTGCTCTCGCTCGCGGGGCTGTTCGTGCCCATTCCGCTGATGGCGCTCGACCTGCTCACCGGCGCAATCCAGGCCTATATTTTCACGGTTCTGTCGATGGTTTTCATCGGCAGCGCGGTGAGCGAAGACGGTTCTTCTGAAAACAAGGAAAGGAAAGCGGCATGAACTGGATTGAAATCGCAAGCATCATGGCGGCTGCCATCGCGGTGTCGTTCGGGGCGATCGGGCCGGCGCTTGCCGAAGGTCGCGCGGTGGCGTCGGCGATGGATGCGATCGCCCGCCAGCCGGAATCCGCGAATATGCTGTCGCGCACATTGTTCGTGGGCCTCGCCATGATCGAGACAATGGCGATCTATTGCCTGGTCGTTGCGCTGCTCGTCCTGTTCGCCAATCCATTTGTTCACTGACGATGCGTATCGGCTGGTGGACGCTGGCGTTCCAGGGAATCAATTTTCTCATTCTCGTTTGGCTGATGGAACGGTTTTTTTACCGTCCCGTGGTGGCCATTATCGAGAAGCGCCGCGCCGCGACCGCGAAATTGCTGGCCGATGCGTCGGCGGCGCGCACCGAGGCCGGCACCGAGATGGCCGGAATCGCCGCCACGCGTCAGGGGTTCGCGGTCGAACGCGAACAGATTCTCGCCGCTGCACGGAAGGAAGCAGAGTCTGAACGCGACGCCATGCTAAAGGAAGCAGCGGAAGCGGCCGCCAGGACGCGCGTCGACAACGATAAGAAGCTCGCGCTCGAGCGCGTGGCAATGGAACAGGCGATGATGCAGCGCGCGGGCGCGCTGGCTGTCGATATCGCACGCCGACTCCTGGAGACGCTGCCGGCAAATATGGCGCTGACGGCATTCCTCGACGCCTTGGCCGACCGGATGCAGGCGCTCCCGCAACAGACACGTGACCTTGTCGCCGCGGCCGGAAGCGGCGGGTTCGAAGTCGTCACGGCGGCACCGTTGGACAATGCCCAACAAGAGCAGTGCCGCAAATCTCTGGAAAGTATCCTGGGCGCGCAGGCTGCAATCGCGTTTCGCTGCGATCCCGGGCTGATCGCGGGAATTGAAATCCACGGCGGCGCCATCGTCTTGCGAAACAGCTGGCGCGACGATCTTGCCCGCATTCTTGAAGGCCTGGGGAGCGATGACGGACAGCGGCAAATTTCTTGATGCCTGGCTCGCCCGCGCGAGGGCGCGGGTGGCGGGCACCGATCTTTCTCCGGCGGCAGAGGAGGTCGGCCGTCTGGAAACCTTGGCCGACGGCGTGGCGTTCGTTTCGGGACTACCGAACGCACGCCTCGACGAACTCTTGCAGTTCGAGAACGGCGTCATGGGCTTTGCGCAATCGCTCGACACGGACATGGCCGCTTGCGTTCTGCTCGATGAAGGCGAAGGACTTAAGGCGGGCAATGTGGTTCGCGGCACGGGAACGGTCGTGCGCGTGCCGGTCGGGGAGGGATTGCTCGGTCGCATCGTCGACCCGCTGGGTCGGCCCGTCGACAACGGTGGTCGCATCGTAGCGTCGTCCTACGAACCTATCGAACAGCCAGCCCCCGCTATCGTCGACCGCGATCTGGTCGTGGAGCCCGTACAGACCGGAACCTTGGTGGTGGATGCGCTCTTTGCGCTCGGCCGCGGCCAGCGCGAACTCGTGATCGGCGACCGTGCGACGGGAAAAACCTCGTTGGTCGTCGACTGCATCATCAACCAGAAGAGCAGCGACATATTCTGCGTCTATGTCGCGATCGGGCAGAAATCCTCTGCCGTGAAGCGCGCGATCGACGCGGTACGCCGCTTGGGCGCGCCGGAGCGTTGCATCTTTGTTGTGGCGCCCGCGTCGTCTGCGCCGGGGTTGCAATGGATCGCGCCCTTTGCGGGCTTTACCATGGCCGAGTATTTTCGCGACCGCGGGGCGGACGCGCTGGTCGTCGTCGACGATCTTACCAAGCA
Organism: Rhizomicrobium sp.; assembly: GCA_049692035.1. GTDB lineage: Bacteria > Pseudomonadota > Alphaproteobacteria > Micropepsales > Micropepsaceae > Rhizomicrobium. The sequence continues at coordinate 74,958 of JBAVOL010000119.1, forward strand.
TGCCGCGACGCATCGCGAGCTCGCGCTGTTGACGCGGCAACCGCCGGGGCGCGAGGCCTATCCCGGCGATGTGTTTTACGTTCATGCCCGGCTGCTCGAACGCGCCACGCGCCTGTCGAAGGAGAAAGGCGGAGGCTCGTTGACGGCGCTGCCTATTGCCGAAACGGATGCCGGAAATTTGAGCGGCTACATCCCCACAAACCTCATTTCCATCACCGACGGCCAGATCGTTCTCGACGCCAAGCTGTTCCAGGAGGGGCACAAGCCCGCCGTCGACGTCGGCAAAAGCGTGAGCCGCGTGGGCGGCAAGACCCAGGCGCCGGCTTTGCGTGAAACGGCAGCGGATTTGCGACTCGATTACGCCCAGTTCCAGGAACTTGAAGTGTTTACCCGTTTTGGCGGTATGACGGACGTTCGCGTCATGAAACATATCCGGCGCGGCGAGCGCATCCGCGCCGTGCTTGCGCAACGGCAATATGCGCCATTGAGTCTGGCCACGGAGATCGCGCTCTTGCTGGCCTTGCAGAACGGGATTCTCGACGCGGTGCCGGTCGAGGCGGTGGCGCAATTCCGCGATCGGCTTCCCGATTGGCTCGCCGAACATTCGGATGCTGTCGCCAAGACGATCGACGGGACGGGCACGCTGGACGAGCCTGGGCGCGTGGTGCTTTTGCGGGCGCTGGAGAAATTGGCGGCGTTGCTGGTACCGAAGACGGAAACCGCAGGCCCATGAGCGAGCGGCTCGCGGACATCGCAGCGCGCATCGATAATGTCCGGCAACTCGATGCCGTCGTTACCGCCATGCGAGGAATCGCAGCCGCACGCGCGCAGCAGAGTCGGGGGCTGCTCGCAGGCATCGAGGCCTATGCCGCGACGGTGTCGGGTGCCATCGGCCAAGCGCTCAATTTCGCCGCGGCGGCGCCGCCGCCGCTCCCGGAACGGCGGCCGCGCGGCCGCGTCTCGATTCTTTTTGCCGCGGAACACGGTTTCGCCGGCGCCTTCAGCGATCGCGTTCTGGACGCGGCTCAGCTTGAGATTGCCGGCTCGCATCTCATGATGGTCGGGACGCGCGGCGCGGCGATCGCACGGGAACGGAGCATCGCCCCTGACTGGACAATCGCCATGGCAAGCCAGATCGCGGGGGTGCCGGCCATTGCCAACCGCATCGCCGATGCCTTGTACATGCGCATAGTCAACGGGCTGATCTCCCAGGCGGAAATGTTGTTTCCCCGCATGGATGCCGGGCACAACATCGTCGTCGAACGCCGGGCACTCTTCCCGCTCGATCTCGAGCGCTTCCGCCAGCCTCAGGCGTCACTTCCGCCGCTTACGACGCTTGAACCGCAAATTCTGATCGAACGCCTTGTCGCCGAATACATCTATGCGAGGTTGTGCGAAGCAGCGATGCACGCCTTTGCCGCCGAAAACCAGGCCCGCATGGAAGCGATGAGCGCCGCCACCAACAACATCGAGCGTAACCTTGGGGAATTGAAACTCCAGGAAAACCAGATGCGTCAGGAAGAAGTCACAGCCGAAATTATCGAGCTGGCGGGTGAGGCCGCAGCGATGTGGAGGTAGCGCGATCGACGGCGATACGTATGCCAACTCCTCTCACCTGCCTCATCATCTTCGGCGACTGGCATTAAGAACCGCCATGAAGGCCTCACCGGCGCGCGATTGATAGCGGGTGCGGTGGCGCAGGACATGGAAGGTGCGCTCGGGCAGCTTGAAAGGCACATGAACAAGCGCTCCCGATTGTAAGCCGGACGCGACGACGAGTTCCGAAATGGCGGCCGCGCCGGCACCCGCTTCGACGGCGGCGCGTACCGCTTCGTTTGACGGCAGTTCGAATGCGGGTTTGAGAGTTTCGGGCGCGATGCCGCGCTGACGCAGCGCCGCCTCGAATTCGGAGCGCGTGCCCGACCCGGTCTCCCGCAGCACCCATTCGCTAGTGACGAGCTCTTCCGGCGCCAGCCGCGGCTTGCGTGCCCAGGAATGGCCGGGGGCGACGACGATGGCGAGCCGGTCGCGATCGACCGCCGTGAGTTCGAGCGCGGAATCGTCGATCTTTCCTTCGACAAAGCCAAGTTCAGCGACACCCTCGTTAACGGCTTTTGCGACCTGCATGGTATTTCCGACCGACAACGTCACTTCGATTTGCGGGTGGGTGCGGTGGTAGGTGACGAGCCGCCTCGGCAACCAATAGCTGGCGATGGTCTGGCTGGCCTGGACCGACAAGCTGCCCTTTTTGAGATCGTTCAAATCCGCCAGTGCGCGTTCCGCAGCCGCCGCGCGCGCCAGCACCGCACGAGCCTCGTCGAGAAACAATCGTCCCTCCGCGCTGAGTTCAACGCGCCGCCCGACACGATGAAAGAGCGTCACGCCGTGCTGCGCTTCGAGCGCGGCGATGGCCGCGCTGACGGCGGATTGAGTAAGCCTCAGAGCGTCGGCGGCACGAGTGACATGCTCACGTTCGCCGACCGCCACGAAGATACGAAGCTGTTCGAGTGTCATTCATCAAGAATAGGCCGTCAGCTTGATCAGCGCGAGACTGAATCCGGCGATGAATAGCCACGCAGCGGCGGCAAGGGCCAGCGGCTTCAGACCTTCGGCTTTCAGTTTGCGGAAATCCGTCTCCAGGCCCATGGCTGCTAGCGCCATGGACAGCAGGAAAGTCGTGAGCGGAATGATGATGCTCTTGGCCGATGCTGGAATGCTCACGACACTGTTGACGATCATGAGCGCGATGAAACCCAACACGAACCAGGGCATGGGAGGCGCCTTGCGCTGCCTGGCATCGACGGCATGGGCAGCTTTCCTTGCGGCGACGAACCCGAGCGTTATCACCAGCGGCGCCAGCATCATGACGCGCGTCAGCTTGGCAACCGTCGCGAATTGACCGGCTTTTGCCCCATCCTGGAAAGCCGCCGCCACGACCTGCGCAATCTCGTGAATCGAACTGCCGCTCCACAGGCCGAACGCCTTGGCATCCAAATGGAGAAGTGCCGGAAACAGCGGATAGAGAAACATGGCGAGCGAACCGAAAATCGTTACGCAGGCCACTGCATAGGCGACATCCTCGTCGCTTCCCTGCGTCACGGTGTTGGTGGCGATAACTGCGGAAGCGCCGCAGATCGAAGTGCCCGCACCGATCAATTCCGCCATTTTAGGGTCCACGCCGATCACGCGGCCGAACCATTTGGTGAAGATGAAGGTCGCAGCCAATGTCGCAAGGATCACGCCGGCGCCGGCCAGTCCGACCTGGGCGATCTGCGACGCCATAAGCTGGAGGCCCAGCAGAATGATCCCCAGCCGCAATATTCGCTTGAGGCTGAACGTCACGCCGCGCTTCGCCCATGCCGGCGTTCCGACGAAATTGTGAAAAACCATGCCGAGCAGCGTGGCCAGGATCATCGGGCTGAAGAGCGCCATCCCCGGAATACGGCGGATCAGGAGCGCTGCCCCGGCGAGCGAGGCCGCCAGCCCGATACCCGGGAGGGAAACGAGAATTTCGTCGCCAAGCCCGCGCGATCCGGCGCTCGGTATTTTACCCTGTACGATAATCGGTTCGTGCGGGGCGGTGATCGTCTCGTCCATCGTGCGGCTCCATCTTGGGCGCGCACCATCCAGAATGGGGATCAATCTATCAAATGCATAATATTTGTCATATTAATCGATAAAATGGATTAGTTTTTTGCACCATCCGCGAAAATCGCGCGGTCCGCAAACATCCGATTCCTGCATCGCTATTCGGATGCCGAGACTGCCCTGTCCAGCGAAACCCCTTCGCCGCGCGGCAAATTCAGCGCAAGCAAGGCCGAGACAAGAACGAACGCCGTGGACCCCAATAGGCAACCATCGAAACTTGCGAGCTCGAAAAGCAGGCCCGACATCAGCGTCCCCAGCAGGCGCCCGCCGGCATTGGCCATGTAGTAAAAGCCGACATCCACAGCGACGTTATCCACGTCCGAATAGGCCAGTACCAAATAGGAGTGAACGGCAGAATTGATCGCGAAGACGACGGCAAATATCGCGAGGCCCACAACGAGAGCGGGACCTGGGGGCGCGCCGATCCTTAGCGCCACAAATAGCCCGAGCGGAACAACGACGAGGACGAAGGCCCACAGCCACGCGGCGGCACCATCGACGGTATCGCCGCCGCCGACCGCGCGCAACAATGTCGGGACCGCAGCCTGCACAAATCCGTAGCCGATGAACCAAAGCGCGATGAAGCCGCCCACCTGCAAGAACGACCAGCCCATTTGCGAGAGGAACACCGGAAGACCGACGACGAACCACACGTCGCGCGAGGCGAACAGAAAGAGCCGCGCGGCCGATAGCCAATTAATTGCAGGCGACTTCGAGAACAACGATGTGAACTTCGCCTTTTTCTTCGAACGGCCGAGCTGACCGGAGAGCGAGACGACGGTGCCCAACAGCACAAGGACAAGTGCTGCCGCCATGGAAACCAGCGCGCCGACGAAACCGAGCGTTGCCAGGAGCACGCCGCCTACGAAGAAGCCCGCGCCCTTGAGCGCATTCTTCGATCCTGTCAGGCGCGCGACCCATCGGAAGAGAGCGCCTTCCGCTCCTGCCGGCACGATGATCTTGATGGCGCTCTTGGCGCTCATCTTGGTCAAATCCTTGGCGATGCCGGATAACGCTTGAGCGCACATCACGTAGGCAACCGAGGCGAATTCGGGCCAGCTCGGCTGCAACGCCGCGAGCATCAGCAGAGCGAAAATCTGCACGCAAAGCCCGCCATAGAGCGTCACCCGCAGGCCCGAACGCGAGGCAATCCAGCCGCCGAGCAGGTTGGTGACAATGCCGAAGAATTCATAGAACAGGAACAGGAAGCCGATGGTGATGTCGCTATAACCGAGCTTGTAGAAATGCAGCACGACCAGCATGCGCAATGCGCCATCGGTGATCGTGAAACCCCAATAGGCGGCGGTGACGAGCGCGTAGCTCCGGATGCTGGTCGGCTCAGTCATGGTTATGCTGCGCGGGACGCTGATGCCGGCAGGGTGGCGGCTATTTTCTGCGCCAGCTCAACCATGCGGTTCACATAGCCCCACTCATTGTCGTACCAGGCGAGAATTTTCACCTGGGTTCCATTGACGACCATTGTCGATAACGCATCCACGATCGAGGACCTTGGATCGTCCAGAAAATCGACCGACACAAGGGCGCGTTCCTCGTAGCCGAGTATGCCGGCTAACGGCCCTTCGGCCGCAACTTTCAAATAGCCGTTCACTTCTTCGGTCGTTGTCGGCCGTTCGACTTCGAACACGCAGTCGGTGAGCGAGGCGTTGAGCAGCGGAACGCGCACGGCGAGCCCGTTCAACTTTCCCTTTAGCTCGGGATAGATCAGGCCAATTGCGGTCGCCGAGCCGGTTGTGGTCGGAATAAGCGATATCAGTCCGGACCGCGCCCGGCGCAGATCCTTGTGCGGCGCATCGACCATCGTTTGCGTGTTGGTCACATCGTGAATGGTCGTGATCGTGCCGTGCTTGATGCCAAGGGTTTCATGCACAACCTTGACGACTGGTGCCAGGCAATTGGTCGTGCAGGACGCCGCCGTCACGACATCGTGCTGTTTGGGGTCGTAAAGGCCGTCATTGACACCCATTACGATATTAAGTGCACCTTGCTTGACCGGTGCGGCGACGATGACTTTACGCACGCCAGACGCGAAATAGGGGTTTAAAGCCTCGGGCGTGAGCAGCTTGCCGCTGCATTCCAGTACGATATCGATACCGTGGTCCTTCCATGGCACGTCTTGGGGTTTGGCAATGTCGCTGAAGCCGATCACTTGGCCATCGACCGAAAACCCGCCGTCTGTGCTTTCGATCCGTTTCGGCCAGCGTCTATGCACGCTGTCGAATTCGAGCAAATGCGCGGCGGTTTTGGGCCCTCCCTTGATCTCGTTGACGTGCACGACGGATAGATCGGAACAACCCCAGGCGGCGCGGAGCGCAAGCCGGCCCATTCTTCCAAAGCCGTTGATGCCGATGCGCGTCATGATCTTCTCCATATTCGCGATGGTGTTTGCCCTACAAAACTGCTTGCGCTTCAAATGCTGGTACCGCTGTGCCGATTCTATGACACGCAGCTTGCGATATAGTGTCATTCTTCGAGAGCGACCGCTTCCATGGTTTAGCCAGTGCTTTTTCCGGCATTCTCGCGGGAATGCTTGGCAAGATTTTCGAGCTGTTCGGCGCTGAAATGCTGCAAGAAGTCCGTGCGTTGCTTGATGTAGGCCAGCACATTAGCGAAGGCCGCGCGCTTGAAGATGTCGCTACCTTCCACGGCTGCAGGATCGGGAATCGCCCAATGTGCCGTTACGGGCTTGCCTGGCCATGTAGGACATTGTTCTTTCGCCGGCTCGTCACAAAGGTTGATAATCAAGTCCATGACAGGAGCGCCGGGCCGGGCGAACTCGTCCCAGCTCTTGCTCCGCAAATTATCGGTCGGAATGCCCGCCTCCTTCAGCACCTCCAGCGCCATCGGATGGATGTGACCGAGCGGCGCCTCTCCCCCGCTATAGGCGCGCAAATGCGCAATCTTGCGGCTGTTGACATAGGCCTCGGCAATGATGCTGCGGGCCGAATTGTGCCGGCAGAGGAAGAGGATGTTGTAGATTCGAATGGACATATCGCGCTCCACTTCAAGGTGACGAGGAAGCGAACCGGGCTGGATGCCCGCCCTCGGCGTGCAAAAACCGCTGGACAAATGCGATATTTTGATCATTATGGAATTATGAAATCGAGTCAAGCTCAAGAGGCGTTTGCGGCGCTGGCGCAAGAGACCCGTCTCGCAATATTGCGCTTCCTCATTCGCGAGGGGGCGGCCGGATTGCCGGCCGGCCAGATCGCGGAAAAATTGAAAGTACCACCTTCGACTTTTTCGTTTCATGTCGCCGGTCTGGAGCGCGCGGGCCTGGTGCAATCGCATCGTATCCAGCGCCAGATTATCTATGCACCCAATCTCGACGGCATTCGGGAACTCCTGACGTTCCTGCTGCAGGATTGCTGCGGCGGACGCCCGGAAATCTGCGCCGACCTCTTTTCCGGGCTTCGCGCACAAGCGGAGTGTTGCCCGCCGCCTGCCGAGCGCGTTCGCGCACGAAGCCGGGGCCGCTAAAGCGCTGCCGGTCTGTCGAATTTCAAATCCGAATTGACCCGCTTTAATTATTCCATAATAATGGAATTATAGTTTCGTTACGGCGCCGTGTGCACTTCGGGGCACTGAGGAAGCGAACCGGTGGAGCCAACATTCGGGAGGACGAGATGTTTTTTCGCGTGAGCCGGACGACTCGAATGATCGCAATCGCGTTCGCGATACTCGCGTTTGGCGCGCTTGCCGAAACTGCAGACGCGCAGGATGCCGATGGCGCCGGTTCGACTTTCGTTGCGCCGATGATTGCCAAATGGGCCGCGGATTATGCGAAGATTTCCGGCGTCAAGATCGCCTATGATTCGGTTGGCTCTGGTGCCGGCATTCAAAAAATCGAAGCGGGCGAAGTGGACTTTGGAGCGACCGACAAGCCGCTCGATCCCGCCGAGCTTGCCAAACATGGGCTCTGCCAGTTTCCGGTCGTGATCGGCGGCGTCGTGCCGGTGGTCAATCTCTCGGGCATCGCGCCGGGCCAGATCAAATTCTCCGGCCAGCTTCTTGCGGATATCTTTCTGCACAAGGTCACGCGATGGGATGCGCCGGAAATCCGCGCCTTGAACCCGAATCTTACTCTTCCGGCAATGCCGATTACCGTTGTCCATCGTTCCGACGGCTCGGGAACGACCTACAACTGGACCGATTTTCTCGCAAAATCCAACGCCGCGTGGAAGGCTGAATTTGGTGCGGCACTTTCATTGAATTGGCCGACCGGCATCGGCGGGAACGGGAACGCCGGCGTAGCGGAGGCCGTCTTTCATACGCAAGGTGCAATCGGTTACGTCGAATATGCCTATGCGCTGAAAAACAGGCTGAATATCGCACAGGTCGCGAACCGGTTTGGTATGTTTGTGCCCCCGACCCCGGAGACGTTTCAGGCCGCCGCCGAGAGTGTAGACTGGAAGCGATCCCAGGATTTCAGCGTCTTGATGACGAACGCAGGCGGGGCAATTGCGTATCCGGTAACCGCGACGACCTTCATCCTCATGTACAAGACGCCCAAGGATTTGTCGCGGGCGACGACCGCATTGAAGTTCTTCAAATGGGCTCTCGAATACGGCGACCAGCAAGCAAACGACCTGCAATATGTCGCCTTGCCGCCCAAACTCGTGCTGCTCATCGAATCGTACTGGAAATCGCACATAAGAATTCAAAGCCTTCATGCATCGGTTCGATGACATCGGTGCCGGCGTTCGATTGCTGACTGGGTCCAGGATGCGAGCATTCGCAGGCATCGTGCCGCCGCGCAATTGACAAAATACCGGGGCCTTCCGTTACATCGGGTATGACGCGCCGCAGGCTGATTCGCCGTTCAACCCGTCGGGTGGCATCGAATGCCACGCCGGGTAGCGCCGCGATTGCATTCTGGCTGCTCCTGGTGCTTGCCGTCGGGATCGGAGGCGGGTGTGCCGTACAAGGTTTTTCTGCACTCGCGAATGCGCTTTTGCCCCAGGGCCTGATTGCCGCACAGGCCGCGGGAGACGAATCGGGCGGCGTTGTCGCGATGTCGCTGCGCGGCCCGGTTCGCGCCGCGCCTTTTGCACCGGAGGTTCTGACCCCGGTCGAGGCCCATGATTTTCCGGCTTGGCTCACAGCGCATGCGGCCTATGGCGGACCTGTGCAATTGCGGGGTTCGGAGACCGGGTCCGATATGGCGACAATTGTTGCCACAGCGCCGAGGGCTACACCGGCCATCGCGCTCGTCATTGATGATCTTGGTAGCGATATCGCAGCCACGCGTCGCGCTATCCGTCTGGCTGCGCCGGTAACGCTTACGTTTCTTCCCTATCCGGACCCGACGCCGATGCTCGCCCGCGAAGCCGAACGGGCCGGCCATCAGGTTTTGGTGCATGTTCCCATGGAACCCGAAGGCCATGACGATCCCGGCCCCAATGCGCTGCTCACCGGTTTGAGCGCGGGAGAAATCGGCAGGCGGCTGGTGTGGGCGTTGGGGCGCGTGCCGGGCTTCAGCGGCATCAACAATCACATGGGAAGCCGCTTTACCGCCAATCGGTCAGCGCTTGTGCCGGTGGTCGAGATACTGGCCGACCGTCATGTGTTCTTTCTCGATTCGCGCACGACTCCGGATTCCGCGGTGATTCCGCTCGCTCATGCTTTCGGCGTCGCCAGCGCCGGGCGCGACGTCTTCCTTGACGACGAGCAAACCGTGGGCGCGGTAGATGCCCAGTTGGCGTCGACCGAGCACATCGCGCGGCTGCAAGGCGTCGCGATCGCGATCGGGCATCCTCACGCGACGACGCTGGCCGCGCTCGAAGTTTGGTTGGCTCATTTGCGCGGGTTCGAACTTGTGCCGGTGGGCACGGCAATCCGGCTCAAGACTGAGCGCGAAGCGCTCACCTCCGCCCGCAACTGATCCGAACCCGAACAATTGCAATCCACGCTCCCAGCGCTACGTGTCTTCTAGCGCTGCGCAGCGGTGCATTGCGCCGAGAGCCAGCGGCCCTCGATTTTCTGGGTTCGCGACATTGGCCTGCCGCCGCTCGTTCCCGTCATGCTCACTTCGCCGGCATAGTGCTCATCGCTGTCCCAGACGAAATGCATGTGACCCGTACCCGTGAAGTTGCCGGTGCATGTCATGTCGGCGGTCATGCTGCCGCCGGTGTAACTCACGTTCGAAAGTGTGCAACTCTTATCGTGGGCGCCAGATGGCGGGCTGTCTTGCGCGGCTTCTGCCGGCGTCCTGCATCGCTGCACGGTAAAGCCAGTGCCATTCGCTCCGACGCCCATCGCCTTCATCCGGGCCCGGACCTCCGGCGGCAGCTTCGACATGTCCGGCATGTTGGGATTCTGACCGTCCATCTTGATCGTGATTTCCCAAAGCCCGGCTTTGCCATGGGCCGCCCAGGCGGCATGCGGCGCGAACAGTAGAACCAGGCCGGCTCCGGCCGACGCGATTTTCAGGGACAATTGGCGCATTGCGCTCTCCATCTGACGGTGCGGATCGTTCTTATTCGGGATTGTGTCGCTTGAACGGCGCCGATGATGCCAGAGGATAAGGGCGGCGGAAAGGCATTGCTCCGGCTGTGGAGCAATTGCACCATTCCTCATCACAGGCTCTGAGGCTTATTGCCCGCCCCGGCCACTCGCTCAATCTGCGCGCGACTCAGGACGTTGTGAAGCGCAAATCCGGGGTCGTTCGTCCCTGTCGGCTCCCGCCCCTTTCTTTGGAAAACAGGTCGCGCGTGCAACCTGACTAACCCTGCGGCAATGAGCGGGGTTAAGACCGCAGAACGCGAGTGGTGCGGGCCGGAGTGCAGCGACTACCCGATCGCGTTCTGCGCTCGCCTTGGTCTTAACGGCCAAGGGGCGCAGCCCTCGTTGCTTGCTTAGCCAAAAGTAGATCGTTCATTCATCCGCAAACGACTCTGGCAATTCCTCGTGTTTCTTTTCGCCGTTGGAGTAGTCAATTTCATCATTTGGCTTCTTATCCAAAACGTCAAGGATTGTTGTACCGACTTGCGTGGTTAGTCGTCTCAGGTCGAAGTGTTCGAGTACGGAACGCAAGTGTGCGTCTGTACCCGCTTCAAGGTGAAGTTTCTCGGAAATGTATTTTCCCACCGCGCGCAATTCGGCAGGTGGGATCTCGTTGAACGTTCTTGGACCGCGCGCTCGTATTCTGATAGGCGGCGTGCCTTTTGCACGCACGGTCGAAAGAATGAGCCCTCGTGTACCCGTCTCGTTTTCAGATAGAACTTTGCCTTGCCTGATGGCACTTGATAACGCTTTGTTCATCGTGCTTCTAAGTTCACGGCCCATCCGTTTTATGCCGCAGCCACGCAAATAAATGTCATAAGCGCGCTTTGCAATCATCGGGCCTTCGACTTCAATGATCCGACAAAGCCCTTCGGCAACGGCACCCAAGCTAATGCTTCGCGGGTCATCACCGGCCACCCCGCTATAGGCAACGTATGGCTGGAAGATTGTTCCGGAAACCTGAGCCGCGTTTACGAACCGATGACTACTTGAGTTAGCTGTAATTTCAATCGAAGGAGTGTTCGGTTGATGTAGCTCACCGTTCTGCGCGGCAATATCCACTATAACTCCTTCCGGAGGCGTGTCTTCATTGATAACGTCATCACCGTCCGATTGTCCGACATTCTCAGGATCGACCGGTGGAGGTGGTTCCGCTGCCGCTTGGTCAATGCCACCCGGCTTAATGCCCAGACGGTCAAGCTCCTCCCAAAGAGGCTCCAATGCCCTCGAACGGTCTCGATAGAAATCACCACCGCGAATCCGCACAAACTGCCAACCAGCGCGCTCAAGGTCTCGTTGGCGAGCCATGTCCTGTTCGTATCGATCAGGACCGTGCCACTGATCGCCATCGCATTCGACCGCGAGACGACCTTGCATACCCTCAACAACCAAGTCTATTCGATAACGATGATTAGTCGGATCACCGACACAAACCTGCGTGCGAACGTGAAAACCCCGATCAGTAATAAGACCATATACGTGGCGCTCTAGGAGAGATTCAAACCGTTGCTCCGACTCATCGGTGGTTTGGCGCTCGGGATGAAGCATGTAATTCAATAGTCGGTAGCGCATACAGCTCGGACTGAGAACATCGAGGGTGGCTGAATGGAAAAGCCATAATTGATCCTGGGCTCGGCTCGCCGCCACGTTGAATCGTTGGCGGGCCGAATCTGTAGCAAGCGCACCGATCCTCTCATTTGGAGCGGCAACCATGCTAAGGAAAATTATGTGTCGCTCGTCGCCCTGAAACGCGTAAGCATCACCACATATCAAACGTCGCTCTTCGATGACCTCGGGCTCCAGTCTTTCAAGGAGTTTGTGTTCGATGAGCTTGGCTTGAGCTTCGCCCTGAAGGCTGATGACACCCATGGTTCGCCCTGAGTATCGCGGGTCATTGATGCACGCAATAATCTGAGCCAACACGGCGTCGGCTTCCGGTTCATTCAACGCATTCTGGACGCTGCCCGTCCGATAGCCATCCGGCACGTGGCGCAGCACCAGGGGCATTAAACGATTAGCAGGGTAGGCACGCAGAGGATCAAGGGGGGTGCCGTTACTTGCATAGCAAAGATCGTTCGAAAATTGGATGATCTCTGGCATGCAACGGAAGTGCTCGCGCAACACCAAGTTCTGGCCGAACCGGATTTTTGCGTTGGCATAGAGGCTGCTCTGAGCCGAAAGGGCATAGTGATGAGGAATCTCCTCAAGGTAATGGTGTTGGAGACTCGCGATAGCCTCGTCTGGAATACCTATGCCATACGGGCTAATCTGTTGGTCGTCTCCAACGACGACCATTTTTTTTGAGATATAAAATAAAAAAAGACTCTCAATGCCAAGTTGGCTCGCTTCGTCGACTATCACCAAATCATAACGGGCGGGCGCAGGGTCAACCATTTCGGCGACCAAATATCTTGGCATGATCCAAACGGGGATCGCCTCACGGCACTGATTCATGTATTGGCGAGCCTCTCGACGCAGCCGCTCTAACCGGCTTGAGCGGCCTGTCGCCTTTCCCATCGCCTGAACTGCACCACGCCAACCATTAAGGGCGGCTCGTATGGACGGCTTGTTGTTTATCCGAACAAAAAAATGAGTCCACGCACGTAAGCTCGCAGCTTCGGCAAGCAATTGGCCGATTTGTTTCTCGGTATCGTAGCGTCGCTGCCAAAGCTCTTGGTGATATGCAAAGTCGGAACGCTTCTTCAACCAATCGTCCGCTACGGCCCAGCGCCAAGCTTCCTCCCAATGAGCAAACCGGTGACCCCACGCAGGGTTTTCGGAATCGCTCGCAACTGCCTCAAGGAGCCAGGGAGTGGTGGCATCGATTATGGACTCCATTTGGTGACGCAGCTTCAAGTCACGTCGAGTTATTTCTACTTGGCGAAGTTGATCGTGTGCGTGGCTGTAGGCGGCAATGTCCCGCTGTTCAATGGCTAGGACGAGCGAACCAATAGCAGGATGCGCGTCGTGAAGATCACGCACAGATTTTAGCTCGCGTAGGGAAGCTGTGACCTGTTGGGCCGCAGCGCGATGGCGCTCTTCAATGCCAGTAGCGTCGATGATGCTAAGCCAATCCTCTGCCTGTTCGCTGAGCCAGTCGGGTTCGGGAATGGCAGGTCGCGCGGCGGCTAAAGTGTGATTTACCTCTTGGCATGATTGGGCGTAATTGAGCGCGCCGCCGAGTATCGTGACGTGTTCCTCAATCGCGGCAATACGCATTAATGGTTGGGAACTGGCGGGTAGGCCGCCATGATCTGCCCAAGCCAACTCCAGTGCCTGCACAGCAAAAGTGAAGTCGAGATAGCGACAAACTAATTTAAGCCGCTCAACAGAGTCGGCGGGTTGGCCATCGACCGAAACTTCGTCACGGAAATACGTTCGCTCTTTCACCGCTTTTGGTGTCAGCACCATCCACGTGTTCCATTTACCTCCAGTTTGAAGGTGGTCTAATACTGCCGCCGCGTCGGCCCGAACAGTTTTTGGGTCTCTTGCTGTCGGGACAGAGATCGTTGAAGAACCCAGATCGCCAAGTAGCTCTCGCACTTGGCGAGTCAGATTTTGTGATTGATCATGGAGTGTGTGCCAAAGCGCCTGCCGACCATCGAGCGCCGCTCGTACTGCGACGGGGAGCCAATCGTACGCGTGACGGATCAGCGCTCTTCGGTTCTTGCTCAACGTCCTCAGTTGGTCCGCAAGTTGAGATCGTATGGGCGCGTCGAGCGCCATGATTGGGGCATAGGCATGGTGTCGCCGGAGTTCGGCAAGACGATCAACGGCTTCTTTGGATTCTCGCTCGGCTGAGACCGCAAGTGCAAATTCTGCCGGAGTCGGGAGACTTTCGCTGCTGACTATCTGGAGCTTGGAACCTTCGATGGAACATTCATCGTAGCTGCGACGAATACGCAGCCAAACCAAGAGATCAGTGTTAGTTAGAGGGACATCTTCGTTCGAATTTTTTGGCACTTGGAGCCATCCAAAGCGTTCACGCTCCGCTGAAACACGCTCCGCGATTGCGGAAGCTGTCCCTTGATACGCGCCATTCATCAGCGTGTGCGGAGTCGTTTCCTGTTCGCGTAGACTCCTCAATTCGGTGTCGATTTTTGCTAACGAACGACGGCTAGAATCCAGCTCTCTGTCAATTTCTGCGATACGACTGTCGTAAGCACCCGGACTCCACGTCGCGAAGCGCGAGGTAATGCCTTGGACGGCGGCGTTCAATTCGGCAAATGAGTCACCCCCTCGACCGAGCAGGCTCACACAGAGCGGTCGAAGTTCCTCGGGAAGCTTATCCTTAAGAACCTGAAGCGCATGTCCGGTTTCGGCCGTTATAAGCACGCGTTTTCCGGAGGCCAACAGGTGACACATGAGGTTCGCGATTGAGTGGCTCTTTCCTGTGCCCGGTGGACCTTGAACGAGCACACCGCGCCGGTGGTTGATTGCTTCGACAATGCGTCTCTGTTCCCGATTAGCTGGGAGGGGAAAAAATATCTCTTCGGATTTCAGTATGGATGGCGCTGTGTCCGGATCGGCTTCGGACCAAGATTCCCCACCATCTAAGTCGTCGGTGTCTTCGATGAGTCCGTTCCAGCCCGGAGGAATTTCGACGTCGTTCGTGCTCAGCCGGTTAATGATCGCATCGTAAATACGAACCATGCCTGTCTGTGTGCGTTTGCGCAGAATTAGAGCTGGTGCGAAACTCACCATCGGCTTTCCAGCGCTGCCACTTGCAGGCTTTAGCTCGCTAGACCACTGTGAATCGGCATGGAGTGCGCCCGCCCACGATTTAAGTGCGGTTGACATTCTCGCGCGGTCCCAAATGTCGTCGCCAATGGCGTTTAGCTGCTCATTCACGCTTGCGTAGTAACTACGTTCCGGTCGAAGCTCGGCTTCCAACATGTCATCTTCAATTCGGAGTTGAGCGCCATCGGCAGCGGGCTCTAAGCGTATAACGCCAGTCGCAGGTTCGAAATGCAGATCGATTCGGGCAGTAACAATATGGCGCAGCACGCGAGTCGATTTCGTGTCATTCCAATCGAGTAGACCCAGCCCGAGGATAAGTTCGACAATCTCACCTTGCTTTTGAACTTGGGTATGCAGGCGAAAAAGTTCAGCATAAACTTGCTGGACGCTTTCGCGTCGCCTGTACTCTGCGGACCACGCTTCCCAGTTGGGACGATAGTGGTCGTAAGCTCGCTGGATTTCAGGATGTTCGCCGATCCGATGCTCGACCACTGGCGCTTCCTCGCCCTCCTCGACTTCCACGCTAGGGTCCAGCATCAAAATGGTTTGAAGGAGAGGCGGAATCTCTTCCGATGCGCGCCTTAAAGCGTTCTGATCAACCCACGGCAAGATGATTTCAGGTGGGTTCGGTGGTTTTGAAAATTGCTGCTTGCGAACCTCCAGCCAAGGATCACCCGGCTCGAAATCGGCCTGCCACGCTGGACTTCGGCAATCTGAGTCCTGAGGCAAATCGCCGAACCAAAGAACCGACTCATACTTGCCAACTTCGTAAATTGTAGTGCTTCGAAGACCCACAAATTCCCGAAGGAAGCGCGCAAGGCGCAGCGCTTTTGGCTCGGAAACGTTTGCGGAATCAGCCATTGCACCCTCGGCCCAAAGCTATCAGGGCAAAGTAAGCTGTCAATAAAAGCCGTCCAGACAGTTTGCCTTTTAAACTAATGACTTACAATGGAGAATTCGTCGTCTTTGAACCCCGACTGTAACGAGACTTGCCGGGAGCGGAGTACGCGCTTTTGTCGCCTTTGCTGTTCAGCATGCGCTATCTTTCCGATTTCGAGGTTTATTGCCCGCGCAACGACGACGCAGCGATGCGCTGCGCCTCGTCGGCGGCGGCCATCAACGCCTTCGCCTTGTTGACGCTCTCTTCGTATTCCGCTTGCGGCGCGCTGTCGGCGACGACACCGCCGCCCGCCTGCACATACATCATGCCGTCCTTTACCACGGCGGTTCGCAGCATGATGCAGGTATCCATCGAGCCGTTGGCGGCGAAATAGCCCACCGCGCCCGCATAGACCGCACCTCGCTTTTCCGTTTCGAATTCATCGATGATTTCCATGGCGCGGATCTTGGGGGCGCCCGACAGCGTGCCGGCCGGAAGGCCTGCCGCGAGCGCGTCGACGGCGTCGAGCCCGTCCCTCAGTCTGCCTTCGACGTTCGAGACCAGGTGCATCACATGCGAATAGCGCTCGATGAAGAAACTGTCTGTGACCTTGACCGTTCCCGTCTGCGCCACGCGTCCGACGTCGTTGCGTCCGAGGTCGAGCAGCATCAAATGTTCGGCGCGTTCCTTGGGGTCGCCAACCAGTTCTTCGCCGAGCGCGATGTCTTCCGCTGGTGTCGATCCGCGGCGTCGCGTTCCCGCGATCGGACGGATGGTGACGATTCCGTCGCGCAGCCGTACGAGAATTTCCGGGCTCGAGCCGACTATGGCGAATCCCGGAAACGCCAGATGGTAGAGAAAGGGCGAGGGATTGAGACGACGAAGTGCGCGGTAAAGCGCGATGGACGGCAACGCGAAAGGGCGGCTGAAGCGCTGGCTGGGGACCACCTGAAAGATGTCGCCCGCACGAATATATTCCTTCGCACGCTCGACGATCGCGAGATATTCCGTATGCGTCATATTGGATCGGATTGCCGCGTCGCCGGGGAGGGGCGTGGGTGGCGCTGGGCTTGCCGGTACGGGCCGGTCGAGATCCGAGATTATATCCATGACGCGCTCACAGGCCTGCGCATAGGCCGAGCGCGCGGGTACGCCCTCTTCGGGCCACACCGGCGAGACGATAGTGATCTCGTCGCGCACATTGTCGAAGATGGCGGTGATCGTGGGGCGCAGAAGTATCGCGTCGGCAAGGCCGAGAGGGTCCGGCGGCGGCGGCCCGAAGCGCTCGATCGCGCGCACCATGTCGTAGCCGAGATAGCCGAACAGGCCGACCGCCATCGGCGGCAGGGCGGACGGCGTCTCCATGCTTGTGGCACGCAAAAGCCGCCTGAGCGATTCAAACGGCTTGTCCGGAAATTCTGCCGCTTCGAACCGATCGGGCATGCTGCGCGCGTCGCGATTGATTTCGGCCAGACCGTTGCGGCAACGCCAGATCAAATCGGGTTTGAGGCCGATGATCGAATAACGTCCCCGTGTTTCCCCGTCTTGCACGCTTTCGAGGAGAAAGGTGTTGTCGCGGCCGTCGGCGAGCTTGAGATAGGCGGAAACCGGCGTGTCCAGATCGGCTATGCGGCGCGTATAGATCGCCTGAGGCCGACCGGCATCGTAAGCTCGGGCAAATGCCGCGAAATCTGGTTCGATGGCCATCGGCTGCTCACGAACCTTCGCCGCCGAGAACGCGGTCGGCCTGCTGCTGATTGATCGTTACGCCCTGCTGGGCGCGCGCGGCGGCGGCCATGCTGTCGGCGATGTCTTTGCTCGCCTGGTCGCTGAGCGCCTGTACGAATTGTTGGTAGCGCGGATCGCCGAGCGGCAGGGGCACATGCATGACACCGGTGATTTGCGCAACGATGGAACCGTCTGCCGTGGCGGTCGCGCCCGAGACAGCGCGACCGGGCGGGCTGGCGAAGATCGCATTGATGAGGGCTTGCGGCAATGTCGGAGTCGGGGTGTCGCGCAGGAGCGCACCGCTTTTTTGCAGCGCGACATGCAGGCGTGCCGCGATCGAAGCGAGATTTCCCCTGGCACTGACTTCGGCTGCAAAGGCTTTCGCCGCGTCGGCCAGTTTCTGCCTGCGCTGTTCGGCGATCCAGGCGGCCGTCACGTCGGCGCGCACGCTGTCGAGCGGTTTGAGTTTTTGCGGCGTCACGCCGTCGACCTTCAGCACGTAACGATTCCCGTCCGCCGCAGCGAACGGATCGCCTTCATCGCCGACGTCCGCTTTGAACAATTGCGCGAGGAAATCGGGGCTCGCAGGAACCGCGGCCCGGGTGCCATCCGGCGCCAAGCCCCGTGCATCGACGGCTGCAACATGGACGACACGCATGCCGACCTTCTTCGCCGCTTCGTCCAGACTTGCGCCGGCGTTGCGCGCGTCGTCGAACGCGTTGACGATGTCCTCGATTTTGCTCGCTGCGAGTTGTGCAACCAGCTCGTTTTTCAGCTGGGGTTTCGCCTGCTCGAATGTCGTTGTGCTGCCGGGCGTGATTTTGGTGACGCGCAGCAACGACCATCCGAACGTGTACTTCAGCGGTTGGGATATGCCGCCCATCGGGAGCGCAAAGGCCGCGGGGCCCTGATTTGCGAGGTCGGCTTCCGTCACACCGTCGAGGGCGAGATCTGCGGGCTTCATGCCGCGGGCGGCTGCGATGTCCTCGAATTTGGCGCCGGCATCGATCTTCGCGCGTGCCGCTTTCGCAGAGGCCTCGTCGGTGAAGTTGATGCGTTGAATGTCGCGCTTTTCGGGAATGACATAGGTATCCTTGCGCAGCTCATAGGCTTCGCGCAATTGGGCGTCGCTCACCTGCAGCCCGGCTGCAACGTCGTCAGGACCGATCGTCGCGTACGTTACTTCGCGATATTCGGGCGTGCTGAAACGATCTGCGTGCGCCTTCACATACGCCGCCAATACTGCGTCGGAGGGGGCGGGGATGGCACCGGCCGCGTCGGGCGGCAAAACGATGTATTGAACCGCGCGACGTTCGTTCAGATAGTTGAAGAAGGCGCGTACATAACCCGGCGGCAATAGAATTGCGTTCGAGCCCGCGTGAATCAGCTGGTCGCGGGTCAATTCGGCGCGCATTTCTTCGATGAAACCCGACTGGTTGTAACCGATCCGTTCGAGGGCCTGTTCGAAAGTCGTCTGGTCGAAGGTGCCCAAGGGGCCGCGAAAGGCGGGAATCGCGCGAATGTTGCTCGATACCTGGCCGTCCGTGGCCGTCAGCCCCAGAGCTTTGACCGCGTTGTCGAGCGCGGCGTCGTCGATTGTGTGCTGGAGTGCCGCATGGCCAAGCGCCAGCGCCTGAGCCGGCGTCAGCTGTCCGCCATTTCGTGCGGCGGCATTGCGGCGCAGATTGGTGTAGTCGCGCGCGAAGCTGCTGGAGTCGATCTTGATGCCGCCGACCGTCGCGATGCTCGTGTCGGTGCTGCCGCGGAAGATGTCGGCGATTCCCCAAAAGCCGAAGCTGAGCGCCAGAACTCCCATGAAGAGCGTGGCGACCCAGGACTTCGAAACTTTGCGCATTTGTTGCAGCATAGGGGATATCCGGACATGGTGGCGAAAGGCGGCGGATGATAGGGATGGCCCTGCGGGCGGGCAAGGCGCGTACCCCGGAAAGCTCGAAGAGAGTTAGGCATGCGGTCATTGGTTGCGGGGAATTGGAAGATGAATGGTCTCGACGCGGCGCTCGCCGAGATCGAACGGGTCGCCGAGGCCGTGGCAGGCGATCCCCCTGCTGCGGAAGTTCTCATTTGCCCGCCAGCGACGTTGGTTGCGCGAGCTGTGAGCCACGCTGCGGGCCGTATCGCCATTGGCGGCCAGGACTGCCACGCCGCGGCCTCCGGCGCGTTCACCGGCGATGTAAGCGCCGAAATGCTCAAGGATGCAGGGGCGCGGTTCGTGATCGTGGGGCATTCGGAGCGGCGGCGATACCATTGTGAGACCGACGCCGACGTCGCGGCCAAGGCCCAAGCGGCTTGGCGCGCCGGCTTGACCGCCATAATCTGTGTTGGCGAGACGCAGGCCCAGCGTGATGCGGGGCGGGCGCACGACGTGGTCACGGCGCAGATTGCCGCCAGCGTGCCGCAGGGTGCCGACGCTGCCAGTACCGCAATTGCCTATGAGCCGGTATGGGCGATCGGCACCGGGCGCACGCCGGCAGTCGCGGACATCGTGCATATGCACGCGCATGTTCGCGCCGAACTTCTGCGGCTTTTGGGAGGAGCGGGGCAGGACGTCCGTATTCTTTACGGCGGCTCCGTCACGCCGGCCAATGCCCGTGAAATCCTGGCGCTGCCGGAGGTCGGAGGGGCGCTGGTTGGAGGGGCGAGCCTGAAAGCGAAAGATTTTCGCGAAATTATTGTGGCTGCTCCTGCAAAGCTTTAACCAGTGGATCGCACCGTTCCTTAACCTCCCACCCCGCATGCTGAGGCAGTTGTTTACGAGTGGAACTGCTCCTGCGATGTCGAGGCTTTCTTTCGATACAGCCGAAACGCTGGTCTACGATCCCGTGTCCGCAAATCGCAATGCGACGCGCGCATCGCTTTACACCCTTGGCTTCCGCCGCATCGAGACAGTCGGCAACATCGAGGCCTTCGTCGAGTGCGTCCGGCGGCGCCCTCCCGATCTCGCGTTGTGCGAGGCGCAAGGGACCGATGCCGAATTGTGCGACACGATTCAGGACCTGCGCCAGGGTACGACGACCTACAACCCCTTTATCGTGATCATCGTGACGGCATGGGAGCAGCCGAGCACGCTGGTTTCGCGCGTAATCCAATCAGGTGCCGACGACCTCCTGCTGAGGCCGTTTTCCATAGCGACGCTTGGGGCACGCATCCGCACCCATATCGAGCGCCGCAAGGGTTTTGTGATCACCTCGGATTATATCGGCCCCGACCGGCGCCGGGATACGTCGCGCCCATCGAGCGTCGGACTCTTCGAGCCGCCCAACTCGCTAAGGATGAAGGCACATGAGCGGCTGACCACAGAAGAGGCGACCCAGCGGCTCGATCGGGAGCTCAAGGTGGCGCGCGATGTGCTGACCACGGAAAAGCTCCGGAGCGACGCATTTCAGTTGTGCGTGCTGTGGCGCCTGATGCAGGAGAAGACGACGGACGAGGCGAATTTCGAGGTCGATCTGGCACGACTCAAGGAGGTGACCGGCGGGATAGCGCGGCGTAGCCGCGATACCGAGTTCGAAGCGGCGATCGCCTGGTGCGAATCCGTCATGGCCGCGATCGAGGGGCTGGAGGCGGGTGTCGACCGCAACGCGTCGATGCACCTTCTGGGGCACGCCGCACTCAATCTCACCGAAATCTTCACCCCGGAGACGAGTTCCGCCGATCATTTGGCAGCAGTCGAGGCGACCGTCGCCCTCGTCAAAGCCCGCATGGCGCCGGCCTTGGCGTCATAACGCCGCCGAAGCGCCGGAAAACCTGTTTATCGTGCCGTCCACCGAATTTCCCTGGCGCCCGCGCACATAAGCATCCCGCGTTGACTTGGCGCTACGCGCCACTCCATGCTTTCCTGCCTTGGCAGGGGAATATCATGGAGCACGCGGGCGAGCGAAACTATGGGTTTGGCCTGCGCCGCGAGGCGCATATCGCATTTGCCGCGGCCTATGTCGCGGTACTTGTCACTATCGGTGCGTTTGGCGTCATACGCTTTGCACCTCATCTTGCCTCACTCCGTCTGCCGCAATTTGCGGAGCATCAACCAGCCCAGACGGCCTTTCGCGAAAGACCCCTGCCGGATCCCGCCGCACCGCACCGGATATCGCTTTATCCCCGCATTGCGCTGCTCAACCGGCAGGAAGGCACGGTCGTCGTCCGTCTGCTGGTGCTCTCCAATGGCGAGGTGGGGGATGTGAACCTCGTCAAATCGAGCGGCTACCCGCAACTTGATGCCGCAGCCCTTATCGGCGCGGGCGATTGGCGCTACCTCCCCGCGATCCGCAACGGACGGCCCGTGCGTTCCGAAGTGGAAGTGGCAATCCGTTTCAAGCTGGCCAAGGGGTGATCTTCGGGGAAAGTGGGGACACACACCACTTTCCAGTCACTCCATGCATTTCCGGCCGAAAGTAGTGTGTCCCTCTTCCATACGCTCTCCTTCGCCTATGACACGCTGAACCGCATGTGCTCGAAGGCGATCGCGACGACGGCGACTGCCTGTTCGGCGACGTCCTCATCCAATCCGACTACCTGGTACAGCCACGATCTCGACGGCCATTTGACCGCGGCGAACGACAACAGCGCCGCGATCACCGCGCCTGGCGGGGCCGCGCTCTATACGACGAGCATCACCTACGATTCCCTCAACAACCCTACCAATATAAGCTGGAACCCGGCGCCGTCGCAGACGACGGCCGCGTCCGCGAGCGTCACCTTCGGCTATAGCTATGACACCGACAATCGCCGTATCAACCAGACGGCGACCAACAGCGCGTGGTGGAGCTATCCCGCGGCGAGCGCCACGAAGCTGACCTATAACGCCAATACGCTCAACCAATATACCTGCATCTTCGCCTCGACCTGCTCGACGACGCTGCTTTACGACGCGAACGGCAACCTCACCTATGACGGCACCTTCACCTATACGTACGATGCCCAGAGCCGGTTGACCGAGATCGAGAACGGCATGACGGTCGTCGCCACCTACGCCTATGACGCGCAAGGACGGCGAAAATCGAAGACCGTGGGGACGACGACCACCAATTATGTCACCGATGCCAACGACCGCGAAGTGCTCGAATATAGCGGTTCGAGCGGCGCACAGCAGAATTGGTACGCCTATGGGCTCGGTTCCAACAACGTGCTCAACCAGATGAACCTCGCCGGGGGCACCCGCGAGACCATGGTGCCCGACGTGCAGGGCTCGGTGATTGCGGCGCTCGATGCGGCCACGGGCGCGCTTTCGACCACCGGCTACCAGACCTATGGCGAGAACCCGAGCCTCGCCGGCGGCACGTTCCAATACACCGCCCAGCGCTTCGATCCCGAGACGGCGGGGAGCAGCGCCGAACCCTCCGGCCTCTATTACTATCGCGCACGCATGTATTCGCCGACGCTGGGGCGGTTCCTTCAGGTTGATCCGACCGGCTACCAGAACGGGATGAATTTGTATGCCTACGTTGGAAATGATCCTGTGGATAGGACCGATCCGTTCGGCTTGGCGGCGGATAGCCCCAACGACAACGGGACCATCAATCTTACTGAAGGCGATATTTTGGGTTCCTATGCCGCGGGGTTTGGGAACGCAGTTGCTCAAACGGCCACGAATTTAGCTTATGACGTTCTCGATGTCGGCTCGCTCGGCGGTTTGAGCCAGGATTTCAGCGGGCCGCCACAAGTCCAACCATTCTCAGTGACAAGCGACTACTTTGCGTCTGAGGGCGCCACGACTTTCCAAGGCGTGAGCGCGGTAGCAGGAGGTGTAGGGACTGGCGAAGCCGTGGGGAGTTTGTTTTCCACGACAAGTTTCGAGGAGGGCATATACTCTCTCTATGATACTTCGGGCGGAATGAATGGCATCAAAACCGATGTTACTGCCAACGAGTTTTCACTCAATCTGCAAGCAAACGGTTACACGGCAACCAATTACACGGGAAGCAATGGCCCCGCGACAGTTCTACAAAATGGAGAATCTACCTACAGCATCTACACAAGAACTTCGACTGGATCCAGCGGGGCAAGCTATATCGGTCCATTAGACCAGAGAGCCAAATACAACTTGGGACAATGACGGGTGTTTTGTCGGACCAATGTGGAGTTTCTGTTGAATGGGAAGCGATGAAAGTTTTGAGCGCAAGTCGTATGCAAATGCGGTGAACTCGGTTCACACCGACATCACTCTCCCGTTAAATGTATTTGTGGGAGCTTGGGCTGAGTTTTTATTTTTTGAATCCGATGCAATTTTTAAGCCTGAGTTCGTCGCGGCTATGCACGATCTTTTGGATGCCGAAATGTCTCACGTTTGCTGTTTGATCAATCTGGGAGCGACCAAAAATGTCAGCAGCGAGCCGCCCGCCATGTTTCTGGGCCGATCAATTGACCCTGCATATTACATGCGCCTACTTCGCGGGAACGGCGCCCCAGATTCTTGGCTTTATCTGGTCGATAGGTACATTTGTGCTTCTGATGTGGGTGATTGGTGCATCTATTGTGAGAAGGAAAATGACGTTGCTATTATCGCACTCCGCACCACAGATAGCCTGAACCGGTTCCAGTCTGCTCTTGACCGATTGCACGCCGAAGGTTTGGAGAAAATATGTGGAGCCGAGGGTGTATTCCCGTTTACCAAGCTGACAGCGGAATGGCGTAATGGGTTAGCTTCACACTACAAGCACAAATAAAACGATTTCCCCCTATCGTAACCCTTTTCCGAAAGAGGGACACACACTATTTTTGCCCGCTACTCTGACGTTAGCCCGTTACTCCGACATTGCCTACGCCGCTATTCTGGATGGCGATGTTGGCGGGCGTCCGATGGACGGCGGCGCGAGCCTGCGTCCGGTGGCCGCCTCCAATGCCTTGATCCACGCTGCCGCGCCCAAAGGCCGCCCGGTGCTCGAC
>JBAVOL010000120.1:0-25050 GCA_049692035.1 Rhizomicrobium sp.
CGATCTTCGCCTTCAACGCCGCATCAATCTTGCGTCTCGTCTTCTTCGTCATCGTCCGCTCCGTTTAGCAACAGAACGGCCTATTTTCCAACTAAGCCCCCGGTCCCAGATTCGGGGTCCGCTTCAGCTTTCGCCGGCGCAGCTTCTGCATTGAACCGCGTACCGGTGACAACGATGGTTTCGGTCGCATCGTCGTCCGCGAGCGCGGCGGCAACATTGCCGAACATGCCGACCATCAGCGCGCCCACCGCGGCGCAGCCGAGCAGCGAAGACTTCGTCCAGTAGCTGGTAGATTGTGACATTCGTATCCCCTTCATTTTTGACGCAAAACCGCGCGCAGCGGCCGGAGACCGGCCGCCGTTGTTCACTCGCAATGTCGTGTTTGTTTGCAGGCAGGCGCGCCACGGTCCGGTCGATCCGGACCTGGCTCACCAGGAAAGCAAACTCACCCTCGAAGACCCCCGTGGCGCGCTTGCAAGCGCGCCGTGACCCCACCGCGAATTGCGCGCACCATGGATAAGGAACATGACGGTTCTGTTTCGGTCTTGCGTCGGTCGTGTAAAATTCGCTGCGCTGCGTCAACGAATCCGCGCGCAGGCTGGTCACGCGTGCGAGAAGCTTTTCAGAGAAATCGCGTTTGTGGCAGATTAGCCACGAACAATTGCAAATTGTGATTCGTTTTCGGGACGTGTTCCACCCGACCGTATGCGACGTATAGCGAATTCGACCTCGCGGCTATTTCGGCGGCGCGAGCCCGAGCCGGCCCGCGATCATGCGGTCGACCATACGTTTGGGCAGATTGTTGGCCAGGAAGTTCTGGATCCTGTCGGGCGTCACGAGGTAACGGGTCCTGGGCTTCGGCACCGTCAGCGCGCGCCACACAGCTTCGCCGAGGCGTTCGGGTTTCAATCCTTTGCGGCCGCTCGCCAGCATGTGGTTGCGAATGGCATCGAGCCCTTTCGCGAACGGCGTATCGGCATAGCGCGCAACATCGATCGTCTCCGCCTTGTCCCAAATGGGCGTCGCGACCACGCCCGGCGCCACGATGACGGTTTCGATGCCGAACAGCATGAGTTCGCGGCGCAGGCTCTCGGAGAGTCCTTCGAGCGCGAATTTCGATGCGTTGTAGGCGCCGATGAAAGGCAATGCGCTCGTGCCGCCGACGGACGAGATCATGATGATACGCCCCGGCGCGCCGGCGCGGCCGGGCACGCTCCCCAGCAGCGGCGCAAAGGCCTGGGTCACGATCAATTGGCCGGTCAAATTGACTTCGATCTGGTGGCGGAATTCGTCGATGGCGAGATGGAGCAGCGGCCCGGGCACGGCGATCCCGGCATTGTTGACGAGCCCGGCAAGGCGTTGGTCGCCGAGCGCCGTCGCCACCTTCTGCGCCGCCGCATCGACCGCCGCCGCATCGGTCACATCGAACAGCAGCGGGGTGAAATTCGGTCCGAACTCGGCCGCAAGCCGGTCGGAATCGGCCTGCTTGCGGACGCTGCCGAAAACCCGGAAGCCTTTTGCGACCAGGACCTTGGCAATGCCCCAGCCGATTCCGGTGGATGCTCCCGTGACGACGACGCTTTTCATCTCCGGCCTCCGGGCTCTATGACTGGGTTTCCATATCGCGGGTCAACGAAAGGTGCGAGAGATGACCGCCATCGATTCGGCAACGATCGCCTTTGCCCACAAACTGGCGGACGCGGCAGGCGAAATCATCCGCCCGTTTTTCCGCCAGCGCATCGAAATCATCGACAAGGGAAAATCCGCTTTCGATCCCGTGACAGAGGCCGACCGCAGCGCGGAAGCGGCGTTGCGCGCGATGATTGCGCGCGAGCGCCCCGAGGATGCCATTCTCGGCGAAGAACATGGCTACCAGCCGGGAACCAGCGGACGCACCTGGGTGCTCGATCCGATCGATGGCACGCGCGCCTTCATCACCGGCCGCCACACCTGGGGCACGCTGATCGCGCTGGAAGAGGGGAGCACGCGGCTGCTGGGCATCATCGACCAGCCGGTGCTGCGCGAGCGGTTCATCGGTTGCAACGGAACGAGCGAGTTGCTGTCGCCTGACGGGCGGGAGACGCTGCGCACGCGCAGTTGCGCCGGCTTGGCCTCCGCCGTCGTTTCGACCACCCATCCGTGGAGCTATTTCGATGCGGCGCAACGCCAGGCCTTCGAAGACCTCGCTTGCGCCGCGCGCATGAGCTATTTCGGCGGCGATTGTTACGCCTATGCGCTGCTGGCGATGGGCAGTATCGATCTGATCGTGGAAGCCTCGCTTCACGCGTGGGACGTTGCGGCGCTCATTCCGGTCATCGAGAATGCCGGCGGCATCGTCACCGACTGGGACGGAAATCCCGTCGGCGCCGGCGGTCATATCATTGCGGCCGGCGATGGCCGCGTGCATGCCGATGCGCTGCGGGCGCTTGCGGGGTTTGGCCTGGGCGGAAGCCGCTAAAAATATTTCCCCACGAACGCATCGAATGCGGCCCAGAAGCGTGCACGGACGGAATCGCTTTCCATCAATATCTCGTGCTCGGCGTCTGCGATTTCGAGATAGGCGCCGTGCGGCAGGCGGGGGGCGAATTCGCGCGCCGCTTGCGTGTCGACGATTCTGTCCCGTCCGGCGCCTACGATAAGCACGGGTGTTTCGATCGTCTCGGCGTAGCCTTTCGCCGTCACGCACCCCATCGAGCGGGTGGCAGCCCCAAGCCAACCCCAGGTAGGGCCTGCAAGCCGGATGTCGTTTCGTGCGACGAGGAGTGCGGTGTTGCGGGCGTAGCGCGCGCGATCCGAAGTCACCAAATTATCCTCGAATGTGATCTTGAGGGGATCGCGCGTTTCCATGCCCCAGACCCAATCCTGTTGCCGGCCCAGCATATTCTGGGTGTAGCAGGCGGCACGGGCGAGGAGGCGCGGATAGCCGCGGGTCAGCGCGCGCAACATCGGTGCGGTGACGACCGCGGCTGCAAACAGCCCTGGCCGATCATGCAGCGCCCGCATCAGAATATGGCCACCCATCGAATGGGCGAGCGCCAGAGGTGGCTTGTCGGTCAGAGGCCGGACGATCTGATCGAAGAATGCCGCCAAATCGACATCATATTCCGCGAAATCTCCGACATGGGCTTTGAGGGGCTCAGGCACGAGGCGTTCGGATGCGCCCTGGCCGCGCCAGTCGAGAGCGGCGACCGTAAAGCCGCGCGCCGACAATTCGCCCGCGACTTCCTGGTATTTTTCGAGAAATTCGGTCTGGCCGCCGAGCAGCACGCAGACGCCACGCGGAGCTTTGTCCGGCGCGGCCTCCCAGATCGTTATGCGCAGACGCTTGTCGTCGCGGCTCAGGATGAACCGCGTTTGCAAACCGGTCACCGGGTCGGCTGGGCTCAGCCGCGTGCCTTCTGCAGGATCGGCCCAATCTTCATCGCGAGGCCCATGTCGCCGGCGACGCGCACCTTGCCCTGCATGAATGCCGACGTGCTGTCGAGTTCGCCTTTGACCATCTTCTCGAAGGTTTCGAGGGTGACACCGATCGTGCAATCCGCGGTCTTGCCTGCGCCGTCGCTGACGGTATTGGGCGACGACTTGCCGTCGATATAGACGCTGCCGGCCTCGCCGAAATCGAATTTGAGCGTGCCGCCGAGGCCGGAATTCGCGCCAATGGCGCCACCCATCTGGGCCACGATCTGCTTCATTTGCTCAGAACTCATGTCGTCATCCTTCCAGCTATGCCTGCGGCGCCGTCCCTGCGCGGGACTGGCGAAATATGAGCATTTGTCAACTGTCCGCACAACTCCGGCCTTGAAGCCGCAAATCTTCAATCCTACCTGAGTTCTGTCCGGAAAGGCCCAATGGCTTTTCGGGCAATCCCATGGCCCGGCCCAAAAGGGCGGGCGCAAACACTTCGCTTTCAATGGAGGTTGTGAACCATGCGTACATTCGATTTTTCCCCGCTTTTTCGTTCCACTGTCGGCTTCGACCGGGTCTTTGATCTGCTCGATTCCGTCAGCCGCTACGACACCAACCAGTCCTATCCGCCCTATAACATCGAGCGCACGGGCGACGCCCAATACCGCATCACCGTCGCGGTCGCAGGTTTCGCCGAGCCGGATATTAACGTAGAGGTGCGCGAGGGTGTGCTGACCGTGCAGGGCAAGCACAATGACGAAGCCGGGAAGGCCGAAAAAACCGGCTATCTCTATCGAGGCATCGCCGGCCGCGCCTTCGAACGGCGCTTCCAACTGGCCGAGCATGTCGAGGTCAAGGGCGCCAGGCTCGAAAACGGCCTGCTGCATGTCGACCTCGAGCGTGTCGTGCCCGAGGAACAGAAGCCGCGCCGCATCCCGGTCAACAGCGCCAACGTCAATGTGGTAGAGGGGCAGCCCAAGGCCGCCTGATTGCATAAGCCGTCAATTTGAGGCCGGGCGCGCACCCCATGCGTGCCCGGCATGCTGCGTTTTTGGTGACAGCGCCAAATTATTGGCGCTAGTGTCGGCGCGATTTCATTTTTTACGGTTCGGGTTTTCAGATGCCGAGTTGGCAAAGCGCTTTTTTTGCCCGTATATCGCGTATGGCGCGTCCGCGCACCATGGGCCTCGACGGCGAAATCGAGGAATTACGCCGGCAATATAGCTATCTCTCCGACCGGTTCGGCACCGTGCCGCAGGACGCAATGTTCGAACCCTCCCAGGTCGGACCGGTGAAGGGTGAATGGGTACGGATCGGCGAGACCACTTCCCATCGCCTGATTCTCTATTTTCACGGCGGCGGCTATGTGTCCGGATCGCCCGAAACCCACCGTCCGCTGGTTGCGCGCCTGTGTCAGGCCGCGCAGGCGGTAGCGTTTTCGCCCTCGTACCGTCTGGCGCCGGAGTTCCCCTTTCCCGCCGGTTTGCGTGACGGCATCGATGTCTATCGCTATCTGTTGCAGCGTTCCATCGCTCCGTCGTCAATCGTGCTGGCCGGCGATGCGGCAGGGGGCGGATTGGCTTTTGCCCTTCTCCTCGCCATCCGCAACGCCGGTTTGCCCATGCCGGCCGCCTGTGTCGCCATGTCGCCCTGGGCCGATCTCTCGCTGTCGGGCTGGTCGATGCTGCAGAATGCACGCAACGATGCCGCACTATCCTGGGAACTCCTGTTCATCAGCGCCCGGCACTATCTGAAGAAGTCGAACCCCACTGATCCATATGTCTCGCCCGTTTTTGGGGACTTTCATGGTTTTCCACCGATCATGGTGCATGCGGGCAGCCTCGAAATCCTGCGCGACGATGCAAGCCGGATCGGTGAGCGTGCCGCCGAAGCGGGCGTGCCGGTCAGCGTCGAGATCTATGACGGCATGCAGCACGTGTTCCAGGCGAGCCCGTATGTCCCCGAGGCGCGCGTGTCGCTCAATCGGATCGCGCAATTCATCAGGGCACGCACGCCGGAAACCGCGCCTGTGGCGTTTACCGCCGCCAGCTAAATCGGACTGCCGCGAGCCTTAGCCCTGCCGTGCCTTGAAGCGGGGATTCTTCTTGTTGATCACGTAGGAGCGACCGCGCCGACGGATGACGCGGCAGTCCTTGTCGCGTTTCTTGAGCGAACGGAGCGAGTTGCGGATCTTCATGGGCCACGCCTTCAAAAACGCCGGCGGACAAGGCCCCCCGGGGAAAAGAGGCGCGGAACCTAGTGGGGCCGATTTTGCCTGTCAACCCGGCGTCGAATCCTGTGCTATGAGAAGGTCGAACCGGGATATTCTACGCCATGCATAACGCTTTCTGTCAGTTTCGGCGCCACGCTGGGCGCACGCTGGTCCTGATGGCACTTGCAGCCTTGGTCACGGCCTGTGCCACCGCAGCGCCCAGCAAGGAACCCTATATTCCGGCGGCCTTCGCGCCCAAGCCGCAGCTGCCCACCGAAGATCCCAAAGTCGCCGATGCCAAATTTGTGACCTTCATTCACGATTTCCGCGCCACGGCACTCGCCGACGGCATCAAGCCCGAGACCTATGACCGCTCGATGGCAGGCATTACCCGCAATCCGCGGGTCGAGCAGGCCAATCTCCAGCAGCCCGAATTCGTGAAGCCCGTCTGGGAGTATCTCGACACGGCCGTGTCCGACAAGCGGATCGCCAAAGGCGCCGCGTTGTTGGCGGCCAATGCGGCAATGCTGGGCAAAATCGAAAACCGCTTCGGCGTGCAGCGCGAATATCTGGTGGCGATCTGGGGGGTCGAAAGCAATTACGGCACCGAAATGGGCCATTTCAACATGTTCGAGGCGCTGGCGACTCTTGCCTTTGAAGGGCCGCGCATGGATTACGGACAGCGCGAACTGATCGCGGCGCTCAAGATGGAAGAACGCGAAAATCTCGATCCGGCGCAAATGACCTCGTCCTGGGCGGGCGCCTTCGGGCAGACGCAGTTCATACCCTCCTCGTTCCTTGCCAACGCGGCCGACGGTGATGGCGACGGCCAGCGCGATCTTTGGCATTCCCCGGCCGACGCGCTGGCCTCCACCGCCAGGCTGCTGGCCAATGCGGGATGGCATGACGGCGCGCGTTGGGGCTACGAAGTGCAGCTGCCGGTCGATTTCGATTACGCCGACGCCGATATCGACACGGTCAGGACCCTCGCCGAGTGGAAGAAGATAGGCGTACACAGGGTTTCGGGCGAGCCGTTGTCGGGCGGCGAACGTGAAGCGTCGATCCTGCTACCGGCCGGCGCGCACGGCCCGGCCTTCATCGTCTTCGACAATTTTAAGATGGTTCTCAAATACAACAATGCGCAAAGCTATGCGCTCGCGGTGTGCACCCTCGCCGATCGCATCAGGGGCGGCATTCCGGTCATGGCACCATGGCCGCGCGGCGAGACGCCCTTGACGCGCGACGAGCGCGTCGCGTTCCAGAACGATTTGAAGACGCTGGGTTACGATCCGGGCGATATCGACGGCGTTCTGGGTCACAAGGTGCGCAACTCCCTGCGCGCCTATCAGAAGGCCCACAGCCTTCCCGCCGACGGCTTCGCTACGGAAGACCTTCTCGTGCGCATGGAACGCGAGATCGCAGCGAAGGGCGGGTGAGCGTGCGGGTGGTTTCGCTCAATTTTCGTCGAGCTTGCGTCTACCCCTCACATCCGAACGGATTTCGCTCTGGGTCAAAACCACTCCAACATCCGCGCCCCGTCGAGTATTCATTGCGCCCCAATTCGTCAGGGTTTCTTGAAGCGGATCTTGGCGCTGTCGCTGCGGCCTTCGGAATCCACCACCGTCACTTGTGCGAAACCCTCGCCCTGGGGTGCAAACAACACTGGTTGAAAGCGGTCGAAGGTGCCGAGCGGCTGCCCGTCGACGAGCCAGGTCAGAGGCTCACGGCCACCATCCGCCTTGAACATGATGGTACGGTCCTTCGCATTGGATGCCGGCAACAGGACCGTGGCGCCGTTGGGAGGAAACGCGATTGCGGGCGGCGGCACCGCGATGTCGCGCGGCGCGGCCAGGGTCTCGCTCCGACGGCTGAAGACCTGAAGGTTGGGCGGCAGTTCCTCCGTCGAGCGCACGAGGATGGTGCCGGGCGGCGGCGGCGGCGCTGAGCGGCGGTCGTCCGGCAACAATTGAAACGTCTTGAGCAGAATGGGGGCTGCGGCCTCGCGGCCGATGCGACCCGCGCTCGGCGCACCGTCGGCGCGGCCGACCCAGACGCCCACCGTATAGTCGTTGGAAAATCCCACCGACCAGGCGTCGCGGAAGCCATAGGACGTACCGGTCTTGAAGCCGATTGTGCGTTTGCGCGCGAGACCCTGGCCCATCGCCCAACCTTCGGGGAGCGAAACGCCGTCGAGGATGTCGCGCAGATACCAGGCGGCGACAGGGCCGAACAGCCGGTGATCGGCTCCGGGAGGGGCGTCCTTCAGAACGCGCAATGCCCGCGCCATGCCGCCTTCGGCAATGCCGGCATACAGCATGGCAATGTCGGCAAGGCTGATGCCGAGGCCGCCCAACGCGATCGGCAGGCTCGGTGTCGCGTCCCGCGTCGGATAGGCGAGACGCGCGCCCGCATTGCTCAGAGCCAGCGAGAAACGCAACGGCCCAACGCGATCGAGCACAGCGACGGCGGGCACGTTGAGCGACATCCGCAACGCTTCTGCCGCGGTGACCGCGCCCTGGAACGAACCTTCGAAATCGCGCGGCGCATAATCGCCGAAACTCATCGGCTGATCCTCCATCCGGCTCGACGGGTGGAGGATCAGATCGTCGAAAGCAAGGCCATAGATGAACGGCTTGAGCGCCGAGCCGGGCGAGCGCGGACGCTGGGCGAGATCGATCTGTCCCGAGCGCCCCCAATAATCAGTGCCGCCGACGTAGGCGAGCACGTTGCGGGTGCGGTTTTCCACAACGACGATGGCAAGGCTGCCGCCGTCTTCGAGATAGGCGGCCTCGCGCACCGCCATGCGCTCGATGGCGCCTTGCAGCGAAGCGTCGAGCGTCGTGACGAGCCGCGTTGCACCGGCGTGGGCATGCGCCAGCCGTTGGGCAAGATGCGGCGCGGCCAGCGGCATCGGAAGCCTAAGCGAGGCGACGCCTTCGGCGCGCGCCACGGCCGCGTCGCCTGCCGTCACCACATGTTCTTCGACCATGCGAGCCAGCACTTTGTTGCGCCCGGCGATCGCGGCGATGCCGTGACGGTCTGGCCTGAGCCGCGCCGGCGATTGCGGCAGGGCGACGAGGAGCGCTGCCTCCGACAGATCGAGCGCCGAGGGCGGCTTGCCGAAATAAGCGAGCGACGCCGCGCGCACGCCTTCGAGATTGCCGCCGAAAGGGGCCAACGTCAGATAGATCGAAAGAATTTCGTCCTTGGAGTAGCGCTCTTCCAATTGCAGCGCGCGTATCATCTGGAAAATCTTGGTGGCCCACCCGCGCGGGCGCGGTTCGAGCAGCCGCGCCGCCTGCATGGTGAGCGTCGATCCGCCGGACACCACGCGTCCCGCATGCACCAACTGCAATACCGCGCGGACCATCGCCATCGGATCGACACCCCAATGCGTGTCGTATCGCTTGTCCTCATACGCCTTGAGCAACATCAGATAGCGCGGGTTTACGTCGCGCACGGTCGTCCTGAGCCGCCAATAGCCGTCCTTCGACAGAAAAGGTCGTAGCGGCACGCCGTCGTGATCGACCACTTCCGGCGACAACATGCGCACACGCGAAAGGTCCGGTGGATTGGCGACATCGGCGACGGCGAGCGCGCCGATCACGCCAAGCAGCGCGAACCCTGCCACGATTGCCCGCGCGCGGCTGATGGCGAAGAAGCGACGGATGGATTGGATCGGCGGCATGCGAAATCCTCAGATGCCTGACGAGGGCAACCAAGTGTACGATTGCTTTTCTTTCGTGCAAAATCAGGGCGGTCGATAGGGACACAAAATGCGGGCTGTACTGGGTATCGATGCGGCTTGGACATTGACCCAACCAAGCGGCGTCGCGGTAGCGGTCGAGCGGTCGGGTGGTTGGCGATTGATTGCTGCTGAGAGTTCGTATCGACGTTTTTATGATCGGGTGATTGAGGGCCGTCCA
Organism: Rhizomicrobium sp.; assembly: GCA_049692035.1. GTDB lineage: Bacteria > Pseudomonadota > Alphaproteobacteria > Micropepsales > Micropepsaceae > Rhizomicrobium. The sequence continues at coordinate 9,544 of JBAVOL010000120.1, forward strand.
GGGGAAGAGCATCCATCAGGTTCGTCGCCCGACGCGCACGACCTGCTTGCTTCTGGCGCAGCGCTATGCGGGTGCCCAATCGACCTTGTTGCGATCGATATGCCTTTAGCGCGTTCGCCCATTGTCAATCGTCGTACGTCTGATGACGAGGTTTCTCACACCTACGGAGGGCGACAATGCGCGACGCATTCTCCGAACGCTAAACGACCCGGCCGCATAAGTGACGATCTGAGGGTGAGTTTTGAGCAAGAGGGCTATTCGCTCTGTACCGATACGATTGCGACACCAGGGGTGGTAGAAGTCTATCCGCATCCCGCGCTTGTAGAACTTTCCGGTGCATCAAAGCGACTGCCGTACAAAGTCTCAAAGGCCCGGAGCTATTGGCCAATGGCTACCCCCCAAGAGCGCCGCGCCTGCCTCTATCGGAAATGGAGTGAGATTGTGACCTTGCTTGAAGGCCGGATATCAGGTGTGGCGCAGGCCCTACCGCCGCTGGAGTTGAATGCGAGCAGCTGGCAGACGAAAGCTTATGAAGACAAACTCGACGCCGTCGTTTGCGTCTGGGTTGCGATTTGCTGTCTAAACGGTCAAGCCATGGCATACGGCGACGATAACTCTGCGATCTGGATACCGAGAACGAGTGTCGTGTCGTAAAAGGGCTTTATTCGTTCGTGAGCACTTGTTCCAAATAAATTTGGTTGCCATCCCCTTCCCCTCGCTCCGCTCGGCCGGGGATGACAGCTGTGTTGACGTGAAGTGCAGAAGCAACTGTTTTCTCCGCAAGCGAAGCATGAACGAGCGGTGATCGCTTTATCTTCCCTGCACTCACGCTTACTTCACCGTCACACTCCCCATTGCCGTGCGCGCATGGATGCTCGGCGCATACATGTCTTCGACCACGCCCGCCGGCATCACGAACGAGCCCACCGTTACCGCGCGCGCGATATAGGCGAGGCGGTAGCTGGGCGGGGGCGGCGGCGGTTTCTTCGAATCGGGCTTCTCCTGATATTGCGAGCCGATGGTGAACGCCGCGACGAAGCGGTCGTCGCGTGCCTCTTCGAGCGTCACGTCGTTGAGCGAGCCCAACCACGCATAGGCCTTGGCGTCGTCGCCGGCAATCGGCATTTCGATTTCGAGCCCGGCGGGCAACAGATCGAGCGCCGCCATCTGACGATAATAGCCATTCTCCATCTGCCCCTCGATCACGATCATCACGCGGTCGTTCTGCTTGAGGTTCGCGAGATCGGCAGGCTGGCCGCTCAGGGTCCACACTGTCTTCTTCAGCGTCAGCCCGGCGGCTTCCGCCGGCAGCGGTGCTGCCGGCGTGCCCTGTACCGAGACCTCGCGCCAGACGGGTGCATCGCCCGCATTCGTAAGCGTGATGCCGGCTGAAAGTTGGCCGAGGGACGGCACCAGACGGATGGCGCCGTCGCGAAGGCTCGCCGGCTTGCCGTTGACAAGGACGTTGAGCTTCGTCTTCTGCAGCGTCAGTTGATAGGCTGCGCGCAGCATCCACGCCTTTTCCTGCGTCGTCGTCGCATTGAGGCGCATATCGACATCAGCCGTGCGCTTCATCAGCGCCGGCACGATTTCCGGATCGCCGCCTTCGAGTGCCAACGCCGTCGTGCCCGCCAGATCGCGCACGAAGGAGCCGTAATCGTCGAGGGAATAGCGCTGCGGATCGGCAGACATGATGATGTCGCGGGCGCGGCCGAACGCGTAGGTTGCACGCGAGCGGTCGCCAGCGCGCGCCGCTGCCGCTCCCGTCAACGCGGCAGCCATCGCTGTGTTCCATTCCTGCCCGCGCGTGTCGCTGAAATAGCGCAGATCGCTCAAATTCACCTGACCCAGATGCGCGAGCACGTAGAAGGAATAGGCGCGCACATCGTCGTCATTCGAATCGGAGGATGCGGTCTGGCGCAGCCAATTGGCGCCGCGCTTCAGCGCATCATTGGGCACCACATAGCCCTTGTCCTTGGCCTGGGCGAGGAAGTCGAGCGCGAAGATGGAAAGCCACGGATCGGCATCGCTGCCCGGTCCCCACATGCCGAAATTGCCGGCGTAATTCTGCATGTCGAGGACATTGTCGACCGCGTCCTGCAGCCGCTGCGGCAACGCCTGGTCCCTGGTGATTCCGGCAATTCCCGCCAAGTCGTTGAAATACAGCAGCGGCATGGCGCGGCTCGTCGTCTGCTCGATGCAGCCATAAGGATATTTGTCGAGCCAGCGCAAGAGGCCAGGCACGTCGCTATAGCCATGTGCAGCGGTGACGTTGATGGCGGCGGTCAGCGTCGACGGCACGATGTCGCCGACAAGCGCGCGGTTCGCGACGAAGCTTTGATGCGCACCCAAGACCGATTCTTCATCGCGTACAACATCGAGCTGCGGCGCGCGCACTTCGATCTGCCAGCTGCGCGAGACCTTGTAACCGCCGGGTCCCGTCAAGGACAGCGAGATGGTGGCGATGCCCAAATCCCGGCCCACGAGTTGAAACGGCACGAGCGTGCGCTGACCTTTGCCAAGCATGCGCGTCTCGGCATGCGTGGTGCCGGAGTCGAAGCCGACGGGGCCGGACGTTGTCACACTTGCCGTATAACTTCCGCTCGGTCCTTCGACATTGTTGAGATCGAGGGCCGCCGAGGCCTTGTCGCCCGGTGCGAGGAAACGCGGCAGGATCAACTCGGCCACAACGGGATCGCGCACGGTGAGCGGCCGGTCGGCGCGGCCGACCTTCTTGTCGCTCAACACAACCGCCATCAAACGTAATTCCCCGTTGAAATCGGGGATGTCGAGCGCGACCTGCGCCATGCCGCCGGCGCCGATTTTGACGAGGCCGGAAAACAACGCGACGGTTCGTGTCGGTACGACTGCGAGCGGGCGCCCGCCGAGATTGTCGCCGCCTTCGCGCAATGATCCCAACGGGCCTTTCTCGGCCTTGATGAGCCGGCCGTAGTCGTCGTGCATGCCGACGCCGAGACGCCGTTTGCCGAAGTAGTAACCGACGGGATCGGGCGATTTGAAATCGGTCAGCTGGAGGATGCCTTCGTCGACCGCGGCGAGCGTCAGATAGGCGGCTTCGCCACTTTCCAGGCCTTTGACGACGACGGGAATGGTGATGTGTTTGCGCGGCGTGATCTTGTTCGGGCCGCCGATGAGCGGCGTAAGCGTTCGCGCCGAATTGTCGACGCCAAGCCAGGCGACGCCGATGGCACGCACGGGCTCACGCCCCGTCGCGTCGTTGAGTGCGCGATAATCGGTCACCAGCACATAGGCGCCCGCGCCCCAATCGGCCGAAACCGGAATCTCGACCGAGGTGCCTTCCGCCGGCGCGCTGATCAACCGCGAAGAGAACACGCGGTCGCCCGCAACGACGACAAGCGCCTGGCCGCTCGCCGTCGGCTTGATTGCGATGCGGGCGGTTTCGCCGGGTTTGTAAGAGGGCTTGTCGGCGGCAACGGGAATGCGATCCGGCCGATCGCCGGCAGCGCTCGCCGCCCAGCCCGAATAGAAGCGATAGGAACTCGAGGCTTTCGATTTCGGATCGGTGATCGTCAGGCGATAGGTGCCCCACGGAAAATTCTGGGCGAGCTTCGCAGGCGACGCAGCACCGATGTCGAGCGTTCCACTGGTGACCAGATGGTCGCGCGTAACGGATTCATACTTCCACTGCCCTTGATCCTGATACCATTGATACATCGTATTCTCGCGCACCCAGCTGTAATCGAGATGGGAAAGCGCGATGCGGCGCCCCGACCCGTCGACGGCAATCGCCTCGAAGCCGGCGCGCGCATTCTCGGCGACGGAATTGTCGTCGAAATCGGGACGCAGGCCGATCGCCACGTCGCGCGTGCGCAGCGGAATTTCGACCGTCCTGTCCGTCGTGCGGCCGCCCGGCTCATGGATCGAAACCTTGACGATGGCTTTGAGCGGCAAGGTCGTGTCCGCGATGTCGCCGATCGTTCCCGTCACTTCCGTGACGCCGGCATCGTTGGTCGTCGGCACGTTCAACGTCACCGTCACATCGGAGAAATTGTCGTCCATCCGGCCGAAATGATAGAGCGCGAAAGCCGGGAACGGATTGGGATCTGCCGTGATGTGCGCTTCGGCTTCGCCGGAAAGGCCCGCGGCCGGCGCACCGTAAAGGAAACGGCTTTCCGCTCGGATATGCAGGTCGGTGTTGGGATGCAGCACGCTCTCCTGCGGTACGAGCGTCACCTTCAGGCGCTGCGGCACGAAGTCGGCGACATCGAATTGCACGCGGCCGACCGCCTCCCCTTTGGGATCGATGTAGGCGGCAATCTGCCAGCGCCCATGCGACGCAGTTTTCTTCAGCGCCAGCGACCAAGTCACCGTACCGGCGGCAAGCGCGGCACCCGCAATCGTCGTGCGCGAGAATTCCACGCCGTCGGGCCGCGAAGCCACGAGCGTCAGGGGCGCATTCACCACCGCGCCGATGCGGTCGCGCAATGTCGCCACTGATTGCACCGTTTCGCCCGGGCGATAGACGCCCCGTTCGGTATAGAGGAACGCGTCCACCGGCCCCGACGCGGCCCTGCCCCCAACGCCGCGGTCGGTGAGATCGAAGGCCGGACGGCGCAAATCGAGGAAGCTGAAATCGTCATTGCCGCCATAGGCCATCACCACCACGGGCTCGTCGCCGCCCGTCGCCTTGAAGAAGCCCGCATCGAAATCGGCGCGGCCATCGGCGTTGGTGGTAGCGGTCGAGATGATGTTGTTGTCGCGCCCAACCAGCGTCAGCTTGACATTGGCCAGCGGCTTGGCGCTCGCATAGGAGCGGGCAAAAACCGCGAGGCCGTTGGCACCCTGGAACGTCGTCAACGCGATGTCGGAATCGATCACCCATTGCGCCGCGCGTTCCGAGGAATCGTAGCCGCCGCCCGAATCGCTGTCGTCCTTCGCTGTGGCGGCGTCGCGCGCCACCAGCACATAAGCTCCCGGCTTCTTGTCTTTCAGGATTTGGCGGATGGGAAACAGCGTGACGACGGAATCGTTCTTGACATTCGCCACGTCCATCGTGCCGGACCACACGACCGCGCCCTGGCTGTTTTCGAGTTGGGTCTGGTCGTAGGAGTAAAGCGTCGTTTCGTCGACCACGCCGCTCTCGATTTGCGACAGCAGGCGGTCGCCGACGCGGATCACCTTGAGCTTGAGCTTGGCGACGTTGACCGTCGTGACGGGAACGCCGTCGGCATTGTCGCGCGGCAGGATGATGCCGCCGCCGAAACGCACTAGCGCAGGCTTGTCGCGCAATTCGACGGGAACCGTCTCGGCTTCAGCGAGCTTGACGCCCGATGCGTCGGGAAAGCCCGTTTTGAGCGTGACGGTGTAGGTCTGATTGAAGCTCAGCCCGCTGATGCACAGCCGCTGGTCGAGCGCGCGCACCACGATGCGCGTCTGAGGATCGATCGCGAGATAATCCTCATAATGGGTCTTGCCGCTGACATCGAGGGTGCGGGTGAAGGCGAGGCACGCCTCGGCCTGCGGCTTCGTCGTGTCGATGTCCAGGCGCGTAAATGCGAATTCCGGTCCCTGGATCGTCCCGGCCGGTCGGATCGTCTGCGTGACGGAGGTGAAGCCGTTTGCCAGCCGCGCAAAGAAGCCGTGCCCGCCGCCGCCGTTTCGCCCGCCCAGGAAATAAAGACCACCCGCAACGATGACGAGGGCGGCCGCAATGACGCCGCCGATCAGGAAAAGCCGCCGCATCTTTTTCCCCTCCCGGGCGCCGCGAATGCGCTACCGCCGTTAGACTATCGCTATCCTGGCCCATCGGCAATCAAGGGAATATTTGGCATCAATATTGGCAACACCGTGACGCATTCGCAGCTCGTCGCAGAAAATCTTGCGCAACATTCCTGTTCGCATGTCGCTCATTCGCTCACGTCAGCTTCGCGGTCCGCAGCAATGGTTGAACTTCTTCCTGCTGTCGCTCGAACAAGGTTCGTTGCGTTCGGTCAGATCCAGCGCAAGGGCGCCATGCACCTCGCGCATAGATCGCTGCTCTGGCAATGATTGCTAAAGCATCTACCTTCGCCTATATGGAGGCCGTGAGCAAACATGATCACTTCCATGTCGGAAATTTCACGGCGCCGAACTCCATCGGTTACCTGATCAGCCAAGCGCAGGCGAACCTCAGGCCGCAGGTCGAGGCGCTATTCGAGCGCGAGGACATCAGCTTTTCCCAGTGGCGGGTGTTGATGTGTCTGCGCGACGGCATCGCCAGCACCTGCGCCGATATCTCGCGGGAATTGTCGCATGACAAAGGTTCGATGACCCGCCTCGTCGATCAGCTCGAAGAGCGCGGTCTGTTGACTCGCCGGCGCGACGCAGACGACCGTCGCGTCGTGTTCCTGGAATTGACGCCGGCGGGCCGGGCCGCGGTGAACACGCTCGTCCCCAAAGTCGTCGCCTATTACAACGCGCTTCTCGCGAATTTTTCGCCGCAAGACGTGAAGCTTCTGATCGGATTGCTGACCAGGCTCAATGTGCTGCTGCGGCAAAGCGACGAGGCGCCTCAGCCGGTCATGCGCGAGGGGGCGCGCACTTCATGAAACGCGTCGTGGCCGCGGCGCCGCTGGTATTGTTTCTTGCCGGATGCGTGCCGGGCGGAGTTCTGCCGCAACAAACGGCGATCGCCACCGACACGCTCGGTCTGGGCACGAGGGAGGCGCCGCCTTCGAGCAAAAACTGGTGGACGGCGTTCGGCGATCCCGAACTCGACCGCCTGGTCGCACAAGCCCTCGCAAACAATCCGACGTTAGGCGAGGCGCTCGCCCGTCTGCGTGCGGCGAAAGCGGACGTGGCATCGGCGAATTCCGCGCTCTACCCCCAGCTCGATTTCGACGCACAGGAGCAGCGCACCCGCCTGAGCGACATCTATATCTATCCGCCGCCCTATGCCGGCACTTTCCAATGGGTCGGCACGATCGAGGCGAATTTGTCGTGGGACATCGATTTCTGGGGCAAGGAAGCGACCCAGCTCGACAAGGCGAAATCGCTGCAAGGTGCGGCACGTTTCGATGCGGCCGCCGCGCGCCTGGCCGTCACAGGCGCACTGGTGCAGGCTTACGTCGATCTCGATCGCGCTTACAGGCTGGCCGACATCGCAGCCCGGACCCAGAGCGAACGGCAGGACACGCTCTCGCTCACCCGGCGCCGCGTCAAAGACGGCCTCGACAGTCAGGTCGAAGAACAGGAAGCGCAAGCGCTTCTCGCCCAGGCGCGCGAAAACCGCGCTGCCGCCGACAGCGACTGCGAGATCGTCATGCATGAAATCGCTGCTCTCATCGGTCGTGGCGCCGATGCGTATCCCACGATCGGCCGCCCGGCGATCACGCTTGACGCGGCGCTTGCGCTGCCCGACACGCTGCCGGCAGACCTGCTCGGCCGCAGGCCCGACGTGGCTGCGGCGCACGCACGAATCGATGCAGCATTGGCCGGGCGCAAGGTCGCGGAAACCGCCTTCTATCCCGACGTCAATCTGGCCGCCTCCGCGGGCTGGGCCGCGATCGGCTTGAGCCCCTTGTTCAGCGCCACCTCGCTGCAATATGGCGCCGGTCCGGCGATCCATCTGCCGATCTTCGACGCAGGCAAATTGCGCGCCGACTATGCGGGCGCGACGGCCGAGCTGGACTTTGCGATTGCCGACTACAACAGCGTGCTCGTGAACGCCGTGCGCCAGACGGCAGACGCATTGACGCGCATTCATTCGCTTGTGCAACAGCAGGCCGAGCATCGCCACATGCTCGATGCGGCGGAGACAGGCTATCGCTTGGCCGAGACCCGCTACCGTACTGGCCTTGCAAACCAACTCACCGTTCTGAACGCGCAAGACGTTTTGCTCGAAGCGCGCCAGGGTGACGTCGCTCTCGGTGCTGACGGCGCTGTCCAACGCGTCACGCTTCTCCTCGCGCTGGGCGGCGGGTTCGAACCCGACAACGCCGTTTCGCCGGCGTCCGGCCATCAGGATCATTTGCCATGAGCGATATCACCGCCGGATACCTTTCCGGGCGACTGGCGCGCACAACGCCGCGCCAGCGAATGCTGGGCGCCGTCTCCATTCTCGTAGTCGTCGGCCTTCTCGCCTGGGGTGCCGATTGGCTGTTTTATGGGCGTTATTTCGAAACGACTGATGATGCCTATGTCAGCGGCGACGTGGTGCCGGTGACGAGCCGCGAAGTCGGCACCGTTCTCGCCGTTCATGCCGACAACACGCAATCGGTCAAGCGCGGCCAGCTTCTGGTGGAACTCGACCCGCTTACGGCGCAGATCGGAATGCAGGCGGCCGAAGCCGATCTCGCCCGCACGGTTCGCACCGTGCGCGCCCTGTTTGCCAAAGCGGACGAGCTGCGGGCGCAATTGGCGCAGGCGCGCGTGCAGTTCGAGCGGGCACAGGCGGACTACCGGCGTCGTGTCGCCGCTTCCAGCGATGGCTCCGTTTCGAAGGAAGATTTGGCCCATGCGCGCGACGCGCTGACACAAGCCAAGGCGGCGATTGCGGCGTCAGATAGCGCACTGGCCCAGATCCTCGCCCAAATCCAGGGGACGAATGTCGACGACAATCCGGAAGTCCTTGCGGCGGAGGCGAAGCTTCGCGATGCCGCGGTGGTGCTCGCACATATGCGTCTGGTCGCGCCCGTCTCCGGTGTCGTGGCTCAACGTTCCGCCGAAGCGGGCCAGGAGGTTGCACCCGGAACGCCGCTGCTGGCGGTCGTGCCGCTCTCCGATGTTTGGGTCGACGCCAATTTCAAGGAAGTCCAGCTCCAGCGCATGCGCATCGGTCAGCCCGTGACGCTCACGGCCGACGTCTATGGCAGTGGCGTGACCTATCACGGCCGCGTGGCCGGTCTGGGAGCGGGAAGCGGCAGCGCCTTTGCGTTGCTGCCGCCCCAGAATGCGACCGGCAACTGGATCAAGATCGTGCAACGGGTCCCTGTACGCATCGAACTCGACAAGAACGAACTGAAGGCGCACCCGTTGCGCGTCGGCCTGTCGATCGACGCCAGCGTGGACGTGCATGACGAGTCGGGTCCGTTGATGAGCGATAAGGTCCGCCCGCGCGTACCCGAAGACACGACCAGCCGCACGAGTATCGCGTCTGCCAACGTCATCATTGCGAAAATCCTTGCTGCGAACGGCGGCAGCGCAATGACGCCCGCGTCCGTGCCGTGAGCGCTGGGGGCGTTCCTGCCGGACCGCCGCCGCTGCGCGGCACAACGCTTGCGGTGACGTCGGTCGCGCTGGCGCTCGGCACGTTCATGCAGGTGCTGGACAGTTCGATCGCGAATGTGTCGCTTCCCACGATCGCCGGCAATCTCGGCGTCAGCACCGACCAGAGCACCTGGGTCATCACCTCTTTCGCGGTGTCGAACGGCGTTGCGGTGCCGCTTACGGGCTGGCTCATGGGCCGCTACGGTGTCGTACGCACCTTCGTCCTTTCCGTGCTGCTGTTCACGGTGGCCTCGTTTTTGTGCGGTATTGCGTGGAGCTTGAGCGAGCTTGTGGTCTTTCGCGTGCTGCAGGGCGCGGTCTCCGGCCCCTTGATCCCGGGCTCGCAGGCACTGCTGATTTCGATCTTTCCGCCCAACAAGCGGACCACCGCGCTGGGAATCTGGTCGATTACGACCCTCGTCGCACCCATCTGCGGCCCCGTTCTGGGCGGCTATATCTCCGACAACTTCTCTTGGGGCTGGATATTCCTGATCAACGTGCCCGTCGGGATCGTTTGCGCCGTTCTGTGCTGGCGCAACCTGTCCGCGCGCGAATCGTCCAGCCAGCGTTTGCCGATCGATACGGTGGGGCTCGGTCTCCTCGTTCTTTGGGTTGGTGCACTGCAGGTCATGCTGGACACCGGCAAGGACGCCGACTGGTTCAACTCAACGCAGATTATTGTGCTCGGTTTGGTAGCGGTGGTCGTCTTCATCGTCTGGGTGATCTGGGAAGCGACGGAAAAATTTCCGATCGTCGATCTCTCGCTGTTCCGCCGGTGGAATTTTGCGCTCGGCACGCTCGCCTTCAGTCTCGGTTACGCGGTTTTCTTCGCCAACATTCTGCTCTTTCCCCTCTGGCTGCAGACCCAGATAGGTTACACCGCGACATGGGCAGGGCTGGTGGCCGCACCGGCCGGGGTCAGCGCCGTGATCCTGACGCCGGTCGCGGCGCGCGTGATGTCACGCTTCGACATGCGCTGGGCAGCCTCGATCGCCTTTGTCTCCTTCGCGCTTTCCTATTTCATGCGCGCGGAGCTGACGGCCGATGCCAGCTTTGGCGTCTTCGTCCTGTCGTTTCTTGTGCAGGGCGTAGCCATGAGCACATTTTTTGTTGCCATGATCGCGATCTCACTCGATGGCGTCGAGCCACACCGCATTCCATCTGCTTCCGGCATTTCCAATTTTGTCCGCATCACGGCCGGAGGCATGGCCGCCTCGATCATTACGACATTCTGGGATCGCCGCGAGGCGTTCCATCAAAGCCGGCTTGTCGAGACGCCGACGGCCTACAATCCGTTCCTGCATCAGGCGCTCGCACAACTGAGTGCTCGTGGCTTTACGCATATGCAGGGTTACGCGATGTTGATGCGGAGCCTTATCGGCCAGGCCTATGTTCTGGCCGCCGACGATCTGTTCTGGATTTCCGGCTGGCTGAGCGTGGCGCTGCTCGGCATCGTCTGGCTCACGAGGCGTTCGCTCGCGAACGGGGCGGGCGTTGTCGCCGAATGAAAGTTTTTGATTCCGGCGCAGGGTTGCGATTCAACTTGATCCGAAACCGCCATCGAAAATTCTACTCCACTTCCGCCTTCGCGCGCTTGCGCAGATGCGGCAGGAGCGCTTTCTTGCGCAGCCGGATCGATTGCGGCGTCACTTCCACCAGTTCGTCGTCCTCGATATAGGCGATCGACTGTTCGAGTGTCAGCGGTACGATGGGCGTGAGCTTGACTGCCTCGTCCTTCGACGTCGTGCGGATATTGGTGAGCTGCTTCGCCTTCAACGGATTCACGTCGAGGTCGTTGTCGCGGGAATTCTCGCCGACGATCATGCCTTGATAGACTTTGGTGCCGGGCACCACGAACAGCTTGCCGCGTTCTTCGAGGTACCACAGCGCATAGGCGACCGCTTCGCCGTCGCCCGTCGAAATCAGGACGCCGTTGCGGCGGCCCTCGATCGGCCCCTTGTAAGGCGCATAATCGTGGAACATGCGGTTGATCACGCCGGTGCCGCGCGTGTCGGTGAGAAACTGGCCGTGATAGCCGATGAGGCCGCGCGACGGCGCGAAGAAGACGAGCCGCGTCTTGCCGGCGCCGGTCGGGCGCATGTCCTGCAACTCGCCCTTGCGCTGGTTGATCTTGTCGATCACGACGCCGGTATAGGGATCGTCGACATCGATGGTGACTTCTTCGATTGGTTCCAGCCGCTGGCCCGATTCGGGATCGGACTGAAACAGAACGCGCGGCCGGCTGATCGAAAGTTCGAAGCCTTCGCGCCGCATGGTTTCGATCAGCACGCCCAATTGCAGTTCGCCGCGGCCGGCGATCTCGTAACTGCCTTCGCCGGATTCGCGCACATGAATGGCGACATTGCCTTCGGCCTCGCGCAGCAGACGGTCGCGGATAACGCGGCTCTGCACCTTGTCACCCTCGCGGCCGGCAAGCGGGGAATCGTTGACGGACACGGTGATGGCGAGCGTCGGGGGATCGATCGGCGTGGCCGCGATCGGCGTTTCGACCTCGATATCGCACAGCGTGTCGGCGACGGTCGCGGTCGAAAGGCCGGCAATCGCAATGATATCGCCGGCTTCGGCGCGCTCGACCGGCACGCGCGCCAGACCGCGGAAGGCCAACAGCTTTGTCGCACGGGCCCGCTCGACGATCTTGCCGTTGCGGTCCAGCGCCTTGATGGCGCGATTGACGGTGATCGCACCCTGCTCGATACGCCCCGTAAGGATGCGGCCCAGATAGGGATCGGCTTCGAGCGTCGTCACCAGCATGGCGAAGGGATAGCCATCGCCCGCCATCGCCAGGGGCTTGGGCGGGGGAACGTCGGCCACGATGCGCTCGAACAGCGGACCAAGGCCTTCTTGCGGATCGCCAAGGTTGGCAACCGCCCACCCCTGCCGGCCCGAGGCATAGAGCACGTGAAAATCGAGCTGGTAATCATTGGCTTCAAGCGCCAGGAACAGGTCGAAGATGCTCTCGAGCGTTTCCTCGGGCTGTGCGTCGGAGCGGTCGATCTTGTTGATCACCACAATCGGCTTCAGCCCGAGTTTCAACGCCTTGGAAAGCACGAATTTCGTCTGCGGCATGACGGATTCGGCGGCGTCGACCAGCAGGACCACGCCGTCGACCATCGACAGGATGCGTTCGACCTCGCCGCCGAAATCGGCGTGACCGGGCGTGTCGACGATATTGATATGGGTGCCGTGCCATTCGACGCTGGTGCACTTTGCCAGGATCGTGATGCCGCGCTCGCGCTCGAGATCATTGGAATCCATGGCGCGTTCTTGAACTTGCTGGTTGTCGCGCACGGCCCCGGACTGCTTGAGGAGTTGGTCCACAAGCGTCGTCTTGCCATGGTCGACATGGGCAATAATGGCGATGTTACGAATGTCCATGATGCCTCGCGCGCTTCGAGGCGCTCGCACCTCAGTCGGATGGGCGGGCTTATAGACGGCGGATCGATTTGCTGCAATCGCGAAAGGCAATGCCAACCGATAGCTGCCAATGCTCTATGGCATTAAACATCGCGAGACACGTCTTGCGAGCGCACCGCTTCGCCGAAACCCTTCTCTATCATATTGAAATTAAAGAATAACATTTCAAGGCGGATGCCGGGGCCAACATCCAGGAAATTGTAAAAAAGCGTGGCAAAATGATCGACAGGATAGCAAAGCCATTGGGCCGTGCTACTTACACGGCCCGGAATACGACGAAACATCCTGTCGAGGCGCAATCCGGCTCGACATTGCCTGTTGCTGCGGAACGCCGCTCCGGCCGTGCCGCGGGGGCGAATAGACCATCAGGAATAGCCGAACATGAATGCTAGGCTTCTTCATGCTTTCGAGGCTCTTTCGGCGGGAGTGCAGGATATCCTTCCGGCACGCTGGCAGCCCGTGATCACGTGGCGGCACCTGGTTTTTGGCGGCGCAGTCCTGGTCGCGGCCGCAGCCCTCATCTGGTACTTTTTCTTCTCCGCGCCGCCGGCGCCGGCGCTCCGGCCCGGACCGCCCGTTAAGGTGGCGACGGTGGCGATGCGTCCCGTCACGGTCACGGAAAGCCAGATCGGCACGGTCGTCTCGGTGGCGACCGTCCAGGTGACGTCCCTGGTCACCGGGCAGCTGCTTTCGGCGGATTTCACGGAAGGTCAGATCGTCCACAAGGGCGACGTGATCTTCCGCATCGATCCAAAGCCGTTCGTGGCGGCCTTGGAGCAGGCAAAGGCGGCCTATGCGCGCGATAGAGCCACGCTGGGCAGTGCCGAAAAGGATAAAGTGCGCTACCTCGCACTGGCGGCGGTTGGCGCCGCCTCCGCCCAGCAGCGTGATCAGGCGGTTGCTGCCGCGGACGCGGACGCGGCGACCGTCAAGTCCGACAAGGCCGCCATCGACGCGGCACAACTCAATCTCGGCTACACCGTCATTCGTTCGCCGATCAACGGCAAGACCGGTCCGATTCTGATCCAGCCGGGCAATCTCATCGTCGCCAACAGCGCGACCAACCCGCTGGTCGTCATCACCCAGCTTCAGCCGATCAAGGTGTCCTTTTTCCTGCCGCAGGCCGACCTGCCGAAACTCCAGGATCGCATGGCAGCTGGAAAGCTGACGGCAATGGTGACGATGCACGATTCAAAAGGAACCCAGATCGAGGCGCCGGTCGATTTCATCGGCAATCAGATCAATCCCCAAACCGGAACGATCGAGCTGCGGGCGACCTTCGGCAATGCCGATTATCGCCTCGTTCCCGGCCAGTTGCTCGATGTGAAGGTGGCCGTGGCGGATATCCCACACGCCCTCGTCGTGCCGCGCGAAGCGGTCTATCTGGGCCCCGACAGCGGCTATGTCTATGTCGTTGACGCCAAGAACCGGGCGCAGATGGTCCCTGTCACTGTGCTGTTCGATGACGGCACCAACGATGCCATTGAGGGGGCGGTGAAGCCCGGCGATAAAGTCATCACCGAAGGCGAGATCCGGGTGACGCCGGGGATTGCGGTGACCGTCGTCGGATCGTCGCAGGCCAACGCCGGCCGGGGCAACGCGTCGGCACCGTCACCGCCATGAACATCTCCGAGCCCTTCATCCGCAAGCCGGTGATGACGACGCTGGTGATGGCGGCGTTGGTGATCTTCGGCGCCTTCGGCTACGCGACCCTGCCCGTCAGCGAGTTGCCGAACGTGGATTTTCCCACCATCGTGGTGACGACCTCATTGCCGGGCGCCAATCCGGAGACCATGGCGGCGGCCGTCGCCTCGCCCCTCGAAAGCCAGTTTTCGACGATCCCCGACGTCGCCACGATGACGTCCCAGAATACGCTGGGTTCGAGCATCATCACGATTCAGTTCAACCTCGATCGCGACATCGATGCGGCTGCCCAGGACGTCGACGCGGCGATTTCCGCCGCCAGCCGCCAATTGCCGTCGAATTTGCCGGCGCCGCCGACGCTGCGGAAGGTAAACCCGTCGGACGCGCCGGTCATGTATTTGTCGATGCACTCGTCGACCATGCCGCTCAACCAAGTCGACACCTACGCCGAGTCGCTGCTCGCGCGGCAGATCTCGACGCTGAATGGCGTAGCGCAGGTCAATGTCTTCGGTTCACAGAAATTCGCGGTTCGTATTCAAGTCGACCCGGGGGCGATGGCCGCGCGCGGCATCGGCATCGATCAGGTGGCCAACGCCGCCAACACAGCCAATGTCGACCTCTCGACTGGCACATTGAACGGCCCCGCCCAGGCGACGCTGATCCAGGCCAACGGCCAGCTTACCAATGCCGCCGCGTTTAACCGGCAGATCATCACCTACGTCAACGGCGCGCCGGTCCGCATCGGCGACATCGGACATGCGATCGACAGTGTGGCGAACGTTCTGGTCGCGAATTGGTACAATGGCGAGCGTTCCATCGGGTTGGCGGTGTACCGGCAACCCGGATCGAACACGATCGCTGTCGTGGACGAAGTCAAGAGCATCCTGCCGCGCTTCAGGGCGAAGCTCCCGGCCGCGGTTTCCCTGGATGTGCTCTACGACCGCAGCCAGACGATCCGGGCGTCCGTGACCGACGTACAGACCACATTGCTGATCGCCGCCGTGCTTGTGATCATCGTCATCTTCGCGTTCCTGCGCACGGCGTCGGCGACCATCATTCCCTCTCTGGCGCTTCCCATCACCGTCATCGGCACCTTCGCCGGCATGGCCTTCATGGGTTACAGCCTGGACAATCTTTCGCTGATGGCGTTGACGCTGTCGGTCGGCTTCGTCGTCGACGATGCGATCGTCATGCTGGAAA
>JBAVOL010000121.1:0-12082 GCA_049692035.1 Rhizomicrobium sp.
AGTGCATGCGGCCACGATAGCGGCCGGCCACCGTCGCGATATAGGAAGTCAGGAGTCGAGAATCGCGCGACGACAACAATGCGTCGTCGAGCCAATCGGGATTGCGCTTGTGCCAGACCAGCGGATGTCCGCGAAACGCCATGGCGTGTGCCCGCGCGAAGGCCATAAGCTTGTCGACGCCTGCGAAATCGAAACGGCCGCGCACCGCCTCGATCACGCCGCGCTTCATCTCATATTCGGGAACGAGCATGCCGGCCTCGCGCGCCAATGCAGCGGCGAAAGCGCTGTCGCCGAGCTGATACGAATTCGCCGCCGCGCCATAAACAACACCGCGCGAATGAGCGCAGACGCGCAACGGTGCGTCACCGGCTTCGAACAGCGCACCGCGCAACGATGCCGCGCGGGTTGCGGCTGCGCCCGCAATCAGATTCGCGGCAATAAGCGATTTCAGCAGCGCACGTTTGGACAGCACGGACGTATCACTCTCCCGGAAACGGGGCACGCTTCGCGGCGTGCGACCACGACGTCGTGCGAAACAACGATATCGAACGATCGGCAAGACGCCGATAAAGGGCGTCCGGACAGAATATCTGCAGGAAGATCACCGGCGCGAGCCGCGGCCGGTAACAGCCGCGCGTCAGCGCCGCGAAGTAGAGACGGAAGGCCCGCATGCAGCTTTGCATCGCCACGCCCTTGGCGATCATCCAGCCGCGCGCACCATGATAGGCTTTGGCTGGAATTGCCGGCTTGAGCCCTTCGAGCCAATCCGCGGCAAGCGCACCTTTGCGCCCTGCAGACGTGCGATCGGGATTGGGCAGGTCATGCCACACGGCGCCCGGCGCCTCCGCCATGACGAAGCGGCATCCGGCGAGAAAAAGCCGCAAGGCGAAATCGGTGTCCTGCGCGAAAGGCAGTTGTTCGTCATAGCGCACGCGCGCCGCCATCTCCCCCGCGACCACGAGCGTTGTGGTCGGCACAAAACCGCGATCGCACATGAGATAGCTCGCCATATGCTCGTTCGGCGCGATGGCCCGCGGCGGCTTCAAAAAGGTGTGCCCCTGCCCGCGGTCGACGACGATGCGTGCATAACAGGCGACATTCCTGGTCCCTTCGACAAGGCGCCGCATCGTCGCTAGATGGGCGGGCAGAAATATATCGTCGGAGTCGAGAAAAGCGACGAAACGTCCTCGGGCGAGATCAATGCCCGCATTGCGCGCCGCACCGCCGCCACGATTGTCCTGTCGCACGAAGCGCAGGCGGGAATCGGCGATTGTATCGACGACCTGTTTCGGATTGTCGGCAGAACCGTCGTCGACGACGATGATCTCGAAATCCTGTTCCGTCTGCGCGAGGACCGAAGCGATTGCCGCACGCAGCGGACAGGCCCGGTTGTATACCGGGATGACGACCGAAAAAAACGGGCTCCTGCCGTCGGTCATGGCGCCGCCGCCACCGCTTCATCGTCCGGTATCGGCCGCCGCGACATGCGCAACGCCGCGAGCATTACCAGGAACGCCACCCAGGCGGCGCTGTCGCCTTCCAGAAAATCGGACTCGAGGAAATTGTGCAGCGCCATGAAGACGAAAATTGCGAACAGCATCGACTTTTGTGCAACGTCGGAGCCGTCTTCGCGCCAGAAGGCGATCAGCGGGACGACAATCATGCCCGCGATTGCCAATGCGAAGCCCACACTGCCGACGGTCACGAACAATTGCAGATAGGCGTTATGGCCGTGCGCGACGCCTCCTACCCATGCGCTGGATACGTAATTGTGGAGCGGCGAAAGTGCGCCCGTGTCGGCGAACGAGCCGAAGCCTGCACCGAGATAGGGGTGGTCCCTGATGAAGGCGAGTTCGGCTTGCCAGATCGCGGCGCGGCCGGTGAATTCGGCCGGGTCTTCAAGGAGTTGGGCGATCGTCGTGTGCTCGACCGCGACGAAGGCGGCGCCAAGCACGAGGACGAGGCCTGCGAGCACCGTCACGATCAGCCGGTCGAGCGCGCGCCGCCATGCCAGTCGATAGACGATTCCGGCCGCAAGCGCCACGGGCAGGAGCGCGAGCGAGGACTTCGAACGCGTCATCACGGTGAACACCACCGCCGCTGCAAAAAATCCGCCGTCGATCCACCGGCGCGAATCCCATGCGGAAAACAGGAAGACGATCGCCGTGATGGCGCAGACACCGCCGGCAATGTTTTTGTGAAAATAAAGACCGCGCCAATCACCCACGAGCTGGGGATCGATCTCGCCCGGCAGATGCACGGCCTGATGGACCAACGGAATGGACAGCCAGTTCACGATGAGGACGAACGCCAATACCCAGCGCAACAATTGAAGAGCGCGGGCGATGCCGAGCGTCGATACGCTCAGCATGACCGATGCAACCACCACGCTTGCGAGCGCCGCGCGGCGCAAGGTGACGCCCGCTTCCGGCGACCACGCGGAACTCAGCACACACCAGGCGAGCAGCAGAGCCAGGAGGGGTGGAACAGCTGCAATCGCGTTCAGACCTTGTTTGCGCATGGCCGCGAAGACGATCAGCGCGAAGACGCCGGCATAGCAGACCTGCCGCATCACATCGCCGGCGCCGCCGAAGCCGCTTTCTCCGGCGGCGAGTGCCGCAGGATCGCGGATGGCGAAGGGCTGCAGGCCGATGAAGATCAGAGCGAGGAAAGCGAGAAAGGCCAGCTCGGCCAATCGCGGCGCGAAGCCGGCGCGCATCTCGGTCAGGCCAAGCGGGGCGCTGTCATCCACCATGGACGGTCGCATATTCGTTGTAGTGATTGCCGAAGACCGCCGCGATCTTGCCAAACGCACGGCACAGCTTGCACAGGGGAGCCGCCCGGAGATCGGGAAACGGCAGTGCGAGCAGCTCCAGCAACGGAAAGAGCACAATTGCGCCCGCGATTTTCACCGCCTCGCGCAACAGCGCTTCAAAGCCTGGCGCATATTTCAGGAACACGCGCATGTCGGAATTGCCGACGCGATAGGCGCGCAGCAAGGCCCATTTGAAGTTCGCACGCGAGGCGGGCACGAAGGCATGACAGACCGCTTCGTCCGCCCATGCGAAACGCTTGCCCAAACTGCGCAGCCGCGTGAAGAAATCCTTGTCCTCGCCGCCCGTCAGCGCGAACCCCGGATCGAAACAGGGTTTCTCCAACGCTTCGAAACAGCTGCGCGCGATCATCACATTGCCGGTGCCCTCGATCATCGGCTTCGGGCCCGAGGAATCGCGCAAGGGAGCGATGCCCTGGCAACGCACTGCCCAAGCGCCGGGCGTGGTTTCGAATTCGCGCAGAATCGCGCCATGCAGCGCGTCGGCGGCGGTTTCGCGCTGCACGCGCAGAAATCCTTCCAGCCACCCCGGATGCGGCCACTCGTCGTCGTCGAGCATGGCGACGAATTGTGCGTTCGAATGCGCCAGCAAATGCTCGACGAGAGCGTTGCGCGCCTGGGCGATGCCGCGCTCGGGCACGACGATCGCGTCGAGCCGCCATCGATAATGCGCTTTGAACCTCTGGCACAGATCGAAACCCTCGTGCCGTTCGGCATCGTTGTCGGCGACAAGGATTTCGACTTTCGCACCGGTTTCGAGGCGCGCCAGCGCCGCGAGCAACCGTTCCAGGCCCGCCGGCCGGCGGAACGTCGGGATGGCGACGGCGATTTCAACCATGGCTGCGCTTCCAGCGGCGCGACAGCGCGAAGATGTTGGTCGCCATCAAGCCTTCGCCGGCCAGAATGCCGCCGAGAGACGCGACGGGGCCGAGCGTCAGCAACAGCGCCAATGTCGCCAGGAGCGACACCACGCTCGACCACAGGCTCGCATTGGCGAGCGGGCGGAATTGGCCGGCAGCCTGCAGCAGCACCGATTCCGGCGTGCGCAGCACCCTCACCGCCATGATCGCCGCGAAAAATGCAACGACGACGACAGCCTGTCTTTCGTCGTAACCCTTCTTGAGGATCAGGTGGGGAAACCAGATCAAGACGACGCCTGCCAGCAGAATGGTCGCGAGCCACATTGCACCGATGGCGGTTCGAAATTCCTTAACGATTCGAAAAGCACGCGGCAGGTCGCCGCCGGCAATCGCACGCGCCATGGCAGGCCGTTCGAGGTCAGGAAGCGCCGTGAAGACGAGCGACACGGGCCGCATCAAAAGCGCGCCGAGCGCCAATAATGCAAAGGAAGCCGGCCCCGAAATCAACGTCACAAGGTAGGCGTGCGCGTTGGCCGTCATCTCGGTCAGCACAACCCCCATCAGCGACCAGCGCGTCAGCGCGCTCCAGATGGACCGATAGGCTGCGAGCGATCCCTGCACCCCCGGCCAGAACTGGCGCGAAAGATAGTCGCGGCCGAAGGCTGCCAGTCCGCAGACGGAAGCGCCCAGAAGGGCGATGGCCGCCCGCAACACGGTCAATTCGTGGGTCACTGCAAGTGCCGCCAACGCTGCAACCAGAAGCGTGCCGTAAGCGAGATCGGACGCGATCGACCGCAAGGGTGCGTGTGTCAAATAGGCGTAGCAGCGCGCGAACCAGCGCATCGTCATCACGCCGCCGTAAGCACCGAGGACGACAGCAAGGCCGGGCGAGGTGCCGATCGCCGCCAACAGCAGACAAACAACCAGGGCCGCCGCCGCCGCGAGGGCAAGGCTGGCTTTCAGATGTGTCGCGACATTCTCTTCGTTCAACGCCCGTGTTTGCGTGACGGCACTGCTGATCGAAGCACCCAGAAGGGCGTTGGAAAGGCCGAGGAAAAACGGCACGACGACGAGGAGAAACGAAAACAAGCCGAAATCCGCGCGCGACAATGCATGCAGAAAAATCAGCGAGACGACGAAATGCGCACCGGAGACTGCGATCGGGCCGAAAGCCGACAGGCCGTAACGCGCTGCAAGGCGCGCGAAGCGCTGGGGCGCCGCGGCGCCGTCCTGCGCGTCGCTGTCGGCCAGTCGGGCCAGGGCACGGATGGGCATATCGGGAACACGTGCTGAAAGATGCTTCCTAAGCTCCCAACTCAGCAACGTTCGCGCCAACTTTCTCCGCATGCGGCCGCTCGGGAAGCGAATTCGTGCGTGTCAGAAGAAGGTACAGGGCATGCGGATTGGTGACGGCATAGCGCCAGAACAACCGTCGCGGCTCGCGCCACATGCGATGCAGCCATTCCAGGCCCATGCTCTGCATCCAGTTCGGCGCCCTGCGATAATGTCCCGTCACGTAATTGAAGCAACCGCCGGCTGTCACGATCCAGCCCACTTTGAGGCGATGCTTGTTGCGGACGCAGAAGGCATGTTCGTGCGGAATGCCGAGCCCCACCCATACGACGTCAGCACCGGATTTGGCGATTTCCTCGCAAATCCCGGCCTCCTCGCTCGGCGAAAAATACCCGTTGCGGCGGCCCACGATCTGAAGGCCCGGATAAGTCGCGCGCATCACCGCCGCGCAGCGCGCATTGACTTCCTCGGTCGCACCCAGCAGGTAAAAGCGCAGGCCATACAAGCAAGCGGCGCGTGCCGCATCGTGAAAGAAATCTGTCGTTGCGCTGCGCTCGGGAATCGGCGAGCGCGTCAATATTCGCGAAGCGAACACGATCGGTTGCCCGTCGGCGTGGACGATGTCGGCGAATTCATGAAAGCGGCGGAACCGTGCGTCTCCGGCCGCCAGCGACAGCGCATGCCCGTTTACGGCGACGACGAGCTTGGGCGGGAGCGCGCGCGATACACGCCTCGCCAGACAGTGCTCGACCATCAGCGACATCATTTCGGTGCGCGAAAGGCACGCGGTCTTGAGGCCGCCGACGATCACTTCGCGGTATTTCGTCCCGGTCGGTGTCGGCATCGCCTGCATCAGAATGCATTTCTCTGACGCAGGATTTCGATCGGCGTGCGCAGAAGAATCCGCAGATCGAGCCGCAGGCTCGCATGCTGCGCGTACCAGATGTCGAACGCCACGCGCGCGCGCATGGCGTCGATCGTCGGCGTTGGACCGCGCAGGCCGTGGATCTGCGCCCAGCCGGTGATCCCCGGCTTGGCACGCTGGCGAAGTTCGTAACCTTCGATCAGCGCGGCAAAGCGACGGTCATGGGCAACCGCGTGGGGGCGTGGCCCCACCAGCGACATCTCGCCGCGAACGACGTTTATGAGCTGGGGCAGTTCGTCGAGGCTCCGCTTGCGCAGCCAGCGGCCCACCCGCGTGAAGCGTTTATCATCCGGGCGGGCCTGAACGATTTCGTCGCCGTTCTCCAGCACGCGCATGGTGCGGAATTTGAGGATGTCGAAGGGGCGCCCGCCAAGGCCGAGCCGCCTCTGCCGGAAGACGGCCGCGCCTTGCGAGTCGAGACGAATGAGAAGGGCGATCAGCGCCATCGGCAGCGCGAGGAGGACGAGGAGCGGAACGGCGACACCAAGATCGAGCGTTCGTTTCAGCAGGCGTTGCCAGACGGCGGGCGGCGAACGCATATCGTCGCTGGCGCGGAACAGCACGGCGCCGGCATTGTTGCGCAGCTGCGCCGGAACGGCGCTTCCATGAAACAACTCTGCCAAATGCTCGCGGGGGGACACCTGCGATCCTCGAACGGTCTGCGTTGCCAACCCGGGATTGCACTGCGCACGCCAACGGCGAGGCGCGCATTTTGTCTCGATCCGAGACGACGCACGCACACCTGTCTTCGTGCCGCCTAAAACCGATGACATATGCCGTTCACTTTGTTCGGCGAAGGTTTGCGGGAAAATTTACCTTGCGGGAGCAGCGGCAATGCATGACGCGATCGAAAATCGCCGGGCCGTGCTTAACCCATCGTGCTGATTTTGGTAAACGCAGTTTGTCCCGTGACGGGACGCACCTGTATCAAAGGCGGACGGCGATGATCCTAAGCCATGCGCCTTTGCCAGCGCGCCAGCCGCAGATTGCCCGCGCGCAGCATCGGCGCGAGCGCGCGCAAATGGGTTTCTCGCGGCCGCAGCTCGTAGCGCGGCAGGAGCCAGGGGTTGGTGCTCCCGTCGATGGTTCCTGCAAGCGTGGTGAACGCGTTGTCGTAGCCGGCATCGCGCACCGCGTGCCAGGCTTCGCGCGTGACATCGCCGACATTCCCGAACGGATAGGCAAAATAACGGCATGACCCGATCTGATGTTCGATGCGCCGGCGCGGAATGCGCGCCTCATCGGCGATCTCCGTCGCGGACCGGCGTTTGTGCATCGGCCAGTGCCAATGCGCGTGCGCGCCGATCTCGACGCCGCGTTTGGCGAGTTCGGCCACTTGCGGCCAGTTGAGAAAGCGCTCCGATGCGAACCGCTCGGTGAGCGATGCGAGAAGCGCCGACGGCATCGCCGCGCGCATGGCGGCGATCGCCTGGCGCGCATGCGCGATGTCGAGCATGCGCAACCTCTTGAGCCCGCGGACGCAAGCGCGCTCGCGCGTCGCATCGCTGCCGAGCTCGACGGCCCCGCCCAGATGCGGAATCAGATGGCGGCCCTCCGGCGCGAAGGTGAAAAACAGCCGTGCCGCGGTGAACGGATTGAGTTCTCCGGTGTCGATGTGATGGGTGCTGACGAACAGCGTCCACGGCAATCCCAATCCGTCCAGCACATCGGCCGCAACAGTGAGCGTGTTGCGGTAGCCGTCGTCCGACATGAGAAACACGGTGCGCGCATGGCGCTGCGGCTGTTTGATCGCTTCGGCCAGGGCGGTCAGCGGCAGGACCTGGAAATCGCGCTTGAGCGCCTGGGCGATTGCGTAAAACGCGTCGAGCGTATGATGGTTGCGCTGGATGCGCGGGTCGTCGATCCTGCGCTCGACACCATGGAAGTGCAGCGCGACGGGGCGCCCGAAACTGCGCAACGCGCCGGGCGGAAGCCACCGCGCCAATCCCCGCAACATCGCCGTTCCACCCGCCATACAAGCCCGTCTTTCGTTGGAAGCGCCAATCTACACCCGCAACTATGGCCGCATCGTTAGCGGTACGGAAGCGAGGATCGGCGAAAGGCGCGCTCCACCTACTCCGCTGCGTGGAGCGTCGGAATTTTGGCGATCACGTCCTTGAGTTCCCGCTCGGCGAGCTCGCGATCGTAAACCTGCTGCAAACGAAGCCAAATGTCCGGCCCGTCGCCGCAGAGCTTGCCCAGACGAACCGCGAGATTGGCTGTCACGGGCTGCTTCTCGTTGAGCACGTCGTAGAGCGTCTGGCGCGAGACGCCGAGCAGAGCGGCAATTGCCGTTTTCGATTTGCCCAGCGCGGGCAAAATGTCCTCGCGGAGATGCTCGCCGGGATGCATGGGCTTCAAGCCTTTGAGGCGCGGATTGCGGGGCATCAATGGTAATCCTCCAGATCGACGTCGATGGCATCTTCTCCATCCCAGCCGAAAGTGATGCGGTAATTCTCGCTCGCCCAGACGGCGAAGCGGCCTTTGTCTCTACCCTTCAAGGCGTGGAACCGGAAGCTGGGAAACATGATATCATGTTTCTTCATGCTCCAAGCAGCCGCCTTGTTACGCCGCAACGGCCTTGTAAGGTTTGAATTCGGCGACATCTTTGGCGACACGGCGCTTGGCTTCCAGCGTGTCGAAGGCGTTTTGCAGCCGCAGGAAATAGCCTTCCGACAGGCCGAAAAACTTACAAAGCCGCAAATCGGTGTCGCTGTCACGCTGCGCGTGCCGTTGACGATGGCATGGATGCGGTTCGGCGGCACGCCGATGGCATGGGCGAGCCGGTTCTGGCTGAGGCCGATCCCGTCCAGAAATTCGCCCTTGAGGATTTCGCCAGCGCGCGTTCGACGGCTTCCGGGTCTCTTTCGATAACCCGCGTCGGCAGCGCAATCTCGCCGCGCTTGCAGGCGAGCGCCTCTTTGAGGCTGCCGATCAGGTCACAACTGAAACCTGTGTCCTTCGCAACCGTTCCAAAGCCGCTTTTCCGCTTGGCCATTGGTCAACTCCGTCACCAATTCCCTTGTTTAAAGATGGTCGCCTTGGTCTTCAATTCGGCGCCACAGCCACGACGAACACTTAAAAGCTTACCACAGAGACAGTGAGACGGTGAGATCGTCATTGCGTGCGTCGCGCGCAGGTTTTTCTCATCGCCTCACTGTCTCTGTGGTAAATTCTTTTTCCATAAGGAGGGAACGGGTAATCCCGTCCCCATCAGCCCGGCGCGGACACCTATCGCTTTGAATGCAACCAAGTTAAATCAAACGCCCACATTCATCCTGGTCCGCAGGGCCACGCATTGAGAAGGGCGTTCCGAACCATCAACGAAGCGGGTGCGTTCAAGTTGCGAGCGTGAGAGCGCAGCCAATTCTGGACGACAATCACAATTTGCGTGTCAGTTGTGCCGGGTCCTGGACAGATACGACCAACTGAGCCGAGGCCATCAGCGAAGCCCAAGATATAGTTGTGGCAAAAGGCACGATTGGCGAACCCTGCGCCGAAGCCGGTTCCGCACTGATTGTAAAACTGCATTCCGCTTTCCGTTAAGGCGAACGCGTCTTGTGGCAACGCAGTGCAAGTCACAGCGGCAGCGATCACGCCCGCAAGTGCGAAAACAGTCGGTTTCATGATTTGATTCCCTAAGAGCAACGTCCCATCCAGATGCGGGTATAAGCACGCCCGGCTGAACGGCAGATGAACGACGCGCGCGTGGAAGTAATTTAATCAACTATGGGGTTTTTCGATTTATTTGCAGAAGTTCAGTAAGTTCGGGTCAAACCATCTCTCGAGCCATAGCTCCCGCCCACCAACCCCGCCCCCTCACCCACCCGCAATCAGCTCACGCACGAAATCCGACAGCC
Organism: Rhizomicrobium sp.; assembly: GCA_049692035.1. Taxonomy (GTDB): domain Bacteria; phylum Pseudomonadota; class Alphaproteobacteria; order Micropepsales; family Micropepsaceae; genus Rhizomicrobium. The sequence goes on from JBAVOL010000121.1 coordinate 9,772, forward strand.
CGATCTGCCGCGCGCGTTTCAACCGTTCGGCATCGAGGATCGATTTGACCTTGGCGTGGGCGGTGTCGAGGGCGTCGTTGACGATGACGTAGTCGTATTCCGGCCAATGGCTGATTTCGCTCGCCGCCTTCGCCATCCGTTTGGCGACGACATCGCCGGGGTCTTGCGCGCGGCTGCGCAGGCGCCGTTCGAGTTCGGCGTGGCTGGGCGGCAGCACGAAGATGGAGACGATATCCTCGCGCACCCGCTCCTTGAGCTGCTGGGTACCTTGCCAATCGATGTCGAACAGCACGTCGCGCCCCGCGGCGAGCGCGCCCATCACCGGCTTTTTCGGCGTCCCATAATAATGGTCGAAGACGCTCGCATATTCGAGGAATTCGCCCGCCTCCACAGCCTTGCGGAACTGCTCGGCGCTTACGAAGTGGTAATCGACGCCTTCGGTTTCCGTGGCGCGTTTCGCGCGAGTCGTGGCGGACACCGACATGACGATGTTGGAATCCGCTTCCAGCAACCGCCGCGACAATGTCGTCTTGCCGGCGCCGGACGGCGACGACAGGACGAGCATCAACCCGCGGCGCGTGATTTTCGTCGTCATTCGACGTTCTGCGCCTGCTCGCGAAACTGGTCGATCGTCGCCTTGAGCGCCAGCCCGACGCGGGTCAGCGTCACATCCGACGATTTCGAACACAGCGTATTGGCCTCGCGATTGAATTCCTGCGCGAGAAAGTCGAGCTTGCGGCCCACCGCTTCGCCCGCGGCGATCAGCGCGCGCGCCTCCTGCACGTGGGCGGCGAGCCGATCGAGTTCTTCGCGCACATCCGCCCTGGTCGCCAGCAGGGCCACTTCCTGCGCCAGCCGGTCTTCCGACAGCGGCACGGATGCGAGCAGATCCTTCAGTTGCGCCTGGAGCCTGTCGCGCAACGCGGCAGGTTGCGTGGCTGCAAGCTTGGCCGCGTCGCCGGTAAGCCGCGCGATTTCGCGCACCTGGGATTCGAGCACGTGCGCGAGCTTGGCGCCTTCGGTCTCGCGCGCCTTGGCCAGCGCATCCAACGCATAGGCGAGGCTTTCCAGGATCGCTGCATCCCGTGCCGCGCGCTCGGCCGCGTCGAGCACAATCGCGTCATCCTGGACGATGACACCTTTTAGCGCCAGGAGCCCGTCGATCCGGGCCGGTGCGAGGCCGGTTTCCTCTGCAACCTCCCTGGCGATCCGCACCGCCGCCGCCAGCACGACCGGATCGATCCGCAAGCCCCGCGCCGCCTCTTGCGGCTCCAGCGTCAGAGACGCCTGGAGATTGCCGCGGCGGAAACGTTCGCCGGCCAGCATGCGCGCGGCGGGCTCGATGCTGTCGAAGCCGGGCGGCATGCGCAAACGCAGGTCGAGCCCTTTGCCGTTGACGCTCTTGGCTTCCCAGCGCCAACGCAAGGTGCCGAAGGCGCCGTGCGTCTCGGCGAAGCCGGTCATGCTGACGAGGCCCATAGGCGATTCCTCAGAATATCGACGAAAAGGATAGCCTTCGGCCGCAGGCGCGGGAAGCCGCTTCAGGGATGGCCGCTTTCGATCCGCCGCCATTTGGCGACGTTGCGCTCGTGATCGGCGATATTGTCGGAGAATACATGGCCGCCGGTGCCGTCGGCGACGAAATAGAGGTCGTTCGAGCCATCCGGCGCCAGCACGGCCGCAATCGAATCCTTTCCCGGATTGCAGATCGGGGTCGGCGGCAGTCCGTCGATGGCGTAGGTGTTGTAAGGCGTCGCGCGATCGAGCTCGCTTTGGCGGATGCCGCGGCCCAGCGGATAGCCGCGTGTCAGGCCGTAGATGATGGTCGGATCGGATTGCAGCTTCATGCCCCGCTTAAGGCGGTTGACGAAGACCGCCGCGATATGCCGGCGTTCGGCGGGAAGTGCAGTTTCCTTTTCGACGATGGACGCCAGGATCAGCGCCTCGTCGGGGCTGCGCAGCGGCAGGTTTGGCGCGCGCGCTTTCCAATGGGCATCGAGGAATTTCTGTTGCGCGCGCTGCATGCGCGCAATGATTTCGGCGCGCGTGGTGCCGCGCGTGAAGAGATAGGTCTCCGGCAGAAGCGTGCCTTCGGGCGGGACGGGACCCGCATCGCCGTCGAGCTCGGCGTCGTTCTTGACGAGCGCGAAGATCATGTCGCTCGTCAGGCCTTCAGCAGCCGTGATCTTGTGTTGCAGGGATTTGCCGGACATCAGGATGGCGGCAATGTCGGCGAGGCTGGCATGCGCAGGAAACGCATATTCGCCGGCCTTCAATTGCGCCGCCTCACCGCGCAGCCGCACGCCCCATT
>JBAVOL010000122.1:0-10097 GCA_049692035.1 Rhizomicrobium sp.
TGAGTTTGCCCTTGTCGTGGGTGAATTCCTTGGGCACGAGATAATTATGGATGGGTATGCCTTCGCCGATCGCGTCGTCCTTCTCCCAGGGCGAGGCTTTCATCTCCTCAAAACCTGAGCGGACGACGACCTGAACCTGCTCGCCGCCCAAACGGCGCGAGGTCCGGCAGCAATCCATCGCGGTGTTGCCGCCACCCAGCACGATAACACGGCGGCCGATGCTCTTGATGTGGCCGAAGGAGACGCTGGCGAGCCAATCGATGCCGACATGGATGTTCGCGGCCGCTTCCTTGCGTCCGGGAATGTCGAGATCGCGTCCGCGCGGCGCGCCGCATCCGACGAAGACCGCATCATAGTTTTCAGCCAGGACCGCTTCGAGGCTGGTGACACGCTCGCCCAGACGAAGGTTCGGCTCGAGGCCGAGGATGTAACCGCATTCTTCGTCAAGGACGCTTTCGGGCAGGCGGAATTTCGGGATCTGGGTGCGCATCATGCCGCCGACGTGCTTGTCCTGGTCGTAAAGGACGACCGTGTAACCGAGCGGCAGGAGATCGCGGGCGACGGTCAGCGAGGCAGGACCTGCGCCGATCAAGGCTACCCGTTTGCCGTTCTTGTGATGCGACGGGCCGGGCAGGCGATCGGTTATATCGTCCTTGTTGTCGGCAGCGACGCGTTTCAGTCGACAGATCGCCACCGGCTCTTTCTCGACCCGGCCGCGCCGGCAGGCAGGCTCGCAGGGGCGATCGCAGGTGCGGCCGAGGATGCCGGGAAAAACATTGGACTTCCAATTGATCATGTAAGCATCGGAATACCGCCCTGCCGCGATCAACCGGATATATTCGGGCACGGGCGTGTGGGCCGGGCACGCCCATTGGCAGTCCACGACCTTGTGGAAATAGTCCGGGTTCGTCACATCGGTGGGTTTCATGCCGGAGTGATGCGCGTGCTCTGAACGGTCAAGCCTTTCAGCGGAAACTGAATTCATCGTCCTGGTGCTTCTCCGTGGCGGTATCCGTTCGCGGTGGCGGTGCCGCACTTTTCCGTCGGGGTCGGAACGATAGGCGCGTGCCCCGCTCGATTCCATTAATTTCCGGGATATTAGTCCCCAATCTCGACGGCGCAACTATCCAATCCCGTCATTATTTCCAAATTCCCGGCAAATTTATCCGAGGACTGTCGTATTTTATTAACATATTGAAATTGCATGATAATTTTGGTTTGTGGATGCCCTGCAGGCCGGTTGCGCGTGCTTGGCGTCGTCTTCAGGAGCGACTGAGCGTATGATATTTAAAGTTGAGCCATGACCGGTTGCGCCATCCGTCCCGCCCAACGCAGCGACATCAAGACTATTGTGCGCTTCATCCGCGCGCTGGCGGAATTCGAGAATCTGGCCGATACAGTCACGGCGGACGAAGACACGCTCCTGCGCAATCTGTTCGGGCCGCGCTGCTATGCCGAATGTCTGCTGGCGGAGATCGATGCCGAGGTGGCGGGTTTTGCCGTCTATTTCCATAGTTTTTCGACCTTTCTGGGCAAGCCGGGCCTTTATGTCGAAGACATTTATGTCGTGCCTGCCTTTCGCCGGCGCGGGACCGGACTCGCGTTCTTTCGCGAACTTGCGAAGATCGCCGTCGCACGAGATTGCGGGCGCATGGAGTGGTCCGTGCTGAACTGGAACGAACGCGCGATTGCATTCTACCGCAAGCTCGGCGCCGAGCCGATGTCGGAGTGGACAACGCAGCGCCTGACGCGCACGGGGATCGAAGTGCTGGCAAACGGTTAGGCAATGCGAAAGCGGCCGTGGCATAATCGTTTGCGTCCGTGACTGCCAAGCGCGCGTCTGCGTCTCTGTTCAAATCTGCATCTTTGTTCAAGAAGGTATTCCTCATGATCCTCCGATCGTTCCTCTTTGTGCCGGCCGACAGTGAGCGCAAATTGTCCAAGGCGAGGGCATCGCCGGCCGACGCATTGATCCTCGATCTCGAAGACGCCGTAGCGGCGGACAAGCGCGGTTTCGCGCGCGGTCTGGCCCGCGAATATCTGGAGTCGGAGGCAACGGGTTCCGCGGCGCTGTGGGTGCGCATCAATCCCGTCGGCAGCCTCGATTATGAAGAGGACCTCGATTCGGTTGTTGCTGCGCGGCCTGCGGGTCTCGTCGTGCCGAAGCCCGATTCACCTGATGTGCTGCGCGCGCTCGACCGCGAAATCTCCGCGCTCGAGGACAAGCATGGTCTGCCCGCACGGAGCATCATGCTGATGCCTATCGCCAGTGAAACGCCTGCTGCGGTTGCGAGCCTGATGGAATACCGCAATCCGCCGCCGCGCCTTGCCGCCCTCACCTGGGGCGCGGAAGATTTGTTGGCGGCGCTGGGCGCCGTCGCCAATCGCGACGAGACGGGCGAATTCGCGTTCACCTTCCGCGTCGTGCGCTCGCTCATGCTCATCGCCGCGAAAGCCGCCGGCGTCGAGGCGATCGAAACCCTCTATGCCGATTTCCGCGACACATTGGGCCTCGCACGCGCCGCACACGCCGCGCAGCGCGACGGCTTCAGCGGTATGCTCGCGATCCATCCCGACCAGGTCGAGATCATCAACGCGGCGTTCACGCCGTCCGCCGCTGATGTCGAACACGCCCGCAATGTCGTTACGGCCTTCGCCACGGGTGCCGGCGTTGCGTCCCTCGACGGCAAGATGCTCGACCAGCCGCATCTGAAACAGGCGAGACACATCCTGGCGCTCGACGAAAACATTCGCGCGCGGCGCAGATAGATATCGTCGCAAGACGTGATCGCAGGCATTACGTGCGCGCCGATTACTCGGTTTCGCGCCTTCGCGACCGCCGGCGGTACAGACGCCGAAGGCGAAAGATTGCGATCGCCATGACGACGATGCCGCCGGGAAGCAATGCCAAGCGCACGAGAGAGGCTGGACCGCTCAACGATACGATGCACGACCCCGCGCCGACAACCAGCACGAGAAACCAGAGTAGACGTCTTTCGCCCCGCTCGGTCATGAAGGGAATGTGCCACGGAACGATGCCAAAGTTGCGACAAATCGAAACCGCGGACACGATTTTTATCGAAAAGACTGCACAAAAAACGGGCGAAAGAACAAAAATTGAGGGGGGATTTTCATCCCCCCTCCAGTCGAACATCTCTCTGCTACCCCGTGAGAGATGTTGTATAGGGCTAATATTGAACGATCTGGGCGTTGTTGCCGATTGCGGTGGAGTTGACCGTGACATTGCCCGACACATTCGTCACTTTGGCATTGACGGTCGAAGCGATGTTCGACGCATTCGTCTGGTAATTCTGCGTCGGCATATTGGCGGCGTTGGTGTCTTCGCTGAACGAGTTGCCGACGGCCTGGCTCGACAGCGATACGTCGTTGCCGGCGTTGGTGACGGTGGCATTCAGCAGCGCGGAGGGATCGTTCGCATCACAAACCTGGCTGCTGTAGACGGCCGTCGTATGCGGGTCCGTCGACACGTCGGCCGCATTGCAGATCGCCTGCGATTGCAAGGTTGTGGTGCCGCCGACGTTCGTGACGGCGGCGTTCTGGTCGGCCGAGATCGACACGCTCGTGACAAATTGATTGTTGGTCACGTTGGCATTGTTCATCGTGACGACTTCGAGATTGTTGCCGACGGCAGCCGACGTGCCCGTCACATTGCCGACCGCGTTCGTGACGTTCGTGTTCACGTTGGCAGAGGAGAGGTGCAGGTCGATTTGTCCGTTCAGGACGATGCTGCCGTCAGTCGACGTCTGAGCGTAAGCGAGGCTCAGAGGCAGGATCATCAGAGCTGTACCAGTGATAAGGGTCTGCATGAGACGCGTCATTGCCAATCTCCTCGGATTTTGCGGTTGCTGATGCGGTGGAGGGAAGCGCGGGGGAACTCGGGGCCCGATCCCCGGGGCCCGCCAGCGGGTCCGCCGCAGTGCCCAACCCCGAAGCGCATGTCGCGCCGGAAACGTGATAAAGGCGCGAGATCATTTGTAGCACCGCACGCTCGATCACGGAGCGGACGGCGAGTTGGACCGGCTCGAGGGCGCTCTCGCCGACGCTGGCGTCGAAAAACGTCTGTCCGAGGAATTCCAGGGCGCCGGCCTGTTCCTGGCGGCCGATGATCTGCTTCTGGTAGGAAACGACGTCGACGACTTCGAGCGTGTCGGTGTTCACCAGCCGCAAATCGAGGCCGACATTCATCACATACATTGTGGCACCGGCGGTGCCCTTCAGTCCGTTGGACGACGACCCGCCGCCGTCGCCTTGAGCACCGATCGAACGGATGTTGAAATTGAGCTCGGTGACGCCGCCGACAAGATAGTAATCGGAGCCGGGAATAGAGCCCGCGAGAATCTTGCGGTAATCGCCTGGCACGTCTGGCTTGCTGTCGTCGGTGATAAGCTTGTTGTTGGCGTATTTGAGTTCCATCTCGGCGACGGAAGTGTCAAAACGCTCGACGAGCGGCACGCCCGCTTTGGCGAGTGCCGACATGGCCATCAGCGCCGCGCCCTGCGTGAGCTTGCGGCCGCTGTTGTCGGATTCCATCTTGCCGGTGTAGTCGGCGATCTGGCCGACTGCGATGCGCAGGGGCCTCCTCGCCGTATATCCGGCGAAGCAACGCAGCGCGGCCGAATAAGGTGTGTCGTTGGAGATGACCGGCGCGTCGCCGATGGGAACCGTGTACCGACCGATCGAATCGGCCGACGGACTCACACATCCCGAGAGCGTGATCGCAGCCAATGCCGCAACAAGAGGCATGGCAAAATAGCGGCGCGAACGTGAGGTCATGGGCGGGGCTTCCCTTTTCCTTCGAAGTCCTCAGCGACCGCCCAGATCGACGGTGGCGGTCTGGTTTCCGGTGTTCGTCTGCTGCGAGTTCACCACGACAGTGTTGTTGCTTCCGACCGTGACGACGTTGAGCGAATTGCCGATGGCCGAAGCCGTACCAATTGCCGAGGTGCCGCCGGCGCCGGCGCCCAGCGAAGTGGTGCTGACGCCCGACGACGTGCTGCTGCTGGCCGCCAGCGTGCTCATGCCGAGAGCGCCCATGGGTTGGAGGCCGGTCTGTTGGCTCATGCTGGAACTGGTGAACTGGCCGTCGACGACGGTGAGGTTGCCGTTGGCATCGCGCAGCGAGGTGTTGACCGGGGCGTTTTCGTCGCCTTGCGTCATTCCGTAAGGATGATTGTAATCGCTGGCGCTCGTGATCTGAGCCTGCGCCGCGCCAGCGAAGACGCTCGCCAAACAAAGGCAAAGTGCGGCAAGGCGGCGATGTTGGGTGCTCGAACGCATGATGAAAGGCCTGGTTGATCTCGTCCGCCTAGGAGCAACCCACATGCCAGGATTTAACGCGCGTTAAGCCCTTGCTCTGTTTCAATGCGGGACGAACGCCGCTAAATTTGTGACGGATCGCCGGAAAACGTGTTTCAATGCTGGAATTCTACCTCGACAGTTCCTCGCCATGGACTTATCTGGCGTTGTCGCGGCTGCCGCGCGTGGAAGCGGCGCTGACGCGACCCTCGGAATAGCACATATGGCCTTTTTTCAAGACCCGGCACGCCAGCCCGCCTTGAGGGTGCCGGCCGCGACACTGGGGCTGCTGGTGGCGCTGATCGGCGCCCATATTGCCCGCGTGATGGCGCCTGCCGAGCGCTCCGGCGTAATCCTGGCCGATTATGCGTTCATCCCGGCGCGTTATTCGAAAGCGTTTCTCGCGGCGCACGGAATCGATCCAGGAACGCTTTTGGATCGTGCGATTCCCTTCGTCAGCTACATCTTTCTCCATGCGAATTTCACCCATCTCGCCGTCAACTGTGTATGGCTTCTGCCCTTCGGGGCGATCACGGCGCGCCGCTTCGGTGCGCTCGCGTTTTTTGCGTTCTTTCTAATCTGCGGAGTTGCAGGAGCCGCTACCCACCTCGCATTCGATTGGGGTTCGCCGGATCCGGTGATCGGCGCTTCGGCCGCCGTTTCGGGGATGATGGCGGCGGGTTTTCGCATGCTTCCGCCGGTCGGAGAGTTCGGGCTGGAGGTCTTGGCGCGCGGCGAGCGGCCGCTGGCACCGATCCTTTCGTCCCAAATTCTGATGTTGTCGGCGATGTGGATCGCAATCAACGTGCTGGCCGGGGTGACAGGCCTGGGCGCCGGTCCCGGCGTGCATCTCATTGCCTGGCAGGCGCATATCGGGGGCTATATGGCCGGGTTGCTGCTGGCCGGGCCGTTCGACATTTTGCAGTCACGCCTGCGGCCCGCATCGAATCGGTCCTGACGGAAGCACCGACGACATGCCCTTCCCGTTGGGGAACATTCCCAAACGCCCGTAACTCACGCATGCTTTTCAAGCTGGCGGGAGGAAGCGGTTTGCTTCGCATGGCGCGGGGCCGTGCCGTTGCGCAATGTGCACAACGGCCTCGAATTCGGTGACCGGTTTGCCGGTCGACCCTCCGGATAAGCGGGACAGGTGTTATGGCATTGAGGATGCCAGACCGGAAACAATGCTGGCGCTGGCATCCTTGCAGTATTATCTTCTTGCCCAAAAATCAGGCATTCACCTAGTGTTCCTGTGTACAAGTATACTATGATAAGTATTTCCAGGGATTATGGGAAAGATAAATCATATCGTTACGCTATTGCCGCCAGACGAGAATGCAAGGGGGAACGAAAAATGTCTTCGCAGCACAAGGCTGGGACCAAACGGTCCCTTGTATTCGTCTACATTTTGCTGCTTTCGACGGCGTTTGCGCGGCCTGCACTGGCCCAGATCGAACAGGTTGTGGTCACGGCGCAGAAGAAGACGGAAGACGTGCAGATCGTGCCGATTGCGGTGACGGCGTTCACGGGCGAGGAATTGAAGTCAGGGCAGATCGACCAACTCAAGGATCTGCAATTCCATGCTCCGAATGTGACATATAACGTTGGGGAGTATGGCACCGCCGACTTCCAAATTCGCGGCATTGGTTACACCGCTGTCGGCCATGGTAACGAATCGGGTGTCGCTGTCGACTTCGACGAGGTCTATCTGTTGGACCCGCTGCTGACCGAAAGCAGCTATTACGATCTCTCGGACCTCGAGATTCTAGCCGGGCCGCAAAGCACGCTGTTTGGCCGCGGCGCCACGGGCGGTGCGGTGAATATCAACATCGTCAAGCCCGATCTCCAACAGCCAAGTGCGGAGTTGAATGCCACATATGGCAATTACGACGCCATGAAGCTGGAAGGCGCCGTCAACCTGCCGATCGTTGCCGACGAACTGGGCCTTCGCATTGCGGGCGAATGGGACAAGCGTGACGGCTTCGTGACCGACATCTACAACGACAGTCACATTGACAGCCTCGACCAGTATTCGGTGCGCGGTACGTTGCGCTGGCAACCTACGGACAAGACGGCGGTCGATCTTACGGGGCAGTTCTCCAGCGAAGACGACAGCCACATGCGTTCGGACAAGCAACTCTGTACGCAAGATCCGACCGGTGTTCTGGGCTGCCTGCCCAATTCGGCGGGAACGCAAACCGTCAACGGAAACGCGCTCCAGTCGACGCTCGGCGTCAGCCAGCAGGGCATAACGAGCTTCCTGGAAGCTGCGCCGCCATACGGCCTGGGAGTGCCAGCCGGAATTGCGGGACCGCTCGGTCAGGAATTGGGCCTCTACAATATCGCACAGCCTTTCACGCTGCCGTCGAACTACGTCGCTCCGACGGGCGATCGCCAGGTGAGTTCGGATTTCACGCCCCTCAATCATACAAACGACAATTTCCTGTCGTTGAAATGGCAGCAGCACATTGCAAATTGGCTCGATAGCACGCTGGTCGCGGGCTATGACCACGCTTCCTATTTCACGGAGCAAGATTACACCAACATTGCGGGATACCCATTTCCGACGAACAATGATTACAATCTCGTTGCTCCAGGTCTTACGGAGAACTGCGCGGCGGCTCTCGGTGCGCTTCCTCCGTCATACACGCCCGCACCCAATCTCAATTGCGCGCAATTGGCGTTCCCCGCCGCCGTGACGGCATTTGCCGAAAATGCATATCTCACGGCCTACCCGGGGCAAACTGCGGCGGCCGCAGCGTATGCCGCAAGCTATTTGGCCCACTACGCGCCATACTTGTCTTCGGGCCGGGTTCCGTTCTCGGGGTTTGGAAATTTCGGCGAGACCGGCGGGAATTTCGGCTTTACGCCGAACAACGAAGACCGGGACCTGAGTGACGGCGAGGTGTCGCAATATTCTGCGGAATGGCGATTGGCGACGAGCTTCTCCGGACCGCTCAATGGACTGTTGGGTCTGTATTATCTGCACGCGCGGACCACCACCGATTATTACGTCATTTCGTCGGCGTTCGATTATCTGGGGTTGGTTGCCGGCGGTCTGGCAGGAAGCAGCGTGCCGTCTCTCTGCGCGGCCACGGGCTGTATCTTCGGGCCATCCTACTATCATGATGTCGGCAATGGCAGCACGTTGACGTCGAAGGCGATCTTCGGCGAACTCTATTATGACGCAATCCCGGATGCCGTAAAATTCACGGCGGGTTTGCGCTTTACCGACGACCAGAAATTCGACTCGTCGCGTATCGTGCAGCCCGGCGGGCTTTATCCGATCGGTACAACGAGCGAATCGGCGATACAGCAGCAATATGTCGGGGTCTCGTCCGAATTCAGCAAGTATACGGGCCGTTTCGTGGCCGACTGGACGCCGCAACTCGACTTCACCGACCAGACCTTGCTCTACGCGTCCTACTCGCGCGGTTACAAGGCGGGCGGCGCCAATCCAGGCTATTTGCCGACATTGCCGATTTCGCCGACCTATGCGCCGGAATTCATCGACGCCTACGAGCTGGGCACCAAAAACCAGATGCTCGGCAATACGCTGCAAGCCAATGGCGACGTCTATTACTACAATTATTCCGGCTTGCAGGTTGCCGCAATCGAAGACAACACCTCCATCAACGAGAACATCAATGCGCGTCTTTGGGGTGCAGAAGGCAGCTTCCTGTGGCAGCCGACGGAGCATTGGCTATTCGGGTTGAATTTCGCGCACGAGGAATCGAGTATCGCCAATGTCATGCAGGTCGACGAACGCAACCCGACTGGCGGCAATCCGAACACGCTCCTGATCAAGAGCGACAATGTTGCCGACGGCACGGTGGGCCAGAACTGCGTTGCGTATGGCCACTGGACGGGCTCTCTGCCGACCCAAAACGGGGCGGCAATGATCGCGCCTCCTGGCGGCCCCAACGTCCTGGCTCAATATGGTATCGCGCACGCCGCGTTTGGCGATTGCGGCGGCGCCCCTCCTGCGGGATATTCGTGGACCAACTCGACGGGGGGAACGATCCTGGGGCAACCGGTCAGCTTGAACGGCAACGAACTGCAGAATACTCCGCAGTTGAGCGTCGGTCTGACCGGCCAATATACCCAACCGCTGCCCGGCGATTACGGCCTTGTCGCGCGCGTCGACTTCCATTGGCAGTCGCATATGTGGGGCCGCATCTTCGAGGATGGAGCGGATATGATCGGCGCGGAAACCGTTACCAACGCGTCATTGCAGCTCAATTCGCCGGACGATGTCTGGTACGTGCAGGCCTTCGTCAAGAATATCTTCGATGCCGTCAATTTGACGGGCGAATATCTCAACAGTTCGTCATCGGGCCTCTACACGAATGCCTTTTACGGTGACCCGCGGACCTATGGCGTCACCGTCGGGGCGAAGCTGGACTGATCATTGTCGCAGCGCTGGGACGCGCCCGCTCCGCTACGCTACGCCGTAATCCCGTCGCGCGCCGGTCCTTTTCGCGCCGGCACGCGCCGGTTGCGCAGCCACGCGCCAAGCTCGTCAAGATAGATATAGAGAACCGGCGTGATGTAGAGCGTCAAAAGCTGTGACAGCAAAAGTCCGCCGACGACAGCAAGACCGAGCGGCCGCCGCGATTCGGAACCTTGACCGAACCCGATCGCAATGGGCAGTGAACCGAGCAGCGCCGCCATGGTGGTCATCATGATCGGGCGGAAACGAATGAGGGCCGCTTCGGCGATCGCGACTTCCGGCGCAACATTTTCATTGCGCTCCCGCGTCAGCGCGAAGTCGATCATCA
>JBAVOL010000123.1:0-4969 GCA_049692035.1 Rhizomicrobium sp.
CAGGTTATCTGTATGCGTTGGATGTCGCGAAGGGTTATGCGGCCGGTGCCCTTGGCGGCGCGATCGCCGGAGGCGTCTGCGGGTTCTTCGGCATTGCCCTCTCGATCATGCTGGGCGACACCGATCCGTCCCTGTTTACACAGAACGCGTTGATCTACGCTTTTACAGGCGGGGTCGGAGGTGTCTTCGGCCAGTTCGCCGCCGATCTCGGGCCGGTGAGGCGCTAGTGGAGTGGAGTGAAATTCGCCCGCCGCCTCCCCGGAGACGCTGCCGGCGACACCGCCGGCCATTGCATGGGAGGGATAGACTGGGTAACCACGCCGCGGAACTCGGGCTGCGCCGGTCCCTGCTTTCTGCTATGCCGAATCCGGAACGCCGTATTGATTTGCCGTGATGACACTCCAGCACTTCGCTGAGGCCATTTGTCTGGCCTTCGCCGCCTGTGGCTCGGTCTATGTCCTTTTGTGCGTTGCGACTGCAGCGGTCTTCCGCCAGCGGATGGCCAGGGCCGTACCCCTGACAGCCCTACCGCCGGCCACGATCTTCAAACCGCTTTACGGGGTGGACAAGGATTTGCTGGAGAATCTGCGTTCCGCCTGCCGTCAGGACTATCCCGGCTATCAGGTCGTTCTCTCCGTCCAGCGGCTCGACGATCCCGCGATCCCCGTGATGCACCAGATACTCGCGGAATTTGGGCCCGAGCGCGTGACATTGGCCATCGCCGAAAGCGCAGCACATACCAACGGCAAGATCCAGAACCTTGAAGGTGCCTATCCCTTCGCGCGCCACGACGTCTTCGTGATCAGCGACAGCGACATCTGCCTGCGTCCCGATTATCTGCGCGCTATCGTTGCACCGCTTGCCGATCCCGCGGTGGGCTGTGTCTCGACACCCTATCGCGCGATGAATGCCGCGTACTGGTTCGAAAAGCTCGAGTTGCTGACGATGAATGCGGATTTCGTTCCCAATCTGATTTTTGCGTCGGTCGCAGGCATCGTCACCTTCGGTCTCGGTGCGTCCATGTGTTTTCGCCGCAAGGACCTTGAAGCGATCGGCGGGTTCGCGGCGTTCGGCGAACATCTCGCCGAGGATTCGCATATGGCAGCACGCCTCGAAGCGCTGGGCCGGCGCGTCGTGCTGGCGCCCTATTTCGTCGACATGGAAGTCGATCTGAAAAGCTTCTCCCAGTGGTGGGAACATCAGCTCTATTGGGATCAAAATACGCGTGTTGTCCGGCCTGCAGGCTTTTTCGCCACCGTGGTCGTGCGCTCGGTGCCGTTCGCGTTTCTCTACGCGATATTGACGGGTTTGAGCCTCGCCGGGCTCGGTGTGGCTGGCGCTGCCGTCGCCATCCGTATGGCCGGGGCGGCTTTCTTGCTTCGCTATGTCCTGAAGGATCGCGAAGGCCTGGCCGCGCTGTGGCTGTTGCCGCTGCGCGACCTGTTCGGGCTCGCGGTCTGGCTGCTGGCGATTACCAGGTGTGATTTCATGCACCGCGGCCGCCGTTTCGGCTTGCTGGCCGACGGCCGCATCGTTCCCCGACCTGCACGATGACGCGCCGCGTTATCTTCACGGCGGATGATTTCGGTCTGGACGAGGCCGTCAACGAAGCGGTCGAGCGCGCACACCGCGACGGCATATTGACTTCCGCCAGCCTGATGGTGACGGCACCCGCTGCAGACGATGCTGTGGCACGGGCGAAGCGGCTTCCCGGGCTGGCTGTCGGGCTCCACCTCGTTCTTGTGCAGGGCCGGCCGGCCTTGGCCCCCCGCGAAGTGGCGCCGCTGGTCGGCGAGGACGGCGCCTTTCTCGATTCGCCGGCCATGGCGGGCTTGCGCTATTTCTTCCGCCCCGGTGCGCGCTCCGCGCTCGCCGCGGAAATCCGCGCGCAGTTCGAAGCCTTTCGCAAGACCGGCTTGCCGCTCGATCACGTGGATGGTCACACCCACCTTCACATTCACCCGACGATCTTTTCGCTGCTGCTGGAAATCGGGCGCGACTACGGTCTGAAGGCGATGCGCGTGCCGTATGAACGGCCGATCGCGTCATGGCGCGCGGCCGGACGGGGAGGCCCGTTGCGGCTGGCGGCCAGCGGTGCCTTCTTGCCCTGGGCGGCTCATATGCGCGCGAAACTCGACCGCGCAGGCGTCGTTTCCAATGATGCCACAGTCGGCTTCTACGACACCGGGGCGATGGCAGAACCGCTGGTATTGCGGCATTTGGAGAATCTGCGTGCCGGCACGCTCACCGAATTCTATTTCCATCCCGCAACGCGGTACAACAACGTGCTCGCACGGCGGATGCCTGCCTACCGCAACGTGGACGAGTTCGAAACGCTCGGCAGCCCGCGCATTCGCGAGGCCCTTCGGCGTCTCGGCATCAAGCCGGTGGCATTCCGCGATCTTTGAGGGACGCCCGAATCGCGCTCGCCCGATCGCGGGGGGGGGCGCGCCGGCCATCGGTGCCGGATCGAGGGGGCCGAGATAGAGCGAATTTCGTGTTCGCGATCAGGCCGGTCAGGCCCAGTCGTCGGTATCCTCGATCCATTTGTCGAGCGGACTTAACAAGGTGCGCAAACGTTCGAGCACCAGCAGCGGCTGGGATTTGCCATTCCAATGCAGGAATCCGTCCGCTTCCCAGCGTGCGATGAGTTCGTTCATGTATTGGCGCGAAACTCCGACGAGCGACGCAAGGTCCGCCTGAGAGAGGTTCACGGCCAGCCGGACTCCTTGCCCGGTCTCGATGCCGTGTGCACGTGATAGCCGAAGGAGTGCGCGCGCTGTTCGCCGCGGAGCTTCGGAGCGCGTTTCGACCAAAAGCCGCACCGAGTGCCGCGTGTGAATGCACATGAGCTGTACGAAGGCGCGGTAATATTCGGGATTGGGGTCGGTCAGTGCGCGATATTCGGCGATGGGCAGGAAGAACACGGTCGAGTCGGCGCACGTCCATGCCTCGAAGGCGTGTTTCGAATAACCATCCAGGAGGTGTAAGTCGCCGAACCAGGAGCCCGGGCCGAGCGCGCGCAGGAATATCCGTTCGCGCTCGTCGCCATACGCATAGGCCCTTACGTCGCCGTCGAGCGTCGCGTAAAGCCCGTCAACGTTATCGCCTATATTATAGAGAGCGGAATTCGCCCTGGTCCGTATGATTTCGCCGCGCGCGACGATCCCGTCCTGCAGGGGACTTGGGAGTGTGCCGAACCAACGGCCTTTGGCCAGAAACGAACGGATATCGGTATTTGTCCAGCGCTTCGCTGTCATGAGTTCCATCGTTTCCCCGTTCGTTGGCTTTATAAGCGCCGGGCGCATGCAATGGCGCCGCCACCCTTTTCGACGGGACAGTATAAACGATGAAGCTGGCGCGTGCAGTCGTAA
Organism: Rhizomicrobium sp.; assembly: GCA_049692035.1. Classification (GTDB taxonomy): domain Bacteria; phylum Pseudomonadota; class Alphaproteobacteria; order Micropepsales; family Micropepsaceae; genus Rhizomicrobium. The sequence continues at coordinate 3,375 of JBAVOL010000123.1, forward strand.
TTTTCCCTGGTTGCATTCGTCCGCGAACTGCTCCGCGCGCATGAGCAGGGATTCATACGCGCGCGAATTCGTCGTATCATTTAACGTGCGCTGGAAATGTTGCAGGCAAACTACTGTTATGCGCTGTGCATTCGGCAGAGATTGACTTCATTTGTCTTCCGAGATGTCGGACCGCATTTATCCAATACTTTCGGCTTGCCTCTTGCTGCTACCGCGGAATGCTCTCGGCACTGTCAGGTAGGCGACAATGATTGTGCGCAAATATCGGCACATTCCGCAGATTGGTAACCCGAACTTCAGCGTCTGCGGCTGAGGTTGTCGACTGGATTATCTGCCGGAGCGCCGCCGAGGCCGCGAGCATGGTGTCCAATGGTTTGAACCAGACTGCCGGCAAGGCCGTAGATAAGAAAAGGACGATTTCGTGGACAAGGGCCATTTGAATTTCGATCGCGAAGGGCGCCTGCGTTTTTCGCGTCTGACGGAAAAACAGGGCAGCACGCTCAGGCAGTTCTGGAAGAGTGTCGAACCGAATCTTTCCCACATTCTCGATGACTTCTACAATCACTTGTCGCGCGTGCCCGAACTTTCGCAAATACTCAATACCCGCTCTATCGGGCAGCTCAAGAGCGCGCAAGGCAGCCATTGGGCGCGTCTGTTTGCGGGCAGGTTTGATGCCGCCTATATGGAAGGCGTATATGCCGTTGGCTTGGCGCACAAGCGGATCGGGCTGGATCCGCGATGGTATATCGGCGGCTACACCTTGGTGCTCAACCATCTGACCAAGCTTGCGACCACGCGTCACCGCTTTAATTCTGCAGCGATATTCGACACGATTTCGGCCGTCAACGCCGCTATCCTTCTGGACATAGACCTTTCGATCTGTGCCTACCAGGATGCTATCGCCAACGAGACTGTCGAGCAGGCCCGAATAACTGCCGCGGGCGTCGCCAGAATCGGCGAAGGACTTGACGCATTGGCAAAGGGCGACCTGACCTATCGCATCGACGCCGAACTCACCGGCTCCTTCACCAAGCTGAAGGACGATTTCAATATGGTTGTGTCGCGGCTGCAGGGTGCGATGAAGAACGTGCTTTCCGCCACAAACGGGATCAGCACCGGCGCCGGCGAAATCTCGCAAGCGGCCGACGATCTGTCGCGGCGCACCGAGCACCAGGCGGCGAGCCTCGAAGAAACCGCAGCCGCGCTCGAAGAGATCACCGCCACCGTCAACAAGACCGCACACAATGCCAGGGAGGCGAGCGTCATCGTCGGCGCGGCGAAGACGGCGGCCGAAGATGGCGGGCGCGTGGTCGAGACCGCGATCAAGGCGATGGGCCAGATCGAACAATCTTCGAAACAGATCACCGATATCATCGGCGTCATCGACGAGATCGCCTTCCAGACGAATTTGCTGGCGCTCAATGCCGGCGTCGAAGCGGCCCGTGCCGGCGATGCGGGCAAGGGCTTCGCGGTGGTGGCGAGCGAAGTGCGCGCACTGGCCCAGCGTTCGAGCGGGGCGGCAAAGGAGATCAAGACGCTGATCAAGGCGTCGGGCGAGCATGTCGGCGCCGGCGTCAAATTCGTCGGCGAGTCGG
>JBAVOL010000124.1:0-22975 GCA_049692035.1 Rhizomicrobium sp.
GTAACCAAATTTGTCATCCCCGGCGAGCGCTGCGGCAGCAGCGCGAGGGAAGGGGACCCAGGTGGATTTGCAATGCGCGACGACGCAAAACCCAAGTATATTGAGGCGAACACAATAATGGCAATCAACAGCTATCGTCGGTAGTGCCCTAATTTGGGCTTTCAGTCGTCTTCTGGTCCGCGGCGTTTAATGTCCTTATACGGCGTGCCATCTCGATGGGTATAGATCGCCGGTTTGCCACCTGCGGGCGATAGCATGTCAATGTCGGGATAAGTTGCCGCATCCGATGCTACACGAGTGCCAATTTCTAATGCCAATACTTCGTATTCGGAACGATTTTGTAGGCAGTGACCATTCTGTTCATTAGCTTTGAACCCCGCGGCGTCACCGGCACGAAAAATTTCTTCGCCATCGTTTGTTACCAGTACGACTTCACCGGAAAGAATATAAACAAACTCATCCGAATGGCTATGCCAATGGCGTTGGCTGGACCATACACCAGGCGGCAAGCGCAGAAGATTGACGCCAAATTGCGTAAGTCCTGCAGCATCTCCAAGCTTCCTGCGGTCACGGTTCCTACAGGGCTTATCGAACGGAATTGGATAAAGAGTTCCGACAACCGACGAAATTGTCTCCGGATCAATTCGTTTGCTCATAGTGTACCTATAATTAGATGTTCGCTCGACCAATTCCTCAAGCGTCTCAAGCCTATCACACCCCTCCGCCCACATCGCAGGGGAATTGCGTATGCAAATCGCAAAAGTTCAGCGTAAGTTCGGCATGCCCTCTATCCGTGGGAAATATTGCTGGCGTCACCGGAATCCTAGGTCCCCTTCCCCTCGCTTCGCTCAGCCGGGGATGACACGCTTTGTTGACGCCGGCGGAGTTGTTCAATCCCCCAGCGCCACCCCGTCGCGCCGCGGATCGGCGCCGCCGATATAGCCCTCAGGCGTCTTTTCGATGATGTGCAACCCGCTGATGACGGGAGCGATGCGGATCGTGTGGCCCATCGCGGTGAGCGCGGGCGCGAGTTGCTCCAGCGCCGTGCCCTTCTCGATGATGGTGGCCCCGTTCGGATTGTAGATATGCGGCAGGCTCGCGGCCTGTTGCGGGTCGAGCCCGCCATCGATCATCGCGCTCAGTGCGCCTGCAACATCGGGGATGATCACCGGCCCGCCCGGCGAGCCTACGGCGATCAGGAATTTGCCGTCATGGCCGAACACGATCGACGGCGCCATCGCGCTCATCGGCCGCTTGCCCGCTTCCGGCGCATTGGCGATCACCTTTCCATCTTCCATCGGTACAGCCGAGAAATCGGTCAGCTCGTTGTTGAGGAGAAAACCGCTTGCCATGATCTGCGCGCCGAAACCGGATTCGATCGTCGTCGTCATCGACACGACTTCGCCAGAATCGTCGACCACGTCGAGATGGCTGGTGCCGTGGCGCTGCTCCGTCTTTTGCGGGGCGTAGATCATTGCGCGCAGCGGTGTGCCGGCTGGCGCGGTTCCCATATCGTGATTGAGATCGATGAGACCGGCACGCGCCTTGAGATAGGCGCGGTCGAGCAACCCTGCGACGGGCACCCGAACGAAAGCGGGATCGCCGATATATTCGGCGCGGTCGGCAAAGGCGAGACGGTTCGCCTGGGTGAAGATTTGCGCGAATTGCAGCGTGTCGGGTTGCAGATCGCTCGCGCGGAAGCGTTCGAGAAAGGCCAGGATTTGCAGCACGGCGATGCCGCCGGAACTCGGCGGTCCCATCGAGCAGATGCGCATCGTCCGATAGGCGCCGCAAACCGGCGCACGCTCGATCGCCTTGTAATGGGCGAGATCGCCAAGCGTCATGTCGCCCGGATTGACCGGCGCATGCGCAACCGCTGCCACGATCGAAGCGGCGACGCTTCCCGAATAGAAGGCGCGTGCGCCGTGCCGGGCGATGGCGCGCAACGTGTCGGCGTAAGCGCTATCCTTCAGAATCTCGCCCTCGCGCAGCGGCGTGCCGTCGGCGTGATAAAAATAATGCTTGATGTCCGGCATCTCGGCGGCGGCGACATCGTTCTGGATGGTGGCGGCCAGCTTGCGCCCGACGGGAAAGCCGTCGCGGGCCAGACGGATGGCGGGCGCGAACAATTTCGCCCAGGGCAGGCGGCCATATTTCTTATGGGCCAGTTCCAGCATGGCGACGACACCGGGCACGCCGACGGAAAGCCCACCGGGAATGATTTGCGCATGCGGGCGAGGGCGGCCGGTCGCGTCGAGAAACATCTGAGGGCTTGCCGATGCGGGTGCGCTCTCGCGGCCGTCGAATGTCGTGACGCGGCTTTTTGCCGGATCGTACAGCACGAGGAATGCGCCGCCGCCGAGGCCGGAGGATTCCGGCTCGACAAGGCCCAGGACCATTTGGGCTGCGATTGCCGCGTCGACCGCCGAACCGCCTTCGCGCAGCATCTGGAGACCCGCTTGTGCGGCATACGGATTCGCCGCGGCGATCATGTGATGCCTGGCGGGGGCGGCCGACGCCGGATAGGCCGTCACCACCAAAGCCAGCGTGGCTGCTGTGATCGATTTCCAAAGCTTCAATTGTTCGGTCCTTTGCGAAGTGGGATTGTATGGATCGCTATTTCCCCGCGGGACCGCCCATGTCCGGCAGTCTGGCGCCGATTTCCTCGGCGCGAAGCTGGCGATAGACGCTGCGCATCGTGACATAGGGATCAACGGACCCGCGCTCCAATTCCTCACGCAGGACGATGTTGCGGGCATGCTTCTCGAAAGGGCTGGCGGTCCGCAGGGTCGCTGTGATCAGGAAGCGTTCATAGAACGGCGCGCCGGGCGGCAGGTAGAAAAGCGGGTCGATCATTATATCGGCCGCATCCCCCACCAGGTCGCGGGGCGGATCCGGACCGATGAGCGGCAGCACGAGAAACGGCCCCTCCGGCACGCCATAAATGCCCAGCGTCTGGCCGAACTCCGTTCTGTGATAGGGCAGGCCTGCCGGGGTTGCGACGTCGATCAGGCCGCCGAGGCCGAGCGTCGAGTTCAGGGTAATGCGCCCGAGCGAGGTCCCTGCGCGCGAGAATTCCCCCTGCAGCACGTCATTGGCGAAGGTCACCGGCATATCCAGATTGACCAGAAAATTGTGAAACGCATGATGAATGGGCGCCGGCACGTAATACACGTAGAAGCCGGCGATCGGGAGCTCGACATATTTGTCGAATTTCTCGTCGAAGCGATAGACCGCCCGGTTCGCCGGTTCGAATGGATCGTTGGCCGCAATGGCCTCGGGCGAAGTGGTGGCGCAACCGCCGAGCAGCCCCGCGCAGGCGGCCATGATCAGTGCAATGACTCCCCGCATCGGACCCCCGTTCCATACCCGCTATGACCGGGCGTCCCGGCCTTGTTCTGGAATACGGCTAGCCTCGTATCGGCCGCAGCATCGCACATTCGGGCGACAGATCACATCCGATTGCGCCGGTGGGGCGACAATATGAACCCGTTCCGCGCTAGGATCGTGACTGAGTCTACTGGGAAGGGATTTGGGAGCGGGAATGACGAGCGTGATCACGCTGACGATGAACCCGGCGCTCGATCTGTCGACGACCGTCGAGGAGGTCCTGCCGTTTCGCAAGTTGCGGTCCGGCACCGTGCGGCGCGATCCCGGCGGCGGCGGCATCAACGCCGCCCGGGTCGTAAACCGCTTGGGCGGCAAGGCGATCGCCGTCTATCCCGTCGGCGGTCCGGCGGGGCAGTTGCTGCAACAGCTCGTCGACGCACAAGGCGTCGTGAGCCGGGTCGTTCCGATTGGCGGCGACACGCGGGAAGATTTTTCGGTCTTCGAAACCCGGACGGGGCGGCAGTTCCGTTTCGTCACCCCTGGTCCGAAACTCGCGGAGGCGGAATGGCGGGCCTGCCTCGCTGTGTTCGAGCAGCTGTGCGAGGAATCGGGTTACGCGATCGTCAGCGGCAGCCTGCCGCCCGGCGTGCCCGACGATGATTTCTTTGGGGCGGTCGCTCGCGTTGCGAAGGCGCGCAGGACAAAGCTCACCGTGGACACGACGGGCGCCGGTTTGCAGGCGGCATTGCGCGAAGGTGTTTTTCTTATCAAGCCCAATCAGAACGAATTTGCCGATCTGGTCGGTCTTCGCGCGCCCGACATGCATGCGATGATCGCGGCCGCACGCAATCTGATCGCCGCGGGACGCATCGAAGCGATAGCGTTGTCGCTCGCCGATGAAGGTGCCGTGCTGGTAACGCGCGAGCGCAGCTGGCGCGCACGCGCGCCCCATGTCGATGTGCTGAGCACGGTCGGCGCCGGCGATTCTTTCCTCGGCGCGATGGTCTGGAGCCTGGCGGAAGGACATGCCTGGCAGGAGGCGCTGCGCCTCGCCGTGGCGGCCGGCTCGGCGGCGTTGCTGTCGCCGGGCACCGATCTGGCGCAGGCGCAGGAAGTTCATCGCCTGTCGGGGGAAGTTGTCGTCGAAGATGTAGCGTGAACTCCTGCAAAGGCTGAAACGGTTGCTTCGCGAACGCCCGCTATGCGCCGCGCTTCGCGCCCGATGCGAACCTTTCGGCGCCCCCCGAGATTCCCGATTGACGCATTTGATCAAGCGGCATACACATTTCGCCATAATGGAAACATACGCCCGGCGCTCGAACGAGCGGCCGGGCGTTGTGTTTCGGCGTCTCTGCGTGCCGCGTTTTGAATCGGATGCGAACCTTTCGGCGCCCCCCAAGATTCCCGATTGACGGTTTTGATCAAGCGGCATACACATTTCGTCATAACGGAAACATACGCCCGGCGCTCGAAGGAGCGGCCGGGCGTTGTGTTTCGGGACCTCACGCCATGCGCAACAACGACGAAGGCAAGCGCCGCAAGCGCACGCCGCGCAAGCCGCGCGCGAACGAGCCCGAGAAGACGGACGAACTTCCCGTCGACTATATGCTCAGAGTAATGCGCGATCCCAAGGCGCCGCAAGCGCGGCGCGATACGATGGCCAAAAGCGCCTCGACCTATGTGCATCTCAAATCGGCGTCCAGGAATTCCGCGCAAGGCCTCGACGCGAATATCAAACAGCGATTGGAGCAGGCCCGTGAAACGCTCGCGCGCAAAATTGCTCAGCTCCGATCCGACGCAGACTGAATCCTTTCTCGCCAGCCTTTCGCCCGAAGAAGCGTTGATGGCGCAATACGCGTGGGAGCTTTGGGCGCGCCCCGAGCAATTGCCGCCGGCCGGCGACTGGACGACGTGGCTTTATGTGGGCGGTCGCGGCGCCGGCAAGACACGGGCCGGTGCGGAATGGATACGCGCGCGCGTCGCTAGCGGCGCGGCGAAACGCATCGCGCTGGTGGCCGCAACCTTCATCGAGGCGCGCGACGTCATGATCGAGGGCGAAAGCGGATTGCTCGCGATTTCCTCGCCGCTCGACCGGCCGGTCTTCGCGAAGTCCAAGCGCCGGCTGACCTGGCCCAACGGCGCGATCGCAACCTGCTATTCCGACGACGAACCGGAAATGCTGCGCGGCGCGCAAAACGATACCGCATGGTGCGACGAATTGGCGAAATGGAAACATCTCGAAACGACGTGGGATAATCTCCAGCTCGGTCTGCGTCTCGGCGCACGGCCGCAGCAGGCGATCACCACCACGCCGCGCACCAAGAAAGGCCTCAAGGCGATTCTCGCGCGCAGCGATACGGTGGTGACGCGCGGGAGCACCCATGACAATCGCGACAATCTCGCGCCTGCTTTCTTCAAGGACGTGATCCGCCGCTACGAGGGAACCCGTTTCGGCCGCCAGGAGATCAACGCCGAATTTCTCGACGATGTGCCGGGCGCCTTGTGGACGCGCGCGATGCTCGACGCGGCGCAGCTCGCCCATGATGCGAAACTGCCCGATATGGCGCGGGTGGTGATCGCAGTCGATCCTTCAGGTGCGCGCGGCGGCGACGATCGCGACAGCATCGGCATCGTCGCGGCGGGCCGCGGATTCGACGGAATCGGTTACGTGCTCGGCGATTGGACCTGTTCGCTGTCGCCGGCGGGTTGGGGCCGCCGCGTGGCGGAAGCCGCCGCGCGATATAACGCCGACCGCATCGTCGCCGAGGAGAATTTCGGTGGCGCGATGGTCGAGCGCGTCATCCGCGCGGCGGGCACAATCGCGCCGATCAAGCTGGTGCGCGCTTCGCAGCGCAAGGTCGTGCGTGCCGAGCCGGTGGCCGCACTCTACGAACAGCATCGCGTCAAACATGCGGGACCTTTCCCCGAACTCGAAGACCAGCTCGTCGCGTTCACCACCAACGGTTATGTCGGCGACCGCTCCCCCGACCGCGCCGACGCCGCGATCTGGGCGCTGATCGAATTGATGCTGTCGGCGGGCGACGCCGCCGGCTGGCTCGATTATGCGCGGCAAAAGATGGCGCGGCGCGGGAGTGAATAGCAACCCATAAATGCGTGTCATCCCCGGCGAGCGCGAACAAAGTTCGTGCGAGGGAAGGGGAGCGAGGTATATGCGCTCCACTTTTCTCGAAAGAGATTGCGCCGAGCTGCTTCTGTGAACATCGCGCTAATTGGGTGACGGTGAATTCGTTACCCACCTGTCTCATTGTGTGTCCGGGCATTGGACCGCGATTGAATGAGATGGCCACGCCAAATTCCTGACATAGCCGCATGATGTTATGCTGTTGAAGGCTTTTGATGGGCGCCGCCATGCATCAGCAATGCGAGGATTTGACCGATCACACTTTGTCGGAAGCCGGGACGTGTTGGATTCGCGAGGCCAAAAGCGCGACTGAATATCATCGGGAGCGGAGGTGGCAATGGTGACCCCGGTTGATCACATCATTGGCGGTGACGAAGAGAACACGGGGGCCCTCAATGAAATGACCACTGCAGCCCGTGAGTTCATTACCTCCCATCCGTGGTGTCCCCCGATCAGGGCCATCCATCTTGCAGGCGGAGTAGTGGGCATCATCGCGCTCTTCCTGATCGAGTTCGATGGCAAGGCTCGAGGAAAGGATGATCGGCTTTGGGTTGTCGTTGGCGATCTGACCTCGTGCCACATGGTCGTCAAGCCGAACGACACTCCGCAGGGCGTCCTGGAGGGCTATTGCGAAATCATCGACGAGTGGATTTCCGCGATGATGAACAGCGAGAAATTCGACAACATCTATCCGGTTGCGATTCCAGAGGTTGCGAACTTCGTGAATTCACTCCGTTTCAAACTCGATTTCGTCAGGAAGCATATTATTCCACGTATGCCGGCCTATGCAGTCGGTCACGCGATGTTTGACCCGTGAAAGACGTGTTGACCACAAGCTCAACCAAAAAAGGATAGTCGCCCCGTCAACACGATCACGTCGGACCGCGGGCGTCCCGCCCGCATCTTTCACTAAATCTGCGAGAGCGTTTCCGGTGTCTTGCTGTTTCACCACCTGAGCAGACTCTTCCAATGCGGGCGAGACGCCCGCGCTCCGACGTATTGCCGGTGTAATTGGAGTACAGCCTGATGGCATTGACCGAACAATCCGGCGCCCGCACGCGCGCCATCCCCTCAAGCATCGTTGCCCGCCTCGTCGAAGGCGTGCGCTATGCGATCACCGGCGTTACGCCGCAGACCTGGTTCGGGCCGTCGCAGCCGCTGGCGCCGATGGCGCCGCCGGAAACAGCCGGACGCCGCTTCGATTATCCGACCGGCTACAATCTTCAATACACGCCGCGTGCGTATGAGCCGGTCGGGTTTGCCGATCTGCGCGCGCTCGCCGACAATTGCGATATTCTCCGCCTCGTCATCGAGACGCGCAAGGATCAGATCGAGGCGCAGGATTGGGATATCCGCCCCCGTAAGACCGCTGCCGGCGCACGCCCGCAAGCCTCGTCTTTCGCCGGCGCAATCGCGGCCGCGAAAGCGTTGTTCGCCTTTCCCGATGGCGAGCATGATTTCGCGCAATGGACGCGCCAGATCGCCGAAGAGATGTTCGTCACCGATGCGACCTCGCTCTACAAGCGCCGCGACCGCAAGGGGAGGGTTTGCGCGTTCGAGATCATCGACGGCACCACGATCGCGCCGCGCATCGATGCGTGGGGCCGCACGCCCCAGGCGCCCGATGTCGCCTATCAGCAGATTCTGCATGGCGTGCCGGCGGCCGATTTCGCGCAAAGCGGCGGTATTTCGCTCACGAGCGACGAACTCATTTATTACCCGCGCAACAAGCGCCCCAGTCATGTCTATGGCCAATCGCCGGTCGAGCAGATCGTCATGACCGCCAACATCATCACGCGCCGCTCGCTGCATCAGCTCGCCTTCTACACCGACGGCAATCTGACCGATGCGATCTTCACCGCGCCGTCGGGGTGGAGCGCCGATCAGATCAATGTGTGGCAGAAATTCTGGGATTCGTTGTTCTCGGGGAATTTGCGCGAACGCCGCCACGGCACCTGGGTGCCGGACGGCACGAAATACGTACCGCTCAAGGATATCGTGCTGAAGGACGCGTTCGACGAATATCTCGCCCGCATCGTTTGCTTCTGCTTTTCGATCAGCCCGCAGCCTTTCGTGTCCCAGGTCAATCGCGCCACCGCCGAAACCGCGAAAGAGCAGGCGGTCGAGGAAGGGCTCGGGCCGGTGCTCAACTGGTTCAAGCGGCTGTTCGATATTATCCTGCAGCGCCATTTGGGCTTCCCCGATCTCGAATTCGTCTGGATCGACGATCGCGAAATGGATCCCGCGTCCGCCGATGCGATCGATGTCGCCGATGTGAAGGCGGGCATCCGTACCATCAACGAAGTGCGCCTGGCCCGCGGCCTCGTGTCCCTGCCCGGCGGAGACAAACTGATGGTGGCGACGGGGAGCGGCTATGTGCCGGTCGAGGGTGGGGTGGGCGGCGAGAGCCCCCCTTCCGTCTCCTCCGGCATAAAGCCGGGGTCGGCACCTCGCTCATAAACGGGGATGAAACGGTCGCGCTACAAACCGACACAAATCGAACAAGGAATGCAGATGTTTGAAATGTAGCCTCTGCTTTTCCTCCCCCGTAAACGGGGGAGGTGGCGCCCCGGATTTGATCCGGGGCGACGGAGGGGGTGATGCGGAGTGCTACGAAGAAGTCGCGCAAATTTGCAAAAGAGCTTCGCCGTAAATTGACCAACGCCGAGGCCATTCTTTGGTCGCGCCTTAGACGACATCCCACGCACAAATTTCGCAGGCAGCACCCAATTGGGCGTTACATCGCCGATTTCGCATGCGTGGAAGCACGTGTGGTGATCGAAGTCGACGGCGCGACGCACAGTTCGGAGGCGGAGCTCGACCACGATCACGTTCGCGCGGCATACATGAAGCGACAGGGCTGGCGAACCGTTCGTGTTTTGAATGATGACGTCTACCGGTGCCTGAACGACGTGCTCGATTGGATCGAGAGCGAAATCAAGGGGAAACTCTGAAGCTGAGGCACCCCCTCCGTCACGCACTTCGTGCGTGCCACCTGCCCCGTAAACGGGGGAGGAAAGCGATCATGCTGTGTTTCAAGACGATCACGATATCTATCCCTCGCCAACGGAGTCTCCGATGGATTTCCATCTGTTCATTCCCATCACCAAGATCGACATCGCCAGACGGCTCGTCACCGGCACCATCGCCGAGGAGATTCCCGATCACGCGGGCGAGATCATGGATTACCAATCCGCGAAGCCGATGTTCGAGGCGTGGTCCGCGGAAATTGCCAAAGCCTCGAACGGCAAGAGCGTCGGCAACCTTCGCGCCATGCATGGCAGCGTAGCGGCGGGCAAGCTCGACCAGATCCACTTCGACGATGACGCCAGGCGCATCGCAACGGTGGCGAAGGTTGTCGACGATGCCGAATGGAAGAAAGTTCTGGAGGGCGTCTATACCGGCTTCTCGATGGGCGGCCGCTATGTGAAGCGCTGGAGCGATCCCGATCAGCCCGCGCTCACGCGCTATACGCCGCAGCCGATGGAAGTTTCGCTGGTCGACCATCCCTGCATCCCGTCGGCAACCTTCGAAGTGTTGAAGGCGGATGGCACGATCGAACTGCGGAAATTCAAGGACGCCGAGCGCGACATTTCCCGCGACACGCTCGAATTCGCAGATCCCGGCTATCAGCGCGACGGCAAGAAGCGCTATCCGCTCGACACGGAAGCTCATATCCGCGCCGCCTGGGCCTATATCCATCACGAGAAGAACCAGAAGCCTTATGGCGACGACGAGATCGCAAAGATCAAGGCGCGCATCGTGGCGGCGTGGAAAGCGAAAATCGATCGCAACGGTCCGCCGCTTGCCGCGGGAAAAGCTGCGGGGCTCACGCGTCTTGCCAAGGATTTTGGCGATGTCTCGCAACTCGCGCTGATCATCGACGATCTGTCGTCCACGCTCGAAGCGCTGAACCAGGCAGGCGGCGATACTTCCATGCCGGATGCGCTCAGGGCGCATATCGCAAATCTGGTCGTCGTTCTCAAATCGCTGGTCGAACAGGCAACCGCAGGTCTGGCCGGCGATGACAATCAAGACGATCAGGCCGATGGCGATGACGAGCCGGATGACGATGAACCGGATGACGGCGCCGACGAAACTGCCGATGATGATGATAACGATGATGCCGACGACGGTGATGCGGCCAAAATTGCCGTTGCGCGTGGTGTTTCGGGCAGCGCGTTGCGCAAGATGCTTGCAGTCGTCGCGCCCAGGATCGACGCGGTATCGGCGCGGCTCGAAGATTTGAACAAGCGCCTGGAGCATATCGAGGCGCAGCCCATGCCGGGCGGCCCGGTGATGAAAACGGTCCTCGTCTCGAAAGCGCAGGATTTGGGCGGAGCGAACAGCGTTTCCTGCGATCCTCTCACCGCTTTCCAGCGTCATCTGCAACAGCTTCCCGCCGACCAGCGTGCGCATCTTCTGACCAAGCTCGCGCTGCGCAATCCGGTGGCGGGCTAGCCAACCTGGGACCGCGGGCGTCTCGCCCGCATGCGCTCTAACCATTACTGAAAGGACATCCACCATGAACATCACCGCCGAAACGATGACGCTGATGAAGAACGCGCTCGCCAATGGCCGCGTCGATCTGCACAAATCCGTCACCACCGGCACCGGCCTTGCCTTCTACGATCTTCAGGCGCCGGCGAAGAATCTCTATCCGATCGTGACCAAGCTCAGGAACATGACCCCGCGCGTCGGCCGGCCTTCCGGCTATGGTACCGCCGCGCACTGGAAGCAGGTCACCGCGCTCACCGGTTCGGGCTACGACGCGATGGGCTGGATTCCGGAAGGCCAGCGCTCGGCGGCGATGTCGTATACGATGTCCGACCAATCCGCGGCCTATGTCACCCTCGGCGAAGAGGATTATCTGACCTTCGAAGCCGAATCGGCGGGCGAGGGCTTCGAAGATCTGAACGCCACCGTTTCGATGCGCCTGTTGCAGAAGACGATGCGCAAGGAAGAGACGGGCCTGCTTGCCGGCAACGCGAGCCTCGCGCTCGGCACGCCCACGACACCGACGCTCTCGGCGCCCGCCGATGCAAACTCCACGCTGCCGGCGCAAACCTGGTCGGTGATCGTCGTCGGCCTCACGGCGGAAGGCTGGCTCAATTGCAAGGGCAACGCGGCGGCGGGCTTCACGCCGTCGAAATCCATCACCGGCATGGACGGGCAGGGCTACACGCTCAACGGCGGCAATTCCAATCGATCCGCCAACGCAACCCTTGCCGTTGCCGCGGGCCACGGCCTTGCCGCCAGCGTCGTGCCGATCGGCGGTGCGCTCGCCTATGCGTGGTTCGTCGGTACGGCGGGTTCGGAGACGTTGCAGGCGATTACCACGATCAATTGCGCCTATTTCAATGCGCCGCTCGCCGGCGGCCGTCAGGCGGCAACAAGCGTCACGGCCGACGCTTCCACCAATCCGACGCTCGCTTTCGACGGCTTTCTCACCAATGCTTTCAACGGCGGAACGGTTACGGTCCAGCCGACGGGCGCCAATGGCGTGGGCACGCCGCTCACCGCCTCGGGGCGCGGTTCGATCGTCGAGATCGATACGCTGCTGCAAAGCATGTGGGACAACTATCGCTTGGGGCCAACGGTCATCTTCGTGAGTTCGCAGGAACAGAAGAACATCACCAACAAGGTGCTGTCGAATGCGTCGGGGCCGCTGTTGCGTTATGACGTTGCGGCGACGCCGGGCGAGCCCTATGCGATCACGGCGGGCGGGCAGATCAAATATTACTACAACCCGTTCGACGGCGACGGGCAGACCATTCCGATCGTGCCGCATCCCGACCTCGCGCCCGGCACGCTGTTTGCCTATTGCGAGCGCCTGCCCGAATGGTACCAGTCGAACGAAGTGCCCAATGTCGCCGAAGTGATCACCAGGCGCGACTATTATCGCGTCGACTGGCCACTGCGCACGCGGCGGCGCGAATACGGCATCTATGCCGAAGAAGTGCTCGCGGTCTACGCGCAATTCGCGATGGGGATCATCACCAATATCGGCAACGGTTGACGCACGTCCCGGCATGCCGATGAGGGCGCGGAGGTTCTCCCCCCGCCTCCGCGCCCGCCCGATTCTGCTGAGCACAATATTTCCAAGCGTGTCATCCCCGGCGAGCGCTGCAACGGCAGCGCGAGGGAAGGGGACCCAGGTCCACGCGCGCTGCGTGGTGGTTCCGAAATAAGCGCGGCACTCAAATTCGAAAAATGGTGCTGCTCAATCACCTGGGTCCCCTTCCCCTCGTTTCGCTCCGCTCACTCGGCCGGGGATGACAAGATTTTTTCCGAGAATGGAACTTCGTGAAAGTCCAATCATGCCCAAATTGACCGCCCCTCATCGCGCGTCCTGGCGCGGATGCGTGCTCGATATCGCCGAAGACGGCACGGTCGAGGTGTCCGACGACGCGGCAAGTGAACTCGCCGCCCATGGCTTTCGCGCGAAAAATCCCGAGGCGCAAGGCGCTCGTGTGCCGGTTGCTGCGATGTCGCGCAAAGAGCTGATCGCCTTCATTCGCGTACGTGGCGGCGGCAATCCCATCACGCTGAGCAATGACGCGTTGCGCGAAGCAGTCGTGAAAATCCAGGCGCAGGAAGGTTAAGCCATGGCCGCACCCGATCTTGTCACGCTCGCCGATGTGAAGGCGTGGATTTACAAAACGCCGTCCGACGCGGCGACCACGACGAACGACGGACTGCTCGCGAACCTCATCACGCGCGCGAGCCGCCTGGTCTATGCCTGGCTCCAGCGTCCGGCCTTCGCGCTTCATACTGTCGACGAAGTGCGCAGCGGCACCGGCGGTCAAAGCCTGTTGCTGGGCGAATGGCCGGTGGTGTCGGTCGAGGATGTCGCGATCGACGATTATGCCGTTCCCCAGCTTGCCTGGCCGCGGGGAATGATGCCCGGCTGGTCGCTGCAACCCTGGAACGGCATGCCGCCCGGATGTCTGCAGGAACTGGCACTGCAGGGCTATGCGTTCACGCGCGGCCGGCAGAACATCGAAATCGCCTATCGCGCCGGCTATGCGGTGCAAAGCGAGCCGCAAACGATCGCCCCGTCGGGCACGCAATATGCCGTAAGCGTCGCGCAAAGTTTCGGTCCGTGGATTCAGGACGATGGCGTTGCCTATGCGAACGGCGCGGTGCTGTCGCGCGTTACGGGGACGGTGAATGCCGGCCAATACGCTCTCGATCCCCAAAATCCCGGCCGCTATTTGTTTGCCGCCGCCGATAATGGCGCGAATCTGCTGCTGTCCTACAGCTACACGCCGGCCGATGTTGCACAGGCCGTGATCGAATGGATTGCCGAACGCTACGCCTATATGGGGCGCGTCGGCGAACAGACGAAATCGGCGGGCGGGCAGGTGTCCGTGTCCTATGTCGTCAAGAGCCTGCCCGATTTTGTGGCGGCGGCGCTGGCGCCCTACCGGCGCGTGGTGCCCGTCTGATGGTTGCCGTCAGCCTGACAGTTGCGGGCGACGCGGCCACGATTGCGCGGCTTTCGCGTGCACATCAAAGTCTCTTCGCCGCGGTGAAAACGGCGTTGACCGTCGAGGCCGCGGCGCTCAAGGCGCGTGTGCAGGAAAAGCTGAGCGGCGAGGTGTTGCAGGTGCGCTCGGGGCGGCTGCGCGATGCCGTGACGGCGAATATCGAAATCGATGGCGACGTCGCGCATGCGACGGTCGCGGTCGAAGGCATTCCTTACGCCGCGATCCAGGAATATGGCGGCACGGTGCATTTGCCGGAAATCGTGGCCGAACGGGCGAAGGCGCTCGCCTTCGAAATCAAGGGCGAACAGGTTTTCGCGGCCCGTGCGCGCGCGCATGACGTTGTGATCCCGCAGCGGTCTTATCTGCGTTCGTCGCTCGCGGAGCGAAGCGACGCCATCGCCGCAGCGCTTCGGGATGCCATGGCCGCGAACGGAGAGTGACGACGATGTTCTATCGCCCGCCCGAACCGGTCTTTGCCGCTTTGTTCGCGTTGGTCGACGGCCTTGCCGGCTTCGTCACTGTTTCGCGCCGCTGGCGCCATTGGGCGGACGTGCCTGCCGAATTACAGCCCTGCCTGTTCCAGGTCGAGCCTCCGGGGCAGACCGTCCAATATCAATGGCGCGCGAATGGTGCTCCGGTTATCACCGCGAAAGCCGAATTCGTCGTCTATTGCCGCGAGGAAGATGCGTCGCAGCCGATCTCGCCCCTTTTGAACGCGCTGATCGCGAATATCTTCGCAGCGCTCGAACCGCCGGCCTGTGAGTCGAGCGGACGTCTTCAGCTGTTCGATGCGAATGGAAACTTCGTCGCCTATCACGCGCGCATCAACGGCGAGGTCAATATCATCGAAGGCGTCACCACCGACCAGGCCCAGGGCGTCGCCTATATCCCGGTGGAGATTCTCGTCAGCGGGTGAGGTCACTGGGACCGCGGGGGCCCCCTCGGTCCAATCGATTTCCCAACAAAGGAGTACCATTCATGCAGCTCGCATTCGGCCCCGGCGCGATCTGGGGCATTCCGAACATCGCCAATCCGACGCCGATCCGCATGGCGCTCGCGAAGGCATCGGCATTGTCGTTCAACGGCCAGGTCAAGGCCGCGCAAGGTGCCGGCGTCTATGCCAGGGCGCTCGGTCGCGGCGCGGTGAGCGTCAAAGGCACGCTCGAAATGGAAGCGTTGAGCCTGCGCACGCTGAGCGATCTGTTCCTCAACGGAACTGCTGCGTCCGGCGAAACCAACATCGCGCTGGATGAGACGGGCAGCGTTGCGAGCGCATCGCCCTATACGCTGCAGGTCGTCAACCATGCCGGTTTCACCCGCGATCTCGGCGTCAAATACGCCGCGACCGGCCAGCCACTGGTCTGCGTCGCCGCTGCGCCCATTCAGGGCCAATATAGCGTGAGCGCCGGCACCTATAGTTTCGCGTCCGCCGACAGCGGTGTCGCCGTCAAGACCAGTTACGAATATGCGAGCCTCTCCAGCGGCGAGACCGTGACGCTCGGCAATTACCTGCAGGGCTGCCCCAATCCGTTTACGGCCGTGCTGATGCGTACCTATCAGGCGACCCAGGAAATCGTCACGCTCAACAATGTGCTCGCCGACACCTATGACGACTCGGCCGGCCAGGACGCGTTCTCGGCGCCAAAGCTCACCTTCCAGGCGGCGACCGACGCGTCGGACACGCTGGGGACGATCAGCATGGCGGAATATACGTAGAAAATTCACCACAGAGACGGTGAGACACAGAGAAGATTATGGCGCGCTTTTTATGCGTTACCGCGGAGTTTATCCTCCGGCCCTGCTCTGCAGGGACCGGTGGGCTGCTTAAGCGCGCGGAGTGCGCAACCCCTTCTTCTCACTGTCTCACCGCCTCTGTGGTAATCTTCGGATGCGCAACATGAACTCCACACCACGCGCACAGGAACGCTGTCTGATCGTCCGCAACCTCGCCAATGGGGTCGCGCTCGGCGAGGTGATGAGCGCGTTCCGGCGCACGAAATCCGAGATCGTGGTCGATATCAAATATGTCGCAGACAAGATCGCGTCCTATTGCATCGCGCGGTGCCAGCCGGTCCGCGATTTTCGTGACGTCGGCGCCATCCGCGCAAACGGTGCGCTGGTGCACCTTTATCTCGACCGCATCGACCTTGATGTCCTGCCCAGATTCAAGAACATCCGCATCGAGGCGTTCGACCGCAGAAAGCTAAGGGAGTTGGGATGACAGAGCGCTCAAATAGCGAAGCGATAGCGCATGGGAAAATCTCCGGAATCGAAATCGAATTGGGCGGCGAGAAATACGTCGTGCCGCCGCTCAATTTCAAAGCCGTTCGCGAACATATGGATGCGATCTCCGCCATGACGACGGGCGTTCCGCTTTCGAGCGAGCAGATCGATAGATCAGTCGCGCTCATTCTTGCGGCGATGCGGCGAAACTATCCGCAGTTGACGCAAGACGGGCTGGAAGAGCTGCTCGACATGGCGAATATCAAGATCGTGCTGCCCGCGATTCTCGGCGCTTCGGGGTTTTCCCGCGCGGGGGAATAGAGGGCGGTCAGCCTCGTCCGGTCGACTGGGACGCGCTTTATGCGACGCTGATCGCCCGTACCGGATGGACCTGGGAATATATCGACGAGCACATGAATGTTCCGCGGCTCGAAGCGATGAACCGGCAATGGGAACGCACGCCGCCGCTCAATGAAGCGATTGCCCTTCTATTGCGCGCATTCGGCTGGAAGGGAGCAGCGAAACCGGTGGCCGGCGAGACGTCCGAGGCAACCTTCCGCAATATCGTCGAGGAAACGGAATACGAATGAGCAGTGCGGGTCTTTCGATCGCGATCAAGGCCGACACCACCGGCCTTGCCCAGGGCTTTGCCGCGGCAGTCGCGCAGACGCGCGCCTTCGCCGCGAGTGTCAATGCCGCCGGGGCGCAAATGGCCAATGTCTTCTCGAGCGCGGGCAATGCTTCTCGTGCACAGACAGCGGCGAGCCGCGCGGCGGCCGAGGCCATGCGCGCGCAATGCGAACAGGAAGTGTCTTTTGAAAGGAATGCCGCCGCCCAGATCGCACAGATCAGGCGAAGCGATCTCGCCACAAGCGTCGCGCTCGCCAGGCAATCGCTCGATGCGAAAAAGCAGGAACTCGACGAGGAAGTCGAGGCCCACAAGATTACGGTGCAGCAGAAATACGATGTCCTTGCGCGGCTCACGAGCCAGGAAGAGGCGCTGAACGAGCAGGCGTTGCGCGACGACGAACATGCGCAGGATGCGTCGCTGGCGCAGCGCGTCGAAGACATCAACAAGATCCGGGAACTTCATTCGCAATTGAATCTCGATCTTGCCGCGCTCAATCGCGAACAAACACGCGACGCGCAAGAGGAAAACCAGAAACAGCTGCAATCCTGGCAAAGCGTCGTGGGCGAAATCGCCAACGCGGAAAGCGGCCTGGTCGGCGACATCCTGTCGAAACGCCAGGGCCTCGCCGTCGACCTCGGACAGATCGGGCTTCGACTCCTGGAAAGCGAGATCGGCAACGATCTCAAATATTATACGACGCATCTGCTCTACAACGCGCTTGGACTTCAATCGGACCAGACCACGGCACAGGGCGGTCTGCTTGTCCATTTGCTGGGCGAGACGCAGAAGACGAGCGCGACGGCCGCAGGCGTTACCGCGCGCATGGCAGCGACGAGCGCGGGCGCGGCGGCCGGCAAGGCCGCACAGACGGCGGCGAACAGTTCCACCATCGCCAGCGATGCGGGAACGGCCGCAGCCGGCGTCTATTCCTCGGCGGCGCAAATTCCTCTGATCGGATGGCTCATAGCGCCGATCGCCGCGGCGGCGGCCTTCGCCGGCGTCATGGCGTTCGATTCGTTCGACAAGGGTGCATGGGAACTGCCGCACGACACCATCGCTCGGGTTCACAAGGGCGAGACGATCCTGAACGCCAGCGAGGCGAGCGATTTTCGTTCCATCATTTCCGGTGCCGGCCGCGGCTTTCCGGCGGGCGCCGCGGGCGACACGATCAATCATTTTCACTTTTCGCCTGCTCTTACCGGGACGATTCCGAAGAACGCCATGGAAGAACTTTCGAATGCGCAGGACGCGTTCGCCGGTCTTATCCAGGGCATGGTTCGCAACGGCAGGCTGAAATTTTGAGGAAACCCGCGAGGTGCGAATGATGAATGGGGAAGCTCGGATGCGAAGCCTGGGCTCCACTCGCCATTCGCCACCCGCTATTGGCGAACCTTCTCCATGACCCTGCCGATCTACCCCGACGCGTCCGTTCTTCCCGGCCTCGGCTGGAGCCAGAAATGGTCGCCCGAATTCTTCAACATGAAGACCGAGACGACGCCGACCGGCGCCGATATCGATCTGGCGTTCGCGCAATATCCGCTGCACAATTTCGAGCTGACCTACGACTTCCTGCGCGACCGTTGGTTCTGGGTTTCGGCGAGCCTCGAATTCAAAACCATGATGGGGTTCTTCCTCCAGACGGGCGGCAGTATCGGGCGGTTTTTGTTCAGGAACAGCGACGATCACTTCATCGCGGCGCAACAGATTGGCACCGGCGACGGCACGACGACGACATTCGGACCGATTCAGCGCAGTTTCGGCGCCAACGGTTACATCGCATCCGAGCCGGTCGGACAAATCGACACGACGAAACCGATCCTTGTTCGCCTCGGCAACATCGCCCAGCCGTCCTCCATTTGGACGCTCGACACCGCGACACCGCTCAACCAGACGATCACCTTCGCTACCGCGCCGGGCTTGGGCGTCCCGATCACCATGGATTTCTCGTATTTCTACTACTGCAAGTTTCCCGACAACACGAACACCTTCGAGAAGTTCATGGACCGTCTGTGGCTGTTGCAGAAGGTGAGCATCAAGAGCTGTCGGCCGGGAGCTTGAACAACAAAGCGTGTCATCCCCGGCGAGCGTAGCGAGGGAAGGGGACCCAGCCAGCGCGCGTCGGCGCGCTGAATGATTCTCTTGCGCTCGCTGGTCCCCGCGTACGAGGGGATCGCGGACTGGGTTTCCGCTTTTTGCGGAAATGACACCATCGGGCGGGTAATGTCATGTCAATCTTGCGCTCATGTTCGTCAGCCCTCGCCACCGCGCTCGAAGGCGGCGTGCCGCTGTGGTCGGCCGATCTGTTCCAGTTCACGCTGATCGACGGGGTCACCAATTTCTATTGGGCGGCCTTCGACAGCGATATCGAATATGAGGGGGCTGATTATATTTCGCAGAATCCGTGGCTGACGCGCTCCAAATGGAGCCTCTCCAACACCATGCAGGTGCCGTCGCTCGACGTCTATCTGCGGGCGCTGAATGGCGGCTTCAACGGCGGCGCCCAGATCAAGCAACAGCTGCATAACGGGTTGTTCGACGGCGCGACGATGTTGCTGAGCCGCGCCTACATGACGGCGCCGGGCAATACGTCAACGCTCGGCGCGCTTCCCCTGTTCGGCGGCGTGGTCGGCGGAATCAGCATTACCGGCACCAAGGTCACGCTGGCCTGCAAGGGCAAGAACAACCTTCTCGACCAATACGCGCCGCGCAACGTCTATCAGATCGGCTGCAGCCATAATTTCTGCGACCTCAATTGCGGACTCGACGCGGCGAGCTATGCGGCGGCATACGAGGTTGGCGCCGATGCGTCGCCGGCGTTCATTCCATGGAGCGGCACGGCGCCGGCCAATTACGCGCTCTATGCCAACGGGGTCATCACCTTCACCAGCGGGCCGTGTTCGGGCCAGAGCCGCACGATCATGAATGGCGACAGCGCAGGATTGAACCTCGCTTACCCGCTCTATGAAATTCCAAACCCGGGCGACAATTTCACCGCGCAGCAGGGCTGCGACAAGACGCTGAACACCTGCAAGAACACCTACGGCAACCTGCAGCACCGCCGCGCGTTCGACTTTGTGCCGCCGCCGGATACGACGTTCTAACCTGTCATGGCCGGTCAGCGTCAGCGCGAGCCGGCCATCTCGTGACATGAGACTCGATCGCTCGCGGACGCTCGCGTGATGGGTGGCCCGGTCGATCCGGGCCATAACAATGGTGGACCATGATCGAAATTAGGGGCAGCACCGTCATCGTGCCGTCCCCGCACGGCCCCCAGGAACACGTCTTTGCGACACCCGAAGAAGCCGCCGGCCGTGCCGCGATCGTGCGCGAAGGCCTGTCCTGGGTCGGCACGCCGTTTCGCGATTGCGCCGACATCAAGGGCCCGGACGGTGCGGTGGATTGCGCCATGCTGCTGGTGCGCTGCTATGTCGACACCGGGCGCCTCGCGCCGTTCGATCCCCGGCCTTATCCGGCGCGCTGGCATCTGCACAAGAGCCGCGAGCGCTTTCTCGAATGGGTGGAGGACAAGCTTGGCGGCCAGCGCGTGGAATCTCCGCGGCTCGGCGATGTGGTGATCTGGCAGTTCGGCCGCTGCTTCAGCCATGGCGCAATCCTGATCAACAGCGAAGAAGTCGTGCACGCCTACAGCCATGCGCGAATGTGCCTGACCTCGCGTCTCGACGAACATCCGTTGTGCTATGTCGCACTGAATTCACGCGAGTGGCCCAGGCCGGTGCGCTATTACGATGTTTGGAGGAAGGGCGCGTAACCCATGGGCGCACTCATCGGCGGCGGCGCCACCAATACCAAGAACATCATCCGCTATTCGGATTTGCAGGTCTCGACCTCGCAGCTCGACATTCCGGTCACGCTGTTCTGGGGCCAGAGGCGCATCAGCCCGAATTGCATCTGGTACAACGATTTCAAATCCTACGCGCAAAGCGCCGGCAAAGGGGGCGGCGGCAAAACGACGGGCTACACCTATTCGGCGGCCGTGATCCTCGCGATGGGCGAAGGCGTGATGTCGTCGCCGGTGAATGTGTGGGGCCCGTCGTCCACCACCACGACCACGACGCTGGCGGCGCTCGGCCTTTCTTTCGTGTCGGGCACGGCGTCGCAGGCGCCCTGGTCCTATGTCATGACAAATTATCCTGATCAGGCGCTCGCCTACATGGACACTGCTTACGTCTGCTCGCCCAACATGAATCTGGGTTCCTCGGCGAGCGTGCCCGATTACGGCTTCGAGCTGCAGCGGCTGAACGGCTTCACCAACACGCTGACCGCCGCGGGTTGGACCAATCCGACCAACAACGTCAACACGCCGGGCGTCGATGTTTCGTTCGCCGATGTCATCCCGGACTTTCTGACCAACACGATTTATGGAATGGGCTTCTCCCTCACCGACCTCGCCGACATGACCGCGTTCCGCGAATACCAGTCCGCGCAGGGACTCTATTTCTCGCCGTGCCTGACCGCACAGGAAAAGGCGACCGACATTCTCGACCGCTGGGCGCAACTTTCGAACAGCTGGATTTATTGGAACGGCACACAGATCCAGTTCCTGCCGCTCGGCGACAGCGCGATTTCGGGCAACGGCTGCAGCTACACGCCCGATCTGGCGGCGGCCTACAATCTGCAGCTTGGCGACTTCATCGGCGACGTTCCGGTCGAGGTGAACCGCCAGGACCCTGCCGATTGTTACAACCGTACCGTGCTCGAAATCGCCGACCGTTCCCGCGGCTATGTGTCGAACCCGGTCGAATACAAGGACCAATATCTCGTCGCCAAATATGGCCTGCGCGACGATTCGAGCACGCAGGCCGATGAAATCTGCAATCCCGCAGTGGGTGCCATCGTGGCGCAGCTCGTCGGCAAGCGCGCCGCCTATATCCGCAACACCTATAAGTTCAAACTCTCCTATCGCTACATCTGCCTGCTCCCGGGCTCGATCGTGACGCTCACCGAACCGAATATCGGGCTTTCCGAATTCCCGGTGCGCATCCGCACCGTCGACGAAGACGACGACGGCGTCCTTTCCTTCCTCGCCGAGGAATTGCCCGCCGGCATCGGCACCTATTTCACCACCAACACGCCGCCGGCGACGATCGCGACGACGGTCAACACCAATGTCGATCCCGGCTCGGTCAACATCCCGGCGGTGTGCGAGCCCGCCTCGACTTTCGCGCAAGGCCAGTCGGTTGTCCTGATCGCGGCATCGGGCGGGGCGAACTGGGGCGGCGCCAATGTGTTCCTGTCGCTCGACGGCACCAATTTTTCGCAAATCGGCACGCTGTCCAAGCCGGCATTGCAAGGCACGCTGACGGCGGCGCTGGCGGCCCATGCGGGCGCGAATCCGGACACCACCGATACGCTCGCCGTCGACGCGACGCAGAGCCACGGCATCTATCCGAGCGTCGGCGACGTGAATGCGCAGAATTACACGACGCTATCGTGGATCGCGCCGCCGCCCACATCGTCGGGCGGAGACGAAGTGCTTTCCGCCGCCGGCGAGATGCTCGCCTTCGGCGCGGTGTCGGCGACCGGAACCTATACCGCGAACCTGACCTATCTGGAGCGCGGGCTTTATGGAACCGGCGCCGAAGCCCACAATGTGGGAGATCAGTTCACGCTGTTCGATGTGACGGGGGAACTCGGTACGACGCTGCGATACGCGTTGCCGGCGCAATATATTGGCGCGACGCTCTATCTGAAGTTCCAGTCGTTCAACGTGTTCGGCCAGGCGGCGCAGGATTTGAGCACTGTCACGACCTACGCATTCGTGCCGAGCGGCGCGAGCTTCGGCGCCGGCAGCGCGGGTACGCCAACGGAGCCGACCGGGTTCGAAGGGATAGTCCAGTCGTCGCAGGTTATTCTTTCCTGGAGCGCCAACCCGGCAATCGACAATGTCGTCGCCTACGCCGTCTACCGTGCGAGCGGGACGAGCGAGCCGTTCAGCGCGGCGTCGCCAATCTGGGCGGGGCTCGCGACCTCGTTCACCGACACCAACGTCAATCTCGTCACCGGCTACACCTAGAGCAGATTCCCGTTAATCCAAGTCGTAACCTGCATGGGCGAAGAAGTTGGCGCATTCGGCGGGTACGAAGGTTTGCAGAGCATTCGCGACAGCTGCTTCGAGGGCTTCGACGGTGCGTGCGG
>JBAVOL010000125.1:0-4281 GCA_049692035.1 Rhizomicrobium sp.
TCGACCATGGCGGCGTTCTGCTGCGTCACCTGGTCCATCTGGGATACCGCCGTATTGACCTCCTGGATACCGGTCGATTGCTGCTGGGCGGCTTGCGACATCTCGTTCATGAGGGTGTTGATCTGAACCACCTGTTCGACGATGCGTTTCAGGGCCTCGCCCGACTCGCCGACGAATTTCACGCCGGCGCCGACATGCTCGCTTGATGCCTTGATCAGCGTCTTGATCTCCTTTGCCGCCTCGCTCGAACGCTGGGCCAGCGCGCGCACTTCGCTCGCCACCACCGCGAAGCCCTTGCCCGCATCGCCGGCACGGGCCGCTTCGACGCCGGCATTGAGCGCCAGCAAATTCGTCTGGAAGGCGATTTCGTCGATGACGCCGATGATATCGGTGATCTGCTTCGAGGATTGCTCGATCTGGCCCATCGCCTTGATCGCGGTCTCGACCACCCGCCCGCCATCTTCGGCCGCGGATTTCGCCGCGCCGACGATGCCGCTCGCCTCCCTGGCATTGTGTGCGGTCTTGTTGACGGTGGCGGTGATCTCTTCGAGCGCGGCTGCGGTTTCTTCGAGGCTCGCCGCCTGCTGCTCGGTGCGTCGCGACAGATCGTCGGCCGCTTGCGAGATTTCGCCGGCGCCCGTGCTGATCCCGCCCGTGCTGGCGAGCACGTTTTTCATGGCCTCCTGCACCCGCGCAACGGCAGAGTTGAAATCCTCTTTTAGCTTGGCGAAAGCGCCGGTGAGCTCGGCGTCGACGCGGTGTGTCAGGTCGCCCCTGGCCAATGCTTCCAGACCTTCGCCGATGCTGGCGACGATCATCTGCGTCTGTTGCAGCTTGGATCGTTCGGCCGCGTCCTGATAGGCGCTGATGGCCAGATCGATATCCAGCATGACCGCCGTGTTGACGGCACGGATCGTGTCGCGCTGTTGCGCAGGATTCCAGCGATACTGCTTCAGGGCCAACTCGATCAGCCGGTTGAGAACCAGCTTGTAGGCGCCGATATACCAGCGCGGCTCCAGCCCGATCCGGGTATGCGCCACGCCTACCGCATAGACGCCTTCCATATACGCCGTGTCGAACGTACCAGCGAACAACCGTGCCCAGTGGTTCGATTGCGCATCCTTTAGGCGGGAGGTTGAGCTTCCCGACAAAATCTTCGTAAGGGAAGGCACACTTGCCAAATGGTTATAGAACTCGTCGAGGATAGCCGGAAGGTTGGGCTTCACGACTGTCCAGAATTGCCGCAACGTCTCGCAGTCTTTTCCCGAGACCTGCGCGAAACGCAGGCGCTCTTCGCGATCGAAGTCCGATCCGTTCTTGCTCATCAATATCACTCCTTTGTTATGGGCCTCGTGTCCCGAGACCCTAAGTGCCGATTCCATCTGATCCGTGTCGTTCGGCCGCCTGCCGTTCAAAGCCCGCCATGGCCGCGCTCAATTCGCGCAGACCGAAAGGTTTCGCGACGAAAGCCGACATGCCGGCTGCAAGACAGCTTTCGCGATCTTTATCCATTGCGCTCGCGGTCAGGCCGATGATGGGTATCTCACCCAGCTGATCGGCCCGCGCGCGGATCGCGCGTGTTGCCGCGAGGCCGTCCATCACCGGCATGTGCATATCCATGAGCACCAGATCGAACTGCTCGTCCTCGAGCATTTCGATCGCTTCGCGCCCGTTTGCCGCGATGGAGAAGTCGTAATTCAGGGATCCCAGGACCGCGGCAATCACCTTCTGATTGATCGCGTTGTCTTCGGCCACCAGGATATTCAGTCGTTTGCCGGTATTTGTCTGGCTGGGGGCGGACGCGGGCGGGTTGGCGGGCAAAATCGCTCGGCCGTCCTCGACGGGGTGACAGGGACAC
The DNA here is from genome assembly GCA_049692035.1 of Rhizomicrobium sp. Taxonomy (GTDB): domain Bacteria; phylum Pseudomonadota; class Alphaproteobacteria; order Micropepsales; family Micropepsaceae; genus Rhizomicrobium. The sequence continues at coordinate 1,859 of JBAVOL010000125.1, forward strand.
CTCACCGCGAATTGTGTTCCGCTTCCGACGGTGCTTTGGAGCGTAATTTCTCCGCTCATCTGTGACACGAGTTTCTTGCAGATCGCCAGGCCCAGCCCCGTCCCGCCGAAGCGACGCGTGATCGAACTGTCTGCCTGGGTGAAGCTTTCGAATATCTTGCCTTGGTGCATCGCGGGGATGCCGATCCCGGTATCGAAAACGTCGAAGCGCAGTATTGCCTGCCCGTCCCTATTTTCGGTTTGGACACCAAATGAAACCTTGCCTTTTTCGGTGAACTTGAGCGCGTTGCTCAACAGATTGTCGAGGACCTGTTTGACGCGGACGGGATCGAGCATGGCGACCTTCGGCAGATCATCCGCGACGGTCATCTCGAAATCGATGCCCTTCAGGGCGCTGCGCGAGTTCCAATGTTCGGCGATTTGCTGCACGAAAGACGACAGCACGGTGGGCCGCGGCTCCAGCGTCATGCGCCCGGATTCCGCCTTGGCAAGGTCGAGCAGATCGTTCAGCAGAACCAGAAGTGTTTCGGAGGCCTGACCGATTACGTCCAGGTGTCGACGCTGATCGTCGTCGAGCTTTGTATTGGCGAGCACCTGGGCCATCCCCATGATGCCGTTGAGGGGGGTTCGCAGCTCGTGGCTCATCAGGGCCAGGAAGTCCGATTTCGCGCGATTCGCGGATTGCGCCTCGTCGCGGGCGTTTTTTAAACTGTCGTTGAGCGCCGCAAGCTTGCGCTGGTGTTCTGCCAATTCGCTGTTGGCCTGTTCCAGGCATTCAAAACTGGCGGCCAATTTCTCATGGGCTTCCCGCAAGGCGCGCTCGCGCTCCATGCGGGCGGAAATATCCCGGCACAGCCCGATGAACAGCTTCCGCCCATTGCAGTCTACTTCGCTGACGGAAAGCTCGATGGGAATGACGGAACCATTCTTATGCCGGGCCGGCAGCTCGCGCTGGCCGATCCCGAGGATTTTTCCTTTTCCCGTTTCGCGATAGGTTGCGACATACTGATCATGACGCGAGCGGTACGGCTCGTGCATCAGGATGGCCATATTTTGACCAAGTATTTCGATAGGCTCGTAGCCGAACAGCGATGCTGAAACGTCGCTGAAAAGAAGTATTTGTCCTTGGCGATTCGTGACGATCAGACCATCTTGAGAATCATTGGCAACTTTTTGGAGACATGCCAAGCATTCGTCCAGGCTCTCGCGAGCCACTGCTGCAGCTTCATTCTGGTGCGGATCTTTTTCCTGCAGCATATTAAGCCCATGCCTTGTCTGGCTTGATGAAGTATGGGCTTTGGAAGCTAGATATTGGTAAACAAGACGCTATTTTTTGCGCACACAGATAAGCAACTTACATCATTGTTCTGCATCAATTCTGATTTGCATTCGCATCAAGCTCTTGTAGAGACGGGAGGAATATTGTTGGCGTGATAAGCTAAATCGTAAGAATCATTTTCGAGCGTTCAAATCGAACCGAGACGCGACCAAGGCTCTTGCGAGCGAGGAATTGAGGTCATATTTTTTATCTATCAGTGCGTAATGCTGCTTCAAATATACCGGTTCTGAGTAGATTGTTATGATCGAAAATTTGAATAGCGATAGTGCCTGTGAGCGTTGCGAATTAGGTGCGTTCACGATTTACGGTCCCACCTACAGCGTGGCGATGCCGAACATTAAGGCGCGGCGTCTGGCGATCCAGCGTGTTGAAACCGGGAAAATTTTGATCCCTGAAGGGAGCGCCCCCGAAAAGATTTACTCCATTCGCAGCGGTTGGGCCTTTCGCTACAAGGAAATGCCGGGTGGGCGACGGCAAATCCTGTCCTTCCTTATTCCGGGCGACCTCACATTGTTCGAGTCGCTGATCGTTTCGAAATTTTCGCCGCCTTACGCTGTGAAATCCCTGACGCCGGTAGTGCTTTGCACTTTCGCTGTCGGCGATATGCGGCAAATAATGAACGCTACTCCGGAACAAAGTCGGGAACTTGAAGTGGCAGTTTTAGGCTACATTGCGAATCTTCATCGCCGGATCGCCGATCTGGGACGGCGCAATGCGCATGGTCGCATCGCGCAATTGATCCTCGAACTTGAAGGCAGACTGGCGCGCCGCCGTCTGGTGAAGAACCATGCGTTCGAATTTCCTCTGCGCCAGGAGCATATTGCGGACGCAACCGGTTTGACGAGCGCTCACGTCAATCGCGTTCTATCCGAATTGCGGAAAACACAATTGATCGATCTGGAACCGCGCCGATTGCGAATCCTCGATCACGCGGGATTGGCTCGCGTTGCGGAAGAAGGCTAGAGCAGATTCCCGTTAATCCAAGTCGTAACCTGCATGGGCGAAGAAGTTGGCGCATTCGGCGGGTACGAAGGTTTGCAGAGCATTCGCGACAGCTGCTTCGAGGGCTTCGACGGTGCGTGCGG
>JBAVOL010000126.1:0-25251 GCA_049692035.1 Rhizomicrobium sp.
CCACAAACTTCAAGCGTTCATCCATGGGTTTACACACCTTCCAGGGCATCTCGCGGTCTCCGCAAAAGCCCTAATTGTGTTACCCATGTGCCCGGAATGAACTGTCACCCTTCTCTCAGGAAGGGCAGCTGCTTCGTAGCTTCGGCTGGGTTACGCTCACCCAACGCTCCCGAACGCTCTCAATCGTCCGTTTGCCCGCCGTCGAGGAAACGTGCGACGGCAGGATCGGAGCGCAGCCTTTCGATGTCGTGCGCGCTTGGCAATTGCGGGCGATCGCGCGCGGCGTTCACCATGCAGAGAAAGCCGAGTTCGCTTCCGCTGGTGGCGCGAAATTGATGCCACGTCAGCGGCGCAATGGTGATGAGATCGTGGAGCTTCACGCGGTGGACGGTGTCGCCGACGAGGCAATGGCCTTCGCCGCGAAAGATCATGACGGCATGCATATGCTCGTGGCGCTCGAGCGTCGAGAAGCCGCCCGGCGCGATTTCGAAATATCGCAACTCGCCCTGCAGCCTGGGATCGGAAAACAGCGTTTGCCGCGATATCGCCCTGAAGGGGGCTGTGCCCTCTTCCTTGTAATTAAGAACCCTGACGCCCTCCCAACGAAAATCGTCGTGCCGGGCACGCAGCGTTGATTCATCGGCGCTTGGGTCAGACATGGCGGCTCCCGTAATCATGTTCCGCAACGGCGCGCACGAAACGCGCAGCCTCGTCGGCGATTTTGTCTCTCGGTGCGGCGAGCAATCCGCCGCCGATCAGCAGCATCGCATCTTTGCCGTAGAAATTCAGCATTTCGGAAACACGCTGCACGCTCATTCCGCCGGCCGGTACGGGAAGGCTGGGGTGCAGAGCGCCCCAGGTTCCGAGCAGTGCGGAGGCGATGTTCGCGCAAGTCTGTGGCGAATAGCTGAAACGGCCGCCATGATTGGGGAAGATCGCGCCATCGGCGCCGAACAATCGGAACAATTTGGCGAAGACGACCGGAGAAATGCGCGTCGCGCCGATCATGGTCGGATGGGCGATAAACGCGAAATCCGTGTGCGATCTGGTCAAGGCATGCAGCGCCGAGACACCCGCGAGCATCGGGGCGATCATCACCGTGTCGATGCCTTCTGCACGCGCGAGGTCCAGCTGGCGCTCGATGTTACCGAAATGACCGGACAGGCTTGGAATGTAGCGTGTCGACCGCCCCGTGATCGCGCACGCCTTGCGCACCGCCGCGGCAATCGCGCGCACCCGATCGGCGAAGGGAGAGTAGGACTGGTCGGCAAGGCCGTGGTCGTCTTTCAGGAAGTCCAGCCCGCCACGCGCGAGATCATAGGCAAGTTCCGCCAGCGCGCCGGCCGACAGGCCTTGGGGCTTGAGGGCCGAACAGGTCAGCGCCCGTTCCTCGCCCTTCGCCCGCCCGCGCAATCCGCCGACGCCATGGCGCGGTCCGCCGAAAGCCGCCAGGAATTCGTCAGGCAAAATGATGTCATCGAGAGTCACATCGTCCTGCAGCGACGTGTTGCCGAACAGCATATTGAGGAATTGGCCGGCTTCACGACCCGTCGTCGAGACGGCAAGGTCGATGCCGACGGCAAAGGAGCCGTCGCCACAATCCTCGATTCCCGCGATCTGCCCGACGATATCGGCGAGAATGGCGGCGTCACGGATCGCAGTCATCGGCATTTCGACGCTCTGCTCGACCGCGATCGTCAGCGCCCGGCTTTCGATCGACTGCGCATCGCTGCGAACCCGGTAACAGGCCCTCAATCGCAAGGACAAAGCAGCACCTTCCTGACCGTCAGATCGAAAACTGCACCGTTGATATGTGAAATCATGACGACGACAGCGCCTTTCGGCACCTAGTCGTAACCCCGCGTCAATTTCGAAATCAAGAGTTAGTCGCACCGGCAAACCGGTGAACGGTCCCGAATTACGGATCGGCCGAAGATCCGAGGCTAAGCCAGTTCGTCGACGGATTTCCAATCGGGCGAAACGAAGTTCACGATGATGGATTTGCGAACGCCGACAATGGGACGCTTGGTAAATCCGTGCCAGGTGTTCGTGCCCGGAATGAATATCAGCCCCTTGCCTTTCTCGTAAGGGACCGTAGCCGCATGCCTGTGTTCGGGAGTCGCATCATAGATATCGGTCCCCGCATCGCGCAATTCCGGTTCGCCGGAGAGATAAATGAGCATGGTGAACAGCTTGACGGAGATATCGAGATGCGGCTCGAGCCAGAAACCGCTCACATCCTGACAATATTCGATTCGCAAATGCCCGCGCGACACGCCGGCGCCCGTCATCTTTTCCAGCGTTTCCACGACAAGGCTATCGCTGAATGCGCCGGCGAGATCGCGACAAACCGGAAATTTCTCCTGATTTTCCCGAGAGAAAAACAGCCGCGACGAATTGTTGACCTCGCGCGTGCCGTTGAACACCGCCCCTTGCGGCGACGCGACCGGCAAATTCGCTATGTCATCGAGGACTCTTTCCGGCAACGCATCGTCCAGCAACCAGTGGTCGTAAGGCGCATGCGCGTGGGTTGCCCGGTCGAGACCGCCAAGAAAATAGCGCGCCAAGGAACGCGCCCCCACCGCCAGGTTCTTGGGATCGATATCGGTCGGCTCGGTGCTCATGGATCGCTACTCGCCACTGAAGAGCTGCAGACGCTTGAAGGCGGCAGAAATCTTGTGCCGGCCGATATTCTTCGCCAGCACCACTTCCGACGTCAGCCAATTGAACATCACATAACGCCGCGGCCCTTCGTAAGGCGCATGGCCATGCCAGGAATTTTCCGTTCGCTTGAACGAGACGAAATTGCCGCCTTCCGGCGCGACCTCGACGATCGTGCTTTCGAGATCGTGCTCGTCGCGGAGAAATCGCAACCTGCCACCCTGCTCATTCCAGCCCGAAGCGTTCAGATAAAGCAGGCACGTTATCAATTTATCCTTCGAATCATTATGGATGCGGCCGTCTCTGCTGCGGCAATGCCCTCTCACCGTGATCATGAGCGGCCGGTCGGACAGCTTGACGCCAAATTTTTCTTCCATAATGGCCTCAAGTTCTACGCTTTCGATTTGCGCGATCAGGTCCGCAAACGCTGCGCCATATTCAAGCTCCGATAACGGGAATATTCCCGGCTGCGAGATGGCAGGAAAGTCCTCGTCGATGGCGCGCAGCGCATCTGCGCTCAACACATTTGCCGTGGCGAAGTGCGGAAACGGCTCGCTGGAAACCGGAGCCCTCGTAATGGCATCGAAATCAATCACGGGATATCCGCCAATTCGTGATACCCACATGGATTAAGGGGATAATCGGCCTTCTGGTTTGATCCAGATCAACAAACAATGCCCGCCAAATCACGGCGAATCGTCATCGTCGAGCAATATGCGCTGTGCGGCACCCTCGGGGTCGTCATATTGCCCGCTGTTGAGAGCCCAGAGCAGGAATCCCAGCGCGCAGAATCCGAAACCCAGGGCTGCGGCAATGATCAATGCCAATGCGTTCATGAGCTTCTCCCTGCCATCAGACGCAGCGCGTTCACCGTCACGAGCAGTGACGAGCCGGCCATCGTTACGGACGCAATCAATGGCGATACGACACCGAACATGGCGAGCGGAATCGCCGTAAGGTTGTAAAGCGTGGCGAACGCAAAATTTTCGAAAACCAGCGATCGCGCCTTGCGTGCCACATCGATCGCTTCGACGATCGGCATCAGGCTGTCGCCGCGTAGAACCATATCCGAGGCCAGCTGGCTGATATCCGTGGCGGTGCCCGGCGCTATGGAGACATGCGCAAGCGCCAACGCGCCTGCATCGTTGATCCCGTCTCCGACCATCAAGGCGCGGCGCCCCTGTGCCCGCAGCGCTTCCATGCGCGCCGCCTTTTCCATCGGGTTGATGCCGGCCTGCCATTGCGCAATGCCGGCCTGGGCAGCCAATTCGGCTGCAGGCTCTGCGCGGTCGCCAGTGAGCATCTCGATCGCCACGCCACGTGCCTTGAGGGCCGCCAGCATTTCGTTCGCTTCGGGTCGGATCTGATCGCGAAAAGTGAAGCGAACCGGGGCGCCATCGCCGGCGCGGAACCACAATTCGCTTGCTTCGGCGATTTCCTCGGCGCCGCACCACTGGGCGCGTCCCAGCCTCAGCGACTGGCCATCGACCTCCGCTTCCAGCCCGTTGCCGGAAATTTCCCGGACGCCGGATGCCACCGATCCTTCTCCTGCTGCGCGGACAAGCGCACGTGCGAGCGGGTGGCGGCTCGCCCGCGCCAATCGCGCCGCACTGTCGAGCGCCTGGCGCGGGATATCTTTCCCATTCTGCAAGACGGGCATGCCCAAAGTGAGCGTTCCGGTTTTATCGAAAATGGCAGTGTCGATCTCCGCCAGTCGTTCCAGTGCGTCGCCGGATTTCACAAACATGCCGTGCTCGAAGAGGCGGCCCGTCGCGACGATTTGGACCGCCGGCACCGCTAACCCGAGAGCACAGGGGCACGTGATGATGAGGATGGCGATCGCATTCGTGAGCGACGCATAAATGGACACCCCCACCACCAGCCAGCCGGCAAACACCAACAGGGCCAGTCCGGTCACAAAGGGAACATAGGCGCGCGCAGCGCGATCGGCCAGACGCACGTAAAGGCTTCGCGTTTGCTGGCCGGCTTCAAGCAGGCGCGCCAGATCGGCAACCAGCGAATCCTGCACCGCCGCCGTTGCGCGCAACACCACAGGCTGCCCGACAATGATCGATCCAGCGTGGAGCATTGCGCCACGCGCAACAGCAACGGGAGCACTTTCGCCCGTCACCAGCGAAACATCCGCAACGGTATCGCGATCCTCGATGACGCCGTCGACGGCTGAGCGTTCGCCGCTCGCCAGAATGACGCGGTCGCCAGGCACCAGCTCACGCCCGGCGACCGTTTCCACGTCTCCGTTCACCTTGAAACGCCGCGCCAGAACGGATTGCATCGCAACCAGATGCTGCGCGGCGCTCCTGGCACGATCGCGCAAGACGAAATCCAGATAACGGCCGATCAGCAGCAGGAAGACCAGCATGATCGCCGCATCGAAATAGGTTTGCGTGCCGTGCCGGATCGTTTCAACCATGCTCAGCCCGAGCGTCAGAACGATCGCCAGGCTAATTGGAACGTCCATGTTGGCGCGGCGCTGCCCAAGACTGCGGTATGCCGAGCGGAAGAAAGGCTGGCCACAATACATTGTGAGCGGAACGGAGATCACCGCGGCAAGCCAAAAGAACGCGTCCTGTGTCGCGGCGTTCATTTCGTTGTCGCTGCCGCCGTACCAGATCGCATCCGTCAAGCCGATCACGAAACTGGTGCCAAGCCCCGCGACGGCAAGGTAACGCAGCAGCAAACGGCCTTCGCGCGCACTCGCGTCGATCGAGGTGCCCGCATCGTAAGGCTGCGCTTCGTAGCCCAGCGCCCGCACGCGCTGAACGACGAATTTCGGCGAGACCGCGTTGCCGCGCCAGGCGACCGCCAGCTTGCCCGTGGAGAGGTTCAATCGCGCATTCGTGACGCCGGCGATACCGCCGATACCGGCCTCGATTTTCGCAATGCAATTGGCGCAGCGCGCGCCTTTGACGGCAACTTCAAAGGTCGACACGCCGTCCGCGTCCTTGCGGACATATCGCGAAAGGTCGTCGGCTATTTCCGGCGACGACAAAGAAAGCGTCAGTGCACCCATAACCGCCGCGTCGCTTCGAATGGAATGGCGTTCTGCGGCGTCGCGACGAACACGTCCCAGACGCCCGGACTGACACCGGCGAGGTATGCCTCGTAGTCTCCGGCGCGTATCTCGACAAGATGCAAGGACCGATCCCGTGTCTCATCGGAGGGATGCTGAAGCTGGCCGTTTAGCGTAAGGTTCGACGCCGGCGATCCATCGCGCTTCTTCAACGTCACTGCGATACGGACCTTGCCCGATGCGAGACGGTCGGCGCCGATGGTCGCGCTCCACCCCAGCTTTGCCTGTTCGGCGCGCCGCGCCAGCGTCGTGTTGTACTGCACACCGTCGCGATAGGCCTGCGCTTCGTCCGCGCCGCTGAATGTGGCGACCGCCACATAGGCGAGATACCCGTTGACCGCAAATATCACCAGAAAAAACGCGCTTATATACAATAGGAAATCGCGACCCGTAAGTTCTCTTTTCATCAGGGCTCCCCCGAGATGAAAACATCTTCCTTATTGCGCGTTTCCGTATGCGCCATATTGCTGACCGAGAACAATATAGGTTCCGAACCCGGCCGCAAATCGTGAGGCCCGACCGTTACCAGCACGCGCAGCGTACGGACCGTGTCGGATTCGACCGACAATTTTACCGGCAATTTCACTTTTCCAAGCCCGATGACGTTGACGCTCCGCACGGGCAGTTCGCTCACTGAGAGATAAAACTCGCGCGGAACATCCGCCCGGTTCATCACCTTCAGCGTGTAGGCATTGCGCATGGCACCGTCGGAGAGTTGTACGAAAGCCGGATTACGGTCCGGCAATACGTCGAGATCGATTGTCCGGCGGGTGCGCAGCCCAACCACCATGATGGTTGCAACCACCGCGATGACCACGACGTAAAAGAACGTCCGCCAACGCACGAAGCGGTAACGGGGCTTTTCGCCCTTCAAGCGGCGCACAATATTGGCGTCGGTGTCGTAAGCAATCAGGCCTTTTGGCAGACCGACACGAACCATCACATCGTCGCAGGCATCGATGCATAGCCCGCAATTGATGCACTCGAGCTGGGCGCCATCCCGGATATCAATGCCCATGGGACATGCGGCAACGCACTGATTGCAGTCGATACACGCCCCGCGACCGGTCCAGGATTGGCCCTTCTTGTGCGGACCCCGCAGTTCGCCGCGGTCACGGCGGTAGGTGACGACCAGTGCCTCACTGTCGGTCATCGCGCCCTGGATACGCGGCCAGGGGCACATAAAGGTACAGACCTGCTCGCGCAAAAATCCGCCGAGCGAATAGGTCGTGAACGTCAGCACGCCGATGGCGGCATAGACGAGAAAGGGCGCCGAACCCTGAACGAGATTGTAGGCGAGCGTCGGCGCATCGGTGAAATAGAAGACCCATGCGCCCCCCGTCGCGACCGCAATCAGCAGCCAAACAATATGCTTGGAAACGCGCTTGACGATCTTTCCGGGCTTCCACCACGGCGTCGCAGCGAGCCGGATGCGGGCACTGCGGTCACCCTCGATCAAATGTTCGACATAGATATACAGATCGGTCCACACCGTTTGTGGGCAGGCATATCCGCACCACAATCGTCCGAAAAGCGAAGTGACCAGAAACAGCGAAACGGCAGCGATAATGAGAAGGCCGGTGATGTAGTAGACTTCCTGCGGCCAAATCTCGATGAAGAAAAAGTAAAACCGCTCATGGGCGAGATCGACCAGGACCGCTTGATTCGGCACTCCGGGACCACGGTCCCACCTTATCCACGGCACGAGATAATAAATCCCGAGCGTGACCGCCATCACCATCCATTTGAGCTTCCGGTAAAACCCGTGCTCAAGCTTTGGATAGATCGGAACGCGCGCTTTGTAGAGGCTCCGGTTGGCAGCGCTGTTGCTTGCCTGGGCTTCCGAACGCGCTACGCCGTCCGCCGCCATTACCGGATTTACGTCCGAATTATACGCCTTTACCCTTGCCTCTGCAGTCACAACGCGACCCGAGCTTTCATTCTATTCGCCACCGCCAAGACTGTGGACATAGACAGCCAACGCCTTGATCGTCTCAGGCGACAGGCGGCCGCCCCAGGTCGGCATCACTCCGCCGTGCCCATTCCATATCTGGTCATGTATATCATCGTAGGTGGGACCGTAAAGCCATCCTTCGTGAACGGTGAGATCCGGAGCTCCCATCGTGCGATTGCCCTTGCCCGCAGGCCCATGGCAGGCAGAGCAATTGTCGGCGAACAATTTGGTCGCACGTTTGACCGCAGCCGTGTCCGCGGGCCGTCCGCGCAACGCCAACACGTAATTGGTCAAATCGTCGATCTGCCCGGGCGGCAGGATGCCGTCGCGACCGAAGGCCGGCATCTGCGACTGGCGCGTGTCAGGGCTGGTCGAGCGCACTCCGACCGTGATCGTATGCTGGATATCCTCCAGCGTCCCGCCCCAAATCCACACATCGTCATTGAGATTGGGATATCCGTGCCCGCCCTGGCCACCTGCACCGTGACACGGTGCGCAATTGTCGCCGAATGCCGACTTGCCTTCCGCGAGGGCGAATTGCAGCAGGTCCGGATTGGCCTGGATCTGCTCGAGGGTCGCGCCGGTCAATTCATGCTCCCTGGCCGCTCGCGCTTCATTCAACGCTTTGATATTGGCGGTAACGTCATCGCGCTGGGAGTGATTGAGCAGGCCATGCGTATAGCCGTGCAGAAGCGGCCACGACGGCATCAGTATCCAATAGCCGATCGCCCAAACGATACAGGCGAAAAAAAGAAACAACCACCAGCGCGGCAGCGGCGTGTTCAGTTCCTTAATACCGTCCCACTCATGGCCGGTCGTTTCCGTGCCGGAGATTTCGTCGATATGTTTCTTGTCGCCGGCCATCAAACGTCTCCATCGTCCTCGAGCGGAATATGCGCGGCTTCTTCGAAGCGCCTCCGATTCGAGGGCCACATCGCGTAAGCGAGCGCCACAGCGAACATGATCAGGAAATATACGCCGCCCCAACTCAGTGCGAAGGCCTGCGCGTCTTGGTAAGACCAGGAGTCCATGGTCTATCTCCGATTTTCCGGCGCGTCGGCCTGATAGGTTTCGAAGTCCACCAACGTGCCAAGCATCTGCAAATAGGCGATCAGCGCATCCGCTTCCGTAATCTGCTTCGGATTGCCGTCGTAGTCCCGCGCAATGGCCTTTGGATAGCGTTTCTGTAGCGCATCGACGCCGTCGCTGTCGGGATTCGCCTGCGCTTCGAGATCATTCTTGGCGTTCGCGATATCGGCATCGGTATAAGGCACGCCCGCCGCGCGATTGGCCTTCAACTGATCCACGATGTCGCGATAATCGAGCGGGTTCTTAAACAAAAAAGCGTAAGGCGGCATGATCGATTCCGGCACCACAGACCTCGGATCGGTGAGATGCGCACGATGCCACTCGTCCGAATACTTGCCGCCGATGCGCGCCAGATCGGGCCCTTGACGCTCCGACCCCCACTGGAACGGATGGTCGTACATGCTTTCCGCAGCCAGGCTATAATGGCCGTACCGCTCGACTTCATCGCGCAACGAACGGATCATCTGGCTGTGGCAAAGGTAACAGCCTTCACGGACATAAATGTTGCGGCCCTCGAGCTCCAGCGGCGTGTATGGCCGCATGCCGTTCACCTTCTCGACCGTCCCGGGTACCCAGTAGAGCGGCGCGATTTCCACCGCTCCACCGATGGCGACCACAATGAGAATGCCGATGAGCAGAAGAATGGAGTGCTTCTCGAAAATCTCGTTGTTCATCACGCGCCTTCCCCAACCAGAACGGGTTCCGCCAGATCGCCTATTGCCGGAACGCTGCCCCCCGTGGTTCGCCAGAGATTGTAAGTCATGATCAACACGCCGAGCAGATACATGCCGCCGCCAATGGCGCGAATGATATAGAAGGGATGCATCGCCTGGACGGATTCCGCGAACGAATATTCGAGGAAGCCAAATTCGTTATAGGCACGCCACATCAAACCCTGCGTGATTCCGGCGACCCACATCGAGGTGATGTAGAGGACGATGCCGAGTGTCGAAATCCAGAAATGCCATTCGACCAGCGCGGTTGAATAGAGTCGCTGCTTTTTCCACAGCCACGGCACCATGCAATAGAGCGCGCCAAAGCTGACATAACCCACCCAGCCGAGCGTGCCCGAGTGAACATGCCCGATGGTCCAGTTGGTGTAATGCGACAGCGCATTCACGGTCTTTATCGACATCAGCGGACCTTCGAAAGTGCTCATGCCGTAAAAGGCGACGGACAGGATCAGCATGCGCAGAACCGGATCCGTGCGAAGCTTGTCCCACGCGCCGGACAATGTCATCAAACCGTTGATCATGCCGCCCCAGGAAGGCATCCAAAGAATGATCGACATGGTCATGCCCAGCGTCTGGGCCCATTCGGGCAGCGCGGTATAGAGAAGATGGTGCGGACCCGCCCAAATATAGATGAAGATCAATGCCCAGAAATGGACGACCGACAGGCGATACGAATAGATAGGACGTCCGGCGCGCTTGGGAACGAAATAGTACATGATTCCGAGGAAGCCGGCGGTCAGGAAGAAGCCGACGGCGTTATGGCCGTACCACCACTGGGTCAACGCATCCTGCACACCCGAGAAGAGAGAGATGCTCTTGGTCGAGTACAGCGTAACCGGAATCGCCAGATTGTTGATGATGTGCAGCATCGCTATCGTCACGATAAACGCGAGATAGAACCAGTTCGCGACGTAAATATGGGGTTCCCGGCGCTTCCAGATCGTGCCGAGAAAGGTTAGGAGATAACCTACCCAGACGATGGTCAGCCAGATATCGGCATACCATTCCGGCTCGGCATATTCGCGCGCCTGCGTGATGCCTTCGAGATAACCGGTACCCGCCAGAACGATAAACGTGTTGAAGCCCCAGAACACGAACCACGGCAGCGACCCGCCGAACAGCCGCGCCTTCGACGTACGCTGGACGACATAGAACGACGTCGCGATCAGGACATTGCCGCCGAATCCGAATATCGCGCCCGATGTGTGCAACGGGCGTAACCGTCCGAAATTCAGGAACGGCAAACCGGTTGCATAGAGGATTCTCGGGTATGCAAGATCGAGCGCGATGATGACCCCAACCAGCATTCCCGCTATCGCCCAGAACATCGAGGCAATAACGCCGGCCCTGATGACGGCATCGGAATAACCGCTGCGTTCGTCGGCCGGAAGGCCGCCGCCATAGGTCCTGAGATAAAAGATCGCGATGCCGGCCATGCAGGCGGCAAAGGTCCACGCTTGGACGACCATTCTCGGATCAGGGGAGCGTGCGACTTCGACAATGGCGGCGCAGAATGCCACGACGACGATTGCCGGTAGGAGCACCAGATCGAGGCGAAACGGTGTTTTAGACGCGGCGGCTTGCATCATGCCCTTCCTGCTTCGGTTCGGACGCGGGATATGCGGCCAAGTTGCTGATTGGGGACGGCTTGTCTTTCGTCGTCAGGACGGCCGCGCAATACGCGGCCCATCCGCCTGTAGACGGCGTTCGGTGGGAAGGGCTGTCGATGATTGTGATCACGTTCATGAGCCCCATCCCGGATTGCCCATATTGCATCGCCGAAAGGGACGACACATGAATTGATGTGAATCAATAATCCCATGACTACGTATGCCAAAATGCCGCATCAAGTTCAACAAGGTCTTTGACAACCATTTTTGACGCCTGTCATGGCCCGATTCGTGCCGCGCCCTTCCTTCCCTGCATCGTAGGCGGTTGAGCGAACATAGTGGGCGGACTATCTGGGTGAACACGGCCCTTTCTCATTCCGGTCGTCGCGGAGCCGATCAGGAGTTTGCTTGGTGCGTGAGTTCCTGCTCCGCGCATTCACACCGGAGCTTATGAAGCGTCGGAACTCAGCCTGCTGTTAGCGGGCCGGCTTGACGGCAGCGATGAATCGGCTTCGTCGATGCTGGAAACTTTGGCAGCCGAACAGAATCAGAGGATTTCAGAGTTCGGCTTGGAGCAGGCAAGATATGGCGCCACTGCCGACGGGCCAGCTGTATGCCAAACGCTATCTGGCCGCGCGTGGCGCCAGCATCTATTCGGGAACCAACGAAATCCATCGCAATCTTTTGGCGCGTCACCTGCTGGCTTGGTGAGCCACGTCACCGGCCAGCGACGCCCCCATCGAACAGATGTGCCAGGCGGACGCAAAGAAATTGGCCCCTTCGACGTGACCCGGCCGCGTAAAGATGTAAGGCGCGACGGCGCCGACGAGCGAGAGTTCGACGCCGAATGCTATGGCCATGCCGGCCCACCGCCACCGCGCGAAGACGGTGCAAACGGACGCGGGCATCACGCTCGAAAAGTCCGAGCCTCCAAACAGGCGGACCTTGATCGCGCCCACCGCTATGCCGAGTTGGCTAAGCAGGAACGCGGTCAAGGTGCAGCAAGGCATCGTCCGGTAATGCCGACTTGCTTAGAAACGCACGCCGAAGCCGACGCCGAACAGCAACGGATTAATGACGGCCAACGCATGCACCGCGCCGCCAGCGGCCTTAACGTCGTCGGTCAGGAATATCTGCTTCACGTCCAGGTTCAGGAAATAGGGACTGTCTCCAAGCGGAACGTCGACACCGGCCTGGAGCGCCGTACCCCAATTATTCCCGTACCTCATGCCGGGCAACGCACCCGAACGCGGGCTATAGAACGCCGTATAGTTGACGCCTGCGCCCACATAGGGACGGATCGGGCCGGCCGCGTCGTAATAGTATTTGACCGTAACCGTCGGCGGCAGCAGCCAGACACTGCCCAAATCCAAACCGTGGTAATGGACGGAATTGTTGGTCGTGGCGGCAATTGCTTCGACACCGATGTGATTGGTCAGGAAGTAGGTGGCATCGATTTCCGGGACGTAGGAATCCGTGATGGAGCCCCCGGGGCTAAGCACATTGCTATGGATGTTGGCTTCGGGCGCGACGTACACGCCGCGGACATGGAGATCGATGTGGCCGGCGACGTCGCTGTCATCAGCCATCGCGGCAGGCGCCGCCAAAACGCCCATCAACAAGGCTGCAGCGAGAATACGAAGTTTGGACATGAATGAAACCCCTTCTGAAATCAGATTGGGTTCTATCGCTATCGACATACTATTCGTTGATCTTAATCAAACAAAGAACGCTAAGCTTCATTTGTGCATCAGCGTTGCCGAAACGGCACATAAAGAATGTCCCGTATTAGCTTCAATTGATTGGGAAGATTGTGCTGAATCAAAGTTTATATGTCGGCCGCTTGGTAGCTTTGCACTAATGAAACACCGGATGGATACGGGGCGCGGTTCATACCATCCAAACCGATCACGACGACGGATGACGTGATGCCTGTGCGACGCGTCACGGTATGCCGGGCCGAAAATGCCGTGGAGATGTCCCCCCATCCCATGGTCGCTGAATAGGCGCCTTAAATCCCCTCCCCATAGCGCCTATCTTCTCCCGGTCCCCGAGGGGCCGGGATTTTTTTGTGATAGCCCTGGGCGGAAGGCATTCATTGCGATGGCGCAA
This sequence comes from Rhizomicrobium sp., assembly GCA_049692035.1. Taxonomy (GTDB): domain Bacteria; phylum Pseudomonadota; class Alphaproteobacteria; order Micropepsales; family Micropepsaceae; genus Rhizomicrobium. The sequence goes on from JBAVOL010000126.1 coordinate 13,252, forward strand.
AGCGCAAACAGAGGACGATGCTAGGCTTCATTGATGATAAACGCTTCAGAACTCATATCCGCCCGCGTGCCGCGCTACACGAGCTATCCGACCGCGCCCCATTTCCACCCGGGCATTGACGCTGGCATCTATAGCGGCTGGTTGCAGGCGTTGCATCCTGCGACGCCTTTGTCGCTATATGTTCATGTTCCGTTCTGCGATACGTTGTGCTGGTTCTGCGGGTGCCACACAACGGTGGTCAACACCTATTCGCCGCTTCGCAGCTATCTCGATCTTTTGGAGCAGGAAATCGGCCTGATCGCCGGATTGCTCCAGCCCGGCCATTCCGTGACCCACATCCATTGGGGCGGAGGCTCTCCCACCATGCTTCAGCCAGGCGATATCGGCCGCCTCGCCAATGCCTTGCGCGAGCGTTTCTCGATCGTGGCCGATGCCGAATTCGCCATCGAAATCGATCCGCGCGGCTTCAATCCGGAATTGGCCGCAGCGCTCCGTACTGCGGGCGTCACGCGGGCCAGCATCGGCGTACAGGATTGCGATGCTGCGGTGCAGCGCGCCATCAATCGAATCCAGCCTATGGAAGAGACTGCGCGAGCCGTGGACCTGCTGCGCGATGCGGAGATACGCAATTTGAATGTCGATCTGATCTATGGCCTCCCGCACCAGACGGTCGCCGGCATCGAGCGGACGGTTGACGAGGTTCTCGCGCTGGACCCCGATCGGCTCGCGATATTCGGCTACGCGCACGTGCCGCACTTCAAGAAACATCAAAATCTGATCCCGGTAGCGGCGCTGCCGGGCGCCGAAGAGCGCTTTGCGCAGGCCGAAGCGGCACGCGCGCGACTATGTGGACATGGTTATGTCCCTATCGGGATCGATCATTTCGCCAAACCGCAAGACGCGATGGCAAAAGCGCAGCGCCAAGGCCGGTTGACACGCAATTTCCAGGGATACACCACCGACGACGCGCCGGCCCTGATCGGGTTGGGGGCCTCTTCGATCGGTGCGTTCCCAAAAGGCTATGTGCAAAACATACCCGACGTGCCGACCTATCGCTCCGTGCTCTCGGCGGGCCGTTTGCCCGTTGCGCGCGGAATTGCCCTCAGCGACGACGACCGTGCCCGCAGACAGGTTATCGAGCGGCTGATGTGCGATCTTCGCGTGGACTTGGACAAAGTCGCAGCGTCCTTCGGGAGAACCCGCGACATGTTTGCCGACTCGCTGCGTGCGCTCGACAGTCTCGTCGCCGAGGGCATGGTTTCCGTCGATGGCGGGCAGGTTTCGGTGATGGAATCATGGCGCGCTGGAACACGCCTCGTCTGCGCCGCATTCGACACCTATCTCGACAATGGCGTCGGCCGCCATGCTGTGGCGGTGTAAGAGCCAGTCGTCGTTCTGTGCATTCGGCATGCGTCCCCCATCCGTCTGAGGTGAACAATGGAAGATCGAGAAGCATCCGGGGCGGTCGCGTTTTTCAAAGCGATGACGCAATCGTTCGGCGTGACGCTGGTTGCCGGCAGAGGCCGCGGCGAGCTGATCGACGCATTGACGGCGCAGGCGTTCGATTTCTTCGAGGGCAATGTCGCCATCCAGAGCGAGGACCTGCCCGATCTCGCCTGCGACAAGGGATGCCCGGCGTGCTGCACGATGCGCGTGACCGCGGCGGCGCCCGAAATCTTTCTCCTCGCCCGCACCATCCGCCGCATCCATGAAACCGAAAGCGGCATGCGGCTCGATCTCCCCCGGCGGATCGCCGAAGCCCACCGCGCCGGCGCCGGTCTCGACGACCAGCACAGGATCGCGCTGAAACGCCCCTGCCCCATGATCCTGCGCGGGGTGTGCATCGTCCATCCGGTGCGCCCGCTCGCCTGCCGCGGCCATGCCTCGTTCGACAAGCGCGCCTGCGCCTTGGCGGCGGCGGGACGCGATACGGTCGTGCCGATCTCGGAACCGCATTTCATGGTGCGCAGCCTGGTGCAGAACGCCATGCAATCGGCCCTGCGCGAGGCCGGCTATGCGTGGCGGTCCTATGAGTTGAACCATGCACTCGGCCTGGCGTTGACCGACGACAATCGCGCCGCCGCCTGGTTGAACGGGGCCGATGCGCTGGCCGAGGCGCTCGTCACGGACGTCGATTGGGAGGCGATGGGGACGACGTTCGACGCGCTCCAGGAGGATGACGGCAAGTGAATACCCGCGCTCACGCCGAAACCGCACCGCCCCCGATACGGCGCTGGCAAAACAGAATGTACACGGATGGAAAATCCGCTGTTATTGCCGGACAATGTCAATTGGTGCCGGTGCGCAATCGCAGGAAAGCTTGCGGCAACCGGCTCATACGCGCGCCGCACATCGCGCGACTTTTTGTTTTCTCTGACATTTTCCCTGATACCATGGAATTCGGTTTCATTGGTTTTGAAACGGCTCTAGGTTCCGGTCCATGCCTTCTTCCGCTGCAAAAGTTCAGTTGCGCCTGCGTGCCCGTCTCATTCACGGCGACGAAATCGCCATGGGGCCGGGCAAGGCCGATTTGCTCGAAGCGATCGCAAAATTCGGCTCCATTACGGCCGCCGCCCATTCCATGGACATGAGCTATCGCCGCGCCTGGTTGCTGGTCGATACGATGAACCGCTGTTTCGAGGAGCCGCTCGTTATTGCGGCTACCGGAGGTGCCAAGGGCGGCGGGGCCCATCTGAGCAAGCTTGGTGTCGATGTCGTGAAGGATTATCGAGCGATGATGTCCGCCCTGGAAAAAACCGGCGCCCCGCATTTGCAGAAATTCAGGAAGTATCTGGCAACCTGAATAAATGGCGCAGCGTAGCGCGCTCGCAGCCGTATCAGTGTCAGTGCGGCGCAAATCTGGTACGTTGACCCAACAAGCCGAGTCCGGCCCAAAAAGGGGATAAGACGATGAAACTCAGCGCTCGCAACAGTCTTCCTGGCAAAGTGGTATCGGTGACCAAGGGGGCCACCACTGCCCATGTCATGGTCGAGATCGGTCCCGGCCTGACGGTATTCTCTGCCATCTCCAACGAGGCCGTCGATGAGCTTGCCCTCAAGGTCGGCGACCAGGTATCTGCCGTGATCAAGTCGACGGATGTCATGATCGGAAAATAACCCTCACACATCGAAACGTGCCCGCACCAGGGCATATCGGCACCGCGATCGAGCAACCCCTGAACGACGGTCCGGCCGCCCGTGTGCGAAATATTGGAGAGCGTGTCATGAGTGCGAAGATCATCGACGGCAAAGCCCTTGCCGCGGATTTGCGCAACCGCGTGGCGGCGGAAGCTGCGCGGCTGAAGCAGCAACATGCGCTGGTGCCCGGCCTTGCGACCGTGCTGGTGGGCAGCGACCCCGCAAGCGAAGTCTATGTCCGCAACAAGGGCAAGACTGCGACAGCGCTTGGCTTCCATGCGCAGCATTTTCCGCTGCCTCAGGAGGCGGGCGAGGCCGAGGTGCTGGCACGGGTGCGTTCGCTCAACGCCGATCCGTCGATCCACGGCATTCTGGTGCAACTGCCGCTGCCGGCCCAGGTGCGCGAGGCCGCAGTGCTCGACACGCTCGACCCGGCCAAGGATGTCGACGCGCTGACGCCGACCAATGCCGGCCTTTTGATGAGCGGACGCGCGCGGCTCGTCTCGTGCACGCCGCTGGGCGTGATGATGATGTTGAAGCAGACGCTGGGCGACATTGCAGGCCTCGACGCAATCGTGATTGGCCGTTCGCTGCTGTTCGGCAAACCCGCCGCGCAATTGCTGCTGGCGGCGAATGCGACCGTGACAATGGCGCATTCGAAGACACGCCATCTGGCCGAGCAGGCACGACGGGCCGATATCCTTGTCGCAGCCATCGGAAGACCGCAATTCGTCAAGCGCGATTGGATAAAGCCGGGCGCGACAGTGATCGATGTGGGCATCAACCGCGTCGACGCGGGCGACGGCAAGAGCAAACTCGTCGGCGACGTTGCCTACGATGAGGCTGTCGAGATCGCAGGAGCCATCACGCCGGTACCCGGCGGCGTAGGAGCCATGACAATCATATGCCTGATGCGCAATACGCTGGTTGCGGCTTGTGCGCAAAACGGTTTGCCGGTTCCAAATCTTTAAAACCGGCAATACACGCGGCACGCTTGGATGGAGTACTGATTGAGGACTCCGAACCCGAAGACAGTTTCTGCTTCACGGGGGCAGTAAGTTCGGGGTCATACCGCCCGCAGCGAAAGGCACTTGCTCCGTCCGCGCGCATGCTTGAAGATCGCAAGCTCTTTTCTAACCGGGGCATCCCGCTGAACGCCCAATTCGACGAATCGGACGACGAGGCCATTCGTGGCGCCCTGGCGCGCCGGCTGGGCCGCCTTTACGCGCGGCAAAGGCTCGGCATCGAGCAGGATCACGAAGCACGCGTGTTCGGATATGGAACCAACTTCTTTCACCCCGAAAACCTGTATGCGGCACATTCCGTGGCGGCGCTTGTCCTCAAATTGACCGGTCTCTATTGGCGGGGCCGGAGAAACGCGCAAGACGTCCGGCTGAAGCGAAATTCCATCGTCAGCCCGAACCTTCCCGCGATGTTCGACGGATTCACGATTCTCCACCTGAGCGATCTGCACATCGATACCAACGAACGCGCCATGGACCGGGTGACCGAGCTTTTGGACGGGCTTCACTACGATGTCTGTGTCCTGACCGGCGACTATCGCGGAAAGACCTATGGCCCCTATGAAGCCGCGTTGAAAGGCCTTGAGCGAATCCGGACCCGTCTGAAGGGAGATGTTTACGGCGTATTGGGCAATCACGACAGCATAAGGATGGTACCGGGAATGGAGGCGTCGGGAATTCGAATGCTTCTCAACGAGGCCGTCGAACTCCATCGTGGAGATCATCGCATTCATCTTGTCGGCATCGATGACGCCCACTATTTCCGGGTGGACAACATCGAGAAGGCCGCTGCGCACATCCCGCCCCACGAGTTCTCGATACTTCTTTCCCACACTCCGGAAATCTATCGACAAGCCGCGCACGCCGATTTCGATGTGATGCTGAGCGGCCACACGCATGGCGGCCAGATTTGCCTTCCCGGCGCGATCCCGATCACCCTCGATTCGGTCCTTCCGCGATATATGGGAGCGGGACCGTGGAAATATAACGACATGCTCGGATACACTTCGGTTGGCGCCGGAACGAGCATCGTTCCGGTCCGCATCAATTGCCTTCCGGAAATCACGCTTCACGAATTGCGACAGGGCGGTCCGCCCGTTTAATACGGTCGATCACGCAGATGGATTTTGTACAGGAAACGCGAAAGAAGAAGCGCGCCTGCGAAGAAGCACGCAACGACGATTGCGATGTCCGCCGTCGAGAGCGGCAGGAAGGGAACGCAAGCCAACAGCGGAAACAGCGATTCCGGCATTTGGTCCAGTCCGATCATCATGCTGCTTACCGGCCGTTTCATGCGGCGTTTGAGAAAGCTGGAACAGAGATCGCCGATCATGGCGGCAAGAGCGACTAACGTTCCGATCCACCAGGAGATGCCGACAAGCGGCGCTACCGCCGTCGTCGCCAGCACGGAAAGAACGATTCCGCGGATCGATTTCGAGGCGCCAAACACCGGCTGCGCGTCGAACAGCTTTGCTCCACCGTCGAGGGGAAACGAGAAACGACGGCCAAAAATGTTCTGGGCGACGACAGGGACGCCGTTTGCGACGCTCACGAGGAGCAACAGCTTCAGATCGAGAGCAAGAGCCATTTTATCGGGCCGTACGTCGAGGGTCGACCGCTCCGGGACTTCAGGCCGGCGACGCAACCCGTACGGTGCTGGCTTGTGGCCCTTTTTCTCCCATCTCTTCGTGATACGTGACCTGCATTCCCGGCTTCAGCCGATCGAATTTTCCGTCGAGAACGCTATGGGCATGAAAGTAAATTTCACGCCCGTCATCGCTCTCAAGAAAGCCAAACTCTCCGTTCGAATCGAGCCGAAGGATTCTTCCTTTCGGCTCATGCGCGTGCGTCTTTACCTGCCGTTTCAGTTGCGAGGCGTGGTCCCGCAATTGCCGGTCGGCACGCCGGAATGCGTCATTGACGGCGAAAATCACGTTGCCCTGCCGGTGATCGAGTCCCCTGGGCGGCGGCTTCACGCTGACGTCGCGGTGATCGGTCAATGATAGCCAAACCGTGACGAAATAGGGTTCTCCCATCTTGTGATGGGCATCGGGCGCGCGGATGGCGACACGGCAGGACGTGATGCGCCCAAAACGCCGTTCGAGTTTGGCGATGTTGTTCGCGATCTCCTCTCTCAAATGCACGGAAGGCTCAAATCCTTCGATTTCAAGCTTCAACGGGGTTTCCATCGGCACGCCTCCTCCTGACAAAATGGCACCCATCCGGGAATTCGGCGGGATTCGGGATTAGAATAAGATGATCTATTGCCACGCTGGATCACATGCGGAGGCTGACCGGAGAGAAAATAGCGTCCGAGGCCAGCCATGATTGCGCACCTTCATTGCAGGGCGGAGAGCATAGCGGCCTCCGTCCCTTGCCGCAAATTCGTACCCTGCCCACGAAGCTGACCGGTCTTTGGAAAAGGGCCTCAGCTTCAAAGTGGGTGGCGGCCGCGTGATACCCTTCTGCCCTCCGCTCACCATTCATCGCTCCGAGTTGTTTCGGGCATTCGAGATCGTTGTGGAAGCACTGACGGGTCTTTGAACCGGCTTGGTGCTGATCCACCTCGCGCCGCAGATCGACGATACGACCGGCAACTGCAGAACGCTTCTCGCGTAAACCTGAGATGATGAAAGTGTCGCCCATGCTGGTAATATCGGGCGAAGCCGCTTAAATCGCTTGGTGGCGTTTGCGCCATAATACCGCGTCGATAACGGGGCGCAAGTTCGCCATGTGACGCAACTTGCCCTATCGCGTGGCCCGTCGATCGATTTCGGAGGGTACTACCAGCGACATATCAAAACTGCTTGACAAGCGCCGGCCGAATATGCCAAATTTAGCCTACAGAGGCGAAGTGCGTGGTTCTTCAATGGGCCACGCCATATAGAAACGAGGGATGCGATGGCAAACGGGCGTGGAGGACGGAGAATCCGTCTGAAAGGGCAGTGCAATGAAAAGAGAACTGGTGTTCGTTGGATCAAGTTGGCGCGATTTGAAGAAATTCCCGGATGACGCGCGCGCGGAAGCCGGACATGCACTCTATCTGGCAGAACTAGGCGACCGAGCCATCAACGCAGTGCCATTGACAGGGTTCAAAGGTGCTGGCGTTTTAGAGGTTGTCATCCCCGAGGATGGGGATGCCTTTCGTGCAGTCTATACCGTCAAATTCGACACGGCGGTTTACGTGCTGCATGCGTTCCAAAAGAAGTCGAAAACTGGGTCAAAAACCCCGTTTCACGACATGAAGCTAATTCAATCGCGCTTGAAGGATGCGGAAGCCATCCATCGCGCGAGCAAGAAACCAACTGAGTTGGAGAAGAGACATGAAAAAGGATCGGGATAAGGGCCTTCCTGAACATACTCGAAGCAGCGGCAATGTGTTTGCCGACTTAAACCTTCCTTCTTCGCCGGAGGATATTCTTAAGTCGGAAATCGCTAGGGCTATTGGCAAAACCATTGAACGTCTCGGACTGACACAAGTTGAGGCCGCGCGTAGGCTTGGTACGGATCAAGCGAAAATATCCGCCATTGTGCGCGGGAGGCTCAAGATTTTCACCATTGATAGGCTGTTCAACTACCTGGTCGCTCTTGGGCACGACGTAGATATTCACATCAGCCACCGCCTTCGGCCTGATGAAGGGAAGATACGGGTCACCGGCTAATCAGTGGCAGACGCTTGCTGTGGCACCTGCCACCGCACCACGCGCCCATGCCCTACCTTCTCAATAGTCTCGGCTTTCATCAGGCCGTGCAGCGTCACCAGGATTCGCGGGCAGAAATCCGTCCGCAGCTTCCGGTTGGCCTCGGAGTCTAGGCCCTTGTCGCGCATAGCGGTCACGGCCACGTCGTCAGCCCGGATGGAGATATTCTCTCGGAGCATGTCCCGGCATCGTCGGCTGATCTCGTTCCGGGCGAAGTAGGTAGATCGGACGGGCATCCGCCCCTTGGTCGGGATTTCCTCAGGCTCAAGCCCGTACAGCCTCAACACCGCGTCTATGTGGACTAGGTCCGCTTGGAGCTTATCCGCCTCGCGGCGCAAATCGACGATGCGGCCGGCTACGGCGGAACGCCGCTCTTTCAATCCACTGATTATGAAAGTGTTGTGTTCGCTCATGCCTTGAAGCTAGGCGAGCGACCCCGTAATTGCTTGTGGCGTTTGCGCCATAATACCGTTTGATTGGCGACCCCGAGACGATTCGAACGTCCGACCTACAGATTAGGAAACGGATTTGTGCGGTATCCGGATATTTTCGGATACAGCAGAAAGCTTGATTTTACTGGATTTTATGCGCACCGTTGTATCCCTGACTACGACGTCATTTCCTCGTCCGTGATGCCCCGGTGATGCCCCAAATGGTCGCGCTGGTGGGCATCGAAACTGAGAGATGTCCGGGATGCAGGGGAAAATCACGAAGCGCACTGTGGACTCTCTCTGCGCCTCAAGCGGAGAAACCACGCTTTGGGATTCCGAAGTGAAAGGTTTCGGGGTTCGCGTGCGCTCCGGCGGCGCCAAGACCTACATCGTTCGCTATCGGCCGGGAGCAGGAGGGCGCGGCGCGCCGCTGCGTACGCTGACAATCGGCCGTCATGGTTCGCCTTGGACTCCCGATACGGCACGCGGCGAAGCGAAGCGGCTCCTCGGCCTGGTCGAAGATGGGGCCGACCCGGCTGCGGACATGATAGCGCAGCGGGTGGCTCCGACGGTCGCGGAACTCTGCGATCGCTTCCTTTCCGAGCATTGCGCAACGAAACTCAAGGCGCGCACGGCGTTCGAGTATCGCAGGCTGGCCGAACGGTTCATTGTTCCGGCGCTCGGCAAGCGCAAGGTAGCCGACGTGACACGCCAGGAAGTGGCCCGGCTCCATTACAGTTTGCACTCCACGCCCTACCAGGCGAACCGGGCGCTCGCGTTCACGAGCAAAATGTTCAACCTTGCCGAGGCGTGGGGCATTCGGCGCGATGGCTCGAACCCTTGTCGGCATATCGTGAAGTACCGGGAGCATTTGCGGGAGCGGATGCTCTCCGCCGACGAGCTCGGCAGGCTCGGGTCCGCGCTCGCGATCTACGAGGGCTCGCCCTATGTCGTTGTGGCCGTCAAACTTCTTCTCTTCACGGGCGCGCGACTCTCCGAAGTCCTCGGGCTCAAATGGGAATGGATCGACTTCGAGAAAGGCGAGGCGCGCTTGCCCGATAGCAAGACGGGCGCAAAGACGTTGCACCTGCCGCCTCCAGCGCTCGCGACGCTGGCCGAAACGCCGCGTATCGAAGGCAACCCTTTCGTGATCGTGGGTGGAAAGCCCGGCACGCGGTTGAACGACATGGAGGCACCCTGGCGAGATATTCGCGCGGGCGCAGGTCTCGAGGACGTGCGGCTGCACGATCTCAGGCACGCCTTTGCATCGGTCGCGGTATCAAGCGGCATGGGGCTTCCGATCATCGGAAAGATTCTCGGCCACACCCAGGCGTCGACCACGGCGCGTTACGCGCACCTTGCATCCGACCCCGTCAAGGCCGCTGCCGCATCCGTGGCAAGTAAGATCGCGAGCGCGATGGCGTCGGGTGAAACTCACAACGCTTCGGTCGTGAATCTACGGCGCTGATCGCGCGCTATCCTGACAACTCTACGAAGCGAACGGCAGCGTGCGATTGGCGTGGGTGCGGGCACACAAACCATTGAAAACGCAAACTCTTTAGCGTGAGGAGCGGACAGGTCATCAAACTTGCGGACAAAATTCGTCAACTGCACCAACCACATAGAGACGCACGACGGGGCGGCTTTTATCTTGCAGTCTTAATTGGGCCAGCAAAGTCAGGCTTCTCCTGCACTTCTTCGCGTCTTCCAACTGCATCATGCGTAACCTCCCCTCTGCACGAGCGGCGGGCAGAAACGGTCCAAGAATATGCATCTCGTTGGCAATTAGAAGGAAACACGTTCTCCTCACGGTCAGACTGGGTCGGCACCTGGCGCGCAAATTCAGAGGCAATGCGGTGCGACTGGATCGTCGACGGTGAGGAGGATTTCGAGTCCGCTAACGACCTCAATATTTGCAGTTGAGACCGATTACGCTGACGCTCAGCATACAAGGGCCGCGCCATCCATTCAGGATCCGAATTTCCGCTGGCCGGCGGACCACGCCCAAATTGTTAACGCGATTTCGAACAAGATCACGTCCGCCAGCCTGTGCGCGTCGCGCGCCGGAATATCGTGTTCCATGCAACCGGCAAGCCGATTTGATGCGGTATGAACGTTTCGGGGAATTAATTTTGGCTTAATCGTCAGTGGACATAATCGCCTTTATTGACGTGATCAGGCGGGGCTCCTTCTCGGCAACGCCGTTGGCCTTCATCTAGCAGCTGCGGGACGGTTCAATGTTCGGAATGAAGCGCAGAGCGGCAGATCGCGCCGCCACGAGAGCAGCGGAACTAGGGGCGGTTCGACAGGCGGCGCATGGCTATTTGGTCGCTGAGTGGGGGCAAGAAACCAGCCAAAGGATCACCAATGCCGTTGACGAAATCATGGGACAGCTTGTGAAGCCTTGGGCCGATAACATGGTCGACATATTCACCAAGAAGGTAGCCGTGAAGGTGATCTTTTGCGATGACGGCCCCGAACAGGAGGCGCGATTCAGTCTGGCTGAATTCAATCAGGCGGTAGACGATCATCTAGAAGAAATTAGACCGGACGTGAGAGCTCATTTGTCGTCCTACGAGCAGCTCAGTCGCGAATCGAATGCTCTCGATGAATATAAGATGTTGCTTGTAAATCGCTTTGATACCCTTCGGCAAAATCTGACGATGTCGGCGACTGAAATCGCCCGGTGCGTGGTTACGGCACGCAAGGAGGAAATGGGCCTTGACGCTGAGGAAGGAGAGCATCTGACAAATGGCCGGAGGATTCTGAAGGAAGTGCGGGCGATGCCAGTTTCGCTCAACGACGAGCAAAAGGAGACTCTCAAGACCTGCCTGCGGCTCCTTGAACAGGGAACCTCATAGCGGGGATGCATGGCGAACCTGACAACAGACCAATCGTCCAATATCCCGCGCCTCTTCAAGAAGATTCTGCTTGAGCAGATGAAAGGGCAACAGCTTCTCGATTCTGATGAATTGTCTTTGTTCGAGTGGTATGCGCAAGAGCGCACCAAGACCATTGACTTGATGGTTACGGAAGAAACGGCTTTCATCAAACAGCAGGTAGACGCGGGTCTCGATCTTGGCGATGTGAACGACAGCGGAATGGTCGCCGTCGAATACTACATCAAGCGCGCGCGTCACGCCGATGTTATTTATCTAACTTCGCTTCTCGAGCTTTATCTCTCACGCGCTTCAAAGAAGCTGCAAGAGATCCTTGGCGATCACAACGTGACCTTCCGCCCGGGTGAATTGGCCGGAAACAAGTGGGTGAGGCACAAGAAATTTATTGAAGGATACGGAAAATTTGCTTTTCCGGATGACGCGTGGTCCGTCCTCCTAACGCTCATTGATGTGCGAAATATTCTCGTTCACGAAAATGGGGATACTACCGCGATCAAAAAACCAGACATTTTGGACAGAATTAAGAAGAGTCCAGGCCTGCGAGCGGATCGCGGAGAGATTGTGATCGAGGACGCGTATCTCACGCATTGCCTATCTGCATTCCATTCTCTGGTCGAGCGCATCAATAGTCAGATCAACCAATCCATTGAACGCACTTTGCAGCCTCAAGGATTGAAGCCAGCTAAGAGTCTGTCCGGATAGTTTATGAAGGATTGCAGAGCTTTCTGAGCATGAGGCGGATTGAGGCGAAGTGCAAGAAAGCGAGCGCCTTGCGATTGAGATTCTCCCAATCTTTGGCTAGGCGCCT
>JBAVOL010000127.1:0-50372 GCA_049692035.1 Rhizomicrobium sp.
CATGGCAACACCAGATTCCGTCCTGAAACTCATCAAGGACAAAGAGGTCAAATTTGTCGATTTGCGTTTCACCGACCCGCGGGGCAAGTGGCAGCATGTCACCTTCGACCTTTCGCTCGTCAACGAAGATTTCCTCACCAACGGCACGATGTTCGACGGCTCGTCCATCGCCGGGTGGAAGGCGATCAATGAGTCCGACATGGTGCTCGTCCCCGACAACGACACCGCGGTGATCGATCCGTTCTTCGCCCAGACCACATTGGTGCTCTTCTGCGACGTCGTGGAACCGCTGACGGGGCAGCGCTACGGGCGTTGCCCGCGTTCGATCGCGAAGGCGGCCGAGAAATACGTGACGACGTCCGGGATCGGCGACACCTGCTATTTCGGTCCCGAAGCCGAGTTTTTCATCTTCGACGACGTCCGCTTCGACACCAGCATGAACAAGGGTTTCTATTTCATCGACTCCACGGAAGGCGCCTACAACAGCGGCACGGAATATGAGTCCGGCAATCTCGGCCACCGTCCGGCCGTCAAAGGCGGCTACTTCCCCGTCCCGCCCGTCGATTCGGCACAAGATATCCGCAGCGAAATGCTCGCCATCATGGGCGACATGGGCATCCAGCCGGAAAAGCACCACCACGAAGTGGCCTGCGCGCAGCATGAACTGGGCTTCAAGTTCAATACGCTCACCAAATGCGGCGACAATATGCAAATCTACAAATACGTGATCCATCAGGTCGCCGCGGCCTACGGCAAGACAGCGACGTTCATGCCGAAGCCGGTCTATGGCGACAACGGCTCGGGCATGCATGTCCACCAATCGGTCTGGAAGGGCGGCAAGCCGCTGTTCGCCGGCTCGGGCTATGCCGATTTGTCGGACACCTGCCTCTACTATATCGGCGGCATCATCAAACACGCCAAGGCGATCAACGCCTTCTCGAATTCGCTCACCAACTCCTACAAGCGGCTGATTCCCGGCTTCGAAGCGCCGGTTCTTCTCGCCTATTCGTCGCGCAACCGCTCGGCTTCGTGCCGCATTCCGTTCTCGGCCAGCCCCAACGGCAAGCGTGTCGAAGTCCGCTTTCCCGATGCCGGCTCCAACCCCTACCTCGCCTACGCCGCGATGCTGATGGCCGGCCTCGACGGCATCGAGAACAAAATCCATCCGGGCGCCCCGATGGACAAGGATCTTTATTCTTTGCCGCCGGAGGAATTGAAGGAAGTGCCGACCGTCTGCGGTTCGTTGCGCCAGGCGCTCGAGAACCTCGATGCCGATCGCGCCTTCCTCAAGAAGGGCGGCGTCTTCTCGGACGATTTCATCGACAGCTACATCGAACTCAAGATGACCGAAGTCTACGCCTTCGAGCACACTCCACATCCCGTGGAGTTCAAGATGTATTATTCGGTCTGACCCCCACAGGTCAGAAGCCAGAAATCGGGAGGGCTCTGTCGAAAGACAGGGCCCTACTGATTCTCGGATTGCCGATCAGGCTACCGCACCTTTTGCGCTCGCCACCGTGGGCAGGACGACAAGGACGCGGCAACCCTTGCCGGGCTCGCTTTCGATCCAGGCGCGACCGCCGTGCAGTTCGGCGAGGCCGCGAACGAGCGCAAGTCCCAATCCTGTGCCGCCGCCTTGGCGATCATAGCGATTGTCGACCTGACTGAAGGGCTGGAATATCTTGTCGAGTTTCTCGCGCGGAATCCCGGGACCGTTGTCCTCGACCATGACCTGGAACTCGCCGCACCGCGAGCGCGTTCCCAGCACCGTGATCCGTCCGCCCTCGGGCGTGAATTTCACCGCGTTGGACACAAGATTGATCAGGATTTGCTTCAGCGCCCGTTCGTCGGCGAACAAGGCCGGTGCTGACGGATCGATTTCGATCACGAGTTCCTGTTGGCGTTCGCGGGCCTTGGCACCGATGATTTTCAGCGCCGTCTCGAATGTGCGGGCAACATCGAGCGCCTCGGGTTCGATTTCCATGCGGCCGGCCTCGATCTTGGCTACGTCCAGCAGATCGTTGATAAGGCTCAGGAGATGTGAGCCCGAAGAATGGATGTCGGCCGCATATTCCGTGTAGCGCGGCGACCCCGTGCTGCCAAAGCATTCCTTGGCAATGATTTTGGAGAAGCCGAGAATGGCATTAAGTGGCGTGCGCAGTTCGTGGCTCATATTGGCGAGAAACGCCGTCTTCGACGAATTCGCCGCCTCGGCCTCGAAACGTTTGCGCAACGCTTCGTCGCGTGCTTCCTCCAGTTCCCGCGCGAGGTCTTCCACCTCGAACCGCAATCGCAAATCCTGGTCGACGCGCATGGTCATCCGGCGTCCGCTGAAATAGAATTGTATTGCAAGAAGCGGTATCAACACCGCTACCGCGAAGTCGAGGACGCTGCTCCCCAACGCGAAACGCAGAGCGCTGATTATTCCGATCGGCAAGAGCCCCGAAGCCTGCATGTCTACGTCATTGGCCCGGTTTATGACGAGCCCGCCCGTCACGCTGCCGATCAAGCAAGCCAGAAATATGTGATTGACGTTGTCACCCGGAACCCACAGAAGCCATGGCATCAGCCCCCATGCGCAGCCAAAGGAAAACTGCACGGCGATGAAGCGCGAAAACCAGCCCTGAAGCTGCTCGGAACTGACCTGTCCGGCGGCTTCGCGCCGATAGAGTGTGACCAGATGCTCAGCGAACACCGTTACGACAGTGACAGCAACCGCTAAGATCAAAGTGACGCGAAGCGGCAGATTTCCGAACGCTCCAAACTGCTTCGAAACAAGAGCGGCGATCGCAAGCGCCCACAGCGGCGCCGTATACCGCGCTGCGTGCACAACGTCGGCAATGAGGTCAAGTTGCGCCTTCAGCACGCGGACATCCGCGCTTCTCTGCATGCGCAGCCGTTGGAAATACCCCACGGCAATTCCTCTCCCTGTCCCCGACGCCCCGGTCGACGGAGCAACGCATCCTACGAGAGGACCCCTAAGAATTGCTTAGAATGTCGCAGGGGGGGCGCGCGGGCGCGCCAATGACGGTGCGTCTCCGTCAAATCCGGGCCAAAAGCCATAGCGGATAGGTTTTACGCCAAAGCTGTTGGCGAGATGCAGTCCGAGGATGACGACACGGTGCGACGGCACTATCGTCCCCGATATCGGGAACAATCCCGCAATCGGTTGACATCGATACGGGCCAATCGTTCGAATTCCGCAACTTCGTTAATGTATGGTTGGCTGCGAATCGTGGCCTCCACGAGATTCCCAGAAAGTCCGATGGCAAAAGATCCGGATCTGTTCGACACCACTTCCGCCGCCTCCAAAGGTTACACTGCCAAGGACATCGAGGTCCTGGAAGGGTTGGAGCCGGTTCGGCGGCGGCCTGGCATGTATATCGGCGGCACCGATGAGCGCGCCTTGCATCACCTCGCCGCGGAAATACTCGACAATGCTATGGACGAAGCCGTCGCCGGCCATGCAACGCGGATCGAAATGGAGCTGATCGCGCCCACCGTCCTGACGATCCGCGACAATGGCCGCGGCATTCCGGTCGATCCACATCCCAAATTCAAGAACAAGTCGGCGCTTGAAGTGATCATGACGACCCTGCATGCCGGCGGAAAATTCGGCGGCAAGGTCTACGATACGTCCGGCGGCCTCCACGGCGTCGGTGCCTCCGTCGTCAACGCATTGTCCGAATGGATGGAAGTGGAAGTCGCGCGTGAAAAGCGCGGTTACCGGATGCGGTTCGAACGCGGCGAGCCGCGCGGCAAGCTCAAGGATCTCGGCGCCGTCAATCGGCGCGGCACGATCGTGAGCTTCAAACCGGACGTCCAGATATTCGGCAAGGAGGCGCATTTCTCTCCCGCCCTCCTCTACCGCATGGCCCGCTCCAAGGCCTATCTGTTCCGGGGCGTAGAAATCCGCTGGAAGTGCGATCCGGCGCTTATCAAATCCGGAGGACCGGTTCCCTCCGAAGAAACGCTCAAATTTCCCGGCGGCCTGCTCGATTTTCTGATGGGCGAAATAGACGGCCGCGCCACCGTGACGCCGCGCGCCTTTTCCGGACGGACCGAGAACCGCGACGGCAAGGGTGCGGTCGAATGGGCGATCGCCTGGGTTCCGGAAGCGGAGCCCTTCCTCCATTCCTATTGCAACACGATACCGACACCGCAAGGCGGCACGCACGAACAAGGCTTGCGCAATGCGCTGTCCAAGGCGCTGCGCAGCCATGGTGAACGGGTCAACAACCGCAAGACCAATCTGATCATGCCGGACGACATCATGGCAGCGGCATGCGCCGTGTTGTCTGTGTTCATTCGCGAACCGGAATTTCAGGGGCAGACCAAGGAAAAGCTGTCCACGCCCGACGCCCAACGCCTCGTCGAAAACGTCGTGCGCGACCATTTCGATCATTGGCTCGCCGAAAACCCCCAGGATGCGGACAAGCTTCTTCTGTTCGTCATCGATCAGGCCGAAGACCGCCTAAAGCGCAAGGCCGAGCGCGATATTTCGCGCAAATCCGCCACCCGCAAATTGCGCCTGCCCGGCAAGCTCGCGGATTGCACCAGCAACGCGCCTGCAGGCACTGAAATCTTCCTGGTCGAAGGCGATTCCGCGGGCGGCTCGGCCAAGCAAGCGCGCGACCGCGCAACGCAGGCGGTGCTGCCGTTGCGCGGCAAAATCCTCAATGTCGCGAGCGCAGCCGCCGGCCGGCTCGAACAAAACCAGGAACTCGCCAATCTGGTTCTGGCGCTCGGTTGCGGCACGGGTACCAAGTACCGCGACCATGATCTGCGTTACGAGCGTGTCGTGATCATGACCGACGCCGACGTGGACGGCGCTCATATCGCATCGCTTCTGCTCACCTTCTTCTACCGCGAAATGCCGGCGCTGATCGGCCATCGCCATCTCTTCCTCGCTGTCCCCCCGCTCTATCGCCTGTCGCAGGGCGCAAAGACCGAATATGCCCGCGACGACGCCCATCGCGAACAGCTTCTCAAATCCGTGTTCAAAAGCAGTTCGAAGGTCGATATCTCGCGCTTTAAGGGCCTCGGCGAAATGATGCCCGCTCAGCTCAAGGAAACCACGATGAAGCCGGGCTCGCGCACCCTGGTGCGCGTCGAAATCGCCGACGACGAAATCAAGGCGACGGAAAATCTGGTCGAGCGGCTGATGGGCAAGAAGCCCGAACTGCGATTCCAATTCATCCAGGAAAATGCGCCGTTCGTTGGAGAAAATGTCGATCTTTAGTCGAGCGCCGCCGAGGGTGTTCGGTAAGCGATTGATATCCAAAAATATTCCCTTGCCGAGAGCAACCGTGCTTTCTCCGGCTTGACTGACAGCAATTCTTACCTATGTTGCAGTGCATAAT
Source organism: Rhizomicrobium sp. (assembly GCA_049692035.1). Taxonomy (GTDB): domain Bacteria; phylum Pseudomonadota; class Alphaproteobacteria; order Micropepsales; family Micropepsaceae; genus Rhizomicrobium. Next base: position 5,364 of record JBAVOL010000127.1, read on the forward strand.
GAATCGGTCCCCAATCCGGGTGGGCCGAATGGGCGCGTTAATCATGCGCCCGTTTAGGAGCGTATGACGAACGAGACGACCGCCGGCGCGGAAGCCGGCATCGAAGAAGCCTCACTTGGAACTTCTTCCAGCCCTGCCCCATCCCCTGCTGCTGCTGCTGCGCGCTTTGACGATCTCGGACTCTCACCCGAAATCCTGAAGGCGGTTGCCGAAAGCGGCTACACGACGCCGACACCGATCCAGGCGCAGGGCATTCCCGAAGTCTTGAAGCGCCGGGATATCATCGGCATCGCGCAGACGGGGACCGGCAAGACCGCGTCCTTCACGCTGCCGATGATCGAGCTGCTCGCTCGCGGTCGCGCCAAGGCACGCATGCCGCGTTCGCTGATTCTCGAACCGACGCGCGAACTGGCGGCGCAGGTCGCCGAAAGCTTCGAACGTTACGGCAAGTACAACCGGCTCAACATGGCGCTGCTGATCGGCGGCGTTTCCTTCGACGACCAGGACAAGAAGCTCGATCGGGGCGTGGATGTGCTGATCGCCACGCCGGGCCGCCTGCTTGATCATTTCGAGCGCGGCAAGCTGATGCTGAGCCAGGTCCAGGTGCTTGTCGTCGATGAAGCCGACCGCATGCTCGATATGGGGTTCATTCCGGATGTCGAGCGCATCTGCAAACTGATCCCGTTCACCCGTCAGACGTTGTTCTATTCGGCGACCATGCCGCCGGAAATTCAACGTCTCACCGAGCAGTTCCTGCACAATCCGGTGCGTGTGGAAGTGTCACGGCCGGCGACGACCGCCACCAACATCACGCAGGAAATCATTCGTATCCCGAACAATGATTGGGCCAAACGCGAAGCGTTGCGCAGGCTGGTCCGCGAAAATGCGATCAAGAACGCGATCGTGTTCTGCAACCGCAAACGCGATGTCGATGTGGTGGCGAAATCTCTGCAGAAGCATGGCTTTTCCGCCGCGGCTCTCCACGGCGATCTCGATCAGTCGGTGCGCACGAAGACGCTGGAGGCGTTCAAGAACAACGAGATTCAGCTGCTTGTCGCGAGCGATGTCGCGGCGCGCGGCCTCGACATCCCGGCCGTATCCCATATTTTCAACTTTGACGTGCCGTTTCACGCCGACGACTATGTCCACCGTATCGGGCGCACCGGCCGCGCCGGGCGTTCCGGCCATGCCTTCATGCTCGCCACGACGCGCGACGCGAAATCGATCGAGGCGATCGAAAAACTGATCGGCAATCCGATCGCGACGCGCGTCATGGAAGGGATCGAAGTTCAGGAGGACCGCGATTCCGGCCGTGACCGCAACCGGCGCGGCGGTCATCCCAAGGCGCGCGATTCCCAACATCGCGGCCCCCATGCCCGACGCGAGCCGCGGGAATTCAAGCCGGCGCAACTGCCTGTGGAAGCAACGACGCCAACGCCGACGATCGTTCCTGCCGCCGAGCCGAGGCCGAAACACGAAAACCAGCCGCAGCGGCATCGCGAGCCCCAGCAACCGCGCGGATCAAAGCCCCAACCGCGTCGCGTGGAACCCGAGCCCGTCGATCACAGCCATCTGCCCGCCTTCCTGATGCGGCCGATCAAACTGCCGAAAGTAGAAACACCGACACGACCGTCACGCAAGAAAAAGACGGATGCGGAGGCGTAAAACGCTCCGGCCCGGCCTTAGCGTTTGATCTGCCCGTCCATTATCTTTTGAATCGTCTCGCCATAGGGCGGGCGTGAATGTTGATGTCGTCGACCGCTTCTTCGATCCGGCCGTTATCGGCGACTGTCGTCGCCGAACCGGGGTAACCTGGCCTCGCTTCTGCCGCGCCCATGGCATTTTCTCCCGGGTTCGGGACAAAAATTAACGCCGCGCCGGTCCATTGACGTTTTGTCAAATAAATCAGCCCCCCGGGCCGTCTTCAATCCTGCGCTTAAGGATTTGTTACGGGGCTCCCCTCCATCATCGCTTCCGGACAAGCCCAAACGAAGAAGTCCAAGGGCGTAGATTAATGGCCACGAACGAGCACGAGCGCGCGCAGACATTGGCGAAAATGGCCTTCGCTTTGATGAACGAACGTCATGTGTCGCCTACGCCGGGCAATTTCCAGCTCTTCTATACATACGTCGCCGGAGAAAATCCCGCCGCGACGCAAGTGTTCGGCGAACTGATCGCAACCCGTGCGCCCTTGCCGCCGCAATTGCTCGAAGAGCTTCGCCAGCGTTTCTTCGGCACCGCGCATCTGGAAAGTGCCGTTGAAAACATCGGCACGGAAATCACCGACACGGTCGCGAGCATGCTGGCTCGCCTCGAGGCGGCCGAGCGGGACACGATGGCCTATGGCCGCACGCTGTCGGCGGCCAGCGGCGAACTCGGTGGAGCTCATTCCGCCGATGGCCTGCAAAAGTTGGTCGGCGGTCTTCTGAACGCCACGCGCGCCATGGAAACGCGGACCAAGAACCTTGAGACGGAGCTGCAGCGCTCCGCCCACGAGGTCAGCGAACTCCGTACCAAGCTGGACGATGTCCGCAAGGAGAGCCTGACCGACCCGCTTACGGGCATTGCGAACCGGAAGGCGTTCGACACGGAACTCGCCGATGCCATCAAACACTCCCGTGAAAACGACGAGCCGCTCAGTTTGCTGATGGGCGACATCGATCATTTCAAGAAGTTCAACGACACTTGGGGGCACCAGACGGGCGACCAGGTTCTACGGCTCGTAGCCGGCTGCCTGTCGGAGAACGTCAAGGGACGCGATACGGCGGCACGCTATGGCGGAGAGGAATTCGCCGTCATCCTGCGCAATACCCAGTTGAGCGGTGCCGTCAACCTCGCCGACCAGATCCGCCTTTATGTCGAGCGCAAGAAGCTGGTCAAGAAATCGACCGGCGACATCCTCGGCAGGATATCGATTTCGGTCGGCGTCGCCCAGCTCGGTCCCGACGAGACCCGAGCGTCGCTCATCCGGCGTGCCGATGCGTGCCTCTATGCGGCGAAAAGCGCGGGACGCAATTGCGTCATCAGCGACGCAGGACCGTCGCTGGGACAGGATGTCGTCGCCGCATAATCCTCGGCGGTCGCCCGTACCAGACCCGTTGCCGCAACGCCTATACACTCTATGCTGAAGCGACAACATTCAGGAACTTCAGCCATGCGAACAAATTTCGAACGCGCCTACGTGACCGCCCACGGCTCCGTCGCGGCTCTCACCATGAATCATCCCGAAGTCATGAACGCGGCCTCGATTGCGATGGTCAACGGGTTGTCAGCCGCATTGGACCATATCGAAGCGCCCGACAGCGGCTTCCGAGCGATTATATTGACCGGTGAAGGGCGCGGCTTCTGCTCGGGCGCAAACCTTTCGGAATTGGCCGCGGACGCCAGTGCGCTGCAGGATGCCGGCGCCGTGCTGGAGGCAGCCTACCATCCATTGCTGCGCCGGTTGCGCAATCTCAAAATGCCGCTGATCACGGCGGTCAACGGCGCCGCCGCCGGCATTGGAATGAGCCTGGCATTGATGGGCGATCTTATCCTTGCCGCCCGCTCGGCCTATTTTCTCCAGGCATTCGCACGCATCGGGCTCGTCCCGGATGGCGGCTCGACCTGGATTTTGCCACGGCTGGTCGGGTTGGCGCGCGCCAGAGAGCTTTCGCTCCTGGCCGAAAAACTGCCCGCTGCAACAGCTTTCGAATGGGGTCTTATCAATCGCGTCTATGACGATGCGAGCTTGTCTCACGAAGCGCTCGCCTTTGCCACCCGCTTGGCCGAGGGGCCGACGCAGACCCTTTCTCTCGTGCGCCGCCTTTATTGGGCAAGCCCGCACAATTCCTTCGAGGAGCAGATTGATCTCGAACGGCAATCGCAGCGTCTGGCCAGCCAGACAGATGATTTCGTCGAGGGCGTGAACGCCTTTCTGGAAAAGCGGCCAGCGAAGTTCAAAGGCAAATAGAATGGCGCTGTGGGTGCCGCAACCCGGCCGCGGCACCGCTCGCAGAGCCGGGACTTGCACTTGGTCTCGAACTACGGCCCAATCCGGCCGGCAACATAGATGCGGACCCCGCTGCGGCGTGCGATTCCGCGCATTCATAGACGCGGGAGTTCATTGATGCGACGAAGTTTCATTGCGCTGGCGGGGATCGCCTGCGTCAGCTTGGGTGTGGCCGGCGCGCAGGCACAATCGCCTGTCAACCATCCGCAACTGGGCCAATGGGGCATCGACCTCACCGCCATCGACACGAACGTCAAGCCGGGTGACGATTTCTTCCTCTACGTCAACGGCAAATGGCTCAAGACCGCGCAAATCCCGCCGGATCGCTCCAGCACCGGCTCCTTTCAAAATCTGCGTATCCAAAGCGAAAAAGACCTGGGCGAGATCGTCGCCGATCTCGACGCAAAACCCTACGACAAGCTTGATGTCGACGAGAAGAAGCTGCGCGATCTCTACGACGCATTCCTCGACCAGAAGCAAATCGATGAGCGCGGCCTGGCGCCGGCCCAAAAGGACCTCGATTACATTGCCGGCTTGAAGACCCTCGACGATGTGGCGACCGCAATGGGGCTGCCCCGTTTGATGGAGGACGGGCCATTCGATGTGGGCATCAGCGTCGACTCCAAGAACCCAAATGCCTACGCCATCGACATATCCCAATCCGGCCTCGGCATGCCCGACCGCGATTATTATCTCAGGGACGATCAGGCGATCGTTGCCACGCGCAATGCCTACAAGAAATATCTGGCCACAATGCTCAACCTGGCGGGCCTGCCTGACGCCGACAAACGCGCCGATGCGATCTATGCGCTGGAACTGCAGATCGCCAAGGTCGAATGGCCGAACGCCGATCGCCGCGATACCGACAAAACCTACAACCCGATGTCCTTTGCGGACCTCGAGAAATTGGCCCCCGATTTTCCGTGGAAAAGCTATTTTGCGGCGGCGGAAATTCCGCTTGCCGCACCGCATGGCGAGCGCCAGGTGATCGTTGCGGAGAAATCGGCATTCCCGGAACTCGCGAAGATATTTGCAGCCACTCCGGCCGATGTCTGGCGCGACTATCTTACGGTACGTTATCTGACCACTTTTTCGCCCTATTTGCCGAAAGCGTTCGACGCTGCGCAGTTCGCCTTCTACGGCACCGTCATAGAGGGCAATCCGCAGCAACTCGACCGCGCGACGCGCGGCGTGCATTTGCTTGACGGCGAGTTGGGCGAGGCGCTCGGCAAGCTTTATGTCGCCAAGTTTTTTACCCCTGAGGCGAAGGCGCATGCCGAGCAATTGGTGGACAATCTGCTCAAGGCGTACGATGCCGACATCCGCGTTCTATCCTGGATGACGCCGGCTACCCGCGAGAAAGCGCTCGAAAAGCTCCATAAACTCACACCGCATATCGGTTATCCCGACAAATGGCGCGATTATTCGGCCTTTGCGGTCACGCGCGACAATCTCATCGGCGATATCCAGGCCGGCGCCGTGTACGAATGGCACCGCGAACTCCAGCGGATCGACAACCCCGTCGACAAATCCGAATGGTTCATGACGCCGCCGACGGTGAACGCCAATTATGATCGGTCGACCAACGCGATATTTTTCCCGGCGGCCATCCTCCAACCACCCTTTTTCGATCCCAATGCCGACGACGCCATCAATTATGGCGGCATCGGCGCGGTGATCGGCCATGAAATCAGCCACGGCTTTGACGACCAGGGCTCGAAATACAACGGCGACGGCGCGCTGGCGGATTGGTGGACGCCGGAAGACCGCAAGAATTTCGAGGCGAAGACCAAGGCACTGGGCGCCCAATACGACTCCTACGAGCCACTGCCCGGGCTCCACATCAACGGCGCCTTCACGATGGGTGAGAACATCGCGGATCTGGCGGGGCTCACCATTGCCTACAAGGCCTACCATATTTCGCTGGGAGGCAAGCGGGCCAAGAAGCTCGACGGTTATACGGGCGACCAGCGTTTCTATCTGTCGTTCGGACAGATTTGGCGTACCAAGATACGCGACGGCGCGCTACGCGCACAAATTTTAGCGGACCCGCACAGCCCGGCGCAGTTCCGAGTCGACGGCGTCACACGCAATTGCGATCCGTGGTACGCGGCGTTCGACGTGAAACCGGGCGCCAAATATTATCTGCCGCCGGAGAACCGCGTGCATCTGTGGTAACACGTTGGAGGGCGGGCGGAGACGTCCGCGCTCCGCGCAGGGGCCCCTACAATTCGACCGGCGTCCCCATGAAGTCGCGCTTGCCGATATCGACCCCACAGTGGCGCAGGATGTCGTAGGACGTCGTAGCGTGGAAATAGAAGTTCGGCAGCGAGAGGTTCAATAAGAACGACAACCCCGTGAAATTGAGCTCGCGCGGCCCGAATTTGAGAACAATTTCCTTATCCTCCTTGCCGTTCATCTGGTCGGGTTTGATGGTCTTGAGGAAGTCGACGGCCTTGGCGATGCGATCCTTCAATTCCGGAATCGTCGTCTGCGCGTCGCCGAACTCGGGCTGCTCGACACCTGCAATCAGCGCACAGGCCCGCACGGCATGGGTGGTCGTCGAGCGTACCTGCCACGCCAGCGGATGCATATCGGGGTAGATGCGCAAGCCCGTCAGTACTTCCGGATCAATCTTGCGCGCTTCGGCGAACGCCGCCCCCTTGTCGAGCACCGACGAAAGAGCGTTCAGAAACTGGATGAAGATTGGAACAGAAGCGTTGTAAAGCGAAATGGACATGAGACGGCCTCCCGGCTTTCTGCACGCGGTCGAAGCGGGCGCGCGCTTTCCCCGCAAATCTGGGGGCTGGTCTTATTCGACCTCCGGTGAATCGTCCGCGGCCGGCGTGATCGAAACCGATTCGCCGCAGCCGCACGCCGCCGTCTGGTTCGGATTGTTGAAGACAAACCGCGCCGCGAGCTTGTCGCGGACAAAATCCATCTCCGTGCCGATGAGGAACAGGATCGCCTTGGGGTCGATGAATATCTTGACGCCCTTGTCCTCGACCACTTCCTCAAGCATGCCCGCGCTCTCGGCATAGTCCATCGTATAGCTCATGCCGGCGCAGCCGCCATTCGTCACGCCCACGCGGATGCCCTGGTAGCGGCCTTCCGCGTTGGCCAGGATTTCGCGGACGCGCGCCGCCGCCGCTTCGCTCAGCCGCATCGCCTTGGGCCGCTCTCGTTTGGGTCTCGCTGTCGTCGTCAGTGTCGTGTCCATCAGAACATGTTCAGTTCGAGTTTCGCTTCTTCGCTCATCCGCTCGGGCGTCCAGGGCGGTTCGAAGACCATGTTGACAGTGACCTCACCGATACCTTCGACGCCTTCCAGCGCCGATTTGAGCATCACAGGCATTTCGCCCGCGACCGGACAACCCGGCGCCGTCAGTGTCATATCCACCTTCACATCCTTGTTGTCGGCGACGTCAACCCTATAGATGAGGCCGAGTTCGTACACATCGACGGGTATTTCCGGATCGTAGACGGTCTTCATCGCCGCCACCAGCTTCGCGGTAAACGCCTCCAGCTCTTCGGGGCTGAGCACCGAAGCGGCAGCTATGACATCGCTCATGCGCGGTTCGGCACTCATTCTGTCTTGGCGGCCGTGCCGCCCTCCAGCGCGGATTTCATCGTATGCCAGGCAAGCGTCGCGCATTTGACGCGCATGGGAAATGCGGAAACACCCGCCATCACATCCAGATGCTCGCGATCGGCGGCAGCGATGCTGCCGGCGTCCTCGCCTCTGACGAGATGAAGGAAGCCGTCCGTCAGCTTTTCCGCCTCGGCGACGCTGCGGCCCTTGATCAGATCGGTCATCAGCGACGCCGAGGCCTGCGAGATCGCGCAACCCTTTCCTTCAAACGACACATCGGCGATGCGATCGTTACCGTCGACCGCCAGATAGACCTTCACGCGATCGCCGCAGAGCGGGTTGTGGCCCTCGCCCACATGGTTGGCGCCCGCAAGCGCACCGAAATGGCGTGGGTGGCGGCTGTGATCGAGGATCACCTCCTGATAAAGTTCTCGAAGTGTCTCGTCCATCATTCTGTCAGCCCAGAATTTTCTCCGCCTTACCGAGTGCGGACAGAAATACGTCCACTTCGGCGCGGGTGTTGTATAGCGCGAAAGAAGCGCGCGTCGTCGATGCCACCGCGAAGCGATCCATCAGCACCTGCGCGCAATGATGGCCCGCCCGTACGGCCACCCCTTCCCGGTCCAATATGGTGGCGAGATCGTGCGCATGCATCCCCTCGGCCTCGAAGGAAAGAATGGCGCCCTTGCCGCGCGCGCGGCCGATGATGCGGACCCAGTCAAGTTCCTCCAAACCCGCGGTCGCGTAGGCCAGGAGATCATGCTCATGGGCGGCTACGCCGGCGCGATCCAGTGACGAGAGATAGTCGAGCGCCACGCCCAAGCCGACCGCTTCGACGATCGGCGGCGTGCCCGCCTCGAAGCGCGCCGGCGGATCGGCATAGCTGATCGCCTCGCGCGTCACTTCGCGGATCATCTCGCCACCGCCATTGAAGGGACGCATCGCCTTCAAATGGGTGCGCTTGCCGTAAAGCGCGCCGATGCCCGTGGGGCCATAAAGCTTGTGGCCGGTCAACGCATAGAAATCGATGTCCAAATCCGCCACGTCGACGATCTGGTGCACGGCGCCCTGGCAACCGTCGGCCAGCACCGCAACGCCCCGGCGATGGGCGCGGGCCACGATGTCCTTCAGCGGCACGACCGTACCCAGCACATTCGACATGTGGGCGAGGGCAACGAGTTTCGTCCGCGGCCCGATCACCGCCTCGACCGCGTCGGCATCGAGCGCCCCGTCATCGTCCACGTCGACCCATTTGAGGACGGCACCGTGCCGCTCGCGCAAGAAATGCCACGGCACGATGTTGGAATGATGCTCCATGGTGGTAAGCACGATCTCGTCGCCGGCCGCGATGCGGGGCGCGAGATAGGACGCGGCGACGAGGTTGATCGCCTCGGTCCCCCCCTTGGTGAACACGATCTCGTCCGCATGGTCCGCATTGACGAAACGCCGCACGCTCTCGCGCGCCGCCTCGTAATTGTCGGTCGCCTTGCCGGAGAGATAGTGCACCCCGCGATGGACATTGGCGTATTCGCTCGCAGCGAAATCACGCATCGTGTCGAGGACGATTTTCGGCTTTTGCGCGGACGCCGCATTGTCGAGATAGACGAGCGGCTTGCCATAGACCTCGCGCGACAGGATGTCGAATTCTGCCCGCAATGCGGCCGGGTCGAACGCAACCGGCACCGACAGTTTCGCCTGCGCGGTCATGGCGTGTCCTTCATTGCCGCGGTCAGCCCGCCCTCGACGAAATCCCACATTGCAGCGCGCATCCTGTCATCCGCGACTTCGTCGACGGCTTCCTTGAGGAACGCACGGATCAGGAGCCCACGGGCTTCGTGTTCAGGAATACCGCGCGCGCGCAAATAGAACAGCGAATCCGCATCGAGATCGCCAGCTGCGGCGCCATGCGCACATTTCACGTCGTCGGCGAAAATTTCGAGTTCGGGTTTGAGGTCGGCTTCCGCGCGCGTGCCCAGGAGCAAGGCCTTCGCGGTCTGCCGGCTGTCGGAACCATTGGCGCCTTCATGCACCACGATCTTGCCCTGATAGACTGCGCGCGAATGCCCGCCCGCCGCCATCTTGAACAATTGCCGGCTCGTCGTATCGCCTACCGCATGATCGATCCGCGTCGTGACGTCGGCATGTGCGCCGTCGCCCAATACGCTCACGCCGCTGAGGTCCGCTTCGGCACCTGCGCCATCGAGCGCCACGTTGAACTCGATGCGCGAAAGCTTTCCGCCAAGATCGGCCAGATGGGCGCGATAGCGTGCGTTTCCATTCACCCGGACCGATATGGTCTCGACCGCCACCAGCGCACGCGCAAAGGGCGCCTGCCGCACATGCGTCAATTCGGCGCCATCCTCGAGAACGATGGACACGGAAAGATTGCGAAGCCCTTCGCTATCGCCGAAATGCGTTTCCAGAAGCGCAACCGACGCGCCCTCTTCCACGACAACAACGACCTGCCCATGGCCGTGCGATCGCAACTCCAGACGAACGGGCTCGGCAATCCGCACCCCGCGCGGAATGCGCAGAGCAACGCCGTTCGCACCGAACGCCCATGCGGCCGCTTCCATCGGCCCTGTCCGGCAAAACGCCTCGAACCGCTTTGCTGCCCAGCCCGGTATGCCATCGGCCGCGATGTTCGTCTTCTCAACCTGCTCCGGGACATCCTCGACTCGCCATTGCACGCCGCCCTCGCGCGCAACCGTTTCCGCATCGAGAACCGAGCGCAGATCGCTGTATTTCCACTCTTCGATCCGCCGGTGAGGTATGCCTTTCGCGCGGAATACCTCAAGCGGTGTTTGCGCCATGCTCATGCCGCATCCTTCACGATGCCCTCATAGCCCCTGGCTTCGAGTTCATGCGCCAATTCCTTGCCGCCTTCGGCGACGATCCGTCCCCTGGCGAGCACATGCACGCGGTCGGGGACGATGTAATTCAACAGCCGCTGATAATGCGTAATGACCAGCATGGCGCGTTCGGGGCTGCGCAACCCGTTCACGCCTTCCGCCACCAGCTTCAGCGCGTCGATGTCGAGGCCGGAATCGGTTTCATCGAGAATGGCGAGCGAGGGCTCGAACAATGCCATCTGCAATATCTCGAGCCGTTTCTTCTCACCGCCCGAGAATCCGACATTGACCGCGCGCCTCAGCATTTCTTCGGAAACCTTGAGCGTGCCCGCCCGCTCGCGCACCAGCCGCAGCACCTTGACCGCGTCGAGTTCGCTCTCGCCCCGCGCCCGCCTTTGCGCGTTCAGCGCAGTTTTGAGAAAGGTCATCGTCGTCACGCCGGGGATCTCGACCGGGTATTGCAGCGCGAGGAAAATCCCCTTCGCCGCACGCTCTTCCGTCGGCATGACCGCGAGGTCTTCGCCCTTGTAGCGGATGGTGCCTTCCGTGATTTCGTAACCGGCGCGACCGGCGAGCGTATAGGACAGGGTCGACTTGCCCGAACCGTTCGGTCCCATGATCGCATGCACTTCGCCGGCACGCACGACGAGGCTCAGACCTTTGAGGATTTCCTTGCCGTCGACGGCGACGTGAAGGTTTTCGATTTCTAGCATGGAGCGCCCGTCAATTCATGTTGTCGGACCGCGGGCGTCCCGCCCGCATCCTTGATTGTTTCGCCGCTGATGCGGGCAAGATGCCCGCGATCCCAGAAAGTCGTCATCCCACGCTCCCCTCCAAGCTGATGCCGACGAGCTTTTGCGCCTCGACGGCGAATTCCATCGGCAATTGCTGAAGGACTTCGCGGCAGAACCCGTTGACGATCAGCGCCACCGCTTCCTCCGTCGCGATGCCGCGCGAGGTGCAATAGAAGAGCTGGTCGTCCGCAATCTTCGACGTCGTCGCCTCGTGTTCGATCCGCGCGGTGGGGTTGCGGTTTTCGATATAGGGAACCGTGTGCGCGCCGCAGGTCGCCCCGATGAGCAACGAGTCGCACTGGGTGAAGTTGCGCGCGTTCTCTGCACGCGGATGGACGTTCACCAGGCCGCGATAGGTGTTCTGCGCATGACCGGCGCTGATGCCCTTGGAGACGATCCGCGAGCGTGTATTGCGCCCCAGATGGATCATCTTGGTCCCCGTGTCGGCCTGCTGGTAATTGTTGGTGATGGCGATCGAATAGAATTCGCCGACCGAATTGTCGCCGCGCAGGATGCAGCTCGGATATTTCCAGGTGATGGCGGAACCGGTCTCCACCTGCGTCCACGAAATCTTGGAACCGCGGCCGCGGCAATCGCCGCGCTTGGTGACGAAATTGTAGATGCCGCCACGGCCCTCCTCGTCGCCAGGGTACCAGTTCTGCACCGTGGAATATTTGATCTCGGCGCCGTCGAGGGCCACGAGTTCCACCACGGCCGCATGCAACTGGTTTTCGTCGCGCTTGGGGGCCGTGCAGCCTTCGAGATAGCTGACATAGGCGCCTTCGTCGGCGATGATCAGCGTGCGTTCGAATTGTCCCGTTTCCTGCGCATTGATGCGGAAATAGGTCGAGAGTTCCATCGGGCAACGCACGCCCCTGGGCACATAGACGAAGGAACCGTCGGAAAACGCCGCCGAATTGAGCGTCGCGAAAAAATTGTCGGAAACCGGCACGACGGAGCCCAGATACTGGCGAACCAGATCGCCATGCTCGCGGATGGCCTCGGAAATCGGGCAGAAGATGACGCCCACATCTTTCAGCTTCTCCTTGAACGTCGTCGCCACCGATACGGAATCGAAGACCGCGTCGACCGCCACACCCGCCAGCAATTTCTGCTCGTGCAGAGGGATACCGAGCTTGTTGTAGGTCTCGATCAGCTTGGGGTCGACATCGTCGAGACTTGCGGTCTTGGGCGCGGCTTTCGGCGCCGCGTAATAGGACGCGTTCTGATAGTCGATTTTCGGGTAATGAACGTGCGCCCATTGGGGCTCCGTCATCTCGCGCCAGCGCCGGAACGCGGCAAGCCGCCATTCGAGCATCCACTCCGGCTCGTCCTTCTTCGCCGAAATGAACCGCACCGCAGTTTCGTCGAGCCCCTTGGGGGCGCGTTCCATCTCGATATCGGTGACGAAGCCGTATTTGTACTTTTCCAGTTCGGCGACGGTCTTGGCGGTTTTGCTGAGCGCAGACATGGTGATCCTTCCTACGCCATGACGCGCGGACGAACGCGTGAAACGAGCCTGTCGAGTGCGGCGAGCGCCGCATCGACATCCTGCTCGCTCGAATTCCAGCCGAAGCTCACGCGCAAGGCGCATCGCGCAATTTCATCTGCAACGCCCATCGCCTTCAACACATGCGAGGGCCTCACCCTTGCCGACGAGCAGGCCGCGCCCGAGCTCACCATAACCCCGTCGAGGTCGAGCGCCATCAGTGCCGTTTCGGCGGTGATTCCCGGAAGCGCAAAATTCGATGTGTTGGACAGCCGCGGCGCATTCGCGCCGAAGACGATTGTCTCCGGCCAGCGCCCCACCAGCTCGCGCTCGAAGCGGTCCCGCAATGCCCCCTGCCGCGGAACATCGCGCAATTCGCGCACGATTTCGCACGCCGCGCCAAAGCCCGCGATGCCGGAAACGTTCTCGGTCCCGCCGCGGCGTCCGCGCTCTTGCCCGCCGCCCACGATGAAGGCAGCCAAGGGAGCCCCATCCCGGACGACCAGGGCGCCGGCGCCTTGCGGTCCGCCGATCTTGTGCGCGGACAGCGTCAGATAATCGGCGTCCATGGCAGCGAAGTCCGTCGCCAGCTTGCCGGCTGACTGCACCGCATCGACCAGCAGCAGCGCCGCGGCATCCTTCGCCAGAGCAGCGATTTCCGCGAGCGGCTGGACGACACCGGTTTCGTTATTCGCGGCCATGGCAGCGATCAGCGTGCGGCCCTTGCCCTCACGCAACATCACGCGCAGCGCTTCCGTATCGATCACGCCATCGGCAGTGACCGGGATTTCCGCGTAGCGCACCCCGGCGATGCGCTCGGCGATCGCCGCCGCAGGGGCGAGGACGGATACGTGCTCGATGGCGGACACGAACAGACGGGTCAGGCGCGCCTCGGCGTCGAGCGCACCATAAATGGCCCCCCACAATGCCGCCGAATTGGCCTCGGTAGCGCCGCTGGTGAAGACGACATCCTGCGACCGCGCAGCCACGAGCCGCGCCACCTGCGCGCGCGCCGTTTCGACCGCCGAGCGCGCCGCCCGCCCGGCCCCATGCACGGAGGATGGATTGCCATCCAGTTCGAGGGCACGTGCCAGCGCAGCCCTTGCTTCGGGCCGCAGCGGCGACGTCGCGTTGTGATCCAAATACGTCATGGCAGAGCCGATTACGCCGCCTCGCGCTCGCCGGGCGCCGCCTCGCAGGACGTGGCGCGGCCCAGAACACGGCGTTCGACGACATCGGCTAGCGAAACCGACGACAGAAACACATGAATCTGCCGGCTCAACTCCTCCCACAGATCGTGGGTGATACAGCGTGTCGTCGTACCGGTGCAGCCCTTCGGGCTTCCCGGCTCGCAACGTGTTGCCGTCATCGGTTCGTCGACCGCCAGAATAATATCGGAAATTCGCAATTCCGCCGCCGGCCGCGACAGGCAATAGCCCCCGCCGGGACCGCGCACGCTGCGCACCAGCCCGCCGCGGCGCAGCTTGGCAAAGAGTTGCTCGAGATAAGACAGCGAAATTTCCTGGTGCTTGGCGATTTCCGCAAGCGACAGGGCGCGCGTCGCTCCATCATGTCCGGCCAAATCCGCCATCGCCATCACCGCATAGCGCCCTTTTGTGCTCAGCCTCACGGTTTTGCCTCCTTGGCCCGGTCATTCCGTGCTTGCTTCCCGGGGGTCGCTTCGGTGTAAGAAGCCACCCTGGCAGCCGCGGAAAAAGCGGGCATTGCTCCATCGGATATATATTTCCTGACCATCGCGGTCAAGAATTAGGCGGCGTTGCACAAACGGGAATGTCTATCACATTGAAAACACGGATTTTTTTAAATTTGCGCCTGACGCATTTATCCGAGGAAGTTGCTCTTTTAACAAAGAGTTTTTTCCACCCCAAGACCGAAACGAGATTCGCACCCCATGCCTGACATCATTCTGCCTGGCCCTGCTGGCCGCATCGAAGCCCGTTATCAGCGTCAAAAGGCGCCCGGCGCACCGATGGCCCTGGTGCTGCATTCCCATCCGCAATTCGGTGGCACGATGAACAACCCACTCGTCTATGACTTGTTTCATATGTTCCACAAGCTCGGCTGCACGGCGGTGCGGTTCAACTTCCGCGGCGTGGGACGCAGCCAGGGCACGTTCGATTCGGGCGCCGGCGAATTGTCCGATGCGGCCGCCGTGCTCGACTGGATGAACACGCTTTATCCCAACCCGTCTTTCGTGTGGGTATGCGGTATTTCGTTCGGCGCCTGGATCGGCATGCAACTGTTGATGCGCCGGCCCGAGATCACCGGATTCGTTTCGATCGCACCGCCCGCCAGCATGTACGATTTCGCATTCCTCGCGCCCTGCCCGACCTCCGGCCTCATCCTGCACGGCACCAAGGATCAGGTCGTGCCCGAAGCAGACGTGCAGAAACTGGTCGACCGGCTGACCGCGCAGAAGGGCATCAAGATCACCTACGAGAAAATCGACGGCGCCAATCATTTCTTCGACAAGCACGAAGCCGATGTCGTGTCGGCGGTCGAGGCCTATGCCTCGAAAATGATGGCGGGGCCGCGGGAGGGGCGGTAGGGGACAATCACATCGCCGTCCACGACCACCCGCCCTAAGATGAAGCCTGCCGTATCGTAGCCGTTCACCCAATCGCCGATCGCCAAGCAGGCGTCAGCGAGCCCGAAGAACAGGCTTTCATTCAGCTCCTCAAGCATTTGCCTTTGGGCAAATGCTTGAGGGCTAAGCGAGGGAGTTTGAAGGCCTGTTTGCCGCTGCCGCTTTTCTTCTCTTCATAGACCGGCGTGGCGCACGGACCGTTGATTTAGAGGACGCGTGGAGCATTCATGACCTTTGCCGAATGGGTCCCCGGAGACATGCTGGGCCTGCATATCCCCGCGCACAGCGAAGCCATGCGCGCCGGGGGAGCGGCCTTCCTCACGGAGGCATTTCGCGCTTCGGGTGCGCTTGCAGCGGATAATCGAGTGGCGGGCATAACGCAGTTCGAGGAGTGCCTCGGCGGCGGCACGGGCAGGAAGCTGTTTTTATCGGTCGCATATGAAAAACCTGCACCGGAGCTGCACACCGATCTGTTCGTGAAATTCTCGCGGGATTTCGATGATGAAATTCGAGATCGATCGCGGCACATGATGAATTCGGAAGTGCGGTTCGCGGCGCTGTCGCGGACTCCAGGGTTTCCGATCGCCGTTCCGGCGTGCCTATTTGCCGATTTCCATCAGGAGTCCGGCACCGGCATTCTGATCACGGAGCGCGTCGCGTTCGGGGCCGGCGGAATCGAGCGCCATTATCCAAAGTGCCTGGATTACGAAATGCCAGAGCCCTTGGAGCACTACAAGGCGCTGGTCAAGTCCCTCGCCAGACTTGGGGGAACGCATAAAGCCGGCCGCCTTTCCGACAGCGTCGCCCAGCAGTTTCCATTCGACGCGGACGCTTCAGTCGCAAGCGATCGCATCCGCTATACCGCAAAACAACTGCAGAACAGGGTGGCCAGGTTCTCCGACTTTGCCGGGAAATTTCCGCAGCTCCTGCCGCAGAACATCACGTCCCCGGAATTCATTGCGCAGCTTTCGGAGGAGGTGCCACGCTTTCTAGAGTGCGAATCCGCCATCAAAGCGTTTCTGTACGGCAAGCCCGAGTTCATTGCCCTCTGCCACTGGAACGCCAACATCGACAACGCATGGTTCTGGCGCAACGCGCGGGGCGGGCTCGAATGCGGTCTATTGGACTGGGGCCGCGTTGGGCAAATGAATGTCGCGGCGGCGCTCTATGGCTCCTTGAGCGGAGCGGAGACGGAGATCTGGGACGAACATCTGGACGCACTCTTGGCGCTGTTCGTGGCGGAGTTCGAGGGCTGCGGCGGGCCGGCGCTCGATGCCCGAGAACTGAAGGTTCACTTGCAACTATTCACCGCGACGATGGGCCTCGCCTACATCATGGACGCGCCTCCGCTCATCCAGACACAGATACCCGATCTCGCCCTAGCCGAAAGCCGCTTCGATACGCGGTTCAAGACGAACGAGACGGGCCGCATGTGGCTTCACATGTTGACCATGTTTCTGAACCAGTGGCAGACCCAGGACTTCGGGACGGTTCTCGATCAGGCTCTCCGCCGCATCTGCAGGGATTGAGTGCGAAACGCGTCGATGAAAATCATGAGGGAACGCGCCGCGGAGGAGCAGTGCGGGCCGCAGCAACAGCGGACCGCGGCTGCAGGCCCGGAAGGCGTACAGGACACCCGCGGATTTATCTGCCGAGCGGCCACATTTTGCGAAGGCTCGCCATCGACGCGACGGCTTTCGTTGGAGGTCCGAACTGCATTGTGAGCCGGCCATCGATCTCGGCGCCGCGTTCCACCTCGATTTGACCGTAGCTCAACCGCCCTGTAACCCGTCCGCTGCGCCGCACCACGAGCTTTCCGGACACCAGCAAGGTGCCCGCGAAGCGGCCGTCGATTTCCGCTTCATCGGCGATCGCCGTGCCGGCGAACGAGCCGCCATTCGCGACCAGCAACTGTCCGACGTTGATTTCGGCTTCGACTGTTCCGTCGATCATGAGCATGCTGCACGAGGTGACTTCGCCCTTGAGTTTTACGTTCGTGCCGACATGCAAATTGGCGTTTTGGCTTGGTTGTTTGGCCGACACGATCGGACGGCGCACCGGCAACGTGTCGGAAACGACCGGCGAAGCAGAATTGCCCGGTATGGAGCCATGGTGTTCACTCCCGTCCCCTTGCGCGCTGCCCGGAATTTCGCCCGGCTCGCTCGCGCCGATTGCCGGAGATTTCCCATTCGAGACTGGACGAGAATCGTCGCGACCATTTCGTTCGACAGACATTTGTGTCCCCCTATCGACACCGCAACCACGCCCCGACACCTGCCTCGGCGCATCGGCACCGGTATCCAAAAAAGACCAAAGCACATCCAAGGCATGGCCAGTCGAAGGAAGCAAGACTTGGTTAATATTCATGCACAAATATTTCCCGCTGGTTCCCCCTCCTTTGGTTCAATTCGGCAATGACTATTGGGCACGGCTGAGCGCGTTGTTTTTGTTGGAAGTGCGTGGTGGCAACTCCATTCTATGCCGCCGCACGGTGGATTCGCCCGCCGGTCATCGGCCGCGGCAAGGCGTTTGTGGTCGGAACATTCAGCCGTTCACCGCATGGGTGACGAAATAGGCAAGCACTTCGCCTCAGCGTGCCCGGGCCGCGCAACACCCTCGCCGTCCCTCTTCGTCCGTGCCGTGTCGATGCCGTCGAGCGAGGTTGCGCTCATCAATCCGATGACTTTAAAGGCTTGCGTCATCCGTGCTACACACCCAGCCCTTTCAAAATCCGAGCATATCCCATGCCCAGCGCGCCACGATTCCGCTCCGAATTCCTCCAAACTTTCGTCGAGCGCGGCGGCTATTTCGACTGTTCCGCACCGGAGGACCTCGACGCGTTGTTTCTGAAGGAACGTGTCACCGCCTATATCGGCTTCGACTGTACCGCATCGAGCATGCATATCGGCAACCTCGTGCAACTCATGACCCTGCGCCGGCTGCAGCAGGCCGGTCACCGGCCGATCCTCCTGATGGGCGGAGGCACCACGAAGCTCGGCGATCCATCGGGCAAGGACGAAGTTCGCAAGCTCCTCACCAACGAGCAAATCAAGGCCAACAAGAAAAGCATGGTCGCAGGCATCAGCCATCTGCTGAAGTTCGGCACGGGTCCGTCGGATGCCGTCATGGTCGATAATGCCGAATGGCTCGACAAGCTCGAATATATTCCGTTCCTGCGCGAAATCGGGCGGCATTTCTCCGTCAACCGCATGCTGACAATGGAAAGCGTGAAGATCCGGCTCGACCGCGAACAGCCGCTTTCGTTCCTCGAATTCAACTACATGATCTGCCAAGCCTACGATTTCGTGGAACTGTACAAACGCTATGGCTGCCGCGTGCAGTCCTGTGGTTCTGATCAATGGGGCAATGTCGTCAGCGGTATCGATTTGGGCCGCCGCGTGGAGGCCGTGCAATTGTTCGGCCTTTCGACACCGCTTATCACGACGGCGTCCGGCGCGAAGATGGGAAAGTCGGTCGCCGGCGCGGTCTGGCTCAATCCCGATATGCGTTCGGCCTATGATTACTGGCAGTTCTGGCGCAACACCGAAGACGGCGATGTCGGGCGCTTTCTGCGTCTGTTCACCGATCTGCCCGAAGACGAAATTGCCCGCCTGGAAACGTTGCGCGGCGCCGAGTTGAACGATGCGAAAAAAGTGCTCGCCACCGAAGCGACGACGCTGTGTCACGGCCGCAGCGCGGCGCAAGAGGCAGCCGAAACGGCGAGACGCACGTTTGAGGAAGGCGCGATTGCCGAGGGCCTGCCGACCTTCGAAATTGCGCGCGACCAGCTCGCAGCCGGCATCGGGATCGCCAGTCTGGCCCACATATCCGGGCTCACCACTTCATCCGGCGAAGCACGCCGGTTCATTCAAGGCGGCGGACTGCGGGTGAACGATGCTGCAATCGGCGACGTGAAGGCAGCTCTTGGCCTTGCCGATTTGACGCCGGAAGGCGTCATCAAGCTGTCGGTCGGGCGCAAGAAGCACATCCTGATCAAGCCGGTGTGACGGACGCCTCTATTGCGGCTTCTCGATGGGTACGGGCGGGGTGGTATCGGCTTGCGCCGGCGGGGCCGATGGCGTGCGGGCCTGAAATACGCGGCGCAAGATTCCGGGCGCGAGGACGGATAGCGGGTTGACCGACACATTCGGCTGATCGCCATTCCCCGTCACGCTGTAAGTCACCCCGAACAGGCCTTCGCCTTTCTTGGACACGAACACATTTCCCAGAACCGGGATCGCCCCCAATACGCTGTTAATGCCGTAGAGCGGCACGAATGCGCCCTGCAACGCGACCTGATTGTTCCGCAAATCGAAATAGCCGTCGGCTGTGATGCCGACCGACGGACCGGATGCACGCGCCTCGCGGATCGTCAGCGCGTGGTCGCGCATCGAAAACGGAACTTCCAGCTTTTCGATGACAATGCCTTGCCCGCGCAACAGATCGGCGAGGCCGCCGAACGACCCGGCAGAAAACAAACGCATCAGGAAGGGTTGATCGACGACCGTGAAGTCACTGACGACGAGCGTGCCCGTATAGTCCGGCGGACCGGCATCGTTCTTCGCGCCCGACCCCACGGCCGGCATGGCCGCATCGACATTCAGCGTACCGCCTTTGATGGACGTAAATCCGAAGAATCCCCGTAACAGCAGCCCGGCATCCCCGGCAGCAAATGTCACGCGCCGACCGCTTTCGCTGTTGGTAATGCTGCCCGTCAGCTGCGCCGTCTTCGACAAGGCGGCGTTCAGCATCAAATTGTGCGGCTTGCTGCCGACACCCGTGACGTCCAGCGCAAACTGCGAAAGAACGACGCCGTCGCGCATGACGACACGATCGAGCTTCGAACTGATGTGGTATGGCTCGCCCGGCTGGTCGGATTTCTCGCTGGGCGCACCGCGCTCCGTGCCGAGATCGCGGCGGAGCAGGTTCGTGTCGTCGAACGAGCGCCCGGCGATCGTCACTTCGACACCTTGCACGGGGTCATGTGTCAGTGTCAGCGAAAAATCGTCGGTTGTGCCGGCGCGGAACGAGGGCACGATCAGCGATCGCAATCCGCCATCGACGTCGAGATGAACGGTTCCGTGCGCCGAAAGCGCAGTCCCCGAAACGGCAATGTCTGCGGCGCGCACATTGCCGCTGTCATCCGCGCGCACGGCCACCTGCGCCAGCGCATTGATTCCGGGGGGCTTCTTGTAGCCCATAAGCTTGATCGCCACCGCCGCTTGCGTCAAATCCAGCTTGAATTGTGCACGTTGGATTTTCCCGCGGACGCCGTCGAGTTCGCCGACAACGCCGACGGGGCCCGTCAGGTATTCCGCCGTGTGCAATCCCAACGCGGTGCGCGCGGCATCGTCCAGAATTCCGTTTACGTGCAAGTGCGTCGTCACCGCCCCTTTGGGTCTGAACGCTTCCGTCCAGTCGATGCCGAGATTGGCGCCGCCGAGCGATACGGTCCCCAGGGCATGAAGACTTGAATTGTCGATGACGAAATTCACGTTTCCGTTCGAAATCGTGGCGTGGTCGTTCAGAGCCAGACTAAGACCGCTGGTCACCGCCTTGACCGATATTCCGATGTCGTCGACCCGCAGATCGCGCAGCATGGGTATGCGAACGGCGAGATTGACCGCTGCGGTACCCTTCGCGCTCGCAGTGCGGATATGAAACCGCGTCGGATACTGCAGCGGCTTGCGATCGATCAGGGCGAGAATGTCAGCAACAGTACCCTCGACATGCGCGGTGATATTGCCTTGCGTTCCGTGCATGTGCAGATTGGGAACAACGGCGTGGCCACCCGAAATGGCGAGTGGTCCGACGGATGCCGAATTCACATCGGCCTTGAATGTATCGCCCGTCAGCGTGCCGGTTCCGGTGACGCCGGTGAGGGGCGTCAGGCCGTGAATGTAGGACATCGTCGCGCCGGTGACGGGAAACGTCGTCGATACGGAGTTTTCCGGAAGTGCGGGCTGGCCCAGCGCGCCGACGGGAATACGGGTGCGAATTGCTACCGGACCGACGCGACCCGCAGTGACATTGGCGTCGATCCATTCGCGGGCGCCGGGTGCGGTTTGCAGCGGCCAATAATGCAACAAGTCGCGCACGGGGATCGATGCGATGTTTCCATCTATATCGATCGATGGAGACTGTCTGCCGGCAAACACCATTTTGCCGGCGAAACTGGCCGACAGCGGGCCCCCGAACACGAGGGCCTGATCGATGGAAATCGTCGCCGTTGCTCGCGTATAGCTGCCGCGTAGCGAGGCCCGCGCCAGCGATACGGATTGTCCCATGACCGCGGGCATGTTGACGGCGATTTTGTCGAGCCGCAAATCCAACGCCGCTTTTGTCAACGATCCGTTGTCGTCGAAAGAAAGATCGCCCGATCCCTCCATATGCGCGCGTGCCTGGATTCCCTGCAGCGACGCGTCATCGATCAACAATCGCCCGGTCGCGCCGTCATAGCGGCCGGTTACTCTGAACGCCTTGACGTGGAGCAACGGGCCCAAGCCGCTCACCGTCCCACTGGCGCCGATTCCGAAATCGGCAAACGCAAGACGCGTTCCGTGACTCAGCGTGAAGGAACCGGAAACGTCGGTGGCCAGATCGAAGGGCTGAAGGAAGCTGAAGAACCGTGAGTTCGAGGCGAGGCTGCGCAAGGTGAGGCCACTGACGCTCACATCGCCGCTGACGTCGTTGCCTTTGGCCGGAATCGTGACCACGGCCTCGACGCGCGCGGGTCTTCCGGAAATCTCGACGCGCGCATCAACCGTCGCCCGCAGCGCGCCTTTCGGGCTCCCTTCCGCCCCGTTGCCGGTAGCGATTTGAAGGTTAGCCTCCGGCGCCACCAGAAACACGCCGGTCTCTTCTTCGAAAAACGCCAAACGCGCCTTTTCGACGGCAAAACTGCTCAGTGAAGATGCACCCTGATCGCTTCGGGCGATGGCGTCACGGATTTTTTGGAGGACATCGTTCTGATTGTGCTCGCCTTCCACGCCCAGGCGCAGAATCCCGTTCCTGGTATGAACCAGCGTGAGCTGGACGCCGACCAGTGCGATCCGCCGAATCACTATGCGGCCTCGCAGGAACGGCCCCGCTGCCAACCCGATTTCGGCGGCCGGGGCTTGGGCGATGATCCGCTGGTTTTCGTCGAAAACGCGGGCACCCAAAATCTCCAGATTGAAGCGGCCTTCATCGGGCGACCATGCCAGGGCAGCATCGTCGAAACGCACGACCAGCCCAGGAAGGACCTGAGCAAGCGAAGCGCGCAGCTCGCCGGTAAACGGTCCCAATGAAACGGGCCCCAGGAGAATACGGACGACAAACGCTGCCGCAAAAACGACCGCCGCCGCCACGAGCGCGATCCCGACGAGACCGGCTCGTCCCAAATGTCGGGTGGAAATTTTGATCGCCTTCAAAGGGCGCCTACCTCATTCGGTGACCCGCCCCGGCCCCAAGGCCCGACGGTTCGCCCCTTGCGCCCTCAGGCGCTTCGGCTTATCGCCTACGGTCTATGGTTGGTTACCGCCATAGCGTGGGCGTCTTCAAGCTCTTCCGGAGAATCTGATGGAAAAAGACCTTGCGCCCAGCGATCACGCACCCGCATTCAAGCTTATGACTGACGATAGTGGCGAGATTTCGACCGCGTCCCTCAAAGGCAAATCCTACGTCTTGTATTTTTATCCCAAAGATGATACTTCTGGTTGTACAAAAGAGGCTATAGCCTTCTCGGAAGCAAAGAAAAAGTTCGACGCGGCAGGTGTTGCAGTGATCGGCGTTTCTAAAGACAGTCTCGCCTCCCACGGAAAATTCCGCGCCAAGCACAAGCTGAAAATATCGCTGGCATCGGACGCCGACATCGCCGTCGCCCAAGCCTATGGCGTTTGGGTGGAGAAGATTCTATACGGCCGATGCTACATGGGCATCGACCGGGCCACATACCTGATCGATGCCAATGGTATCATTCGCCATATCTGGCGGAAGGTGAAGGTGCCGGGTCATGTGGAGACCGTGCTCAGCACGGCACGCAATCTGTGAAACGCCCGGCAAGGCTGTTCCGGCCACGATTAACGTCAAGTTCTTTTTTCTGGGCCAAGAGCTTGATCAAACGCCCAGAAATAAGTGAAATAGGGTTATCTGGGGTTGGCGTAAAAAAAAGCGCCGCAAGGGGAAGTGACCGCATGGCCGAGACGCTCGTGGAGCGGATATGGGCGTGGCTCCATGCGACGTTCCCGGAACGTCAGATTTACATCCGTAGCGACGGCCGGGTGCAGTTTTTCACTTTCGGACCGACGCTGCAGGCTACCCTATCGGGTCTTGCCCTGATTTTCCTCGGCTGGGTCGCCTTTGCTTCGGTGAATGTGATCTTCAAAGACCGTATCATCGCTGCCAAGGATCACCGCTACCAACAAATGCAATCGGCTTATGAGAACAGGGTCGCCGACCTCCAAACCTCCTACGACGATTTGAACGACGCCCTCGTCGCGGCCGAGGATCGCTTCAAAGCGACTGCCGACGAACTCGAGGCCAAGCAGGATACCGTTTCGCGGCTCCTCGGACGTAAGCAGGCGGTTGACGCAATCATCTCCAGCATGAATAGCAGCGGCCCGGCGGCGGCCGTGAAAGCCCAGGGCGGCGATGTGATCCCGCTGGCAAATGGCGCGAGCGACGGCGACAGCGTAGGCACGGACCTGCCGCGCCCGGGAATCGATACCGGCGCCAGCGGCGTCTTCCAGCCTGGAGTGATGCCGCAATCTATCGAGCCCCGACCGCCTGCCAGGCGGCCGACCAAGGCGAGTTTCCTCGACGAAGCGGTTTCGCGGTTTGCCGCGGTTTTTCTGCATGTCGGACAACAAGCGGTACAGCGCCCCCCGCCGAACCAACCGGCACTGCGAGTTCTCGCCGTCCAGACGGCACGCATCGCCCGCATGAGCGGCGCGGAGACGCCGCTGCTGACTGGCGTCGACAGGGAAATCGGGACGCGCATCGCCGATCTGCAGACAATTCTGCGAAGGGTCGGCGTCGATTCAGACAATCTTGAGCAGCAGGCATCCGGTGGTATGGGCGGCCCCCTCATCCCGATCCAGGCCATGCGCATCGACGGGATATCCGACAACGCCTTCACGGCGGCTTATGCCGGCGCCAGCGCGCATGTGAAGGAGTTGGATACCCTGTTCACAGCGCTCAAACATGTGCCGCTGACGACGCCGGTACATGGCGCGCAATTCGAACTGACAAGCGAATTCGGACCGCGCGTCGACCCGTTTACCCGTCGCATTGCATTCCATCCCGGTCTCGATTTCGGCGGACCCTGGGGTTCCAACGTCTATTCGACAGCTCCAGGAACCGTCGTTTGGGCCGGAATGCGCGGCGGTTACGGAAATATGGTCGAAATTGACCATGGCTACGGATTTCGCACACGCTACGGTCATCTTTCTGCGATACTGGTCAAGGTAGGAGCTAAAGTCTCCAAGGGCTCGCCCATCGGAAAACTCGGATCGACAGGGCGAAGCACGGGGCCGCACGTCCATTACGAAGTGTGGCTAGCCGACGTGGTGAGGGATCCGAGCAGGTTTATCGAGGCAGGTCGCCATGTTCTCCAGTAAGAGTAGAGACAAAGATACCGCGCCCCCCGCCATGCCGGCTGGTGGCTCTACGCAACAGACAAAGCGCGCCTTGCGCTCGTCCGCACCTTCGATCATCAGCGCCGATCTTGTGGTCAACGGGACGCTGATGTCGACAGGCGACATCCAGATTGACGGCCGTGTCGAAGGCGATGTCCACAGTGCCGGCCTGGTCATCGGCGACAAGGCGCTTATCCACGGCGAGATTCTGGCCGACGACGTGACCGTTCGCGGCAAGGTCCAAGGGAGTATCCGCGCCCGTAAGGTGCTGCTGTGCGCGACCAGTCATGTCGAGGGAAACATTCTTCACGAAGCTTTCTCGGTCGAGTCGGGAGCCTTTTTCGAGGGCAATTGCCGGCACTCCGATAACCCGCTGGCGGATGATACCGGCCGCAGGACCACAGATCTCCAGGTAAAGCCCGTAGCGGTGGCAACACCGGCAGTCGCTTCACCGGATCAGATCACCGTCAAGCCGGCGGAGGCTGCCACGCGTCCGATAGCCACTTTCGCTCCGCTCAAAACCGGCGCCTGATATTTCGCTGTCCAACGGAAGGCCCGTATCGCACCCGCGATACGGGCCATTGGGCGCTTATGCAAGGTCCTCGATCTTTTCCCTGGGCTTTCCGCCGATGGCCTGCGCCAGCGCAGCGGCCATGAAAGCGTCGAGATCGCCGTCGAGGACGTCCTGCGGCGAGCGGCTCTCCACACCGGTGCGCAGATCCTTGACCAATTGATAGGGCTGCAGCACGTAGGAGCGAATCTGGTGGCCCCAGCCTATGTCGGATTTCTCACCGATATGCGCGGCTGTCTCGGCCTGTTTCTTTTCGAGTTCGATCTCGTAAAGCCGGGAACGCAACATATCCCAGCACACGGCCCGGTTTTGGTGCTGTGAGCGCTCCGTCTGGCACGACACCGCGATCCCTGTCGGCAGATGGGTGATGCGTACGGCACTCTCCGTCTTGTTGACGTGCTGGCCACCGGCGCCAGAAGAACGGTAGGTATCGATGCGCACTTCCTTGTCGGGAATGTCGATTTCGATCGTCTGATCGACGACGGGAAATACAGTGACGCTGGCAAAGCTTGTATGGCGCCGCGCATTGGCGTCGAAAGGGGAAATCCGCACCAGGCGATGGATGCCCGCCTCGGTTTTCAGCCAGCCATAGGCGTTCGTACCTTTGACGAGCAGCGTAGCAGATTTGAGGCCCGCACCCTCGCCTTCACTTTCTTCGATAAGTTGCAGCTTGTAATTGTGCCGCTCCGCCCACCGCGTATACATGCGAAACAGCATTTCGGCCCAATCCTGGCTCTCGGTCCCCCCTGCACCGGCATGTATCTCGAGATAGGTGTCGTTTCTGTCCGCTTCGCCCGACAGCATCGACTCCAGCCGCAATTGTTCGGCACGCGCATGAAGGTTCCCGATCGCCGCTTCCGCATCGGCGACCATCGGCGCTTCGCCCTCGGCTTCAGCCAGCTCAATGAGGCCCTCCGCGTCGGTCAATGCGTTTTCGAGCAAACGAACGGCAGATGTGGCAGACTCAAGGCGCTGACGCTCGCGCATCATGGCTTGCGCTTCCTGCGGTTTGTTCCAGATGGCCGGGTCTTCGGCCTTGGCGTTCAATTCGTCGAGACGCCGGAGCGATTTGTCCCAGTCAAAGATGCCTCCTCAGCAGGGCGATGGCCTGCTTGGTCTCGTCAATTGTGCGTTCGGTTTCGGGGCGCATCGTTTGGGTCCTTGTAATGCACCGATATGGTCGGAAGGCGACCACTTGTAAAGCCTTGGCATGCGATCAATGCGCTGCGCCACCCATCATCCAAATACTAAGGGTAAGGTGGCGGAGTTTGGCCCAGCGAGAACAGATTCTGTTCGCCCAGTTCGACGCTGCGGCGGCGCTCGAGTGCCTGCGTATAGCGGCGCAAGGCATAGGCCTCTGTCAAATAGCCCACGATCCGCGGATCGGATCGGGCCGCCAGGACGGGGAGGCTCTCCGTCTGGGCCTCCTCGAAGCGAGCGAGAGCGGTACGCACGTTTTCGGACGGCAACAGATAAACCTCGGGTTGGCTGACGAGATCGGCAACGACGCTTTGATCGACGACATCGTCGATTTGCGGATCGTGAGCTTCCGCCATGTCGAGCCAGCCGGCGTAGTGGCCGTCCGGAGCGACGGCAAAAACCCGCGCTGTGCTGCCGGGAGGATATTTCTCCCGCAATGTTCGCAGGTTCATCATGGTCGGCACGATCTTCGGGTCAGAGCGCATCAGCCGCGCCACGCTCATGTCCGCGATCCAACCAATGTCGTGCGCGCCCTTCAGACCCAATCCGCGCACGTGAAAGCGCCAGGTTGCGAAAGAATAGCCGAAAGTGAGACGGACGATCGTCGCCGAGGTGATCACGCTGATGAGGACGCCGACGGTGACCGGAAAATCACCGGTGGCCTCCAGCACCAGGAACACCATGGTGAAGGGCGAACCGATGATACCCGCGGCAACGGCTCCCATGCCGACGAGCAGAAACGCGGCGCGCTGGTCCGCGAAGACGGGATCGAAATGAGCGGCAATGCTTGAGCAGATCGCACCAAAAATGCAGCCCAGGAACAAAGACGAACTGAACAAGCCGCCGCGAAATCCGCTACCGACGGAAATCGCCGACGCGAATATCTTTGCAGCGAGCAGGGCCACAAGCGCCGCGAGCGGCCACCTGACGTCGAAGTGAAATTGGATCCCGCCGTGGCCGCTGCCCAGCACCTGCGGATAGGAGACGGCGACGGCCGAGAGCAGAACGCCGCCGATGCACGGCCTGAGCCAATCGGGAATTTTGGCGCGCCGCATACCGCGCTCGGTCCACGTTACGGCCATCATCGAAACGACAGACACAATCGAGGCGGCAATGCCCATGAGCCCGAATACGATGTAGCTCCGCAACTCGATCGGCGTGGCACCGGCGACTGCGAACAATGGCTCCGTATCGCCGAGGCCACGTTGCACCAGCGCCCCGCAGACGGCCGCGATCGCCACCGGCGCCAGCGCTGCCGGCGTGTAACTGCCGAGGATCAATTCGTAGCCGTAGAAGGTGCCCGCCAACGGTGCGTTGAATGCGGCAGCAATCGCAGCCGCGGCGCCTGCCGTCACGAAGACGCGCCGATCGCCTCGCCGCAAGCGAAAATATTCTCCGACGGTCGAAAACAGGCCCGAACCCAATTGGCTGTAGCCGGCCTCCATGCCGAGAGACGCACCGCTCGCATTCGAAATCATCGTGGCAATGGCCAATCGCACACTGTCCAACAGCGACATGCGCCCGCCATAAAGCGCATTGGCCTCCACGGGGTCGACGATATCGCCCGCACGGTAGCGTCGCGCGAGGACCGCCAGTCCACCCAGCAACAATCCTCCGAGCGCCGGCACCAGCATAATGCGAATGCGGTCGATACCGATCCCGCTGCTCAACAGTTGACCGCCCGCAATAGCGAAGTCGATGCGATGCAGCAGGACGACGCTGCCGCGCATCGCGGCGACAACCGCGCCGATAATCCCGCCCCACACGGCACAGAGCCCAATCTGGGCCAGCTCGTTCGACCGGATATCGCGTCGGACCAGCGCAAAAACATGCCTGAACAGGCGGGGTAGAATGCCCGGGAACAACGCCGCGCTTACCCCGAGCTTGCTCTCGTCATTTGCCACACAAGCCTCTCAGCGGCAGAAGGACGACCCGGGTCAGTAGAGGCCGCCGGTCCCCTGGCTCACATCATTGCCGGGACCGCTGTTTGCATTGGCCCCATTGTCCAACGGCCCCGCATTCGCCAGCCCTGGTTCCGTACCGGCCTTGAACGCTTCGAGGATTGCATGCGGATCGGCCGGGTTCGCCAGCGCGCCGGAATTCGCGTCGACCGAAACGAGGTCAATCCCGGGCGGCATGCGGAACGGGGTCGCGGGCTGGTCCGCCAATGCACCCTTCATGAAATCGCGAAAGATCGGAGCCGCAACCGTGGCGCCCTGCTCGCGGCGGCCGAGCGTGCGCGGATTATCGAAACCGACGAACACGCCGCAAGCCAGATCCGGCGAGAAGCCGATAAACCAGACGTCCTTGGCATCGTTCGACGTCCCCGTCTTCCCGGCCAAGGGCTTGCCGATGGCCCTCACCGCAACGCCCGTCCCGCGCTGCACGACACCTTCGAGTAGCGAGACGATCTGGAACGCCGTACGCGGATCGATGATTTGTTCGCGCGTGTCCGGCAGAAGAGGCTCGGATTGATTGGCCCAGATGGCGCCATTGCAGCCCTGGCACAACCGGGTATCGTGACGATAGATCGTCCTGCCATTGCGGTCTTGGATGCGGCCGATGAGCGTCGCGTTGATCTTCTTCCCACCGTTGACGAATTCGGCGTACCCGGTCGTCAAACGCATCAGCGTCGTCTCGTACGCGCCCAGCGCGTTCGAAAGATAGGGAGGAAGCTTGTCGTAGACGCCAAATCGCACCGCATAGGGAACGATCTTGTTCATGCCGATCTCGCTGGCCAGCCGCACCGTCGCGACGTTGCGCGACAATTCGATACCCCGCCGCAGCGTGATGGGGCCAAGGAATTTTCCCGTGTAATTCTTCGGCGTCCACATCGGCAGCCCGGGTCCCTGGTAGAGTGAGACCGGCGTATCGTCGATTTTGGTAACGGGGGTGAAGCCGTTGTCGAGCGCCGCCGCATAGACGAACGGCTTGAAGGAGGAACCCGGTTGCCGCATGGCCTGCATCGCACGGTCGAACTGACTTGAGGCGTAGCTGAAGCCGCCGGAAAGCGCGAACACGCGCCCCGTATGCGGATCCATCGCGACGATCGCGCCATTCACTTCCGGAACCTGTCGCAGACCGTAATCGCCATGACCATCCGTCGGTTCGACATAGATGACGTCGCCGATCTTGACGACCTCGCGGGGCGACGTGGGCGCGGCACCGACTGCGGCGCCCGGAAGTTCGCGGCGCGCCCAACGCAATTCACTGAAAGGAATTCTTGCGTGGCTGCCGTCGTCGAGTCCGATCTCCACGGATTTGTCGCCGTCGAAGCCCAGCACCACCGCAACACGCCAGGTGTCGATGCCCGACTGATTGCCCGCGCTCGCCAGCGTGTCCTTCCAATTGCCTCGGACGGAGATGTTGCTGACAGCGCCCCGCCAGCCATGGCGGCGATCGTAACGGACGAGCCCTGTGCGCAAGGCGTTCACGGCGAAGTTCTGCAGCCGCGTATCGAGCGTTGCGCGCACTTGCAGGCCGCCATCATACAGCGCGTTTTCGCCGTACTTGTCGTAAAGCAGACGGCGGACTTCTTCGACGAAGTAATCGGAGTCGATCGCCTGGCTTCCCAGCGGGCGTTCCTGGGTGACGAGAGGTTCGGCGATCGCCGCCTTTGCCTCCTCGGCCGTGATGTAGCCGTTGTCGGCCATTTGACCGATGACCCAGTTGCGGCGATCGAGCGCAGCCTGCTTGTGGAAACGCGGATCGTAATTGCTGGGCGCTTTTGGCAGCGCCGCCAGATAAGCGGCCTCCGCAATATCGAGCTGGTCCAGCGATTTGCCGAAATAATTGAGTGCCGCGGCGGCAACCCCGTAGGAATTCTGTCCGAGGAATATTTCGTTGAGGTAAAGCTCGAGTATCTTGTCCTTCGAGTAGGTGGAATCGATACGGATCGCCAGCACCGCTTCCTTGATCTTGCGCGTGAGATTCACGTCGCTATTGAGCAGAAAGTTTCTCGCTACTTGCTGCGTGATCGTCGAAGCGCCTTCCGGACGCCTATGCTTGAGAACGTTGAACACGTCCTTGACGGCGGCGCGCATGATGCCGCTCGGATCGATGCCGGGATGGCTGTAGAAATTCTTGTCCTCAGCCGAAGTGAAGGCGTTGATCACGCGCTTGGGCACGAAGGCGATTGGCACGAAAATGCGCCGCTCGCGCGCATACTCGCCGAGAACCGTCCCGTTGCCGGCATAGACACGTGTCGTCACCGGTGGCTGGTAATTCTGCAGAGCTTCGACGCTGGGGAGGTCTCGCGACAACGAATAGAGGAACCCGGCTGCCGTAAGGACCGCGAGAACGCTAAGCGCCCCCAGCGCCAAGCCGGTGTAGAGAAATATTCGCCGCCACATACCCTAGGGCCCTTTTTTCGATGCCTTGATGACGCCGAATTATGACGGCTGCAAGGCAATCCGTCACTCGGGCGATTGCGCGGCCAGCGGGACGGGTGCGGACGAGGCCTGCCCAAAAATCCGATCCACAGCCGCGGCGATAGCCATCGCCGTCCCATCGCGCCAGGCCCCCGTCCCCATTTGGCTACAATCATGCGCATTGGAGAGGTAACCGAGCTCGATGAGCACAGCCGGCACGTCAGGCGCTTTTAGCACAACAAAAGCGGCCGAACGATGCGGTTCTCGCGGCAAAATGTCCGTCGCCTGGGACAGCTGGCTCACCACCGTTTCTGCAAACCGGGACGAGCGATTCATCGTGTCACGCTGAGCGAGATCGATCAAAATCGAGGCGACGGGGCTGTTCCCTCCCGAAAGATCGACCCCGGCAATGATATCGGACTGGTTTTCCTTGCGGGCCAACGCGGCAGCCTCCTTGTCCGAACCCGATTCCGACAGGGTGTAGACCGAGGCGCCCGTAACGGACGGATCGGGATTGGAGTCCGCGTGCAATGATATGAACAGGTCGGCCTGATAGCCGCGGGCGATGTTCACGCGTTCGCGCAGAGGAATGTAGATGTCCGTGTCGCGTGTGAGGTGAACGAGATAGCCGCGGCGCTGCAAGATGTTCTTCAAACGGAGGGCCTCGTCGAGAACAAGGTTTTTTTCCAGCAGGCCATCGACGCCGATCGTACCCGAATCAATGCCCCCATGGCCGGCGTCGATGACGATAATGCGGGACCTTGGGGGTGGCGGTGCCGGTGCGAGCGTCAGCAGCTGAAGGGGAACTGGCGATGTCGCAGCAGCGGGCGCAGACGGGATCGACGCAACGCGCTCTGCCGCCGCTTCCTTGGCGCGCAGGTCCGCGGGCCAGCCGGCCGCGACCTCGAATTTCGCTTGGCTAGTTGGAAACAAATCGAGAACAACACGGTAGCCGTAGCCGTTTTCCGGTGGGAGGATCATTGGTTCCGCTGCCGACACCGGACGGTTGAGGTCGATGACGAAGCGCGAATCACCAGGCCTGAACAGCCCATAGCGATAGGAGCGCACGGCGCCCGTGCCGTTAGGACGTTCCGGATTTTGCAGGCGCCACAGCACTTCGGGCATATCAATGACGACGCGGTCGGGATTGGCCAGGGTGAAGACCCGCAGGGCCAACGGGTCGGACAGTTCGATGACAAAGCGGGTCCGATCCCGTTCCTCGCCGACGCGGGCACCGAGAACGACGGGGATGCCGGTGGGAGACACCGCCCATGTCCGAACCGGCTGCGCGGCAGATGGCGCAAGCGGGGGCGCAAACGGCCCCGTTTCGGTCGAACGGTCGGGGTTGGGGGTTGGTTCCGGCAATGGTTGAGCACCCGCCCAAGTCACCGCCAGCGCAAGCATCACCCCGACTGCGCCGCCCTTCAACAGCATCGCGTGTGTCGCTCTGAGCAGATTGCCGTCTCCAAATTGCCCCTAAACGGTTTACGACTCCTTAGCACTTCCAGAATTTAGAATGAATTGTGGCTGGCGCCCTTGCCCCGCAACGGGTTAAGCCCCTAAAAGGATTCTATCTGCTGCGCCGATGGTATTCGGCGAACGTCTTCGGCCTTCGGCTGTCGGCGTCTCCCCGGCCCGACAGGCCGCCCGAAATCCAAACCGCAGCGAATAGGCAGGACTGCCAGCAGGCGGAAGAGCCTGCCCCAAAAGTGAATTGATTTATGATTGACCCCGCCAGAGCACGTCCGACCGCACTTATAGCCACCGGGCCAGCGGCAGTGCTTCGGCGCCAAACAATGCGACCCGCATCCTTCTTGAGCCGAACCCGTGCGCTGGCGCGCGGAATGGGCTCGTGTGCTGTGCGGGCGCATGGAGATTATGATGCCCAAGCGTATGCTCATCGATGCAAGCCACCCGGAAGAAACCAGGGTGGTCGTTCTCGACGGACAAAAGGTCGAAGAATTTGATTTCGAGGCCGCCTCCAAACGACCTCTCAAAGGCAATATTTATCTTGCCAAGGTAACGCGCGTGGAGCCGTCCCTGCAGGCGGCCTTCGTTGAATACGGAGGAAACCGCCAGGGCTTCCTCGCGTTTTCCGAAATCCACCCGGACTATTATCAGATCCCGGTCGCCGACCGCATGGCGCTGCTCGCCGAACAGGAAGCCGAAGCGCGGCGCCGGTCGGATGATGAGTTCGAATCGTTCGAAACAGCCAGCGCTCCGGCGCAGTCGAGCATCGTTCACGAAGACGAGGCGCCGGTACAAGACGCATCCGACGACGAAGCGGATGCCGATGAGTACGCCCCCTCGGCATCCCCCGAACAGGACGAGTCCCGTCCGTCCGAATTCGCGCCTGCCGACGATGGTGCCAACGGCGAGGAAGCCGCAGCCGCGGAACAGGAAGCCGTTGAAGGTGGGGACGGCGAAGCCGAACAACCGCAGGATCAGTCCAGGGATACGTCGCAGCAAGCCCAATCCGCGCAACGTCCGATGCAGCGCTGGGTCCGTCGCCGGCACTACAAAATCCAGGAAGTGATCAAGCGCCGTCAAGTCATTCTGGTACAGGTGGTCAAAGAGGAACGCGGCAACAAGGGCGCCGCGCTCACAACCTATCTCTCGCTTGCAGGACGCTATTGCGTACTGATGCCGAACACGCCGCGCGGCGGCGGCATCTCGCGCAAGATCACGAACGCCGCAGACCGCAAGCGGCTCAAAACCGCCGCTCAGGCGCTCGAACTGCCCGAAGGAATGGGACTCATCATCCGCACGGCCGGCGAAAACCGCACCAAGGTCGAGATCAAGCGCGACTATGAATATCTGCTGCGCATGTGGGATACGATCCGCGAACTGACGTTGAAATCCAACGCGCCGGCTTGCGTCTACGAGGAAGGCGACCTCATCAAACGCGCCATTCGCGATCTCTACAACAAGGACGTCTCGGAGATCGTAGTCGAGGGCGAAGACGGTTACCGCAACGCCAAGGACTTCATGCGCATGCTGATGCCCAGCCATGCGAAGAACGTGAAGCAGTACAAGGAGTCCATTCCGCTTTTTCAGCGCCTGCATATCGAGGCGCAACTCGATGCAATGTTCTCGCCCACCGTCACGTTGAAATCCGGCGGCTATGTCGTCATCAACCAGACCGAAGCGCTGGTTGCCATCGACGTCAATTCCGGGCGCGCGACCCGCGAGCATTCGATCGAGGACACCGCCTACAAGACCAATCTCGAAGCAGCCGAGGAAGTCGCGCGCCAGTTGCGGCTGCGCGATCTCGCAGGGCTTATCGTGATCGACTTCATCGACATGGAAGACGCCCGCAACGACCGCAACGTCGAAAAGCGATTGCGCGACTGCGTGAAAAACGACCGGGCGCGGGTGCAGATCGGCAAAATCAGCCAGTTCGGCCTGCTCGAAATGTCCCGTCAGAGGCTCAGGGCGGGTGTGGTGGCCGGCTCGACCATCCCTTGCCCCACTTGCGCCGGGCAAGGCATCATTCGCTCGGTCGAGTCGACCGCCTTGCGCGTGCTGCGGGCGCTCGACGAAGAGGGCCAACGTCAGCGCGCCACCGCGCTGTCCGTCCACGTCCCGGTGGATGTCGCGATCTACGCACTCAACCAAAAGCGACGCGAAATCGCCCGCATGGAGCAGGATTACGGCTTGACGATCACGTTCCAGCCGATGAGCGATATGCAGGCCGGTACGTTCGAAATGGAGCGCATCGGACAGCGCGCGCCGGAAGAGCGCCCGCGCCCCGTACCATCGCCCGACGCCCCGCTACCGGTCGCAGCCGACAGCCCTTCCGACGAACTCGAAGAGGAAGACGAAACAATCGCCGAGGAGGGCGTCGAAGACGCGGCGCAAGCCGCTGAGGGCGTCGAAGACGCGGCGCACGCCGCTGAGGCCCCAACCAATGGCGAAGGCAGCGGACGCCGCCGTCGCAGACGCCGCCGTCGCGGACGCGATCGCGGACCCGCCCCGCAAGCCGGAGAAGCACAGGCATCCGAATCGACCGGCGCCGGCATCGCAGCGGAGGACATCTTCCAGTCTACCGACGGCCAGGAAGATAACGACGCCGAAGAGGACGAAACGTCCGAAACCAGCGCGGGCGACGCCGGCACGGCGGCAGCGGCCGCCGGCGAGGGCACTGGACGGCGCAAACGCCGCCGCCGGCGTCGGGGACGTCGCGGCCCGCGCGACGAAATATCGTCCGCTGCGAATGGCGAAGGCGGCGAGCACCTCGAACGCGTGCCTGTCGATGCGAGCATCCGGGAGACTGGTAAGGAAGACGCGGAAATACCGGAAAACGCGGTCATTCCGGCACCGTACGTCACCGGGGCCTTGCCGAATGCGCCGTCTGAGCCGGTGTGGTCGCTCTTTCCCGAACTCCCCCGTGAAGAAGCTTCCATTTCGCGTGAGGAACCGGTTGGCATTGCCGCGCACGCTGCGGACGCGAATCCGGACCATCACGCCGAACCGGCGGTCGACATCGCGATCGAACCTGCAACGATCACCGCCGCCGAGCCGACGCAGGACGTCAAGCCGGAAGCTCCGCCGGCACCCGACCAGCCGCCGCGCAAAGGTTGGTGGCAGCGTCCGTTCCGCGTGCGGGAATAGAGCGCGAGGCGCGGGTCCTGTGAAACTCGCTATTGCGACGCCTGCGCCCCCAATCCGTGAGCACCCGGGTCGGGCAGCGCTACGCATGTGTCGCTTTGGCAGGCAATTACATTGATCGTGTCGTAGGGCGCGATGCCGGTCGAATGCAGGTGGCCGGGCTGCGTAATGTCGTCGCCTAGTGCCAGGCGAACCACTGCGTAAGCGATGGCGGCTGTTCCATTCGGGCCGCCGGCGCCGGCGCCCACCAGCGACAGCGTGCCGTCGCCCGTGGATGTTGCTACTACCGGCGTCAGAAATGCTCCCGACAATCCGTTCTTGTCCTCTGACGGTGCGCGCGCGAGAGTAATGCCGGTGCCCGTTGCCGTGTGCCCCGAACCGAACGGGCCATTCATGGTCACCGCGCAGGCCACCGCCTGCCCGTAATTGTCAGTCGCGGCAAAACCGGTTGCACCCAAATCTCGCGGAAGCGAAGCAATGCCGAATTGGTCGAGCGCGGCCTTGGTGGCGACCGCCGTTGCGTTGGCCGGATTGGGACCAGCGATGACCTGCCCCTGCCCGTCGACAAGACGCGCCAGCAGCGCGCGCGCGAAGGCTCCGGCACCGACATTCGTCGGGGGAAGATAGACCGTCTGGTCACCGATGACGATCGCGTCGGGTGCGCCCCGCCCGACAGGATAGCCTGCGAGTTCGCCCGCCGTAAGCGCTCCCCCTTGCGCGGACGAATAGGCAAGCAGCTTGTCTGCGGTGGCGCCGCGATAGAGGCCATCGGGCCCAAATCTGCGGATTGCCGAGAGCGTGGCGCCGAGGTCGGCATTCGCCACCAAACTCCCCTCCGGCTTGACAAGTCCGAACTCACTGAGGAATTCGGCGGCCAGATTGGCGTCGAGGCGAATGGCGTTCTGGCTCGCGCGCAGGCGCGTTTCCAGCGCCTGCGAAATGGTAAATCCGGCCGTCGCGTAGCCCTCGCCGGGCGCCACGTCGCGTTCCCACGGCAGGCGGCCATACGTTTCCTG
The DNA here is from genome assembly GCA_049692035.1 of Rhizomicrobium sp. GTDB lineage: Bacteria > Pseudomonadota > Alphaproteobacteria > Micropepsales > Micropepsaceae > Rhizomicrobium. The sequence goes on from JBAVOL010000127.1 coordinate 42,074, forward strand.
CAGCACCGAAAACCCGCGAACGTTTCCGGGAACGCCGAATGCGCCGCGACCGGCGGCGTCGCGGGCGAGAAAATCAATCGATTCGTTCTTGCCCGATGCGGCATCGTGTACGGCGCAAAGCCCACCCCCGCCGAGCCCGGCAGCTACGGGGTAGGTCGCGGCAAGGGCGAAATATATTGCGGTCGCGGCGTCGGCAGCGCTACCGCCCTGGGCCAGGATATTGGCGCCGGTCTGGACGGCCAAGGGCTCGTCACCGACAACAAGACCATGCCCGGCTACCGATATGCCATGGTTATCGCCAAGTCCCAGAAAACTCTTGCCGGCATCCACACCGGCATCCAGATAGGAGCAGCCGGTCAGAACAAGGACAAGTATGCCGGCTAACCCGGCTGCGATGCGAGAACAGAACATGACGGGTCCAATGTCCCAGGGTAGGATTGTGATGAAGATCGGCTTTTCGTGATCGCACTTCAATTGACGCTTGGACCATGCAGACATACCGTCCAGGCGCGATGAGGGGTCGGGTCGAAGGAGAGTCCAAGCCTTGGCAATTTGCAACCCTTTAGAGCGCGGCATGCTTGTCATTCCGCCGATAGTTCGCCATTCCGTAGTCCTTGCTGTGTCGCTGGCGATGAGCCTGTGCATGGCGGTCGAGCCGGCGGCAGCCCAGGGGCTCGACCTGATCCGTGACACGGAAATAGAACGGGTCCTGAAAAGCTACGAGGATCCCATCGCGAAGGCAGCGGGACTCGATCCGGCAGCGATCAAAATCTACATCGTCAACGATTCATCCATTAACGCCTTCGTCGCCGAGGGGCAGAATATTTTCGTCAATACCGGGCTGTTCATGCAGCTCAAGACACCAAACCAGGTCATCGGCGTGCTCGCGCATGAAACCGGCCACATTGCGGGCGGACATCTCATTCGCGGTTCGAACGCAATGGCCAAGGCCAGCGTGCCGATGCTGATCGGCATGGCAGTTGGAATTGCGGCGATGGCCTTGGGCGCGGGCAATGCGGGCATGGGCGCGATCATGCTCGGCCAACAGGCCGCCCAGGCGCAATTCCTCGCCTTCAGCAGGGTGCAGGAGGCGACGGCCGACCAGATGGGCCAGAAGTTCCTCCTGCGAACCCATCAATCGGGCGAAGGCATGGTCGAAGTGTTCGCGAAAATGGCCCACGATGCCGCAATGGCCGGCGCATACAAGAACCCGTTCATTTCGTCTCATCCGGCCGATCGCGAGCGCATTGATCTGCTGCAGCGTCTGGCCGATGCCTCGCCCTATCGCGACGTCAAAGACAGCCCCGAAGCGATGCACGAATATCGCATGATCCAGGCAAAGCTCGCGGGATTTCTTTCCGATGTCGACGCCGTCCTCGTTCGCTATCCGCCTTCCGACAAAAGCGAGGAAGCGCGTTATGCGCGCGCGATCGCCTATTTCCGCAAACCCGAACTCGATTCGGCGCTCGGCGAAATCAATAACCTCCTCAAGGACGAACCGAAGAATCCGTATTTCTGGGAAGTCCTCGGCCAGATTTATGTGAGCATGGGCCAGCCTGAAAAAGGCGTGGGGCCCTATCAGAAGGCGGTCGATGCCGAGCCCGACGCGCCGTTGCTGCGTGTTCTGTTGGCGCAAGCCGAGTTGGCGACCGAAAGGCCTGCACTCGCGCAACCCGCGCTCGACAATCTCAAGGTTGCGCTGCTGACGGAAGACGACGACACATACACTTGGTATGAAACTGCCCAAGCCTATAGTGCGCTCGGCAATGAGCCGATGGCGGATTTGTCGACCGCGGAGTTGAATTATTACGCGGGAAATATGCCCAAGGCGGCCTATTTCGCCAGGCGCGCCGCCCATGGCCTCGCACAGGGCTCGCCGGACTGGGAACGCGCCAACGACATCATGGCGGTGGCCGGTCCCGCGGGTAGGGGATAACCGCGGCCGCATAATGGAGGAATTATGAAGTCGGAATGGAAAACCGCCTTGGCCGGCGGTTGCGCCGGAGCGCTTGTGGCACTTGTCGTTGTTTTTGCTGCCGGTGCATTGGGACTTTTGCCCGGTCGCGCCGGCGATGCCGCGCTGCACGACTATCTGATGGCCCATCCCGAAATCCTCGTCGACATGCAAACGAAGCTGCAGGCCGAGCAGGACGCCGCCACACAAGAAACGCAGCAGGATGCGGTCGACAAGTTGGGCACGAAGGCCTTCTTCGATCCCAGATTTGCCTACATCACCGGCCCCGCCAATGCGAAAAGGACCGTGGTCGAGTTCTTCGACTACAACTGCCCCTATTGTCGGGCTTCCATTCCCGCTTTGAAGGCATTCTACGCACGACACAAAAACGACACGCGCTTCGCTTTCATCGAGTTCCCCATCAAGGGACCGCAATCGACGCTCGCCGCACGGGCCGCGCTCGCCGCGCGCCGCCAGGGCGACAAATATGTCGCGTTCCATTTTGCGCTGATGGCCGAAGATGGCCCCGTCGATAGCAACACGCTGATGGTCGATGCGAAAAAGTCCGGCCTCGACTGGAACAAATTGCAGAACGATATGAACGCGCCCGACATTGCTTTCGCCATCGCCGCGGCGCACGGCCTTGCGGAAGCGGCGAAAATCGACGGAACACCCGCCTTCATCATCAACGGCAAGATCCGTGAAGGCGCCATCAACGATGGCATACTGAACCAGATGGCCAGAGGATGATGCCCCTTAATCAGATCAACCCCGCAAGCGGGCTCGACGGGTCGGCGTAACGCTTCTTCGGCATGCGGCCGGCGAGGTACGCGAGCCTCCCGGCTTCGACCGCATGGCGCATGGCGTGCGCCATCATCACCGGGTTCTTCGCCTCGGCAATCGCCGTGTTCATCAGCACCGCATCGCAGCCGAGTTCCATCGCCACGGCGGCATCGGACGCCGTGCCCACGCCGGCATCGACGATCACCGGAACCTTGGCCTCTTCGACGATCATGCGGATGCCGACGGGGTTCTGCACGCCGAGGCCCGAACCGATCGGCGCCGCCAGCGGCATGATCGCGGCGGCGCCCATTTCCTCAAGACGCTTGGCCATCAGCGGATCGTCGCTGCAATAGACCATCACTTGGAAGCCTTCCTTGATCAGCAGTTCCGTGGCGCGCAACGTCTCGATCATGTCGGGATAGAGCGTCTTGCGATCGCCCAGGACTTCCAGCTTGACGAGGCTCCAGCCGCCGGCTTCCCGCGCCAGCCTCAGCGTGCGCACGGCGTCCTCGCCCGTGAAGCAACCCGCCGTATTCGGCAGATAGGTCACCTTCCTGGGATCGATGAAATCGACCAGCCGGGGTGCCGCAGGGTCGGTCAGGTTCACCCGCCGGACCGCGACCGTCACGATCTCGGCGCCCGAGGCCTCCAGCGCGGCGGCATTCTCGGCATAGGACTTGTACTTGCCCGTGCCCACGATCAGCCGCGAGCGGTAGGTCCTCCCGGCGATCACCAGCGGTTTGTCGGCAGGCGCCTCATTGCCGCCGCCGATGAAATGGACGATCTCCAGGCGGTCGCCCTCGCCTACCATGACCGCGCCATATTGCGAGCGCGGCACGATCTCCAGATTGCGCTCGACGGCGATCTTCACCGGGTCGAGCCCCAGCCCTGCCAACAGGTCGCGTACGCTGAGCGGGCCGCCGAACTGGCGCCCTTCGCCGTTGATCGTCACACTGACGGCCATAAGCCTATTCCTCGTTTGATGTTTCCGCCGCCGCAAAGGGTCAGTATAAAGCCACCCAGATTAGTGAGGCGGAAGATTCGTGGCCAAGAAAGCCCTCCGGAACCCAGCGGGCACCCCGTCGATATATGTCCTGAACGGTCCCAATCTCAATCTCCTTGGTACGCGCGAGCCGGAGGTCTATGGCCGCGCGACGCTGGCGGACATCGGCGAGGCCGTTTCGGAGCATGCCGGACGCCTGGGACTCTCCGTGACCTTCCGGCAAAGCAATCATGAAGGCGAGTTAATCGACTGGCTGCAGGAAGCGCGCGGCAAAGCGGCCGGAGTGATTCTCAACGCCGGCGGGTTCACGCACACCTCGGTCGCGATCCTCGACGCAGCCCGCGCGCTTGACGTGCCGCTCATCGAAGTTCATCTCTCCAACCCGTACCGGCGCGAACATTACCGTCGCCGCTCCTTCATCAGCGAGGCCGCTACGGGAGTCATTTGCGGGCTGGGTGCAACCGGCTATCTGTTGGCCGTCGAAGCGCTTGCGCGCCTCCTCAAGGAAAGACCTGAATGAGCATCAAGGACGTGAAGCAGATCGGCGTGCGCATCGCCAACGGCTCGAAGAAGGCACAGGCGCCGATCGATGCGACGGCCATCCGCGAACTGGCCGACCTGCTGACGGAAACCGGTCTGACCGAAATCGAAATCGAACAGGGCGGCCAGCGCTTGCGCGTGGCACGCCAGCCCGCCCCGCTCGTCTCGCACGCCACGGCGCCGGCAGCAGCAGCAGCGCCGAGCATTGCCGCGGAACCTGCCGGTGCCCGTCGCGACATTCATGGTCCGGGCACGGTCACCTCGCCCATGGTGGGCACGGTCTATGTGGCGCCCGAACCCGGCAAGCCGCCTTTCGTGAAGGTCGGCGACAACGTCAAAGAGGGCGATACGCTGCTGATCGTCGAAGCGATGAAGACGATGAACCCGATCCTGGCGCCGCGCGCCGGCACCGTCAGCGAGATGTGCATTCACGATGCGCAGCCGGTCGAATTCGGCCAAGCGCTCCTCGTCCTTTCCTGAAATGTTCGAGAAAATCCTGATCGCCAATCGCGGCGAGATCGCGCTCCGCATCAACCGCGCCTGCAAGGAAATGGGCATTGCGACGGTCGCCGTCCATTCGACCGCCGACGCCGACGCGATGCATGTGCGCCTGGCCGACGAAAGCGTCTGCATCGGCCCGCCGCCGGCCGCCCAAAGCTATCTCAACATTCCGCAGATCATTGCCGCCTGCGAAATCACCGGTGCCGAAGCGATCCATCCCGGTTACGGCTTTCTCTCCGAGAATGCCCGTTTCGCCGAAATCGTCGCCGAGCACGGCATCACCTTCATCGGGCCGACGCCTGCGCACATCCGCCTGATGGGCGACAAGATCGCCGCCAAACAAGCCGTAAAGTCGGTTGGCATTCCTACCGTGCCGGGGTCCGACGGCGCGGTCGGTTCCGACGCGGACGCGAAGGCGATCGCCGACGGCATCGGTTATCCCGTCCTGATCAAGGCCGCGGCCGGCGGCGGCGGGCGAGGCATGAAGGTTGCGCGACGCGCCGAGGAATTGAGCATCGCTTTGTCGACGGCGCGCGCGGAAGCCAAGTCCGCGTTCGGCGACGACGCCGTCTATATCGAGAAATATCTCGAACGCCCGCGCCACATCGAAGTGCAGGTCATCGCCGACGCCTATGGCAAGGTCCTGCATCTGGGCGAGCGCGATTGCTCGCTGCAGCGCCGCCACCAGAAAGTGTGGGAAGAAGCACCCTCGCCGGCGCTCAACGCGGCGCAGCGCGACGCAATCGGCGCCGTGGTGACCGGCGCGCTGACCAGGCTCGGCTATCTCGGCGCCGGCACGATCGAGTTCCTGTTCGAGGACGGCGAATTCTATTTCATCGAGATGAACACGCGGCTGCAGGTCGAGCATCCGGTGACCGAGGCGATCACCGGCATCGACATCGTGCGCGAGCAGATTCGCATCGCGGCGGGCGGCGCCCTCGAATTTGCGCAGAGCGACGTGGTCATCGCCGGTCATGCCATCGAGTGCCGCATCAACGCGGAAAACCCGTTCACCTTCCAGCCTTCGCCCGGAACGATCACCCAGTTCCACGCGCCGGGCGGCCTGGGCGTGCGCTTCGATTCCGCGATCTACACGAGCTATCGCATCCCGCCCTATTACGACAGCCTTGCGGGCAAGCTCATCGTCCACGGCAAGAACCGCAACGAATGCCTGATGCGCCTGCGCCGCGCCCTCGACGAACTTGTCGTCGGCGGCATCGAAACCACCATCCCGCTGTTCCAGAAGCTGGTGCGCGAACCCGACATCATCAACGGCGACTACCATATTCACTGGCTCGAACATTGGCTCGCGGCGAACAGACTGTAGGGTCGGCGCGGCCGGACGGCTCCGCGGCGAATTGCCGAAGCAGGCAATAGGAGTGTTCCCGTATTCCGCCCACTTATACCTACTGTCTCATTTTACGGGACGAGCATACTCGAACTGACGCCGGAGAGCGTTGGCCTGGTGCATGAAGCTGTGGAGTTAGGAATAGGCCTCGTGTCCGCGGATTCCCCAACCCGTGACCCCGTATATTGATCAAGAGGTACGAACTCCGTCTTGCCCTCCACCAGCGGGCGCGTGTTGTCGTCGAGAGGAATCACAGCGTCGGTCGACGAAAGAAGCTCGCCATTGTCCGCCCTAAGAAGCCTAAGATTCAAGTAGATTTCGCTGCCCGCTACCGCATAGGTCCCTGCAACGACAGCTTGGGCATCGATACACGCGCTTACTTTAGAAGCTTCCCGGCTCAGCACGAGTTCGCCGGTTTTTGGTTCGAGCGTTAATGCGCCCGCGTACCTTACATCCCGAACCAAATAACCCCGTTGCGCAATCCGATCTGCAACCAATTCGGACGCCAGTCTGCCAAAGGTCGAGGATTTATTAAGGTCGTCAATGGACGCTATCGTGGTAATGACAATCGGCCGCGCCTTGTCCAGGATTTCAGCATGCTCGCCTAGCGTTTGGGCGGCAAGGTAGACCAAACTTGCCAAATCATCCGGCACGGGATGTGGCTTGGCCACGACGGGAGTCGCTTCAGACCATTGTTCGGGTTCCCCCAGTCCTGGCAACGCGCAACCGGCTGTCGATAACGCGACCGCGCCGATGATGAGCAGAGATGCAATTTTATGGGCCATTGAAGAAGTTCCTTCAAGTCGGCGTATCAAAGACCACCACCGCGCACGGGCAACCAAGCCTCAGTGACGCCTGACGGCGGAATCTGGGGCCAATAGAAGCGCAATTCGGAAGGATGGATGTAGACCGTCTCAGAATAAATATCGCGAAGGCGCGTTCCATCGGACTCGGTAACAGTAAGCAGCACCTCAGCATTCGTCGTGTCGTACATCGTCTCCAAAATATCCAGGACCGGACCCGCTCCAGCCGCGATCCCGGCCCCGGTGTCCAGGCCGGCGACGTGGCGAAGTTCCAAACCCAGAGCTAACGCCGTTGTCACAATTGTATCAGGCCGGACGGGGAGTTTGCTGTCGTTATTTCCATGGAGGAAAGTCTGAACATCGAATCTGAGAACAATCGCACCCGAAGCCGTCTCTGCGACGGGAAAATTTCTTTGAATCAGTTCCTGCTCCAACAACGTTCTGTAGGCGGTGGCAAACGGCGTGTCGGCCGGTCCGGGCGCGACAAAGACAGTGGGCCTGTTGCCGTTAAGTGAAGTTGCGAAATGCTCCGCTGTTCGATCCGCTAGTCCATGCCAGTCGTTTACATGCGCGGCCTTGTGCTGGAAAGTTGGCGGGTCTGGCGTGACCAGCGGTGCGGAACACGCCGCCAACGCGAGAGCCAATACCGAAGGAATTGCAGGTTTGAAATTCATCCACCGCTCCCATTTTGAGCAAATGTACGATTCACAACCTTTCCATTTCGCTAATGGTTATAGGAATGTCCGTGTTTATTTAAGGTGACCGGCGGTCTCAAATCTCTATTTTTAATGACCTTGTAAGTAAAGAGCGTTGAACAACCAGTCTTGGCCGGATGAAGCCACAAATGTCGAAGCGTTTGGATTGCTAAACCCATGCGATATCGGGACGGCAGAAAAGCCCTAGCTTTGTACGAACGGCCGCGCCAGCCCCGCATTTCACCGGCGCTTCGATCGCAGCGGCCGGTCCGTGGAGCGTCGACCGGAAACAGGCTATCTCTTGCAGTGACGCCAATTCGAATTCGGTCATTTCAAAATCTTGATAATCGCGGTATTCGTCCGCGATGGAGTCCAAGGCACCGTCATTGCCCGCTCAAGGATTGCACGCAGGCCGACAGACCGGTTGGCCGGCGTCGGGGCTGAAGCGGCTCGGCGCCTGGGTCCTGCACCATCGCTGGGTGACAGGTGCGGCTGCGGCCCTCACCCTGCTCGTTGTCTTCGGTGCAACATGGTGGTTCGGCACGTCGAGCCCGGTCGAATATCTCACCGCGCCGGTCACGCGCGGAGACGTCGTCAAGACCATCACGGCCAGCGGAACGGTCAACCCGGTGATCATCGTCGAGGTCGGAACCTATGTCTCGGGCCCGATCG
>JBAVOL010000128.1:0-4281 GCA_049692035.1 Rhizomicrobium sp.
TGGTTGGCGACGCTCTCGATTTCGACCCACCCGTCATGCAGTTCGACGAAGCGGTTGACGAGGGCGAGGCCGAGGCCGGCGCCGGCGCGGTGTCCGGAGCGGCTCTTGGCGGCAAAGCGATCGAATACATTCGCCTTCACTTCGGGGGCGATGCCGGGACCGGTGTCGATCACGTAGATATGCACGTCGTCGCCATGGATCGCCGCACCGAGCGTGATGGCGCCGCTGCGCGGCGTGAATTTGAACGCGTTGGACAGCAGATTGAACACCACCTGGCGTATCCGGCGCTGATCGACCACGACGATCCCGATATCCTCGGCGCAATCGAGCGTGAAGCGGATGTCGAGGCTGTGCGCATGGACGCGCAAAGGCTCGGCCACGCGCGCGAGCAGCTGGTAGAGATCGACGCGGCCAAGTTCGAGCCGCATCGCGCCCGAATCGATCATCGCCAGATCGAGAATGTCGCTCGTGACTTCGCCGAGCGTATTGGAGGCGCTGAGAATGGCATCGACATATTCGCGCTGCTTGGGCGTAAGCACGCCCGGCTGTCCGGCGGCGAGAAGCTGCGCGAATCCCTGCACGACATTGAGCGGATCGCGGAACAGGAACGAGGCGTGATGCACGAAATCCGATTTGACACGGTCGGCCGCTTCGAGCGCTTCGGCGCGATCGCGCAGCGCGCTTTCGATGCGGAAGCGGTCGGTCACGTCGGCAAAGGTGACGAGCGTGGCGCCGTCGGGCAAGGGCGCCAGCGACAGCGCCAGGATGGTCTTGTCGGATCGCTCGATCTCGCCCCAATCGCGCCTTCGCTCGGCGCCCGAGGCGATGGAGGCGACCAGCCGCTTCCACGTTTCTTCCTCGCCGAAGCGCGCCATGCAGGCCTCGGCAATCCGTTGCACATGCGGTTCGCCGGCGAGCTCGGCGGGCTCGAGTTCCCAGATGCGCGCGAACGCCGCATTGTGCAGCTTGAGCCGGGCGTCCGGCCCGAAGACGGCGACGCCTTCGGTGAGCGTGTCGAGTGTCGCCGACTGCACCTTGATCAGGGTGTTGTACGAGCTTTCCAGCGAAAGCTTTTCCGTCACGTCCTCATAGAGGAAGGTAAGCCCGCCGAAAGGGTGCGGCTGGGCGACGACGCGCAAATTCTTGCCGCCCGGCACATGCCACAATTCCTCGGCAAGATATTCCGCCGGCTGGCCGTAAAGCGCGAGGCGTTGGCGCTTCCAGGCCTGATAATCGCGCTGCTCCGGCAATTTGCGCGCTTCGCGTAGGCGATCGAGAATTTCGCCGTCGGTGGGCTTGGTGTCGAGCCAGGCCTCGGGCAGACCCCACAGCTGCGCAAAGGCGCGATTGTAGAAATTGAGCTTCTGGTCGCGGTCGAAGATGGCGACCGCAGTCGCCAGCTTGTCGAGCGTATCGGACGAGGCGTCGATATGCTGCTGCAGGTGCGCTTCCGCATTCGACACGTCGGTCACGTCGATGGCGGTGCCCACGACGGTTCCGTCGGCGAGCGGCGCATGGGTGAAGGCGAGAGCGCGGCGCTGGCCGCCCACGACGGTAAAACGCTTGGCTTGCAGCACGTCGCCTTCGGCGCGCGCGGCGCTTGCCAGATCGCGCTCGGACTTTTCGAGCGCTTTTTGCGCGGTCGTCATCGCGTCGAGATCGGCGGTGCCCGTGGCGGCGAGAAACGCGCGATTGCCCCACAACAATGCCAGCGTGCGGTCGCGCAGCCAGACGGGTATCGGCAATGCGTCGAGCACGGCGCGAAAATCGCGTTCGCCTGTCGCGGCCTGCGCTTCGGCTTCGAGCCATACCGCGGCGAGGGCGCCCACCGCACGGCCGCGCAATGCGAATTTGCGGCCGTCCTTGTCGCGGGCGGTCAGCGCAAACGGGCCGCCCTGGTCGCTCAGCGTGTCGAGCGCTAGCGAAAGTGCGGTCGCATCGGGACCGGCGAGGCAGGAATCGAGCAGCTGGTCGCCACCGCTGTAAGAACGTGCCGCAGTGCCGTCGCGGCCCCAGACGATCAGCGCCTCGCGCCCTGCAGCGATCAGGGCATCGCGGGCACCGGTGGCAGCCCGGGCGCGGCTGTCGGCAATCCGCAAGTTCCGCCTCAGGCGCCTTGCGTCGCGCTGCTCGGCCAGCGCCCACAACCCGGCGGCGATGCCGAGCGCGACCGAGCCGGCTGCCAGCGCCGAGGCCATGACGGCAATGCCGTCGGACATGTCGGCGGCGGCATGGGCCGGGCCGGGCACAGCGAGGGCGACAAGCGTCCACCCACACGCACGAACGGCGCGTGAAGTGATCGACTGTCCTCCCCCAATCATCCGACCTTGCTTCTGTCCCGGCGGGAGCCAGCGGCTCCCTCATCCCGTCCCGAAGGACGAATCACTTTGGAATCAACATGATATGCAGGAGAGCTGACTCCGAATAGGGAATGTGGTTAAGAAAAGGTAAAAATCGAAATCTGGTGCCGGCTCCCAGATTTGGATGAAATTTCGGCGTCATGATGAATTCACGAATCTGATCAAGTCGTTAACCCTTCGGTATACGGAAGATTAACGCGTGTTCGCGGGGTGCACGCGGGAGTTGTGGATGGAATTGGCGGACGGAAGGAGGCGACCATGGAGAAATTGGGCGTGCGCCTGGGACCGCGGACGTCCCGCCCGCATCTGTGTGCGCCACAAGGGCGGATGCGGGCGGGACGCCCGCGGTCCCTTTAATACCGGTAATGGTCCGCCTTGAACGGTCCGTTCTGACCGACGCCGATATAGCGCGATTGCTTGTCGGTGAGGCGGGTCAGCTTGACGCCGATCTTGTCGAGATGCAGGCGGGCCACCTTCTCGTCGAGATGCTTGGGCAGCGTGTACACCTTGTTCTGGTATTGCCCCGGATTGGTGTGGAGTTCGATCTGCGCCAGCGTCTGGTTGGTGAACGACGCGCTCATCACGAACGAGGGATGGCCCATCGCATTGCCGAGATTCACCAGCCGTCCTTCCGACAACAGAATGATGCGTTTGCCTTCGGGAAATTCGATTTCGTCGACCTGCGGCTTCACATTGTACCATTTGTAATTGCGCAACGCCGCCACCTGAATCTCCGAATCGAAATGGCCGATGTTGCAGACGATGGCGCGGTCCTTCATCGCGCGCATGTGGTCGATGGTGATGACGTCGACATTGCCGGTGCAGGTGACGAAGATGTCGGCGCGCGTGGCGGCATCGTCCATCGTCGTCACTTCATAGCCTTCCATCGCCGCCTGCAGCGCGCAGATCGGATCGACTTCCGACACCATCACGCGGCAGCCGGCCTGGCGCAGGCTCGCCGCCGAGCCCTTGCCGACATCGCCGAAGCCCGCGACCATGGCGACTTTCCCCGCCATCATCACGTCGGTGCCGCGGCGGATGCCGTCGACCAGGCTTTCGCGGCAGCCATAGAGGTTGTCGAATTTCGATTTGGTGACGCTGTCGTTGACGTTGATGGCGGGGAACAGCAGCGTGCCGTCCTTCTCCATCAGATAGAGGCGGTGAACGCCGGTGGTTGTTTCTTCGGAAACGCCCTTGATGCTGCCGGCCAATTGCGCGAACCAGCCGGGCTTTTCCTTCAGGGTGCGCTTGATCAGCGCGTAGAAGACTTCTTCTTCCTCGTTCTCGGCTTTGTCGAGGAACGCGGTGTCGCCTTTCTCGGCGCGCAGGCCGTGATGCACCAGCATGGTGGCGTCGCCGCCATCGTCGAGGATCAAATTCGGCAACCCGCCATCATGCCATTCTAAAATCTTGCGCGTGTATTCCCAATAATCCTTCAGGCTCTCGCCCTTGATCGCGAAGACGGGCGTGCCGCCGGCCGCGATCGCCGCTGCCGCATGGTCCTGCGTCGAATAGATGTTGCACGACGCCCAGCGCACATCGGCGCCGAGCGCTTTCAACGTCTCGATCAAGACGGCGGTCTGGATGGTCATGTGCAGCGAACCCGCGATGCGTGCGCCCTTGAGCGGCTGGGTCGGCCCGAATTCGGCCCGTGTCGCCATCAGGCCGGGCATTTCGGTCTCGGCAATGGCGATCTCCCGCCGGCCCCAATCGGCCAGGGCGATGTCCTTGACGGCGTAGTCGTGGGGGCTGGTCATGCGCAGGGATCCTCTTGCGGCGGAGCGAAATGCGGGCGGGGTATAGCAGCGGTTTGGGGCGGGCTCAAGGATGATATAAAGAAATCTGCATGTCTTTATTTGGTGGGGCAGATCGCTTCCGCTTTATCCGCACTTGTCATCCCCGGCCGACCCCGGCCTTGAGC
>JBAVOL010000129.1:0-17546 GCA_049692035.1 Rhizomicrobium sp.
CAAGATCGACATGTCGCCCTATGGGATGCCCGTGGTGCGGGTGAAGGTGACGATGACCACCCAAGAAGGCGACATCATCCTCACCGGCAAGGCCGAAGTGCAGATCCCCTACTGATACGCGCCGGCACGGGAAAGTGGCCGTGACCATTGCCAAGACATCGCAGGCAATCGGCCGGGCGTATTCTTTTGGGTGCTTTTGCGTTTTGGGTCGAATCCGCCCGCGCTCTGATTGCGTTCAAGTCGAAGGCGAAATCGATCACGTCCCGCTTGCGAACGACGTGACTGTCCAGAGCGGAATGCGTTCTATCGGAATCATCTTAGCGGACGATCGCGGAAAGCAAGAACATGGTCATGCCGGAGCGCGGCCATTTTGGCCGCATTACGACTTCGACATTGTCATGCGGGCCTGCCTGCGCGAAGCTGAAGCTTCGGCGAAGGCAGGCTGGAAGTCCGCACTTCGGCCGACACGGCGCTGCCCTGCCGAATCCCGCAAATTTTATATGGAGCCCCTGCTGGCAACCTGCTGGGGTTCTTAAGATACGTGCCGCCAGGTCCTTGCCAAAACCCGAGCGCGCCACAGGCAATTGCCCGTCATCGGTCCCATTCCAAGGGAAGACGATCGACGCCAAGCACGCCGCCCGTGTGGTATTCATAGGCCTCACCTTGCGGAATGCGGATGTTCTTGAAGCGTGAGAGGAACGCCTCGAGTACGACCCTTATTTCGCGCTTGGCGAGATGAATGCCCAGGCAGGTGTGCGGACCGGTCGCGAAGGTGACGCTGCGCGCGCGTCTGCCGATATCGATGACATGCGGATTTTCATAGGCCCGGGGATCGCGGGCAGCAAGATAGGTCGGCAACAGCACATCATCGTCCTTCCGCATCGGAACGCCATGAAAGATGAAATCCTTCGCGATCCGGCGATGCGGTGCCGCAACGGCGAACGCCCGCGTGAGCTCTTCAATCGCCGAGGGAATTTCCTGCGGATTAGCGCGTAATCGCTCCTGAAGCGACTGGTCGCCGGCAAGATGACGCATGATCCATCCGAGCGAACTGTACACGGTATCGAGGCCGCCAACGTAGAGCAGAAAGCATGTGCCCAGGATTTCTTCTTCGCTGAGGAGACGTCCTCCGATTTTTCCCCCGACTATGCCCTTCATAAGATCCGTTTTCGGAGCCGTCCGCTGCTCGGCGATGAAACTCTGCAGATAACGGAAAACGGCCCCTGCCGCTGCGACATGCTCAGCGTCATCGCCGCCGCGGAGCATTATTTGCTCCCACTCCAAGAATTGCGGCAACATGGCCTGAGGCATTCCCATCAAGGTGAGGAAAATCGAGTTCGGGAAAAGCTGACCGAATTGGCCGATAAACTCGCATGCCCCCCGATCTGCGAATTTGGAGATCAAAGAGTCACAGACCTCGCGCACGGGCGCCTCAAGGCTGTTGACCGCACTGGGCGTAAAAAAGGGGGTGAGAATTTGCCGATAGGCATGATGCTCTGGCGGATCGACCTCGACTGGAATGAGCCGGACGATCGGGCCCAAAACCGCGCTGTTGGTGCTCCCTCGAGTGCTGGAAAAGTGCTCGTAATCGAGAAAAGCTTCTTGAATGAGCGCGTGCCGCGTCAGCACCCATCCCGGCTTTCTTAACGATGATACCGTGGCCCAAATGATTCCGGGCCCTTCGTGGAGGCGGCTTGCGGCCAAATATGGATCGTCGAGCTCGTGGGTGAACTCATCGAGATTGTGGTCCCATACGAGCTCCGCCGGCACATGGTGGGGCACTTTTGGCTCTAACATTTCCACGGATGTCATATTTGCTTTCCTCCTGGCATATTCGGTTTGGCGCCGGGCTGTCGAGCAGCCGCTTCTCCAAGATGATTCAATTCAATCGCCGGGCGCGGGGTACCCTTGCGCCACAAGCAATTGCCCGTCACCGGTCCCATTCCAGAGAAAGACGGTCGACGCCGAGCACGCCGCCCGTATGGTATTCGTAGGGCGCGCCTTGCGGAATGCGGATGTTTTTGAAGCGAGAGAGGAACGCTTCGAGCACGATCCTTATTTCGCGTTTGGCAAGATGAATGCCCAGACAGGTGTGCGGACCGGTCGCGAAGGTGACGCTGCGCGCGCGTCGGTCGATATCGATGACATGCGGATTTTCGTAGGCCTGGGGATCGCGGCTCGCCAGATAGGTCGGCAACAGCACCATTTCGTCCTCGCGCATCGCAACGCCGTGGAAGATGAAATCCTTTGCGACCGTGCGATTCGGTGTGGCAACGCCGAACGCCCGCATAAGCTCTTCCACCGCTAACGGAATGTCTTGCGGATGAGAGCGCAGTCGCTCCTGAAGCGGCTGGTCGCACGCAAGATGCCGCATGATCCAACCGAGCGAGCTGTACACTGTGTCGAGGCCGCCGATATAAAGCAGGGAACAGATGCCCAGCATCTCAGTCTCGTTGAGGGGACGCCCTTCGACGCGGCCCGAAACGATGACCTTCATGAGATCGGTCTGCGGGTTCGCCCGCTGCTCCGCGATGAACCCTTGCAGATATCGGAAAATGGCTTGCGCCCCCTCCGCACGCTTGGCTTCGTCATCTCCGCGGATATGGTTTTGTTCCCATTCCAGGAACTGCGGCAACATCGCCTGAGGCATTCCCATCAAGGCGAGAAATACATTATTTGGAAAGCGCGCTGCGAATTCGCTGATGAACTCGCATGAGCCCCGATCTTCGAATCCCGCAATCAGGGAATCGCATGCCTCTCGTACCGGCATTTCAAGGCTGTTCACCGCGCGGGGCGTAAAGCAGGGATTGAGTATTTGTCGGTAGGCAAAGTGCTCCGGCGGATCGATCTCAAGCGGGATGAGTTGCAAGCTCTCGCCCATGACTTGGATGAGGGTGCGGTTTCGACGGTGGGAAAAGTGCTCGTAATCGATAAAGGCTTCCTGAATGAGCGCATGTCGCGTCAGCACCCACGCCGGATTCCCAAAGAAGGCACGCGTCGCCCAGATGATTCCCGGCCCGTCAAAGAGGCGGCTTGCGGCCCGGTACGGATTGTCGAACTCGCGGGTGAAGTCATCGAGATTGTGGTCCCACACGAGTTCCGGCGGCACATGATCGGGCACCTTCAGCTTCAACGCTTCTATAGACGTCATATCTGCTCTCCTTATGCTGTTTCCGTCCGCCCATAGGCTTCGGACGTGTAGACTTCGGTGCTGATGATGACGGACTGCTCGGCCGTGGCCCGGATCGTCTGGCGGGTTACGCTCATTCTTCTCTCCGTTGCATTCGCCGCCCATCCCTCCCGAACGGCACATCCGAACTCGATTGTGACCATGCGTCGATGGCTCGTTCTCGCTCTCGTCAAAAGTCTGCCGCGATGTGCATGTTGCGCCAACCCAATCGCGCCCAAAATGCAGCGCAGAAATTTATGACGCAGTAAGATTTAGATATCGACGCCGCGCTGTTCGGCGACGATGCGGTACTCATCCGGCTGGTTGGCCGGGATGGCATAGCCGCGAGCGTCATCGCGGATCGCTTCCCAGTTGGCGGCAATGGTATCGGCATCGATCGGCGCATCGTCGGCGATGCCGTTGGTCACCGCCACAAAGGTCCGTCCGATCCGGCCGCCCAGCGCGGAATAGATCCCGTGATGAGTCGTGCAAGCATTGCTGGCGAGGAAGGTCACGAGGCCGGTGGTGTAGCGCGGATCAAAATACTGGCCCAGCGCCGCGGCCCAGGGATTATCGCCCAGTTCGCTGGGCTTGATGCCCGAGGTCATGCGGCTCATCGCATTGGGCATGAAGGCGTTGCACAGGATGCCGTGGGGCTTGCCTGCCTCGGCCAGGCCATGCATCAGCCCCATCACGCCGCCCTTGGCCGCGCCATAGGCGGTAAGCTGGGCATTGCCGAGCATACCCCCTGAAGACGTGGTGAAAACCACCCGGCCATAGCCGCGCCGCTTCATTTCCGGCCAGGCCGCCTGGGTCACGTTCCACGAACCACCGACATGCACGGCCAGCAATGAATTGATATCCTCGAAGCTCAGGCTCTCGAAATCGCCGTATCGCATATTGCCGGCATTGGCGATGACTGCGTCGATGCGGCCGAAATTGTCCATCGCCGCCTCGACGATGCGGCGCGCGCCTGCGGGCGTCGCCACCGTGTCATGATTGGCGACCGCCGTGCCGCCGGCCGCGCGAATTGCTTCGACGACTTTGTCGGCGTAGCTCGTCGAGGTTTCCGTTCCCTCGCCCGTTACCGATCCGCCCAGGTCGTTGACAACCACCGCGCCGCCACGCCGGGCGATCTCCTGCGAAAACACACTGCCAAGTCCGCCGCCAGCGCCGGTTACGATGACGACCTGCCCTTCGAACGAAATTCTCCCCATCCATTCTCTCCTTGTTACGCCGCATCCCATTCGAGTGGCAGGTATTCCACCCCGAATGTGCGGCCGGTGTGGTACCTGTAAGTCTCGCCCTTGCGAATCCGAATGTTGTGGAACCGCTTGAGGAATTCCTCGACGACGATGCGGAGCTCGCGCTTGGCGAGATGAATGCCGAGACAGCTGTGAGCGCCGGTCCCGAGAGCGAGGTGGCGCGGCTTGCGATCGATATCGACCACATGTGGATTGGGAAACATCTTCGGATCGCGGTCGGCGAGAGAGAGCGGCATGTTGATCTCTTCGCCCTTGCGCATCGGCACGCCGTGAAAGACGAAGTCCTTCGCCACCATGCGGTGCGTCACCACGACGGAAAAGGCCCGGAGGAACTCCTCGACCGCAGTCGCAATCAATTCGGGATTGCCACGCAGCCGACCCTGCAGTTCCGGATGGGTGGCAAGGTGGCGCATCGTCCATCCCAGCGTGCTGTAAACCGTGTCCAGACCGCCGACATAAAGGACATAGAGCATCCCCATGGCCTCGAGGTGTTCGAGCGGCCGGCCTTCAAACTCGCCGGTGACGATGCCCTTCATCAAGTCGTTGCAGGGTTTCTTGCGCTGCTGCGCGAGGTGTTCTTCAAGGTAGGCGTAGATCGAACGCGCCGCCGCCACGCGTGACGCGATATCGGGACCGCGCATAAGCGTGTCTTCCCATTTGATGAAATCGCCCACCTTGGCGCGCGGCATGCCCATCAGATCGAGGAACATGTAGGAGGGGAAGGGGATCGCGAAATCCTTGACGAACTCGCAGGTCCCCTTGTCCGCGAACTTGGCGATGAGACTTTCGCAGGTCTCGCGCACCATCCCCTCAAGGCTGTTGACCGCCTTGGGTGTGAAATAGGGATTAAGGATGCGGCGATAGCCGAAGTGTCGGGGCGGATCGATCTCGATCGGGTTGAGCCGCAGATTGACGCCCAGCAGGTCCGCGATCATGCCCGGGCGTTCGGCGGTAAAATGCTCGTGGTCGATGAACACTTCGGAAATGAGGTCATAGCGCGTCGCGATCCAGCCCGGCCGGCCGTAACTCGCATCGCTCGTCCAGATGATGCCCGGGCCGTCATGAAGCCGGCTGATGGCAATGTAAGGATCGTCGAGTTCGGCGGTGAACGCGTCGAAGCTGTGGTTCCATACGAGTTCCGCCGGCACATGGTCGGGAACATTCGGTTTCAATGCTTCCGTGGACGTCATATTTGCTCTCCTCACACTGTGATTATTGTTGAGCCTCAGCTAAGTGGCGGGCGGCCATTCAACTATTCCGCACTTCAGTCGGAAGGCGCCAGGGTAACCCGCAGCCCATCGAGATCGTCCGTCATCTTAATTTGACAGGACAGCCGCGAATTCGCTTTCCGGTGTCCTGAACTGTTCAGCAAATCATTCTCCTGGTCGCCCATTTCAGGCAGCCGGTCGATGAACGCCGGATCAACCCAGACATGGCATGTGGCACATGAACAGCAGCCGCCGCAGAGCGCGAGCAATTCATCTATGCCATTGTCGCGCATGAGCGCCATCACCGAGGGCCCGGCCTGGCCCTCAATCACGGTCTCATCGCCGGTGCTCCTGACGACAATCAACCTTGGCATTGCAGTTTTACCTCCGATGGCGCTGTGCGTCTTTCGATTGGATTGCCAATGACTTTGCTATATAAAGGCATTGGGCAAATAAATGACATCAGCTGGGCTGCTCTAACGCTGTCCGAGCCGGAGCATGCGCCCGTCTCGCGGCCTTTGTCGCCTTGCGGAGCACCTGCTCAAGCGCGGCGAGGTATTCCGAAAACCGGGTATGCCCTTCTGCGGACAGCCGGCATCGCGTGTGGGGGCGCTTGCCGTCATAGTCTTTCTTGATGTGGATGTAGCCCGCCCCCTCCAAAACCTGAAGATGGCGGCTCAGATTTCCATCGGTCAGGCTGCACAGGGATTTCAAATCCGAGAAGCCGAGGCCGTCGGCATGCCCAGCTAGCGAACTCACGATTCCCAATCGGGCTTTTTCGTGGAAGATGCGGTCGAGTCCTTCATAGGCAAAGGGCGCCGCCTGCTTAAGCCTGGACATCGCGCTCTCCGTTAGCCCGATACAGGATGACCGCGACGACAGCTTGTCCTATCGCGAAAGGCAAGCCCATCATCCACGGCGAAAGAACCCCGCTCCGGCCGGCCAGTGCCAGCACGATGGTGCCGCACAGGAAGTACCATCCCGCCACCCAGACCATCGCACGCGGCAGATTGGGGAGGGCGGAAAAGCCGAGCAGCCCGATCAGAATCTGCCACAAGCCCGGAAGCATCCAGGCTGTATCGGACGAAAACTTGCTGATGACCATGGTGATGATGATTCCGGCCGCGGCGAACGGCAGAACCTGCCGCAATGCCGTATTAAGCATGGCATCCGCCATTCGCCCGTGCAGCCGGCGGGCTCTTGAGACCGCCTCGATCGCAGCGATTACGATGAATGCAATGGTGGCAGCCGCCCACGCGGCGACATAGTGAAAGGCGTCTTGCGGCCAGATCGTCTGCGCGGCCGCAATAACCAAAGAGAGCACGCTCGCCAGTGCATTCACTTCCGGAGCGATGCCACGAAACCGCGTGCTCGCCGCGAGATATGCACGGATATCCTCGATCTCCGAAAGCGCGCGCTCGACGTCGTTCAAGAGGTCTACCTTTATAACTCTGCAATGCAAAGTATACTGCCGTAAAAAGTCTGTCAACGGCGGAACTCGGGAATTCGGGCAGCTCGCAATTCACTCACCAACCTGTGTTGCAACGCTGAGCGATGAACCGCCGGCAGTCCCCGGCCCTCAATAACCCCGGCCGACGCAGAACTCGGCGACGTCGACGAGCGCATCGCGCAACGCGCTTGACCCGAGCGGCGCCAGCGCATTGCATGCAAGCTTCGCATAACGCTGCGCACGCGCGCGTGTTTCGTCAATAGCGCCGGTTTCTTCCACATAGGAAATCGCCCGCTTGAGATCGCCTTCGTGCTGGGGGCCGGCCTCGATCGCGCGGAGCCAGAAACGGCGTGCCTCCTCATCAGCGCGATCCAGCGCAAGGATCACCGGCAAGGTCACTTTCGCCTCGCGAAAATCATCGCCGACGGATTTTCCCATCTGCGTCTGGCGTCCCGAATAATCGAGCGCGTCGTCGACGAGTTGAAACGCGATGCCGAGATTCTGGCCATAATTGCGCAGCGCTGCGGCAATCTCCGGCGTCGCTTTCGCGATTGTCGCACCGGCCTCGGATGCAGCGGCAAAGAGAGCCGCCGTTTTGGCAGCGACGATCTTCATGTAGTCGGTCTCGGTCGTGGCCAGATTGTTCGACGATTTGAGCTGCAGGACTTCGCCCTCGGCGATGATGGTTGCGGCCGTGGCAAGGATATCGAGGACGCGAAGGCTTTCCGCCTCGACCATCAGCTGGAAGGCGCGGCTGAACAAAAAGTCGCCGACCAGGATGGTGGGCTTGTTGCCCCACACGATATTGGCCGCGATCTTGCCGCGGCGAAGCGAACTCTCATCAACCACGTCGTCGTGCAGCAGAGTCGCGGTGTGGATGAATTCGACGGCAGCCGCCAGATTGATCTGATGGCAGCCCGTGTAGCCGCAGATACGCGCGGCGGCGAGGGTGAGCAGCGGTCTTAAGCGCTTGCCGCCGGAATCGATCAAATGTCGTGCCAGATCGGGGATCAGGGCGATCGAGCTGCCCATGCGCTCATGGATCAGCCGGTCGGTCGCCGCCATGTCGACTTCCAACAGGCTGTGAAGCCGATCCACCGGTGAAGGTTCGATATCGGCAGTCTTGGATGCCTCGGCGATCGCCACAGTCGCGCTCGTCATAACGTCTTGCCGTTCGTCCTCAGCTCCTGCGACATTAGGAACGGCCCCGAAAGGCCGGTCAAGGCGATCACCTAGGCGGGATGCCGGGCGCGAGCAAGGGGGAGAAGGCGATTATGCGCGATGTTCTTAAGACGAATGACCCCGTGCAGCTCGATTTCGCATGCGTGTTGCTTGCGGACGCCGGTATCGAGGCGGTCGTGTTCGACAATCATATGAGCGTGATGGATGGCAGCTTGGGCATATTGCCGCGCCGTCTGATGGTGGCCGACGCCGATTTCGCCCAGGCCGAACGAATCCTCAAGGATGGATTGTCCAATCCTGTGGCGCAGCAGCCGTGAGCGCCGTTGCCGAGGACAGGTTCCTGAATGGAACGGTGACGGTTCGTCAACCGCTGGAAGGTTTCCGTTCCGGGCTTGACGCGGTGATGCTCGCGGCGGCAGTTCCAGCTTGCGCCGGCGAGGAAGTGCTTGAACTGGGAGCTGGTGCGGGCGCAGCAAGCCTTTGCGTCGCTGCCCGCGTCCCAACATGCACTGTCGTCGGCATCGAGATCGACGCGGAGCTCGCCGAATTGGCGAGCGCAAATGCCGCCGCCAATGGCATGGCGGCGCGCGTGCGATTTATGGCAGGCGACACGTTCGCGCTTCCCGTGGCGTTCAAGCGCGAATTTGCGCATGTCTTTTCCAATCCGCCCTTTCATGGCGATGCGGGCGACGCGTCGCCGAACGCGGCGCGCGAGCGGGCGCTGCGCGATACCGGGCGCTTCGCCGAGTGGCTGCAGGCGGGCCTGAAGCGCGTGGTCTCGGGGGGCACCTTCACCACGATCCTGCGTGCCGACCGCCTGGGCGAAGCGCTGCGGGCCTTGCCGGAGCGGGGCATCGCGATTTTTCCATTGTGGCCGCGTTCCGGTGAAGCGGCGAAACGGATTATCCTTCAAATTCGTAAGGGTATGGCTGCGCCGCTGCTGCTACTGCCGGGCCTTGTGCTGCACCAGTCTGACGGGCGCTTTACCGCGGCGGCGGATCATGTGCTGCGCGACAGCGCTTCGCTTGCCCTTGGTAAACCTCGCCTGTAGGGTCCCGGCCCGCCGTGAACGGAACCGGAATCGTGAGCAAGGCCCGGACATTTCAGGACCTCATTCTGACGCTGCAGAATTACTGGGCGGAGCAGGGATGTCTCATTCTCCAGCCCTATGATGTCGAAATGGGCGCGGGCACATTCCACCCCGCCACGACTCTGCGCGCGCTCGGCCCGCGGCCCTGGCGCGCCGCCTATGTGCAGCCCTCGCGCCGTCCGACGGATGGCCGCTATGGCGAAAACCCCAACCGGCTGCAGCATTATTACCAATTCCAGGTCATCCTGAAGCCCGCGCCGTCGAACGTGCTCGATCTCTATTTGGACAGCGTGCGCACGATCGGCCTCGATCCGGCCGTCCACGACATCCGCTTCGTCGAGGACGATTGGGAAAGTCCGACGCTCGGCGCCTGGGGGCTCGGCTGGGAAGTGTGGTGCGACGGGATGGAGATCACCCAGTTCACCTATTTCCAGCAGGTCGGCGGCTTCGATTGCGATCCCGTCTCGGCCGAGATCACCTATGGGCTCGAGCGCCTCGCCATGTATGTGCAGGGTGTCGAGTTCGTCTACGACCTCGCGTTCAACGAGCGTTTCCGTTACGGCGAAGTGTTCCATCAATCCGAACGCGAATTCTCGGCCTACAATTTCGAGCGTTCGAACGCCGAGATGCTATTCCGCCATTTCGCGGACGCCGAAAAGGAATGCAAGGCGCTGGTCGCGGCCAATCTCGCTTTGCCGGCCTACGATCAGTGCATCAAGGCGAGTCATTGTTTCAATCTGCTGGACGCACGCGGCGTCATCAGCGTGACGGAACGTGCGGCCTATATCGGCCGGGTACGCGCGCTCGCCAAGGCGTGCTGCGAGACATGGCTGGCGAGCCCGATGGGCGATTATCGGCCGAGATACGGTTAAGGCGATGCCTGATCTTCTGCTCGAATTGTTCTCGGAGGAAATCCCGGCACGGATGCAGGAAACCGCCGCGGCCGATCTCGAACGCCTCGTCGTGGGCGCGCTGTCCGATCAGGGATTGATGTTTGAGAGCGCCAGGGCGTTTTCGGGACCGCGCCGGTTGACGCTCGCGATCGCCGGCCTGCCGGCCAGGCAGCGCGATATCGAGGAAGAGCGCAAAGGCCCGCGTGTCGGTGCGCCGGACAAAGCGATCGAAGGCTTCCTGCGCTCCGCCGGGGTGACGCTCGACGAATGCGTGAAGCAGTCCGACGGCAAGGGCGAATTCTATGTGGCGCGCGTCGCGAGACACGGCCGGACGAGCGCCGAAGTCCTCACCGAACTGCTGCCCGAGGCAATCGGCAAACTCCCCTGGCCCAAATCGATGCGCTGGCCGCAGGCCATCGGATCGACTCGTTGGGTCAGGCCGCTGCATGCGATCCTGTGCACGCTGGACGGCGCGGTGGTTCCGTTCGCATTCGCGGGCATCACCAGCGGCAACACGACTTTCGGCCATCGCTTTCTGTCGTCCGGTGCGATCGAGGTCCGCCGCTATGACGATTATGTAAAAAAGCTGCGCGACGCCCATGTCATCCTCGACGCCCAAGAACGCCGCGACATCATTCTCCACGAATTGAAACAGACGAGTTTTGCGCTCGGCCTGGAATGGATCGAAGACGAGGCGCTCTCGCACGAAGTCGCCGGTCTTGCCGAATGGCCTGTCGTGCTGGTCGGCCGGATCGACGATCAGTTTATCGACGTGCCCGGCGAGATTCTTCAGACCGCCATGCGCACGCATCAGAAATATTTTTCGCTTCGGGACGCCGCGTTGCCGGAACGATCGGCTGGGCCGGGCGGCGCCAGGCTCGCGAACCGTTTTGCTTTCGTCGCCAACATGATTGCCGGCGACGGCGGTGCGCTGATCGTTGCCGGAAACGAAAGGGTGCTGCGGGCGCGCCTCTCTGACGCCAAATATTTCTGGGACCAGGATCGCAGGCGCCGTCTCGAATCGCGCATCGACGACCTGAAGAAGAGTGTCTTCCACGCCAGGGCCGGCACGATGCACGAGCGTGCGTATCGCATCGCGCTGCTCGCCATGCTTCTTGCCGACATGCTGCAATTCGATGTCGTACGATCGCAGCGCGCGGGGCTTTTGGCAAAGGCGGATCTGGCGAGCGGCGTTGTCGGCGAATTCCCGGAACTGCAAGGCGTCATGGGATATTATTACGCGCTCCATGACGGCGAGGACGACGCGGTCGCAAACGCCATCCGCGACCATTACAAACCGCTCGGCCCCGGCGATTCTGTGCCCCAAGCGCCGTTGTCGATCGCGGTGGCGCTGGCCGAAAAGATCGACAGCCTCGTCAGCCTGTGGCGGGCGGGCGAGAAGCCGACGGGTTCCAAGGATCCGTTCGCGCTGCGCCGCGCCGGCCTCGGCATCATCCGCATCATCCTGGAGAACCGCTTGCGGCTTGCTCTCGCGGTTCCCCTGTTTGCGGTTATCGGCGCGACGAAGATGCACGCGACCCGCTCTTGGGAAGAACGGCTCGGCGATGCCTTATCGAGCGAAATGCTGGTCGAAGGGATCGCGGCGGATTTGCTCGCGGACACATGCCGGGCAATCGCGCCGACCGCCGCAGGGGCGTTTTCGTCCGACGAACGCCAGGCGGTTTCCGATATCCTCGTTTTTCTCGCCGACCGCCTCAAGGTGGCGCTGCGCGACAAAGGCGTGCGGCATGATTTGATCGACGCGGTTTTTTCGCTGGCGAACGAAGACGATCTGGTGCGCTTGGTGGCGCGGGTCGATGCGCTGCAGGCATTCCTCAAATCCGGTGACGGGGCCAACCTCCTTGCCGGCTACCGGCGCGCCGTCAACATTTTGCGCATCGAAGAGAAAAAGGACGGGCGCACCTTTAGCGGCGAACCCGATCCTGCACTGCTCGCGGCGCCGGAAGAAATCGCTCTGTTCTCCGAGATGGCCACGGCGCGCGAACTGATCGCGGCGGAACTCGAGCGGGAACGTTTCGCGCAAGCCATGACCGTCATGGCGCGCCTGCGCGGTCCCGTCGATGCGTTCTTCGACAAGGTGACGGTCAATGCGCCCGAGCCCGGGTTGCGCCAAAATCGATTGCTGCTTCTGTCGCGGTTGCGCGCGAGCCTGCATGAAGTCGCGGACTTTTCCAAAATCGAGGGATAGTACATGACACAATGGGTTTACGGATTCGGCAATGGCAGCGCGGAGGGCCGTGCCGACATGAAGAACCTGCTGGGCGGCAAGGGCGCGAACCTCGCCGAGATGAGCAATCTCGGACTTCCCGTACCGCCCGGCTTCACGATCACGACCGAAGTCTGCGCCTATTTCTACGCCCATGGCGAAACCTATCCTGCCGATCTCAAATCCGCGGTTGAAGCGGCACTCGCGCGCGTCGGCGAACTCGCCGACGGGATGTTGGGCGATGCCACGAAACCGCTGCTGGTGTCGGTGCGTTCGGGGGCACGCGTCTCGATGCCCGGCATGATGGACACGGTTCTCAATCTCGGCCTGAACCCCATAACGGTCGAAGCGCTCGCGAAGCTCACCGGCAATCCGCGGTTTGCATATGACTCCTATCGCCGCTTCGTTCATATGTATTCGAATGTCGTCCTGAACATCGAGCACTCCGTGTTCGAGGAAATTCTGGAAAGCGAGAAGGAGACGAAGGGCGTCGATCTCGATACCGATCTCGATGTGTCCGACCTGCGCCGTGTCACCGAGCTGTACAAGGACGAGGTGAACAAACGTCTCGGAAAACCGTTCCCGGACGACGTGCAGGAACAACTTTGGGGCGCTATCGGCGCGGTTTTTGCCTCCTGGAAAAGCAACCGGGCACGGACCTATCGCCAGCTTCACAACATCCCCGAAGATTGGGGTACGGCGGTCAACATCCAGGCGATGGTATTCGGCAATCGCGGCGATACCAGCGCCACGGGCGTCGCTTTCACCCGCGATCCCGCGACCGGCGAGAAGATTCTGTTCGGCGAATTCCTGGTGAATGCACAGGGCGAAGACGTGGTCGCCGGCATCCGTACGCCGCAACCGATCACCAAAATCGTGCGCGAACGGCTGCAGAGCAAGAAGCCGTCGATGGAAGAGGTGATGCCTGATTGCTACGCCGAGCTGAAATGCATCGGCGCGCGCCTCGAAGCCCATTACCGCGACATGCAGGACGTCGAATTCACGGTGCAGGAAGGCAAGCTCTTCATGCTCCAGACGCGCTCCGGCAAGCGTACGGCGGAATCAGCGCTCAAAATCGCGGTCGACATGGTAGGCGAGGGGCTGATCGACAAGGAAATCGCGATCGCGCGGATCGATCCGCAGGCGCTCGATCAGCTTCTCCATCCCACACTCGATCCTAATGCACAGAAGGAATGCATCGCGACGGGGCTTGCGGCGTCGCCGGGCGCGGCGACCGGGCAAATCGCGTTTACCGCCGAGGAAGCCGAAAAGCTCGCGGCCGACAGCACCGCCGTCATCCTCGTGCGCATGGAGACGAGCCCGGAAGACATTCACGGCATGCACGCGGCACGCGGAATATTGACGGCACGCGGCGGTATGACGAGCCATGCGGCGGTGGTTGCGCGCGGTATGGGGCGCCCTTGCGTGTCCGGTGCGGGTACGATCAAGATCGACGCGGTGCAGGGCATACTGACGGCCGGCGCGGTCACGCTTAAGCGCGGCGATATCGTCACGATCGACGGGGCGACGGGACAAGTGTTCAGGGGCCGGGTTCCAATGCGCCAGCCCGAACTGACCGGCGACTTCTCCACGCTGATGGCGTGGGCCGATTCGATCCGTAGGCTGAAGGTTCGCGCCAACGCCGACACGCCCGACGATGCCGCCACCGCCAGACGTTTCGGCGCGCAAGGGGTGGGGTTGTGCCGCACGGAACATATGTTCTTCGAGGCCGATCGCATCGTCGCCGTGCGCCAGATGATTCTCGCCGATGCGGCCGAAGCACGAAAGGCCGCATTGGCGAAGCTGCTGCCGATGCAACGCAGCGACTTCGAAGCGATCTTCAAGGCTATGGACGGCTTGCCGGTGACGATTCGTCTCCTCGACCCGCCGCTGCACGAATTCCTCCCGCGCCGAGACGAAGAGATCGCGGAAGTCGCGCGCGCGGCGGGGAGCGATCCGGCGAAACTGCGCGCCCGTGCGATCGCGTTGCACGAATCCAATCCGATGCTCGGCCATCGCGGCTGCCGGCTCGGTATTACATTTCCCGAAATCTACGAGATGCAGGCGCGCGCCATCTTCGAAGCTGCGGCGAATGTGGAAGCGGCGGGAGCCACGCCGGTCGAACTCGAAATCATGATTCCGCTGGTCGGGTTCAAGAGCGAACTCGACGTGCTGAAGCTGCGCATCGATGGCGTGGCAGAGGCGATCAGGGCGAGTGGCGGGCGTACGCCGCGCTATCTGATCGGCACCATGATCGAATTGCCGCGTGCCGCGCTGCGTGCCGGCGACATCGCGCAAACGGCAGAATTTTTCTCGTTCGGAACCAACGATCTGACGCAGACGACGCTCGGCGTCAGCCGCGACGATGCGGCGATGTTCCTCACCGAATATTTAGCAAAGGGACTGATCGCGCGCGATCCCTTCGTCACGATCGACCGGGACGGTGTCGGCGAATTGGTAAGAATTGCGGTGGAGCGTGGGCGCGCATCGCGAGCGAAATTGAAGCTTGGCATTTGCGGCGAGCACGGCGGCGACCCCGACTCGATCCGTTTCTGCCACGAAGCGGGGCTCGATTATGTGTCCTGTTCGCCCTTCCGCGTGCCCGTTGCACGGCTCGCAGCGGCGCAAGCGGCGCTGGCGCGGAACGACGATACGGATTAATCCGTATACGTCGTATGCAGGAAAACACTGGTTTTTTTCATCGTTCGTGACGCGGTGTCACGATTGCGTGCATTGTGATTTGACGAATTGGAATTTCACTGGCAGTAAGTCGGTCCACCGCTGAGGGGGAAGCGGGATCATTCGGAACGGAGCTCGAATTCATTCGCCTGTTGAATCATTCGAAATCAAATCCCGAAGGACCATTTTTTCCCAATGACGAAAATAAACGAATCCCTGCGGCGCGCCGATCGCGCGGTCGCGATCGCCGGCCTGCTGATCGTTGCGCTGGCCTGTGGCGCGGCGACCGGCCTATATCGTCCTCATACGGAACAAATGCACGCGTCAGCGGTCAAAGCTGCCGATCCTGTCGCGGCATCCGCGAGCGTCGAGGCGCCGCAAAAACCCATGGCCACGAATGCGATTGCGGCGCGGCCTTCGGCAGTGGAAGTCGCGTTGGTGAGGATCGAGGCCGAGCAACGCTGCCTGGCGGAAGCGATGTATTACGAAGCGCGCGGTGAGGGCGTTCAAGGCCAGGAAGCGATTGCCGAAGTGGTTTTTCATCGCCTGCGCAGCCGCGAATATCCAGGCTCGATTTGCGGCATCGTCTATCAAGGCGCCAATGACGGTCTGAGCTGTCAGTTCTCGTTCGTTTGCAACGGCGAGATGCAGCGCCCGAAAAGCATGATCGCCTGGGAGGAAGCCAATCTTCTCGCCGCGAAAATTCTCAGCGGAGACATGCCGCTGGGCGACGTGACTGGCGGGGCCACGTCGTTCCATGCCGTCGATGTGGAACCGGATTGGTCGGGAAGCCTCGAGCGTACCGTCCAGATCGGCAAGCACGTGTTCTACCGGCCGTTGCCCCGCACGCGCGCGAGCTGAAGCGAGACGGGTTCTATCGGAATCATCTTAGGGGATGATCGCGGAAAGCAAGAACATGGTCATGTCGGAGCGCGGCCATCTTGGCCGCATTACGGCTTCGACATTGTTATGCGGGCTGGAAGCCCGCGTTCCGACTCAAAAATCCAGTGCCACATCCAGGCTGGGCGCACTGTGGGTGATGGCGCCGGAAGAAATATAATCGACGCCGGTTTCCGCAATGGCGCGCACGCTCGCCAGCGTCACATTGCCGGAGGCTTCGAGCACGGCGCGGCCCTTGGCCATGTCGACAGCGGCGCGCAGCATTTCCGGGCTCATATTGTCGAGCAGGATCGTATCGACGCCGAGTGTCAACGCTTCGGCGAGTTGGGCGAGGTTGTCGACTTCGAGTTCGATGCGGATCATATGGGCGAGCGCTTCGCGCACGCGCGCGAAGGCGGGCGCGATGCCGCCCGCGGCGACAATGTGGTTGTCCTTGATAAGAACGGCGTCGTCGAGCCCGAAGCGATGATTGCGTCCGCCGCCGCAGCGCACCGCATATTTCTCGAGGATGCGCAGGCCCGGCGTTGTTTTCCGTGTACAGACTATTTTGGCGCGCGTGCCGGCGATTTCCTCGACCAGTGCGTGCGTAGCCGTTGCCACGCCCGAAAGACGGCCGACGAAATTCAACGCGACGCGTTCGGCGGTGAGCACGGAGCGCGCCCGGCCTTCGACGCGCGCCAATATCGTGCCTGCCTTTACTGTCGTGCCGTCCGGCGCTTCGTAGACGAAGCTGAGGGTGGGATCGACCAGCCGGAACGCGCATTCGGCTGCGATCAGGCCGGCGATCGTTCCGTCCTTGCGGGCCACAAGTCGCGCGTTCGCGCGCGTTTCGGCCGGCACGGTCAGATCGCTGGTGAGGTCCCCGGCGCGCCCGAGATCTTCTTCGAGCGCATGGCGGACGACGGGCTCGATCAGAAGGCGGTGCGGCGGATTGGCGAGCGCGATCATGATACGCTGGCGGTACAATCGGCGCGGGCTGCGGCGTTGCCGGTTTCCGCGGCGATGCGTTCTGCGTCGGCGAGCGTCATTGTGGTGCGCACGCCGCGCTCGTCGGTTTGCGGATAATCGCTGCGGAAATGCCCGCCGCGGCTTTCGCGGCGGGCGAGTGCGGCCGCGGCTGCCAGCCTGGCGCACGCCGTCATGTTGAGAAGCGAAGGCTCGCCGCCCGCCGCGCGCTCGACCGCGACAATGGTCGCGAGCGCACGTTCCAGCCCTGCGCGGTCGCGTTCGAGCCCGACATCGCGCGTCATCGCCCCGCGCAGCATGCGCGGCGGTGGCGGAGCGAGGAAGCGGGCGGGAGCCGGCGCATTGCCGCGGCTCGCACCTGACGTGACATGCGCCTGAATATCTTCCGCGGCGCGGGCGCCGAAGACGAGGGCTTCGAGCAGCGAATTGGAGGCGAGGCGGTTGGCGCCATGCAGCCCGGTTGCGGCGCATTCGCCGACCGCCCATAACCCTTCGAGCGAGGTGCGGCCGTGCAAAT
>JBAVOL010000130.1:0-58617 GCA_049692035.1 Rhizomicrobium sp.
GATCTTCGCCTTCAACGCCGCATCAATCTTGCGTCTCGTCTTCTTCGTCATCGTCCGCTCCGTTTAGCAACAGAACGGCCTATTTTCCAACTAAGCCCCCGGTCCCAGATTCGGGGTCCGCTTCACAGATATCCGATCGTCGAGTGCCGACGTTTCGGATTGTAGAAGCGTTCGATGTAGTCGAACACATCGGCCTTGGCTTCGTCGCGCGTTCTGTATGTTTTGCGTGCCGCCTGCGCCGTCACAGCGCGTCCGCCGACAAAGAACCGCATCGCCGGATCGCATCCAGGTTTGTCGGCATCATTGACATCTTCGTATCCGGCCAAGCGTCCAAACACCGATTGACGAAATTGCGTGACCAACCCGTGACGACCGTCGCGGCCTGTGCGTGCGTCAGCAAGAATGTCACCCCCCATCTGCGACAACCCAAGAACGTTGTCGAGTTCACGAAAAGCCAGAAGACCGGCATCCGACGTGATTTGGGAACCGTGAAATTCCAGCTTCAGTCGCCGGTCGAAATCAAGCCTCAAAGCACCGCAATCCGATTCACCCGCAGGGTGTGCCATGATCGCAGCCTCGATGTTTGAATAACCGCCTGGTCATGACAACTGAATCGCGTTTGTGCTCCTGCGAAATTGCACTTCATCTGGGTAAATGCGGGTTTAAAAGGCCTGGCCGGTCCCCGATCCGCTTGTATTGAACGTCTATCGTCCCCATTTAACGATCTGTAGGTGTGCCAGGCGCGACCTTGATTTCCCTTTCGCGACTGCACGTGTTAGAAGGTCTCTACGCGCGGACGCGCGACCCTCGTCCCTGCACAGCGAATGTCCCGGCCCGCGAAGCGCGCCGGTTAGACGCGTTTATCCATGAAGGAATGGCATAGAACTATGTCCAGCGAAAAATCGAATTCCGCGCGCCGCAGAGCGCAGAACCTGTTCACGGCCTCGGAGCAGCGCGATAGCCTGGTGCGCCAGGAAATCGAAAAGGAACGCACGGCCAGCGAAGCAAAGACGGCGAAGCTCAAAGCGCTGCGTCTTGCTAAAGAAGCGGCAGACAAGGAAGCTGCAGCACTTGTGAAACCGATCGCCAAGGCGCCGGCGCGCAAAAAACGCCCGACGGCAACGCGGCCGAGCAAGCCGTTGCATTCTGCGTCCATAGCGCCTATATTAACCGATAGCGACGGCGTTCCGTCGGATGAAGCGCACTAATTGTTTTGAACCTGCCCGCCTACTGTGCGCGCCCGGACGAGACAGTCAGAACTTTCCATCCATCAGCGTCACCGCACCGTACAAGACATGTCGTCTGTACGGCACCTGATGACTCAAGGACTACCCAATGACTATCGGAACAGTGAAGTTTTTCAACACCTCCAAAGGCTTCGGCTTTATTTCGCCTGAGGGCGGCGGCAAGGATGTTTTCGTTCATGCCACGGCCGTTGAAGCGGCTGGGCTGCGCAGTCTGGCCGAAGGCCAGCGCGTGTCGTTCGACATCCAGCCGGATGCGCGCGGCGCGAAAGCAGCGAATCTCAAGGCTCTTTAAGAGCTTTCGTCAGATGACGAACGGGCGGCGGAGGCAACTCCGCCGCCTTTTCTTTGGGCGCTCGGGTCAATAACCGCCGAACCCGGACAAAGGCTCAACCAGCGAACGCAGCAGCCAGTACGGCGCCACCAATACCACGCCCGCCGCCGCGCTCACTGCGATGTAGGCCATCATCGGCTCGGTCCACACCATGCCCGTGCCGGCATAGGCGCCAGGATATGCCACCAAGCCGAGCACGATGCCGCCAAAGATGGAAGAAAAGAGCGGCGCCTGCCACCATTGCGGCCCGCGCAGGCGGTCGAACATAAAAATCGAGACGATCTGGGCTAAGAACAATCCGCTGCCGAACGCCAGGGCCACGCGCAAATCGGGGGGCGCACCATCGCGCAACAGAGCCAAATCGTCGCGCATGTACAAAACTGCCGCGAGAACCAGCACGGCTGCTGCAAAAACCTGCGCAAACGCATATCCAGCGCCGTAACGCCGGTTGGTCAGCTGGACGACAAAAACGGTCACCGGCAGTGCCAGCAGACCTGTGCAGAAGGGTTTGCCACCCACGTCCAGATTGCCCAGCCAGCCCGCCGGTTCATCGCCGTAGATGAAGGCGGCCGCTCCGATTGTCGTTAAAAGAAGAACTGGAAAGACCAGCCGCGATAGAGCTTGCACCGCCTGCCATATTCCGCTGCGCGCGCCATCTTGTGGTTTGGCAAGATGGGCACGCCCGATCATATCGGCCGGGCGGCGAAGCCGCTGGGCCCCTGCATCTGCAACGCGAGACAATGCCCCTGCGCCAACCGACCTGCGGTCGTCGCGTACTCCTGATTCAAAGATCGACACGATACCCCACCCCCGCCGGCCGCCTTATCGCGACCTGACCTATTTTGATACATTACCCAAATTTCAATGCAGACGCCATGCCTGCACTGGTTCGGGGAGGTGCGTATCATTAACGAGCGACAGTACTATTGCAGCCGACGCTGCAAAGCGGCCGTTTCGATTTCCGAGGTCAACAAAAAGCGAGGAAGAAGCCGCTCAGGCAGAGAGTTGCTTCTTGGCGATCTGCCGTTTCACCTTGAGCGCACGGTCCGACAGCACATCGTCCTTGCTCTTGAGCAAAAAAGCATCCAGGCCGCCGGAACGGTCGACCGAGCGCAGGGCGTTCATGCTGATCTTGAGCCGCACATCCTGGCCCAGCGCCTCGCTCGCCAGCGATACCGTCTGCAAATTGGGACGGTAGACGCGTTTGGTCTTATTGTTGGCGTGGCTGACGTGATTGCCGACGAGCACGCCCTTGCCCGTCAATTCGCAGCGCCGCGACATGGCCTAGCCTTTCGAAAACGATCCAGAAAAGAGCGGCTCTCATAAGGGGATGGCGTGTTGCCGTCAAGCGTGACGAAAGTCCCCGATCAGGGCACGGGCGGCAGCGTGCGGCAGGGCTCTCCCGGCGACGACGGACGCTTCAAGCCCTGCCGCCATTGCCGCCGTCTTGGGGTCGGCCGCAATTTCCTCGCTCAGGACCGCCTGGACCTCGCTCCAGAACCAGCGACGTGCCTGGTCTTCCCGCAGGCGCCGCAGATGGCTCGCTTTCGCGAGCGCGGCATGGAACGCCGCCATTGCGGCCCAGGCCTCCGCGATGCCCAGATCAGCGACAGCCGACACTTTCAACACATGCGGCGCGAGCTCGGAATATTTCGGACGCATCAGATGGAGCGCAGCGCGGTAATCGGCGGCTGCGCGGTTCGCAGCCATCGCCAGGTCGCCGTCCGCCTTCGTGACGAGAACGAGATCGGCAAGCTCCATAACGCCACGCTTGATGCCTTGCAGGTCGTCGCCGCCCCCCGGGCTCACCAGAAGCACGAAAAGGTCCACCATATCGGCCACGGCAGTTTCCGACTGGCCGACGCCCACGGTCTCGACCAGGACGATGTCGAAGCCTGCGGCTTCTACGAGCAGCAAGGCTTCGCGGGTACGCCGTGCGACCCCGCCCAGTGTCGTGCCCGCCGGCGAGGGCCGGATGAACGCGCGCGGATCGCGCGCCAGCCGCTCCATGCGTGTCTTGTCGCCGAGTATCGAGCCGCCGGAGCGCCGCGACGAAGGATCGACGGCGAGCACCGCCACGCGCTTGCCGAGCCCCGTCAGATAGGTTCCGAAAGCCTCGATGAAGGTCGATTTGCCGGCGCCCGGCGCCCCGGACACCCCAATTCGGATCGCGCGTCCCGTTTCGGGCAGGAGAGACGCAAGCAACGCTTCCGCCGTCTCGCGGTCGCGCGCGCGGGTGGATTCGATGCGCGTGATGGCCCGCGCCAGTGCCCGCCGGTCGCCCGCACGAAGCGCCACGGCAAGATCGTCGTCCCCCCCCTTTACCCTTTGCTCCCTCACGGTTGGACCGCCTTCGCTGTGGCCGCTATGATAACGCGCAATTTAGACTGCCCGGATGGGCGGATTGCGCGTCGGAGACCTTCATGCCGAAATTTTCTGTTCGCCTGACCGTCGCTGCAGCGCTCGCCGCGGCGGCCCTCGCCGTTCCCGCGGAAGCTCTCGATAGCAACGCCAAGCCGACCAGGCTTGCCGCATTGGAAACCAACCCGTCGCTGGGCGTCGCCTACACGATCAGCTTCTGGGGCATACCTTTTGGCCATACCGATTTCGATTCGAAGTTCCGCCAGGAAACTTACAACACGATCTCGCATTTCGAGACGAGCGGAATCGTCAGCGTATTCTGGCAGGCCGAGATCGAGGCGACATCGAGCGGCCTGCTGGCGCCGCATGCGCTGGAACCCGCCGTCTACGATTCCCTTTATCAGCGCGGCTCCGACAAAAGGGAACGAGTGAAGGTGACGTTCGCGGGCGCCGATCCGACGGTGGAAGCCGATCCGCCCTACCCGATGACGCAATATCCGGTGACCGAAGAACAGAAAAAAGAGGCCCTCGACCCGCTCAGCGCGGTGACGCTGATCTTCGCCGGCATCAAGGCCGACCCCGTCAATCCTTGCGGCACGGTCGCGCCGGTGTTCGACGGCAGACGGCGCTACAACATCGAGTTCACTTATCTCAAGGATGAAAAACCCGATGTCGATGCCGCGATCTGGAAGGGCAAGGCGCATCTGTGTCAGCTGCATTACCACCAGATCGCCGGCTTCAAGCCGAAGATCCTGAAAGACGGCAAGTCCTTTCCGCCGATCTATGGCTGGTTCGTCGACGTGCCAAGCGCCGATGCGCCGGACGGGCATTACGTCATCGCCTTGAAGGTCTGGGCGTCCACGGGTTGGGGAACGGTCGACGCCACGCTTTCGCGGATGCATGTCGACGGCGCCGACCTGACGCCGAAAGGCTGAACCGGGAAGCGGGAATATGCTTGCCGGTAGCGGCAGGGGCTCGTCACCCGGTTGAGCGCGCCGGAGCCCGGCTCTGCGCCACGCCGAATCCGCTGCGATCAGTGGAATTATCAGCGAATTCGAAAAAAGCGGCCTCGCGCAATGTGCATATAACGTGGAGTGCACCCCAGTGCACTCCAGTAAGCTGTCGCCCAGTTCCTCCGAGTTCCTAGACGACGCTGACGACGCATAGAGTCAAAGAGACACAGCACGGCGATCACGGACTTTCCTTACCCACACTTGGTAACCGCGTCCAAGAACCTCCAACTCGTTCCTGAACACCGTCATAAATGCATCGATCCCGAGCTTGGTAGTGCCATATTTGTCGTTTTTCCAGTCGTTCCAAAGGTAGTCGTCAAACGCTAAAATTCCACCCTCCTTCAGTAACGCGAACGAAAGAACCGCGTCCTGAAGTGCGGCGCTAGTGGAATGGTCCCCATCGACATAAACAAAATCGAATGTGTTCATAGGAAGCTGACGCAGAACTTCGACCGATTTTGAAGCGTAAAAAGTGAGTCCCCTCGCCATTCCGGTTGCCTCGTCCAATACGCCTGCCTGTTTTGCGTTGCTAAAAAACAATGGTTTTGGGTACGGATCTATCGAGTGCAGCTGCGCTTGAGGATGCGTCAATATATTATCCAAAAGCCATACGGTGGACCTTCCTTCATAGGTGCCAATCTCGATAAACTTTGCAGGGGTCCCTTTGAACTGCGCCAAATTCCGTTCAAAATTCTTGATGAAGCCCGAAAACCAGTCGGTCGTGAACTGGTAAGATTTATTTTCCACGAATTTTCCCTCAAAGCTGTCGTCAATCCAACTATCCAAGAATCCTTCGACATGATACATATTTTCGAACGGTCGTGAATTGCAGCGCTTGCGACAAACGCACACGATGTTAGCGGGATAGAATTCGGCGACAGGAGCGTCATTTCGTATTGCCGCCACTCGTGGAGTGCCCCGGCAGCGAGACGCGGGAAACGCGGACAATCCGTCGATCCCGAAGTTCGGACCTGCGGCGCTGCGCCCTACGCCGCCTGTTTCGTCCGCGTACGGATCAACGTCAGCACCTTGCGGGCGGCGTCGGGAATATTGGTGCCGGGTCCGAAGATGGCGGCGACACCCGCGCGCTCCAGGAACGGATAATCCTGCGCCGGGATCACGCCGCCGCAGATCACCAGGATATCGTCGGCCTTCTCTTTCTTGAGCGCCTCTATCAATTGCGGCACGAGCGATTTATGGCCGGCCGCCTGGCTCGATACGCCGATCGCGTGGACGTCGGCGTCGATCGCGTCCTTGGCGACTTCTTCCGGCGTCTGGAACAAGGGCCCGATATCGACGTCGAAGCCGAGATCGGCAAACGCCGTTGCGATCACCTTGGCGCCGCGGTCGTGGCCGTCCTGGCCCATCTTGGCAACCAGGATGCGCGGGCGCCTGCCCTCTTCCTTCACGAAATTTTCGACATCGTCGCGCAATGCGGCGAACGCATTGTCGCCTTCATAGGCGCCACCATAGACGCCGGAGATCGAGCGGATTTCCGCCCGGAAACGACCGAACACTTTCTCCATCGCCGCGGAGATTTCGCCGACGGTCGCGCGTGCGCGCGCCGCGTCCACCGCCAGCGCCAGAAGATTGTCGTGGCCCGCCGCGCCCTTGGTAAGCGCGGCCAAAGCAACCTCGACCATGGCCGGATCGCGCTTCGCTTTCACCTCGCTGAGCCTCGCAATTTGCTGCATTCTCACCTGGGCATTGTCGATGTCACGCACTTCGATGGCGGACTCGTTCTCCAGCCGGAACCGGTTGACACCGACGATCACGTCCTCGCCACGGTCGACGCGCGCCTGACGCCGCGCCGCAGATTCTTCGATGTGCAGCTTGGGAATGCCGGCTTCGACCGTCTTCGTCATGCCGCCCATGGCTTCGACGTCGTCAATGATGTCCTTCGCGGCTTTCGCGAGCGAATGCGTCAGTGCTTCAACGTAATACGAGCCGCCGAGCGGATCGACGACGCGCGTTACCTGCGTTTCGTGCTGCAGGATAAGTTGCGTGTTGCGGGCGATCCGCGCGGAGAATTCCGTCGGCAGCGCAATCGCTTCGTCGAAGGAATTGGTGTGGAGGGATTGGGTGCCGCCCAGAACTGCCGCCATCGCCTCGAACGCCGTGCGCACGATGTTGTTGTAAGGGTCCTGTTCGGTCAGCGACACGCCCGAAGTCTGGCAATGCGTGCGCAGCATCAAGGATTCCGGGTTCTTCGCACCGAACCCTGCCATGATCTGCGACCATAGAAGACGCGCGGCGCGCAGCTTCGCCACTTCCATGAAGAAGTTCATCCCGATGCCAAAGAAGAAGGAGAGCCTGGGCGCGAAATCGTCAACCGCCAACCCCTTCGCCAGCGCCGCGCGCACATATTCGATGCCGTCGGCAAGCGTATAAGCGAGTTCCTGCACCGCGGTCGCGCCCGCTTCATGCATGTGATAGCCGGAAATCGAAATCGAATTGAAGCGCGGCATCTTCTTCGCGGTGTATTCGATGATGTCGGCAACAATCCGCATCGAAGGCGCCGGCGGATAGATATAAGTGTTGCGGACCATGAACTCCTTGAGGATGTCGTTCTGGATCGTCCCCGAAAGCTTCTCGGGCGGCACGCCCTGCTCTTCCGCTGCGACGATGTAATTCGCCAGGATCGGAATCACGGCACCGTTCATGGTCATCGACACGCTCATCTTGTCGAGCGGAATGCCGGCAAAGAGGATTTTCATGTCCTCGACAGAATCGATCGCCACGCCGGCTTTGCCGACATCGCCCACGACACGCGGATGATCGCTGTCGTAGCCGCGATGGGTTGCGAGATCGAACGCGACCGAGAGCCCCATCTGCCCGGCAGCGAGGTTCTTGCGATAGAAGGCGTTCGACTCCTCGGCAGTCGAAAAGCCGGCATATTGGCGGATAGTCCAGGGTCGGCCGGCATACATGGTCGCCCGCACCCCGCGCAGGAACGGCGCCAGGCCCGGCAGGGTCGCGGCCGCCGCGAAGCCTTCCAGATCGTCGGGCGTATAAAGCGGCTTTACGTCAAAACCTTCCGGCGTATGCCAGGTCAGGCCGGCGAGGGGCTTGTCCTTAAGTTCCTTTGCCGCCAGCGCGGCCCATGCTTTGGGGTCCTGTCCACTCATCCCGACGTTTCTCCGCTATGCTCTGCATCCAGTATCGCAGGTGCGAAACCCCCGACAAGGCTGCAATCGAGGGAATGGCAACCAATTCCGATTGTGACAGTATCTGCCCGCCCGATATATCGTCGTCGCAAAGTCTTCACATATGTTCCGGGTACGGAGCATATGGACATAATCCTGCTGCTCGACTCCATTCCTTGGCCGCACCACCGCATCTGGCCATTCATAATGCTTGACAAACCGCATATTGTATGAGAACAAAGCACGATAATGATTTGATTAGCGATTCGGGCACGGTTCGTTCCGATTGCGTTCTTATTGCATGGCAGGATGTCCACAGGGCGATTGTCGCGCTCCATGCGGTGTTGCAGACGAGCCCGAAAACACCGATCTTTCCTCCACGATGACACCAAAACGCTTGGCCGCCGGCGTGTTCCGTCCCCGACAGGACGGACAGGTCGTCGCTGTTCTCGGTCCCACGAATACGGGCAAGACCCATTTCGCAATCGAGCGGATGCTTGCCCATCGCTCGGGTATGATCGGCCTGCCATTGAGGCTCCTCGCGCGCGAGGTCTACGATAAAATCGCGCGTCTGAAGGGCGCCAAATCGGTCGCCCTCGTCACTGGCGAAGAGAAAATCGTACCGCCCGAGGCGCGGTATTTCGTCTGCACGGTCGAAGCGATGCCGCTGGACCTGGGCACATCGTTCCTTGCCGTCGACGAAATCCAGCTATGTGCCGATCCTGCGCGCGGCCATATGTTCACTGACCGCCTCCTCCATGCACGTGGCGAAGACGAAACGGTGTTTCTTGGTGCCGAAACCATGCGCGGCATGATCCGCCGTTTCGTACCAGAGGCACATTTCATAACTCGGCCGCGCTTTTCGGACCTGACCTATGTCGGCACCAGGAAACTCACCCGGCTGCCGCGCCGTTCGGCCATCGTCGCCTTTTCGGCCGAGGACGTATACGGCATTGCCGAACTCGTGCGCCGCCAGCGCGGCGGTGCGGCGGTTGTCCTGGGCGCGCTGAGCCCGCGCACGCGCAACGCCCAGGTCGCGCTCTACCAATCCGGAGAGGTCGATTTTCTGGTCGCCACGGACGCAATCGGCATGGGCCTCAACATGGATATCGACCATGTGGCATTTGCCGGACTCGACAAATTCGACGGCGCGGGCGTGCGCCCCCTGCGACCCGAAGAGGCCGGACAGATCGCCGGGCGTGCCGGACGACACATGAATGACGGTACTTTCGGCGTGACAGGCGATTGCGACTCGCTCGACGAAGACATGGTCGCGCGCATCGAAGGCCATCGCTACGAGCCGGTGAGACTTCTGCAGTTCCGCAACAGCACGCTCGATTTTCATTCGCTGAGCGGTCTGATCGAAAGCCTGGATGAAGCGCCGCCCACGTCCGGCCTCGTCAAGGCGCGACCCGCGATAGACTATGCAAGTCTGCGCATCCTGAGCGGCCAGGACGATATCCGCGCCACCGCCCACGCGCCCGCTGCGGTAAGGAGACTGTGGGACGCCTGCCAGATACCGGATTTCCGCAAGCTGTCGCTCGATGATCATGTGCGGCTGGTGGGTCAGGTCTATCGTTATCTGATGAGTGACGATGGCGTACTGCCTGAAGACTGGCTCGCGCGCCAAATCACGCGGCTTGATGAAACCGAAGGCGATGTCGCAACCCTCTCGGGCCGGCTCGCCCAGATCCGCACCTGGACCTATGCCGCCCACCGCCCGGGTTGGGTGAAGGACCAGTCTCACTGGCAGGAACAGACGCGCGCCATCGAGGACCGTCTGTCCGATGCGTTGCACGAGCGTCTCACGCAGCGCTTCATCGATCGGCGGACTGCAGTCCTGATGCGGCGGTTGCGTGAAGAGGATGTGCTCGACCTTGCTCTCGATGACGCCGGCACGGTCGCGATCGGCGGCGAAATCATCGGCACGCTGTCGGGCTTTCGTTTCGAGGCGGACCCGCTAGCCGAAGGCGTGCATGGCCGAACCTTGAGGGCTGCGGCCGTCAGAGGCCTGGAAGGCGAATTTGTTGCGCGCGCGCGACGCCTGTCCAATGCCGAACCCGGCGCGATCAGCCTCAGCGAACACGGACAATTGTGGTGGGACGGCGCAGTGATCGGCAGGCTCGTGCCCGGACCACACGCATTGGAACCCGGCGTCGCGCTTCTGGCCGACGAACATCTGCGCAGCGACACCCGCGACGGCCTCCAAGCCCGGCTTAATGCGTGGATTGCCGAACGGATCGGTTCGCGTCTGGAGCCGCTGCTGTCTTTACGGCGGGCTGCCGATGCAAAGCCCGGCTCGCAGGGCGCCCTGCCCGCCGAAGCACGCGGGCTCGCCTACCAGCTTTGCGAGGCTTTGGGGTCGCTCGATCGCACAACCGCAATTCTGCCACCCGACGAGCACGCAGCCATGCGGGCGCTCAGGCCCTATGGCGTCAAATTCGCCCGCCGCTCGATTTTCCTGTCCAAATTATTGAGGCCGGACGCGGCTTCGTTGCTGGCGCTATTGTGGGGCGTCGCGTCGCGGCTTGAAAAGATTCCGCCTCTCCCCCCGCCCGGCCTCACCTCATTCGATGCCGGCACATCCGTGGCGGATGATTTCTTGGCGGCGGCAGGATTTCGGATCGTCGGCCCGCGTGCGATTCGGCTCGACATCCTGGACCGCCTGGAAGATGAACTGGCGAACGCCGCCACCAATGGGCTCACGGCTGATGCCACAGTGCCCAAGCTTGTCTCGCTGCTCGGCTGCGATCGGACAACGCTCGATCAGGTACTGGCATCGTTGGGCTGGCGGCGGGTCGACGTGGCGAATTCCCAAGCGACGGACGAAGCCATGGGCGGAGCGCCCGTCAGCGTGTGGCGTCAAGCGGCTGCGCGCGTCCGGCCACGCCGAACCGCTCGCCACCCAGGCAGCAATGCGCAAACAGGCCGCGCCACCCCCTTTGCCGGGCTCGCATTGCTGATTGAGACCGATTGACGCGATGGCCGACCGAATTCGAATCGATAGATGGCTCTGGCATGCCCGCTTCTACCGGACCCGGGGATTGGCACAATCAGCCGCCAGCGCGGGCCTGATCCGGGTCAACGGACATCGGGTCGAAAAATCCAGCGTCAACATCGGCCCAGGCGATGTGTTGACCTTGCCGCGGGGGCGCGAGGTCATGGTTGTTCGCGTCGTTGGGCTCGCGCCGCGGCGGGGACCGGCCCGCGACGCCCAAAGCCTCTACGAAATTATCGCCGAAACTACTGCTTGATCGCACGGCCTCATCGCCTTAAGTGACGGCGGGACACGGCTTTCGCCGTTTTGCGCGTACCGGAGCAGAATATGACCTATGTCGTTACCGAAGCATGCATCAAATGCAAATATATGGATTGCATAGAGGTTTGTCCTGTCGACTGCTTCTATGAGGGCGAAAACATGCTCGTTATCGATCCCAATGTCTGTATCGATTGCGGCGTATGCGAGCCCGAATGCCCTGCCGAGGCCATCAAGGCAGATACCGAAACGGGCATCGAGCGATGGCTCACCCTCAACGCCGAATATGCCACAATTTGGCCCAATATCACTCAGAAGGGCACTCCTCCCGCAGATGCGAAGGACTGGGAGGGGGTCGAACAGAAATTCGAAAAGTACTTCAACGAAAAGCCCGGCTCGGGGTCGTGAGGCCATCGCGCTGCACGCTTCTTCCCGAAGCCTTCGACCTCAATATTGCCTAGGTCCCTGTAAATTATGACAATTTCTCATAAAGCTTGAAATAAACTCAAGAATTTCAATCATTTGACAGCACCGGCCTTCACAAAAGCTAAGTTTTATGATAGACATATTATTGGGACTAGGTTTTGGAACGGTGTTTGTCACACACGCGGCGCCGGTCCCTGCTTGAGGAGCCCAAACGCGAGGCCAGCTATTTCCCGAGCCAATGGTCCCTGTTTTCGAGCGTTTGCATCACTCCGGTGATCCGCACATCGGGGTTTTGATATTGCGCCGCAGCACGATGAGGCGGAGCACCAACGGGATTTCGGCATTCGTTGATTGCACAGATTGGGATGGA
Organism: Rhizomicrobium sp.; assembly: GCA_049692035.1. GTDB lineage: Bacteria > Pseudomonadota > Alphaproteobacteria > Micropepsales > Micropepsaceae > Rhizomicrobium. The sequence continues at coordinate 12,151 of JBAVOL010000130.1, forward strand.
TATGGAAGAAATGACGACGACCCCTGTACCCGCAAAAAAGAAGACCCCCGCGAATTCGAACAAGAAGCTTGAGTTCAAGGCTAACGACCATGTCGTTTACCCGACCCATGGCGTCGGCCGCATCACACGAGTCGAGGAACAAGAAGTTGCCGGTGCCAAGCTCGAACTCTTTGTGATTACGTTCGACAAGGATAAGATGACGTTGCGTGTGCCGACCGCGAAGGCCAAAGCCGTAGGCATGCGCAAGCTGTCCTCGCCGGATGTCGTGGCGACGGCGCTCAACACGCTGAAGGGCCGTGCGCGTATCAAGCGCACCATGTGGAGCCGACGGGCGCAAGAATACGAAGCCAAGATCAATTCCGGCGACTTGGTGTCGATCGCTGAGGTGGTGCGCGACCTGCATCGCGCCAGCGGCCAGCCGGAGCAGTCCTACTCCGAGCGTCAGCTCTACGAAGCCGCGCTCGCCCGCATGGCGCGCGAAGTAGCCGCTGTCGAACGCATCGACGAACAAGCCGCGATCAAGCGTGTCGAAACCGTGCTGTTGAAAAAAGCAGCTTAACGCGTTTCTCGACGAGTGTGCGAAAGGCCCGGTTCTCCCCGGGCCTTTCGTTTTGGGCCATCCGCTGCCGCATCTCGTTACGGCCCTTGGATCACCTCGATCGCTTCGGGACTGGCTACTTCGATCTCGGGCCCGCCGAGAGAATCGACGAAGCCGCGCACGCGCAATGTCAGCCCGGAATAGGTGCGCGGGTCGACGCCCGCGTCGCGGAAGCGCTTCGTATCGTCGGGGGAGATTGTGACCTTGAAGTCGCGGCGCCAGTCAGCGCCGAAATCGAGATAGGCGCGGCCGTCCTTGACGGCTGCCGACAATACCTTGCCTTCCACGATCTGAAACGTGCCGAGCGTGCCGGCGAGATCGTCGGGCGTACGCACGGCATAGGCCTGTGACGTCCAGATTCCGTAACGCTTTTTGCGCGCCTCGGCTTCTGCTGCGTAAAGTTCGCTTGCGCATTCGCGCCGGTCGGGCGCAATCGACACGCGGGCGAGGCCCCGCCGCAGCATCGCGACCTGCAACCATCGCTCGTCAGCGGCTTCCGTGAAGAAGACCTGCGCGCGCAACCGCCCGTAGCGGTCTTCCTTGGGGATCAGCACGGCAAGCGTGACCCGCCGGCCACGTGATAAATCGTTCATCATGGCGACCGCCTGGTCCGCAAAGAAGGATGGCGCATGATCGCGCGCTCCGGCCGGCAGCAGCAACCCTTCGGCACGCACCGCTCTGCCGTCGACGAGAACGAGAACCCCGTCCTTCTCGACCCGTGTAACCTGTACGCTCCTCGCTTCCTCCGGCCCCGCACAAGCCGCCACCGGTGCGCTCAACCCTGGTTGTGACGTCAGGGTGGCAACCGCGATAAGTCCGGCCCGGATCGTTGCTCGCCGCATGAATCGATTTCCACTTTGCGGCCCGACTGTGCCCGAAGCCTGCAACAATTCCATCGCGGAGTAGAGCTATGATTACCGCTCTCGCCTTGTCATGCCTGCACGTACCAATCCACTCCGTTACCGTCCGTCGTGCGCCTCACTTGCCCACGGGCGCGCAGACAATTGAGATGCGCGAGGCTTTCGCCTGTCGCCATCATGTAATTGCCGGAGGTGATACGGGTGCGGAACAGGGCGGGAAAGCAGTCGACCGCGCGCTGGGGCTCCGCACACAGCGCTGTCAGCTTTTCCATCGCGCTCTCGTGGCCGTCGATCAATTCCTGCAGGCGCAATTTGACGCCGCGGAACGGTTCGTTGTGCGCGGGCAGTACGAGGGTGTCGGGCGGCAGAAGCGCCTTCAGCTTGGCGCAGGAATCGAGCCAGTCCTGCAGCGGGTTTCCTTCAGGCTCGGTCGGAAACACGCTCACATTCGAGGAGATGCGGGGCAGAATCTGATCGCCGGAAATGAACAGATTGGCTTCGCGGCACCACAGGCACGCATGCTCCGGCGCATGTCCGCGGCCGACCACCACTTCCCAGCTGTGACCGCCGATGCCGATAAGCTCGCCCTCCTGCATACGACGATACGAATTCGGCAGGGGATAGATGTTGCGCCCGAAACCGCCGAAACGGATTTTGTAGTCCTCCAGCGCCGCGTCGTCGAAACCCGCGGCGCGGTAGAAACGGGTGCCCTCCTCCGGCACCTCGTCGTGGGTGTCGAAAGCCAGAGCGCGGCACATGAGATAGTCCGTGCGCGTCATCCACAATTCGACGCCGAAACGGCGCACCAGCCAGCCGGCGAGCCCGATATGATCGGGATGGAGATGGGTGACGATTACGCGGCGAATCGGCCGCCCCGCCGTCGGGCCGGAGAAAAGCTGCTCCCAGGCGTCCGCTGTCGCTTCGTCGCGAATGCCGGTGTCCACCACCGTCCAGCCATCGCCATCTTCGAGAAGCCACAGATTGATGTGGTTGAGCTGCATCGGCAGCCGCATGCGGATCCAGTACACGCCAGGTGCCGCTTCGATCATCTCGCCGGGCTCCGGTCGTGTCTCGAAGGGATAGTCGAGATTGCGTCCCGGCCTGCTGGCCGCGTCAGTGTCGGACAAGGGAACCCTTTCGGAAATTGCACACCGTTGGACTATGGCCGCCCGAAAGGTCCCGTCAAGGTCTTCTATGTGCGCGTATATTGCGCAAAGTTGACCGGGCGCGTGTCCGCGAACACTCTATGCCGGGCTACATAGTCGGGCCGTATCCGGAGGGGATTTTCATGCTTCGCTGTATCTTCGCCGTAGTTCTAGCCATGGCTGTGAGCGTGGACCTTCAGTCCTGTGCGTGGGCCGAGAACTTCAGCACAGACCCTGGTCAGGTGCCCAGCGGCTCCTATCGTATGGATACGGCGCACAGCCAGGTGCTTTTCTCGATCGTTCATCTCGGGATGACCAACTATTACGGCCGCTTCGACAGACTGTCGGGCACATTGAAATTCGATTCCGGTCAACCGGAAAAAAGCAGCGTATCGGTTGCCATCGAGACAGCCAGCATCGATACGCCGAGCGAACGCCTCAACGACGAACTCAAGAGCACCATCGTGTTTGCCGCGGACCGATTCCCGTCCGCTTCATTTGAATCGGTGTCCATCGTGCGCACCGGGTACAACACCGGCCGCATCACCGGGAATCTGACGATCAAGGGCGTGACAAAACCGGTGACGCTAGACACGGTGTTCACCGGGAGCGGCAACGACCTGGTGAGTGGTGCTTACGCCATCGGATTTCACGCCAGCACGACAATCAAGAGGAGTGATTTCGGGCTCACGGGCGCGATCTGGGACTCACTTGTCAGCGACGACGTAAAATTAATTATAGAAGCGATGTTCGAACACGAGAAGGAGTGATCATGCTGACCGTCAACACGCGCACGCAATATGGCGCCGTCGCCATTGCGCTGCATTGGCTGATCGCCTTAGCCGTGATCGTCAATATCGCGCTCGGGCTCTATTTCAGCGATCTGCCGCGCAGCGACCCGGACAAATTCATGCTCACACAGCTGCACAAATCGATCGGGCTCAGCGTGCTCGTGTTGAGCGTGGTGCGCGTGCTGTGGCGCTTGGTCAATCCCGTCCCGCCCCTGCCCCCGTCAATGAGCCGGGCCCTGCGCGTCGCTGCGCGGACAGTCCAATTCCTTCTATACATTCTCATCGTCGCCATCCCGATTTCGGGATGGGCGATGGTGTCGTCCTCGCCGCTTGGGCTGCCGACGGTCTATTTCGGCTGGTTTCAATGGCCGCATCTTTCCTTCCTTGCAGATCTACCACGCGCTCAGAAGATGCCGTTGGTGCGCGAATTCGCGACGGTGCATGTCGTCCTCGCCTGGTCGGCAATCGTGCTCGTGCCGGTTCACATCGCAGGCGCGCTGTACCATCAACTCGTCCGGCGCGACAACGTTCTGGCGCGCATGCTGCCCCGATTTCCGGGCGGTAAGGCGCGTGCGGAAATCGCGTGAAATCGCAAGCGCTGATCGCATTTCTTGCGGCAACGCTGACGGCTGTACCCGGCACGGCGGCGCACTGGAATGTCGATACCGCGAAAAGCCGGCTGGGATTCACCGTGCAATGGAGCAAGGAACCGTTTTCCGCCGCATTCAAATCCTGGAAAGCGGATATCGATTTCGATCCCGCCGACCTCGCTCACGCGCACGCCGCTGTGACCATCGATCTCGCCAGCGAAGCGTCGGACGAACCCGATTTCGACGATGGCCTGAAAGGCGCGCAGGGGTTCCAAGTATCCCGGTATCCCACAGCCCGTTTCGTGACCTCCGGTTTCACGCACAAAACGGGCGACAACTATGTCGCGACAGGCCGTCTTTCGATTCGTGGCGTCACCAAGGATGTCACGCTACCGTTCACGCTCACGCTGGAGGGCAGCCACGCCCACGTGAAGGGAACGGCGATAGTCGTCCGCACCGATTTCGGCGTCGGCGCCGGCATGTGGTCCGCACCCTTCCCCGTTGCCCACGAAGTAACGGTGACGATCGATCTTTACGCGACGCGGATGTAGGACGACAACCATAACTGAGCACCGACGGAGAGTTCTGCTAGTCTCGCCCCCATGAACGCCGCCGCCACCAGCAATGTCCGGCCTGCCGACACGAACGCCATCGCCGCCGCCGCGGAGATTCTGCGCCGGGGCGGCCTTGTGGCGTTTCCGACTGAGACGGTCTACGGCCTCGGCGCCGATGCCGGCAACGACCGCGCCGTGGCCGCGATCTTTGCCGCCAAGGGGCGACCGCGATTCAATCCGCTCATTGTGCATGTGGCTGATTTGGCATCTGCGGAGCGGTTGGTGAAATTCACCCCGGTGGCGCGGGCCTTGGCCGAACGCTTTTGGCCCGGCGCGCTTACGCTCGTCCTGCCGCGCAAGACGAGCGCACCGCTTTCGCTGCTGGTCAGCGCCGGCCTCAATACCGTCGCGATCCGTGTTCCCGATCAGCCCGTCGCCCGGCGATTGCTGGCTGCGTCGGGGCTTGCAATCGCAGCTCCCAGCGCCAATGCCTCAGGCGAAGTGAGTCCAACCACCGCTGCGCATGTTCGCGAGAGCCTGGGTTCCACGGTCGACCTCATTCTCGACGGCGGCCCCACCAGGCTGGGGCTGGAATCGACCATCGTCGGTTTCGAAAACGTCCGCCCCGTTCTGCTCCGCGCCGGCGCAATTCCCCGCGAAGCCATCGAGATCATCACCGGAGCGCTGCAATGCCGGTCCGGCGGATCGGTTTCCGCGCCCGGCCAACTCGCCAGCCATTATGCGCCGCGCGCGCAGCTGCGGCTCAACGCCCTCACCGCCGGTACCGATGAAGCACTGCTCGCTTTCGGCACCCCGCCCGCAACCCAGGCACGAATGGTTCGCAATCTGAGCGCAAGGGGCGACCTCGACGAAGCCGCAGCCAACCTGTTCGCGATGCTGCGCGAGCTCGACGCGACCCACCCTGCTTGCATTGCAGTCATGCCTGTACCGGACCGCGGCCTCGGCGAAGCCATCAATGACCGGCTGCGGCGCGCCGCGGCGCCGCGCGAGGTAGCGCGATGAGCGTCTCGCCCGACACGCTAACACGATTGAAGGCGGCTTTAGGGCCAAATGGCTTCAGCGAAGATGCGGATGAAATCGCGCCCCATCTTGTCGAATGGCGCAGCAAATATCACGGACATACCCCGCTTCTGCTCAAACCGCGCACGACTGCAGATGTTTCGGCCGCGCTCGCGATTTGCAACGAAACGCGTACCGCGATCGTTCCGCAAGGCGGCAATACCGGCCTCGTCGGCGGGCAGATTCCGTTCCACGGCGAAATTCTTCTGAGCCTTTCGCATCTCGACAAGATACGCCGTGTCGACCGCGACGCCATGAACCTGATCGCCGAAGCCGGGGTCATTCTTGCGAAGGTGCAAGAGGCAGCAGCGGAAGCGGATTGTTTCTTTCCGTTAAGCCTGGCCGCGGAAGGCTCATGCACGATCGGCGGCAACATTTCCACCAATGCCGGCGGCGTGAATGTGTTGCGTTACGGCACGGCGCGCCAGCTCGTGCTCGGCATCGAAGTCGTGCTGGCCGACGGACGCGTGCTCGACCTCCTCCGTACCCTGCGCAAGGACAATACGGGCTACGATCTGAAGCAATTGTTCATCGGCGCCGAAGGTACGCTTGGCGTCATCACGGCTGCGGCATTGCGCCTGTTCCAGAAGCCGACAATGCACGAAACCGCGTTTCTCGCGGTTCGTGATCCCGCCGCGGCGGTTGCGCTTCTGCACAGTCTGCTGAACGCGACGGGCGGCCTCGTCTCGGCATTCGAACTCGTTTCCCGCCAGGCTCTCGAATTCGTGCTCGCACATATCCCCAATACCGTCGATCCGTTGCAGGCCCCAGCGCCATGGTACGTGCTTATGGAAATTGCGATTGCCGGCGATTTTCCGCTCAAGGACACGGTTGAAAACGCCCTGGCGAAGGCGCTGGAAGGCGGACTTGTCAATGACGCCACCATCGCTGCCAACGACACGCAGCGCCGCGCGCTCTGGCATTTGCGCGAAAGCCTGTCGGCAGCGCAAAAATACGAAGGCGCCTCCATCAAGCACGACGTCTCGGTGCCGGTCGAGCGCATCCCCGCCTTTATCGAACGCGGCATCGCGGCCGTGGCGGCGCTGATCCCCGGCGTGCGTCCGGTGCCTTTCGGGCATCTGGGCGACGGCAATATCCACTTCAATTTCAGCGTACCCATCGGCGGCAACAATGAAGCGTTCCTTGCCCGCTGGCAGGATGTTTCACGCGTCGTTTACGATATCGTTCATGATTTCGATGGCTCGATCAGCGCCGAACACGGGCTCGGCGTCATGAAGCGCAACGAAGTCCTGCGTTACAAGAGCGCCGCCGAAATGGAACTCATGCGCGCGCTCAAGCACACACTCGACCCCGCCGGCATTCTCAACCCCGGCAAAGTGGTCTGACGCGGCAAACCTTTCTCAGCAGCTCTTACGCCGCCTTGGGAAGCACGGGGTCGCCGGGTGACGCCACGGCGGCGTCAGGTCGATTTTTGCGCCCATAAGACATTGCGCTTATGCCCGCTGTCACGACCGTCGCAAGATAAGGCAGGCTCTGGACCACAAGCATCGTCGTCCACAGCGTCGCCGCTGGATCGTCGAAACCACGATCAAACACCATGGCGAGGATCGCCGCCGCACACAGCACCAGAAGCGTTGTCTCCTGCCAGGCGAGCCGCAGCACTTGCGCAAAGTCGGTAGGGTCTTCGCATTTCGGCGTGCGCAGAAACGGCTTGCCCGAAGTCACCAGACCGGCGAGTACGGCCTTGCCGACCGTGTGGGTGAGCGCGAGGCCAGCCACCGAGGCGACAAGCGCTCCACGAACGCCGGAGCCCACTTTCTGCGGATACAGCAGAAGCGTCTTCATCGTCTTGGCCAGGAATAGCGCCAGTGCCGCCGCCGACAACGCCGCCATGGGAACGTCGAAATCGCGCGGAGCGATCGTCATCAGCGCCGTCCAGGCCAGCGCAACGCCGGTAATGACCAGCCCCAATCCGTCCGACATCCAGGGCAACCAGCCGCTCGAGAATTGATAGCGCTGGGCCCATGTCAGCCGCCCACGCCCCAAGAACAAGGCGCCGGCATGGCGCTTCATGATCTGCATCGCGCCGTACACCCAACGATAGCGCTGCGTCACGAAAGCCTGGAGCGTGTCGGGAGTGAGCCCTTTGCCCATACTGTGCGGGATATAGGCGGCACCGTAGCCGGCCTCGAACAATTTGAGGCCCAGTTCGGTGTCTTCCGTGATGCACCACGTGCTCCAGCCTTGCACGGCCTCGAGCGCATCCTTACGCACGATGGTCATCGTGCCATGCTGGATGATTGCGTCGTACTCGTTCCTCTCGACCATACCGATCTGGAAAAACCCGCGATATTCTTCAAAGCACATGGATTTGAAGAGACTGTCCTTGCCGTCGCGATAATCCTGCGGTCCTTGAACAAGCGCGATTTCGGGCGACGCAAAATAGGGAAGCCCGCGGCGCAGCCAATAAGGCTCGACCTGATAGTCGCTGTCGATTACCGCGATGTAAGCGGCGGTCGGATCGGTTCGTTTGAGCGCCTCATTGAGCGCGCCGGCCTTGAAGCCCTTCACGCCGTCCAGGTGATAGAAACGGAATATGGGCCCGAGAGCGGCACAATGCGCTTCCACCGGTTGCCAGACGGCCGCATCGGGCGTGTTGTTGTCGAGGACGATGACTTCGAAATTGTCGTAATCGAGGCGCGCCAATGCGTTGAGTGTCTCGATGACCATTGCGGCCGGCTCGTTGTAGCACGGCACGTGAATGGAGACGCGCGGCGATGCTTCCGGGATCGCGGCGCGCAATTCGCGCCGTTCCACCCGCCACAGGATCGAAGCCAGCTCGATGCCTTCGGTCAATATGACCGCAGCCGCGAGCAGCACGAGCGGAATCATCGCAGTCGTCAGCACAATGTCGCTCGGCCGGATGTATTCGAGCGTGCTCGCATCAAGCAGCATCAGCAGCCCCGTCGTCACCAGACCGACCAGACCGCCCATCACCAGATAACCCGGCTGGCGCACGCGCGGCATCTGCCCGAGGATTAGCAGGCCCAGCAAAAAGGTGAGGATTGCCGCGCCGAGCGCGTAGCTGCGCCACGCCGGGAACGTCCGTAGCATGCCGGAAAATGCGAATTTCGGATTGCCGTTGGCGTCGAACAATCCCCAATAGGCGCCGACGGCGCCTTCATCACCCTTCCAAGGCTGGTCATAAGCCTCAAGCAAATAATAATCGTAGCCCTTATCCATGGCGAGCTGGACGAAATTGCGAATGAAATAGGCCTGATTGGCAACCGATGCTTCGGCGGCATTGCGTGTGCGCCCTTCGGACGGCCAGCCGCACTCGCCGATGACAATTGGCTTGTCAGGAAATTCGTCCTGAACATCGGCATAGGCCCTTTGCAAAAAGGACAGCGATCCCTTGACAGGCACACCTTCCCAATAGGGCAGCAGGTGAATCGTGATGAAATCGACATATTGGCCGATCTCGGGATTGAGCAGCCAAGTGGACCAGGTCTCGGCGGTCGTCACCTTGATGCGGTTCGGCAACGCATCGCGCACCCGTCTTATATAGGCGTTGAGCTGATCGGCGCTGACATCGCCGCGCCGCATCGTCTCGTTGCCGACGATAACGCGATCGATGATGCGGCGGTTGGCCAGCGCGACACGGATGCCGGTCTCGATCTCCTTCTCATTGGCGTCGAGATCGGGGCCGATCCAAATTCCCAGAGAAACCGTCAGGCCGTGGCGCCGCGCGATTTCGGGCAAACGGTCGAGCCCGTTGGAGACCGTGTAGGTTCGCACATGCGCGGTGAGTTGCGAGATCTGCGCCATGTCGCGATCGATCTGTTCGGGCGACGTCCACTCATGTTCCTTTTCGGTGAAGCTGTGGCTGGGGCTGTAAGTAACCCCGCGCACATATCCGTCCCAGTTGGGCGCAATGACACCGTAGTCGCGGCTCGCCCAGAACAAGATGCTGGCACCGACGACGAGGGCCAGAGCAAGCGCGATCCTGACCGTACCGCCCGATATGCTGCGGCGAAGTCCCGCAATCATCTAAACCGCACTCCCGGCCCCGACGCCGAAACCCACGGGGACATGATGGGCAAATACCCTGTTGCATTACCAGCGAGACCCGCTCGCCCGCGAGCGGCACGCTGCCGACCTTGAATAACCGCCCGAGTACACTATTGCTGCGAGCCGGTGTCATCCTTGTCCTTCGGCGGAGGAGCCGGAATCACTGTGACTAGTTGAACGTCGAACACCAGCGTCTGGTTTGGCGGCACGGCATCGCCCGCACCCCGGTTTCCGTAAGCCAGATTGGCCGGAATAGCGAGTTCCCAATGGTCGCCCTCGCGCATCAGCTCCAAGGCCTCGGTCCAGCCGGGGATCACGCCATTCACCTGGAATTCGGCGGGAAATCCCGGCTCGGTCGCGTCGAACACCTTCCCGTTTATCAACATGCCCTTGTAATAGACCGTGACAGTATCGTAGGCGGTCGGTCGCGCACCAAACCCATTCTCGAGAATGCGGTATTCGAGCCCGCTGGGCCGGACGATGACGCCCTTTTTCTTGGCATAGGCCGCGAGAAACGCAGCATTAGCCTGAGGGCCGAGCGAGGAATCGGCGGCTTGCGCCGAAGCGGTCATGACGCTCAGCAGCACCGCCAGAAAAACACCAAAACGCCTCATTCTCGAATTCTCCCTGTCGCACGGAGGGGCATCTAGGACAGACTCATGGCAAATCTGAGACCGCACCCGCCGGGTGCCCTAATTCCCCGGACGCCAGAAATTAGACCAATGCTACACGAATACCGCCCAATAGCCTGGATTCAAGCTGAATCTGCTTAATCCGACCTTCGCTCACCCCTTGCGTCCCCGATCCGAACATTCAGCTCCGCAACAGCATCCGTCCGAGCCAGGAACGGCGCGGACGTTCCGGCTTTACGAGCTTTGCACCGATTGCCACGGCCGGCGCTTCGGTTACGGCATCGCTCGCCCGGCTCGGGATCACCTCCCGGACCAGCTGAGGTTCCGGCATGATCACCGTGCGCGGCAGCGGCGCCAGATCGGAGAGCTTCAGCTCGCGCCATTCGGGCCCGATGCCCGAGCTTTGGAATTGCCTTGACCATTCCTCCTGGGGACTCACGGCGAGCAAAGGATTATGGACGGGCGCTGCAGGGCTTTTCTCGGCCTGCGCCTGTTGGGCCTTCACGCTTTTGATCAGGCGCTCGAAGCGGGCCGCACCTTCGGCCAGGGCACCGCGCGCGGGCTGCTCCAGCAAGCCGTTCGTTTTTTCCGCCATTCTATCCTCCACCTTGTTTCGACGACCATTGGAAGCCGCCATCGCGGCTGATCACAGCAACATCAATGGCGCCGCCGACGGTCTCCTTTTGCGCCATAATGCGCTTCTTGAAAACATTGAGGCTGACCAGCTCGCGCGCCGTTTCGGCGATCTCATTGCGCCCTGCGATTTCGAGAACCCGCAGAATCGGATTGATAAAGACCTGTTGCTGGTAATCGGCGATCATCCGATGGAAAGCGTCGAAATATTGGGGAACGAATTCGCGCTGGAAACGATCGCGCACGTTTTCGCGCATGCTCACATCGTTCGTCGGGACGGCGCCGATCACCTGATCGACCAGACCGTGCAGCATCATCCGGAATGCGCCATACAGCCGCCGCTCGAGGTTGAAATCGATGCCGCGGATAAAGGCATTGGTGACTTCGCTGTCGGCGAACACGCGGATCCGCGAACGGACCTCGCCATCGATGCTGTCGATGATCGGTTCGCTGCGTTTGGCGATTCCGTCGACGATGGCCGACATGAAGCAGGTGACGACGGAAGGATAGCGTTCGTCGGCGCCGAAACCGGCAAAGACCAGGCCCGTCACGTCTTCGAGAAACATATCCTTCACGACGCAAAAGACCCCGATCTCGCGCAAGCGCTGCATCGCTTGTTTGCTGAGGGCGAACTGCGCGAAGCCGAAGGCGATCGTCTCGTCCATCTGCCGGCCATATTCAGCCGCGATTTTCTTTCCGAAATCTTTCGGGAAACAGGAAAGATCGGGGCGCGCAGTGTCGTCTTCGCGGACCTGATAGGCTCGCCAGACCCGCTCGATCGCGCTTTCCAGAAGCGCCGTATCGCTCGCCTGCGCCAGTTCGCCGTTCGCACTTTCGCGCAAAAACTCCGCCAGATGGAACACGTAGCGGAACACCGACGCGAGAAGCCGCTTGTATTCGTCGCCCTGCCGTTCCCGCGGGAAGAACTCGTCCAGATTATCGAGCGAACCCAGAAAGCTCGCCGCATAATCGGCGATATGGGCGAACCCCGCCGGCTTCACCTTGGTCTGATAATGGTCGATGAGCTGGTCCCAGGGATGCCCCATCACATCGGCGACGCCATAGAACATCAGGCCAACGGGCTTGCCGTCCACCAGGTTGAACAGCTTGCGCTGGTCGTTGCGCACCGCGACCAGCCCGCCATCGACCAGCGTGACGGCCGAATCCGCAGCCAGCGCAACCGCCCGCTGGTTGAGCACTGCGATCTCCGAAGTCATCCCCGACCTTGCCCCAATTTGTTGGAACGTCTTTGTTCCAGCATGTCATAGGCGTTTGAAAATTGGGAGACGGTCGGGCCTCGGAAATCGTCATTTCGCAGACATGGTTGCCGGCCGCCGCACCGGTTCCGGATACCGTATTGCCGCAGGCGCTGGCGCGTCCGATACTGATTTATGACGATCGAGGAACTCCTGGCCCGCGAGGGCATCCGCCACACCCTGGCCAGCTACAACATGGCGGGCGACCGCGCGCGGGCCGAGGATTTCAGTGCCGTCTTCACCGAGGACGGCATCCTGGAAACCAGCGCGTTCCGCCATGAAGGCCGTCAGGCGATCCGCGACTGGATGGACGGCGTGCGCGCGCCGAGCGCGGATGCCCCAAGCTTCCCATCGGCGAAATTCGTCCGCCACAATCTGACCACCTGTCAGATCGAAATGACCGGTCCGGAGACGGCGGCGGCACGGACCTATTTTGTCGTCTTCACTGACATCGGACCCGACCATTGCGGCTATTATGTCGACACCTTCCGCAAGGTCGGCGCGCGATGGCTGATCGCCCACCGCAAGGCGCGCACGGACTGGACATCCCCGAACAGCAAGTTTCGCGCGGCCGGGACGTAATGGCCCAGCCGTCGCGGCCCAAGCCGCGCGAACCGCTGGAGCAGGTTCCGGGAGCCGATGAGGAATGATTGAAATCGTCAAAGTTGTGCGGGTCGAGCCCCTCGGCGGCTACCGGCTGCGAATTTGGTTTTCCAACGGCGCCGAAGGCACGCGCGATTTCGCAGAAATCATCGCCGAAGGTGGCGCGATGGTTGCACCACTGCGCGACGAGATATTCTTCGCGCGCGCTTTCGTCCAGAATGGCGTCCCGGCGTGGCCGAACGGCTTCGATATCGACGCCATCGCGCTTTTCCAGGAAATGCGGGATGCCGGGCTTCTGCATCCCGCTGTGGCGGCCGTCAGGTAGAATTTCGGCCGGTGAGACGTAGCGTCATTTCAGCGTTTCGACCCTGACGCCGATCTTACAGTTGATGACGACGTTGGCAGCATCGTTTGTGGCGTCAGGGGCTCCAATGGACTTCAGAAGAGCGCTATTGTCCGCTCCAATCCGGGCTCATCGGGGGAATGTCGGATAAAATGGAGAATCGCTCTCAATGACCAACGACAAGCACGCTGCCGAAACTGTCTCGCTCACGGAGCGCGCACGTATCCGCCAGCAGCAAATTCTGGGGGCGCCTCAACGCATTGCACCGCTCGATCGCAAGACGCATGCGGACGAAATCATTGCCTTCACAACGGCCTTGCGCAACGACGTGGCCGGCGAGGATCTCCCGCCAATGCCATTGGAATACTGTCCCGACCTCGTGCCCACGCTGATGCGTTACCCAGAACTTTGGCAGCGTCTTTCCGCGCTTTCGGCGATCGTTCAATGCGCCAAAGCAAAGGTCCCTGCGCGCGAGAGGCAACTTGCGATCATGCGGGCGATGTGGTTGTGCGGCGCACCGTATCAGTGGGGTGAACACTTGGATCGCACAAAGGCGGCGGGATTTTCGGATTCGGACATTGAAAAAATAAAGGAGGGATCCGGAGCTGCGGGGTGGAGTCCGTTGCATAAGGCGATCTTGTCTGCGGTCGAGGAACTTCACACAGATGCCTTTATCAGCGACAAGACCTGGAGCACGCTGGCGGCGCAGTTTGACGAGTGTCAGTTGTTCGAATTGATCGTGTTGATCGGCCAATTCACAAGCGTCGCGTATCTTCTGAATTCGCTGCGATTGCGGTTGGATGGCGCCAATAAGGGATTTCTTGGCTGACCGTGCCGGGTTTGCGTTGCCGGTGAACGGGTTTCTACTTATTTGTCCTCATCGGCGCACAGGACCGCTAGTAAAATAGTGTGTGTCCCCACTTTCCCGCCGTTCCCTGGGCCGCATCGCATCTCTCGCCGAAGCGCTTCGACGAGTACAGAATCGCAAATCCAATTTGCAAGGAATCACCAAGCTATGCCGCAAAATCCGGCAAACTCGACGACCCACATCTCGCCATTTCAGATTCTAAATCAACAGCTTGGGAATTCTTCACGGTCGACTGAGGCACGCCGGATCGTTCCAATCGCCCGTTCGACGTAGCCATTCTGCCAAGGAGGCAGAGGCGCGAGTGGGACACCATAGAGGCTGCCATCACATCCTTGCCGGAACCTCGATCCCCAGGAGATCGAGCACCTTGGTCAGCGCACGCAGCGTCAGCGCGCACAGGCCGAGGCGGGCCGCGCGCAGGCCTGCGTCGGTCTCGGACAGGATGTGGTGCTCGGAATAAAACCGGCTGAATTCCTGCGCCAGCGTGAACACGTAATCGCACAGCACGTTGGGCGCGCGCTTGGTTTCGGCGCTCGTGAGCGCGTCGGGCAGCGCCAGCAAGGCGAGCGCGAGCTTGCGCTCCTCGGCTGAGCGGATGACGGGCGCGGCCACCGCGTGGCCCTCGGCTTCCGCCTTGCGCAGGATCGACTGGATGCGCACCGCGGCATATTGCAGATACGGCCCGGTCTTGCCTTCGAAGCGCGTGAAGCGCGCAAGATCGAAGATGTAATCCGAGATGCGGTGATTGGAGAGGTCGGCGAATTTGATTGCCGCGATGCCGACCGCCTTGGCTATGTCAGCGCGCTCTGCCTCCGGATAATCGGCGGCGAGCCCCTGTTCGGCGAGGCGCTTGGCGGCCTCCTCCGCCGCCATCGCGATCAGATCGTAAAGCTTCATCACGCCGCCGGCCCGCGTCTTGAACGGCTTGCCGTCGGCACCGTTCATCGTGCCGTAGCCGAGATGTTCGAGCGCGGCCTTGCCATTGAGGCCGGCCTTGCGTGCGGCACGAAACACCTGTTCGAAATGCCCGTGCTGGCGCTGGTCGACGACATACAGAATGAGATCGGGATTCTGGTTGCGGACGCGATCGATGATGGTGGCAAGATCGGTAGTGCCGTACAGCACGGCGCCGTCGGATTTCAGCAGGATGAGCGGCGGCATTTCCTTCTTGTCGCCCTCCTCCGCCACCGGGATGACGAGCGCGCCGTCGCTCATCACCGCAATCCCGCGCGCCTCCAAATCCGCGACCATCGCCGGAATCAGGGAAGCGACGTCCGCCTCGCCTTTCCACAGATCGAAAGTGACGCCGAGGCTGGCGAATTCGCGCCGCAGACCATGCTCCGAAACCGCGAAAAAATGGCGCCACAGCGCGCGGTAGCCCGGCCGGCCCGCCTGCAGCTCGGCGGTCGCCGCCCGGGCTTCGTCGAGCCGTGCGGGATCGGCTTTGCACGCCGCCGCGGCGGCGGGATAGATTTCCTCCAGATCGTCCATCGACACCGGCGATTCTTCGGGATAGGGGCCGCTGTAACCGGCATCGAAATAGACGGGCGCGATCCCGCGCCGGCCGATCTCGGAGATGAGCTGGCCCATCTGCAGCCCCCAATCGCCCAGATGCACATCACTCGTGACATCCCAGCCATTGGCGCGGAACAGGCGCTGCAGGGAGTCGCCGATAATGGACGAGCGCAGATGGCCCACATGCATCGGCTTGGCCACGTTCGGCCCGCCGAAATCGATCACCAGCTTGCGTCCCGAGCCGCTGTCCGGCGCGCCCAGTCGCGCTTCGCCCGCCGTCGCCCGGATGCGCCCCTCAAGTTCGGCGTCCGCCACATCGAGGTTGATGAAACCCGGCCCCGCGACCTCGACCTTGGCAAAGAGCGGATCGGCCTTCAGCCGGCTCGCGATTTTTTCGGCGATCGCACGCGGATTGGCCTTGGCCTGTTTGGCCGCGGCGAGTGCGCCATTGCACTGGAATTGGGCCAGATCGGGGCGGTCGGAGACCTGTACTGAACCCAGTTCCGGTGCAAATCCTTCGGCCTCGAACGCACATCCGGCGATGGCCGATAATTCGGCCGCAAGCGGAATCATGGGGCGTAGCGACCGGTCGCCCGGTTGTAGTTCAACTGGGCTCTCGTCAGCTGAAGGCCTACAAGGATGTTGTAATCATAGGTCTTCTTGTCCCTGGCGGCCGACACGGCAGCGGAGTCGATAGAATCGGTGAACAATGCCGTGCCCTGCCCCGGCGCAAAATCGAATCCAACATTGTAGATTTTCTTGGCAAGGATGCGGTCGGCCTGGGCGATTGCGACGAAATAGGGCACCTCGTAATGGGCAGAGCCACCGTTTGGCGCGCGCGTCGCGCGAAAATCTATCTCGAGCGTCGTATTGGCGTTTTCGACCTGTTTGTCCACGTCGCAAGACGAATGCACGTGCGAGATCTCAACCGTGTAGGCCACGTTCGAAGGATCCGCCACCGCGCCGGGGCGGAACACGGTGCCCATCGAGGTCTCGACGAGCGTGGAAACCGCCGGACAATTGCCGGCATTGTCGTTGCTCGAACAACCGGAAACAAGCGCGGCCGCGGCGGCCAGGATAAGCAGTCGGCTAAGGGGTGTGGACATCGGACCTGACGAATAGGAGGGAAAACAATCTATAGCGACTTGTGCGTGCCGTCACAGAGGGGCCGATTTTTCGTGTGTTTGCAGCCGCAGAACCAGAGCGTTTTCGTTTCGGGCGCCGTGAATTCCAGCGGCACGAACGAACCGCCCTTGTGGCTGCCGTCACAGAAGGGCTGTCGTTTCGATTCACCACATGCGCACCACCAATAGGTCCGGCCCGCTTCGACATCCACGCCGAAGGGCGACTTCTGGGCAATAGTCGGCGTCGTCATTCCTGCCTCCGCTTGACTTTTAGGGTGCCGAAGTCGACTCCTCGACCGGCGCCGCAAGGGCGGCGGAATGTAGCCAAGCGGAACTGGCATGGAAAGGCGCGAAGACGAAGATTAGGTGCCAAATCCGTGACCGAAGCCGCTGACCGGCGCCGGCTCCACGGTCCCGACGCAAACTGAGGCGTGCATGGCTGTCTATACGGATGTCGCGTTCGATGATTTGGAAGGCTTGCTCACCGACTACGACATCGGCGAACCGCGGAGCTTCAAGGGCATTGCCGAAGGCGTCGAGAACTCGAACTTTGCGCTGCAGACGACGCGCGGCACCTACATCCTGACGCTGTACGAGAAGCGCGTGAGCGCCGGCGATCTGCCGTTCTTCCTGGGTCTTCTCGACCATCTGGCGGGGCATGGCGTGGCCTGCCCGTTGCCCGTCCACAGCAAATCCGGTGCGCGCTGGACCGAGCTTAACGGCCGCCCCGCGGCAATCCTCACCTATCTGGACGGGTTGTCGCTGCGCCGTCCCGGCGTGCAGCACTGCGCGGCGGTGGGCCGTGCTCTGGCCGAATTGCACGAGGCGGGCCGCGACTTCGCTCTCGTGCGCGCCAACGCGCTTTCGCTCGCCGGCTGGCATGGGCTTGCCGATTCGACGTTGGGGCAGGCCGACAAGGTGCAGCCGGGCCTCGCCGAATTGATCGTGTCGTCATTGCGCCAGCTCGACGTGGAATGGCCGACGGGCCTGCCCACCGGCGTCATTCATGCCGACTTGTTCCCTGACAATGTGCTGTTCCTCGACGACAAGGTCTCCGGCCTCATCGACTTCTATTTCGCCTGCAACGATGCCTATGCTTACGATCTCGCGATCATGCTGAATGCGTGGTGTTTCGAGCAGGACGGCGCCTACAACATCACCAAGGGCCGCAGCCTGATCGCGGCCTATTGCCGTCAGCGCCCGCTCGATGCGGCGGAACGCGAAGCCCTGCCGCAGCTCGCCCGTGGCGCCGCGCTGCGTTTTCTCCTGACGCGATTGTTCGATTGGCTGCAGCGCGATCCCGTTGCACTCGTGCGCCCGAAGGACCCGCTGGACTATTCTAGGCGTTTGCGCTTTCACCGCTCGGTGAAGCGGGCGAGCGAGTACGGATTGTGACTGCAGAAGGTGTCGATATTTTCACGGATGGCGCCTGTTCGGGCAATCCGGGGCCGGGCGGCTGGGCTGCCATCCTCAGGACCGGCGCGCACGAAAAGGAACTCTCCGGCGGCGAGATCGTCACGACGAACAACCGCATGGAATTGACGGCCGTGATTCGCGGCCTCGAAGCGCTCAAACGGCCCTCGGCGGTTACCGTCCACACCGATTCCCGCTACGTGATGGACGGCACCACGCAGTGGATCAAACGCTGGAAGAAGAACGGCTGGAAGACCGCGGACAAGAAGCCTGTCAAGAACGAAGAATTGTGGCGCTCGCTCGATGCGCTTTGCGAACGCCACGCGGTGCACTGGCGCTGGGTGCGCGGCCATTCCGGACATCGCGAAAACGAACGCGCCGATATGCTGGCGCGCGCGGCGATCCCGGCAGGACGCAGGCCGGGGTAGAGCGGCAAATCGCAGGACGGTTCGGCGTATCGCCCCTCACCCAAATCGGCGCGAGGTCGCCTGCAGAATTTCGTATCCCCTCTCCAACATGGAGAGGGGCGAACCGAACGCCGGCACCGCAAAGAAGCGGGATCTGGCTCGTTCCACCGGAATGGCCGCCAGCGCCTTTGAACCCCCTCAAAGCTGGGTCAGCATGTGATCCGCGCTGGAGACCGCGAAGGCACCGGGCTCTTCGATATTGAGCAGTTTCACGATGCCGTGATCGACGAGCATCGAATAACGCTGACTGCGCTTGCCCATGCCGAAGCGCGACCCGTCCATTTCGAGGCCGACCGCCCGGGTGAAATCGCCATTGCCGTCGGCCAGCATAAGCACCTTGTCTTCGACCTTTTGCTGGTCTCCCCAAGCGCCCATGACGAACGCGTCATTGACGGAAATACACGCGATCGTGTCGACGCCTTTCTTCTTGAAGTCGTCGGCATGCTGGACGAAACCCGGCAGGTGCTTCGCCGAGCAGGTCGGCGTAAACGCGCCCGGAAGCGCGAACACGGCCACCTTCTTGCCGGCAAACAAATCGTCGGTCTTCACGGGTTGCGGTGCGCCGTTCTTCATTTGCATGAGCACTACCGAAGGAACCTTATCCCCAATTTTGATGGTCATGTCCGTCTCCTCATTGTTCTGGCCGAAGCGTTTTTAACCCAGCTGGGCGGGTACGGAAAGTCCATCGGGAATGTCCGCAGATATCCCTGCCCGCCGCACGGAATTGCGAGTGGCGCTGGGCGCGGTACGTGATATCGTACGGTATGGCAAGCACGAAAACACCGGCGCCCCCGACGGGCGCAGAGGATCCGGCGGGCGGCCCTGAGTTCGCAAGGCCGCGCACCATCGAAGGCGAGAATTTTCTCGAGGGCAAGCTCCTGATCGCGCTTCCCGGCATGCCCGATCCGCGCTTCGAGAAAAGCGTCATTTACATGTGCGCCCATTCGCTGGAGGGCGCGATGGGAATCATCATCAATCGTGCCGTCGAAGGCATTCATTTCCGCGAGCTGATGGAAAAGCTCGAACTCGACGTGACGGCGGAAGTAAAGGACGTGCCGGTACTCTATGGTGGTCCCGTGGATACCGGGCGCGGCTTCGTGCTGCACAGCGGAGATTACGAGAGCACGGATTCCACCTTGCCGGTCTCCCCCGACATCTCGCTCACCGCGACTGTCGAAATCCTGCGGGCGATGGGACAAGGCAAAGGTCCGCGCAAGGCATTGTTCGCGCTCGGCTATGCCGGCTGGGGACCAGGCCAGATCGAAAACGAAATCCGCGCCAATGGCTGGCTCCACTGCGACAGCGATGCGGCACTGCTGTTCGATACGGAACTCGGCACGCGATGGCACCAGGCATTGCGCAAATTGGGGATCAACGCGTCCGGGCTGACGGCGCATGCCGGCCAGGCGTGATGGCCTGTTGAGGCTGCACATCTGCGAGCCGACAAGCGCGACAGCTGGGTCGACAGCCCATGCCTGCGAGGTTTAGCGGTTGGCAACGCAGCGATCCGTGACGTCCCGTGCGGTTCGGTTTCGTACCGTGCGGTAAATTGCCCGTGAAGCGTTCCCGCGCCGCCATTTAACTCGAATTTTATATTTCCCGCACAAGAATTGACGCATTGACGGCTGCCTGTCGGTCCCGGGGGCATTGGAAAATGGCTGGTTTTACGCTGTTCCGCAACCTCTCCGTGCGGACCAAAGTCGTTCTTACATTTGCGTGGACACTTTTTGCGACTGTGGTCTTTGGCCTCATTGCCGCCTACGGGCTGTCGCTCGTCAACGACCACGCCCAGATCATGCGCGACACTTATCTGCCGACGCTGCGCATGTTGGATCAATTCAGCAATCGCTCGCTGCAACTGCGCCAGCACCAGGCCGTCTATCTGCTTTCTGCGAATGATGCCCAACGCATGAGCGAAGCCGACACAATCGGGTCCCTCGAAACGGAAGCCGCCGAATTCGAACGCAAACTCCAATCATCGATCAATCCCGGGACCGAACGCCAGATCGCAGACCGCTGGATGGACGAATGGCGCCAGTACCTGTCGCTGCAAGACGCGCTGTTCCAAACCGCCCGCACCAAGGGGCAAGGTGCCGCTTTCGCACTCTACAACGGGTCCTACAAGACATTGTTCGAGAACTTCCGGCGCGACGTGGATGCGCATCTCGCCTACAACGCAGACCATGGTACCGCCGAAGGAGATGCCGGACGGGCGACATTCGAAATCACCCGGATTTTCATCTTCGTCGCACTTGGGGGGGCCACCGTTCTATGTTTCGGGGTCGGCGCAGCTCTCATCTATTCGGTATCGAAGCCGCTTGGCGCCCTGATCGGATCGGTGACGGAATTGGCGTCCGGCAATCTCGCAGTCGAAGTGCCCGAGACCGATCGCGAAGACGAAATCGGCAAGCTTGCGGGTGTTGTCGCAGCGTTCAAGGATCACCTCTCCGGTGTCGAAAGAACCAAGAAGGAAGAGGCCGCGCGCCTGGAGCGCATCAAGGCCGAACAGGCCGCTACCATCGTCGGCAGCATAGGTGCAGGCCTCGAAGCGCTGGCGCGCGGCGATCTTGCACACCGCATCACTGCCGAGCTCGCCGGAACCTTTGCCAAACTCAAGGACGATTTCAACGCGGCTGTATCGCGATTGCAGGATACCATGAAGAACGTGCTTGGCGGCACTAATGAGATCAGCACCGGCGCCAGCGAGATATCCCAGGCGGCCGACAATTTGTCGCGGCGCACCGAGCAGCAAGCGGCGAGTCTCGAAACAACCACGGCGGCGCTCGAAGAAATCACCGTCACGGTAAAAAATACGGCACAACACGCTAATGAGGCCAGTGCCATCGTGACTACGGCAAAGGCTGCCGCCGAAGACGGCGGCCGCGTCGTCGAGGCCGCGATCGGAGCGATGGGTCAGATCGAGCAGTCGTCAAAGCAGATCACCGATATTATCGGCGTCATCGACGAGATCGCCTTCCAGACGAATCTGCTCGCTCTCAACGCGGGCGTGGAAGCGGCGCGTGCCGGCGACGCCGGCAAAGGTTTCGCTGTGGTGGCGAGCGAAGTGCGTGCGCTGGCGGGGCGATCGAGCAACGCGGCGAAAGAGATCAAGTCGCTGATCAAGGCGTCAGGCGAACATGTCGACTCGGGGGTCAGATTGGTCGGCGAATCGGGCGAGGCGTTGAAACGCATCGTCAATCAGGTGAGTGAGATCGATACTCTGGTGTCACAAATGTCGTTGGCCGCTCAGCAGCAGGCGACCGGAATCGGAGAGGTCAACGCAGCGGTGGCCAAGATGGATCAGGTGACACAGCAGAACACGGCCATGGTCGAACAGAGCACCTGCGCCGCACGCAACCTCGCGTCCGAAACAGCAGAACTTGTTCAACTCGTGTCGTTCTTCCGTGTGGGTACACAGGCACCGTCCGCTCGACGCGCAGCGGCTGTGCCGGTCAAGCCACGCGAAGCCGAAACCCACACCCGTACAACCCAAATGCGACGGGTACAGCCGCGGCGGGGCAATGTCGCGCTGGCGGACAAGAACGCCGTCCCGGCCGAAGACTGGCAAGAATTCTGATGCGTCGAGTGCGCCGGGATTGGTGCTCGCCGTAACGTCGTTCGGCGCGCAGGGCTGCGACAAGCGCAACGCAACTAACCCCTGCCAATATTGTGTAATTACGGTGACATAATACGCAATTGACATCGTCTCCCCCGCACTCTAGCCTGCTTTCATGGCTAGGCTGGCGCGAGTGGTAATGCCGCGTGTCCCGCACCACATCACGCAGCGGGGCAATCGCGGGCAGCAGGTCTTCTTCGGCGATGATGACTACGCGACCTACAAGTCGCTGCTGGCCGAGGGTTGCCGTCAAGCAGGCGTTGCGGTATGGGCCTATTGCCTCACGCCCAGCCATGTCCACGTGATACTCCTGCCCGCGGACGCGGATGGCCTGCGAGCCGCGCTCGGCGAGACACACCGGCGCTACACGCGACACGTGAACACCCGCGAGAACTGGCACGGCTATCTTTGGCAGGGGCGGTTCTCCTCCTTTCCGGTAGATGAAGATTATCTGCTCGCTTGCGCGCGTTACGTCGAACTCAGCCCGGTAAGACAGAGCCATGCGCGGCGGGCACGCGACTGGCGCTGGTCGAGCACGCGCGCGCACCTCGCCGGCCGCGACGACGGACTCGTACAGGTGACGCCCCTGCTGGAGCGGGTTGACGACTGGAAGGCATTTCTCGACGAGCCGGTTCAGCGTGAGGAAATCGTGAAAATCCGCCGTTGCGAAAGCACCGGTCGGCCTCTGGGAACTGCGCGCTT
Source organism: Rhizomicrobium sp. (assembly GCA_049692035.1). Classification (GTDB taxonomy): domain Bacteria; phylum Pseudomonadota; class Alphaproteobacteria; order Micropepsales; family Micropepsaceae; genus Rhizomicrobium. Next base: position 34,973 of record JBAVOL010000130.1, read on the forward strand.
CATTGCGCGTGTGGAAAAAAAACTCGGCCGAACGCTGGCCCGTCAGAAGCCCGGTCCAAAACCGAGGGCGTAATGTTCGGGACGTTGTCCCGTTAACGTCCCGCCTTGAATGCTCCGCCCCATCACGCCTGCCCGGTCTGCGCCCGGAAATGTCGCGCAATGAACTCGAGTGCTTCGGCGCGCGGCAATGGCGCACTGAAATAAAAGCCTTGCCCGTATTCGCAGCCCAACGTGCGCAACCAGTCGGCTTCGCTTTGCGTCTCCACGCCCTCGATCACCACGTCCCGATCGAGGTCGTGCGCGAGATTGACGATCGAACCCAGGATCACCGCGCCGTCCGCTTCGTCTTGGGTGCCGCCATGTCGACTGAGAAAGCTGCGGTCGAGCTTCACCGTGTCGAACGGAATATCCTTCAACTGATTGAAGTTCGAAACGCCTGTGCCAAAATCGTCGATCGCGAGGCTCGCTCCTGCCGCGCGCAAGCGCGAGAGAACCTGTCGTGTATCAGCCGCGTGCGTCGCGACACTTTCGGTGATCTCCAGCTTCAGCGTACCGGGTTTAAGGCGATGCTGCGCCAGCAGCGCGACCAGCAAATTCTCGAATTCGGCGTCCAGCAATTGGCGGCGCGAGAGATTGACGCTGGCGAATAGAGGTGGTTCGACCGGAAAGAAGCGCTGCCATTGCGCGATATCTTCGACAGCCCGCTCCAGGGCGAGGCGGCCGACCGCCACGATAAGGCCCGTCTCCTCGCAATGAGCGACGAAGGACGAGGGCTCGATCAGCCCTTTCGTCGGATGATGCCAGCGCATCAGTGCTTCGAAACCCGCGACCGTGCCGTCGCTCAGGCGCACAATCGGTTGATAATGGACGTCGAGCTGATTGTCGTGAAGCGCCTGGCGCAAATCGGCTTCGAGCGCCACGGAATCCCCCGGCGCCAGCGCTTCGAGCGCCGGCGTGTAGAGGCGCGCGCAGGCGCCGCCCTGTCGCTTCGCCTGCAACAGCGCAAGTTCGGCATTCTTCAGAAGGTCGAAGGGGTCGCTCGCATCGCGCCCGGCCGCAACACCGACGCTGGCGGTCGTAAAGATGTTGCGGTCGTTCTGCGCGAACGGCGCGGCGCACGCTTCGACAAGATCGGCTCCGATGGCGGCGGCACCGAGGCCAGGTTGCGGGAAGATGACGGCGAACGCGTCGCCCCGTACCCGAAATATTTCCGCCAATGTGCCGAACCGCTTTGCCAACCGCTGGGCGACGCCGACGAGCACGGCATCGGCCCCGGCGTCGCCGAGGCTCGTATGCACGGCCTTGAAGCGGTCGATATCGAGAAGGGCAAAGGTGATCTCGACAAGCCGTCCGCCCAACCGCTCGAGGGCCTCCATCAGCGCCACGCGATTGCCCAGCCCCGTCAGAGAATCATGCACCGTGCGATCGCTCACCGCGGAATCGGCTTCCTTGCGGGCGGTGACGTCGGCCATCAATCCAAGGCAGCGCTCGGCTGCCGTGCGTTCGCCCATCATCGTGGCGCGCAATTCGAGCCAAGGATAACGCCCGCTTTCACTCCTCACGCGGAACTCTATGCGAAACGCGATGCCGGCATGGCCGCGATAATCGCCGATCGCTTCGCGATAGGTGGCGCGATCGTCGGGATGAATGCGCTCGACCCAGGCCGCATGTGTCATGGCCTGCGCGCCCGCTGGAATGCCGATCAGCGCAGCAGCTTCCGGCGACAACCGTACCGTGTCGCTGCGAAAGTCGAGATCGAACACGCCCTGATGGGACGCGCCGATCGCCAGCACGGCGGCAGCGGGAACAACACGCGCCGGACCGGCCTCGTCGGCGCCCGGAGCCGCCGGCGGGTATGCGTCGCGCGGGGTTCCGTACCGGGACGCCGGCAGGATCGCGATCCCCTCGCCCGCGGCAACCGCGAGCGCCAGGAGCACCGCGCCGGCCACTGTGAAGCCCCCGACAATGGAAGGGATAACCTGATTGTCTTGAAACCCGCCCAGCGCTACGCCGGCCGCACCCACGGCCACCAGCGCGAACACTGCGGCGCTGGGCGCTGCTACGCGGGCGGCCTGCTCGCCGGCAAGGCCGCAGCGCACGAAATAGACGGTTACGCAGATGGTTCCGACGAGGACTGCGAGTTCGACCAGCAGCATCGCGCCCGGCACGCCAAGAAACGATAATATCGACAACACCGTTACACCGCCGACCGCGATATCGAGCACGCGCCGCCGTCCCGGCCACACGGATTCGATAGGCACCACGGTGTCGCTCAGCTTGAGACCCACAGCCAAAGCGAGACCGGCCAGTGCGGCCTCCAGGCCGTATGGCCCACCCACATGCGTGGCCCAGCCCGCGTCCATCGTGCCGGTCGCGGCCAGGCGCAACGTGAAGATGAGCACGAGCAGGAGCGACGCCCAGAATGGCGCGGGATGGCCGGTCATCACAGCCAGCCCCACGGTAATCGCCATGGCGGCGGCGATCATACCGGCGACCCCGGCCAGGAATATCGCCAATTGCCGATTGTGGGACACAATCGCGGGCTCCGTCCAGGCGAGAACCGATGGCATCCAATCGGCATCCGCCACGCGGATCGCGAGGGTGACTGTTGACGCCGGCGGAATGGTGACGCGAAAGGCGTGCCGGCCATATGCGCGTGCATCCTCGACGATCACCTGGGAATCCGATGCCGCGACCTGGAGAATGGCTGGGCGGGCGGGCAACGGCCACAGACGCAGTCCCACATCGGTCGGCTGACCGGCCAAAAAAACGCGCGTCGCGGGGCGAACGGCGCTGTTGATCGCCGTCAGCATGTACCAGTGCGAACCGTCGGCCTCAGCCCCGGACGGCGCGTGATAGGGCGCGAGTCTGTCCTTCAATTCGATAATCGCCGCAGGTGCGGCGAAATCGACAGGACCCGCGTTTTGGGGGGACGCGATCGCAGCAAGCGCAGCGCCTGGTGAAACCGCTGCCGCCAGCAATACTGCGATGAACGCCAAAGCGAGGGTCGAAAGTCTCAACACGCGTTCTCCGCTGCGTTGCGTCGCATATCCCCACTTTTAGTACGGCAAATCCGAAACTCGCCCTGTCTCAGGGCAAGCCCGTGAACGAATTTCGGACTCGCAGCCACACTCGTGCGCATCAATTTAGCCGTGCCTCATCAGCCAGCAAAGCGAATAGGACATGGTCCCGCCATTCGCCATTGATCTGGATGTAGCGGCGCGCCAGCCCTTCCTGGCGAAAGCCCAGTTTGGCCAGGAGGTTCCTGGACGGATCGTTCGACGGCAGACAGGCGGCCTCGATTCGGTGCATGCCAAGTGTCTTGAAGACGAACGGCACGAGGGCGTCGAGGGCGGCAGACATGTAGCCCTGCCGCGCGAAACGCTCGCCCATCCAGTAGCCGAGACCGCAGCATTGGGTCACCCCGCGCCGAACGTTCGACAGGGTACAGCCGCCAAGCAGCATGTTGTCGGCGGCACGAAATACGAAGAACGCATAGGCGGTGTCGAGACGGGCTTCGCGCTGGTAGCGCTTGAGGCGCCGGCGAAACGCGCCTTTGGTCAATTCGTCGGTCGCCCAGGAAGGTTCCCAGGGCGCCAGGAAGGAACGGCTTTCGTCGCGCAAATGCGACCACGCGGTGAAATCCTGGACCCGCGGGTAACGCAGATAGACGCCCTCACCCTTGATCACCGGCTGTTGGCCGCCGGGGAAGGTCAACCCTCGCATGAACGCCATCGGACCCGAATTCATTCCGCGGCACTGCGGGTTTGGCCCATTCCGAAACGCCCGGCAAATTGCGCGTAGCTTTCCAGGCGCCCCAAGGGGCCGACTGCCGCAATGGCCGGCCGCTCCGATGCCATGACGCGTTGCGCGAAGCGCCGCACCGCCGCGACATCGACTGCATCCAAGCGCGCTGTCAGTTCCGCGATCGATAAAACACGGCCATAAGCCAGCAATTGCGAGGCGATCTGTTCCGCCCGCGCGGCCGGCCGTTCGAGGCCCATCAACAGACCTGATTTGAGCTGAGCTTTGGCGCGGGCAACTTCTGCGTCACTCGCGGTTTCGGCCAGCGCCGCCATCTCGCCGGCTACGACAGCCGATATCTCGCCTGCTTCCATTTCGCCCGTACCCGCATAGACGCCGACCAGACCCCCATCGGTAAATGCATGGGCGTAAGCATAGATCGAGTAGCACAGGCCGCGCTTCTCGCGCGCTTCCTGGAACAGGCGCGAAGACATCCCGCCGCCCAGCGCCGTCACATAGACTTGCGCCGCCATAATGTCATCGGCGGCGCTCGCTACGCCCGGAAAGGCATAGGTCACATGAACCTGCTCGAGATCTTCGACGACGCGCATATCGCGACCGCCATAAACGGCGCTTTCGCCCACGGGCGCCGTACCTTGCGGCAGATTCGCGAAATGCTTGGCAACGAGGTCGACAATCTCGCCATGCCGCACGGCGCCGGAAGCGATGAACGTCATGCCACCCGCGCGATAATTTGCTCCCATATAAGTCTTGAGGTCGTCACGCGTGAAAGCGCCGACCGTTTCTTCTTCGCCGAGGATCGGCCACCCCATCGGCTGGTCCGGGTAGACGGCGGATTGCAGATAATCGAAGACGATGTCGTCCGGCGTATCGCGCGCCTGACCGATCTCCTGCAGCACGACCTGGCGCTCGCGCTCAAGCTCGCCCGGTTCGAAGGCAGGCTGTGTGAGAATATCGGCGAGGATGTCGATGGCGAGTGGAACGTCGGCCTTCAACGTGCGGGCGTGGAAGGCGGTCTGTTCGCGGCTGGTATAGGCGTTGAGGTAACCGCCGACCGCCTCGATTTCTTCGGCAATGGCGCGTGCGCCACGCCGCTCGGTCCCCTTGAACGCCATGTGCTCCAGCATGTGCGAAACGCCCATAACGGACCTTGTCTCATGCCGTGCGCCGCAATCGACCCACACGCCGACAGCCGCGCTTTCGAGCTGCGGCATGGGATCGGTGACGACCGTTAACCCGTTGGGTAGTTTCGTAATTTCGATGTTCATGGCGTCCAGAGCCGGGCCTCTATGAAAGAGCGGATCGCGGTCAAGTCGTTGGGCAGGACGCTCATGCGCTCCTCCCTCTCATAAAGGTCCTTGAGCCTCGGCGGCAAGGGGGGGACGATGCCGGTGGCGCGGGCCACTGCATCGGGAAACTTGGCCGGATGGGCTGTCGAAACCACGACCAGCGGTCCCTGGGCGTCGGCGGCAACCTTGCGAGCGGCGGCCAAGCCTACCGCCGTATGGGGATCGATGAGCCGGCCATATTCGCCATGTGCGTATGCGATCGTCTTCAACGTCTCCTCGTCATCGACCGCAATGGCCGAGTAGCGGGCGCGAAGGGCAACGAGGATATGGGCTGGAAGGACCAATCTGCGTTCCTTCGAAAATTCGTTCATCGCCGCCGCAACCCAGGCGTGATCGCGTCCTGACGCCTCGAACAAGGCGCGCTCGAAATTGCTGGCGATCTGGATGTCCATCGACGGGCTGAGGGTCGGCCGGGCTGCGCCCGCCTCATAGACGCCGTCCTGGATCGTGCGGGCCAAAATGTCGTTGGCATTGGTCGCAATGACCAGGCGTTCAACCCCGAGGCCCATCCGCATAGCGGCTTCTGCGGCAAACACATCGCCGAAATTTCCGGTCGGAACGACGAAGACCGGCGCTTCGCCCAATTTCGCCGCAGCGGTGAAGTAGTAGACGCTTTGCGCCGCAATGCGCACGAAATTGATCGAATTGACCGCGGTCAAATGCGTGGCGCCGGCGAACGCCCGATCCGCAAACAGCGTTTTCACGATCCCCTGTGCATCGTCGAAACTGCCTTCGAGCGCGATGTTGTGAACGTTGTCAAAACGCGCCGTCGTCATCTGACGCCGCTGGACCTCGCTGACGCGGCCGTGCGGATGCAGGATAAACACGTCGATGTTCGGCAGGCCGCCAAGCGCAGCGATTGCAGCCGAGCCGGTATCGCCGGACGTCGCGGCCAGAATTGTCGCGCGCGTCCGGCGGGTTCGCAACGCGCGCGCGAACAACCGCCCAAGCACTTGCATCGCGATATCCTTGAACGCGAGCGTCGGGCCGTGAAACAGTTCGAGGAGATGAAGCTTCGGCCCGATCTCGACGAGCGGTGCGACCCCGGCCGAGTCAAAACCCGCGTAAGCCGCCGCAATGTCGGATTTCAGATCGGCCTCGGCGAAGGATGCTCCGACGAACCGTGCAAGAACACGGTTGGCTACGTCGGCATAAGACTCCCCTGCATAGTGCGCGATTTCGTCGGCCCCGATCCGAGGCCAGAACTGCGGCATGAACAATCCGCCATCCGGCGCCAGACTACCCAGCAGAATATCGCCGAAAGAATGCGGCTCCGTCGCGCCGCGCGTGCTGATGTAATGCATGTGATCGCCTTGCCTGCGAAGCGTTATCGCCGAAAGCCCAGTCGTCCCTGGGCCTGATGATAGGCGAGATAGACGACAACGAGGCCGGCAGCGAGCAAAAACCAAGTTATCGCATATTGAAGATGATCGTTGCGCAGGGCCACAATTGTCTGTCCGCCCAGTGGCCAACCGCCCGGGACCGGGCGTGCGTCCGCTTCCACGATCGCGGCTGCGGCCGGCCTGACGCCGAGCGCCTTGGCGATACCGGGCAAATCACGCGAGTACCAGACGCGGCGTTTCAGGTCGGGCCGCGGCGTGAACAGGCCCGGAGCGTCCGGCGTTCGCCACACGCCCACGACACGCTGCTCGCCTGCCAGCAGACCCAGCCGGCGCAATTTCCGGTCGATCAACGGAAGGGGAACCAGACCGCGGTCCACCAGCAGCGTGCGCCCGTCATCGAGCACGAACGACGTAATCACATGGTAGACGGGATTCCCGTCCTTGTCCGTGGTGAAGACATAGGCTTCCTTGTTGTTGTCGTAATGTCCCCTCAGGGCGACGCGGCGATACTGGGCCTGTCCGGGCGACATCCGGACCACCGCGTCGACGGAAATCGGCGCCGCGTGCAGATGAGAATTCATCTCGGCAATCAATCCGAGCTTCCATTGCAGCCGTTCGAGTTGCCACCCCCCCAGCGCAATCAAGCCGACGAACAACGGCAGGCAAAATGCCGTGAATTTCGGCAAGGGTCGGAAGTACATTTCTTTCACCGCACGCCGCTGCACGGCGTCATTCGTGATCCGACAAGCGGCCTTCATGAGCCTGATGCTTGTACTGCAGCACCAGAAGCAGCGCTTTGGCGAGCCGCAACAACACGACGGTCAGGATGATTGTGGTCGGCAGCCACACCGCAGCATGCACCCAATAAGGCGGCTGTACATTCACTTCAAGAAGCAGCGCGCCGCCGGCGACAATTGCGCCCACGATCAAAATGACGAACACCATCGGTCCGTCGCCGGCGTCGAAGCCCGCATAGTCGAGACCGCAAGAGGCACAACGCGGCGCGACCGTGAGATAACCCGAAAACAGCCTACCCTTGCCGCAGCGCGGGCAGCGGCCGAATAACGCGGCGTAAAGGGCTCCCGGCTCGGACGAACTGTCGCTCAAGCGGCAGACACAGCTCCCTGCCCCCACACATAGATGCAGGAGAACAGAAACAGCCAGACGACGTCGACGAAGTGCCAGTACCAGGCAGCCGCCTCAAAGCCGAAATGGCGCGTCGGCGTGAACTGGCCGGCGATGGCGCGCAACAGGCACACGGTCAGGAAGATCGTGCCGACGATGACATGGAAGCCGTGAAAGCCCGTCGCCATGAAGAATGTCGATCCGTAGATCGCGTCAAAATTGCCCGCACCCGCCGCAAGGTTGATATGTGCCGGATCGGTGAACGGCACCAATGGCAGGTTGTTGAAGCCGAAGGTAAACGGCGCATGGGCATATTCATAGGCCTGAACACCGGTGAATGACGCGCCCAGAAGCACCGTCAGGATAAGCCCCTGGATCGCCCCCTTGCGGTCGCCGTGCTGAAGCGCGTGATGCGCCCAAGTCACCGTCGTGCCCGAGGTGAGAAGGATCAGCGTGTTGAGAAGCGGCAAATGCCAGGGATCGAGCGTCACGATGCCATTCGGCGGAAAGCTGCCGATGGACACGTCATGGGGAAACAGCGCGCTGTTGAAATAGGCCCAGAACCACGCAACGAAGAACATCACTTCCGAGGCGATGAACAAGACCATGCCAAAGCGTAAGCCCAGCTTGACCACCGGCTTGTGGTCGCCCTTGACCACGGATTCGCGGATGACGTCGCGCCACCAGCCGAAGAAGGTGATCAGCAGGAGCAACGCGCCGGCCGCGAAAATCCACGGCTGGCCGTTGACCGCGAGGCCGAAGAAACCTGTGTAGTCCTTGTTCATCCAGAAGATGGCGCCGATCAACATGGTGAACGCGGCGACCGAACCGATGAGCGGCCACGGACTCGGATCGACCAGATGATAATCGTGCTTAACCCCAACCTGCGTCATATCCGCCTCACTACTGTGCAAAATCCAATACGTGGCCCTTGAGCCGAACCATTGTCATGACGAAAAACAACACCACGAGACCGCCCAGCACGAGGGCCAGCGCCACGTTGCGCCAGTGCCGGGCCCGCTCATTGCGCTTTTTATCGTCGCCATCGTTGTCCATCGCCTCACATCCAAGCGCCGAATGCAACGTGTCCCAGCGGGGCGATGCCCAACAGCCGCTCGAAGATCAGGGCCGCGAAGATCGCGAAAAGATACACGATCGATGCGCCGAACAGGCGCCGCGCCGCAGGTTCGTGCTCTTCATCATTCTCCCGCCACACGGCGACAGCATCCCACAAAAGCCAGCCCCCGAACAGCGCCGCAGCTGCTATGTAAAGCGGCCCCGCCAGACCTACGACACCGGGAAGCAACCCCACCGGATACAGGAGCAGCGCATAGAGCAGTATCTGCAGCCGCGTGGACGGCTTGCCCTGTACCACCGGCATCATCGGCACACCGGCGCGGGCATAGTCGTCGGAGCGATACAGCGCGAGCGCCCAGAAATGCGGCGGCGTCCAAAGAAAGGTGATGAGAACCAGAACAAGCGGTGCGAGGCTGAGGCTTCCCGTCACCGCAGCCCAACCGATCGCCGGTGGCAACGCGCCCGCAAGACCGCCGATGACGATGTTCTGTGCCGTCCGCCGCTTCAACCACAGCGTGTAGACGCCGACATAGAACGCGATCGAGAAGGCCAGGAGAAAGGCCGCCGCGAGATTGACGAAGAGGCCCATGATCGCCACGGAGGCGACGGAGAGCGTCCAGCCGAAACCGAGCGCGTCGCCGCGTGCAATATGACCCAGGGGAATCGGACGCTGCGCAGTGCGTGTCATCCGCGCGTCGATATCCGCATCATACGCCATGTTGAGCGCGCCCGACGCGCCGGCGCCCACCGCGATGCATAGAAGCGCCGTGAACGCTACGACCGGATCGACAGCGCCCGGCGCCGCGACAACACCCGCGAGCCCCGTAAAGATGACGAGAGACATCACGCGCGGCTTGAGCAACGCGAAGAAATCGCCAACCGTCGCGGTACGGGGGGTGACCGTGAATGATGCGGCCGTGGCCATGTGCCAAAAGGCTCCCTACGAGATTCGCGGCAGTTCGTTGTAGGTGTGGAATGGCGGCGGCGACGGCAATGTCCATTCCAGCGTCGTCGCGCCGACACCCCAGGGATTGTCGCCCGCCCTGCGCTTGCGCAGGAACGCCTCGACCAAGACGATCAGGAAGATGATGACTCCCGACCCGGCGATGAATGCGCCGATGGATGAGACGAAATTCCAGCCGGCGAATGCATCCGGATAGTCGGCGATGCGGCGCGGCATACCGGCAAGGCCCAGGAAGTGCATCGGGAAAAATGCCACGTTAACACCGACAAAGGTGACCCAGAAATGCAGCTTGCCAAGCGTCTCGTTGTACATGTAGCCGGTGAATTTCGGGAACCAGAAATAAAAACCCGCAAAGATCGCAAACACCGCACCGAGCGACAGGACGTAGTGGAAATGTGCGACGACGTAATAGGTATCCTGCAGCACCACGTCGATCCCCGCATTGGCAAGAACGACGCCGGTGACGCCGCCGACCGTGAACAGGAAGACGAAGCCGACCGCCCACAACATCGGTGTCTTGAACTCGATCGAGCCGCCCCACATCGTGGCGATCCACGAGAATATCTTGATGCCGGTCGGCACCGCGATGACCATGGTCGCGAATACAAAATAGGCTCTGGTGTCGACCGAGAGGCCCGTTGTGTACATGTGGTGCGCCCAGACCAGAAAGCCGATGAAGCCGATCGCGACCATCGCATAGGCCATGCCGAGATAGCCGAACACCGGCCGCTTGGAGAACGTCGAGATAATGTGGCTGATCATGCCGAAACCCGGCAGGATCAGAATGTAAACTTCCGGATGACCGAAGAACCAGAACAGATGCTGGAAGAGGATCGGATCGCCGCCACCGGCGGCGTTGAAGAAACTCGTGCCGAAATGACGGTCGGTCAGCAGCATCGTGATGGCGCCGGCGAGAACCGGCAGAGACAGCAGCAGCAGGAATGCTGTGATCAGAATCGACCAGACGAACAGCGGCATCTTGTGAATCGTCATGCCTGGCGCGCGCATGTTGAAAATCGTGGTGATGAAATTGATGGCGCCCAGAATCGACGAAGCGCCAGCAATGTGCAGCGAAAAGATCGCAAAATCCATCGCGGGCCCCGGAGATCCCGTGGTCGAAAGCGGCGCATAGATTGTCCAACCGCCGCCGACGCCCATGCCGCCGGAATCGCCTTCCACGAACATCGACAGAAGCAGCAGCGTGAAGGAGAACGGCAAAAGCCAGAACGAAATATTGTTCATGCGCGGGAATGCCATGTCCGGCGCGCCGATCATCAGCGGCACCAGCCAGTTTCCGAACCCGCCGATCATCGCCGGCATGATCATGAAGAAGACCATGATGAGGCCATGGGCCGTGACGAACACGTTGAAGGTGTGCGGCTCCTTGAAAATCTGCAGGCCGGGATACATCAGCTCGGCGCGCATCATCATCGACAGGAAACCGCCGATGATGCCCGCGCAGATCGCGAAGATCAGGTACATCGTGCCGATGTCTTTGTGATTCGTCGAATAGGCGTAACGACGCCAGCCATGGGGGTGATCGTCGTGTGCGTGCGCCAACTCAGCCATCTGCTTCAATCCTTGTTATTTCGTCAGTGCGGCGATGCGTGTCATATGCGCGGCATCACCGTTCTGCGCGAATTTCTTCTTCGCAGCCGCGACCCATTTTTCGAATTCGGCCGCAGACACCACCTTCACTTCGATCGGCATGAAGGCGTGGCGGGCACCGCACAGTTCGGAGCACTCGCCATAATAGACGCCTTCCCTCTCCGCCTTGAACCAGGTGGCGTTCAGCCGGCCGGGAATCGCGTCCATCTTCACGCCGAAGGCAGGGACGGCCCAGGAGTGGATCACGTCGGCGCCGGTCGTCACCACTTTGACGACTTTGTTGACGGGCACGACGATCGGGTTGTCGACGCCCAGAAGGCGCGGCTCCGAGGCCTTTGCCGCTGCGTCGTCCGACAGGCCGAGGGAATCGAACTGGAAATCGCCGTTTTGGGGGTATTCGTAGGTCCAGTACCACTGCTTGCCGATCGCTTTGATCGTCAGATCGGGCTGGGGGATTTCCGCTTCGAAGTACAGCAAACGGAACGACGGGATCGCGATGACCACCAGGATGATGACCGGCACGATCGTCCAGATCACCTCCAGCAATGTGTTGTGGCTGACCTTGCTCGGTGTCGGATTCGCCCGCTTGTTGTAGCGGATCATGATCCAAATCAATAACGCCAGGACGAAAACGCATATAGCAGTGATGATAACGAGGACGAGGTGGTGAAAATCCTCAATGCGCTCCATGACGGGCGTAGCTGCGGGTTGGAGACCCATCTCCCAGGGCCGCGGAGCGGCCTGCGTGGTGGCTGGTAGGGCGATGGCGCCTACCAGTGCAATCGCGCTTGCGTATATTTTTTTGCGTAACATCCGATACCCTCGAAAGCCGACAGGCGGAGCGACCCCGTGGCCCCCGTTGCAGCTAAGATTCGATGTTGCGATTTAGAAGCACGAGTACCATGAAGTCATCGCGACCTTATGCCACGCGCATCGTCACGGCCGTTGCCTAGGGGATCGAAATTTTCGCGGCAGCCATTATCTAGGCTACCTGGGATTGGGAGACACAAAGATGGAAAAAGCCGGCGACCTTTTCTTCGAGCACAACGGTATGGAGCGTTCCAAAATCCAGGCCCTGGTCGACGAATCTCTCAATGATTCCGATGATGGGGAGCTATTTCTCGAATATCGCCAGAGCGAAAGTTTCGCGTTCGACGATGGCCGGCTGAAGGCTGCCACCTTCGATACCACCCAGGGGTTTGGGTTGAGGGCCGTGGCCGGCGAGGCGACGGGTTACGCCCATGCTTCCGAACTGTCGGAAGCGGCGATACGCCGCGCCGGCAAGACCGTCCAGGCGGTCACGCGCGGCTATTCCGGCATCGCCGCGGGCTCTCCCGCCCGCACCAACGCGAAACTCTACACCGACATCGATCCCCTCCACACGGCCGGTTTCGCCGCCAAGGTAAAACTCCTGGAAGACATGAATGCCTACGCCAGAGCGAAAGATCCCCGCGTAAGGCAGGTCTCGTGCTCGCTTGCCGGCGAATGGCAGACGATCGAAATCATCCGCCGCGGCGGCGACACCTATAGCGACGTCCGCCCGCTCGTCCGCATCGGCGTATCGGTGGTGGTGGAAGAGAACGGCCGCCAGGAATCGGGCAGCTATGGCGGCGGCGGGCGCGGCGGCTATGAGACCTATCTCGATCCGCGCTACTGGCGGGACGGCATCGACGAAGCGCTGCGCCAGGCGCTGGTGAACCTTGCCTCGATCCCGGCTCCTGCCGGCGAAATGACCGTCGTCCTCGGTCCTGGCTGGCCGGGGATTCTGCTCCACGAAGCGATCGGCCACGGCCTCGAAGGCGATTTCAACCGCAAAAAGACGTCCGCCTTTGCCGGCCTTTTGGGCGAACGGGTTGCCGCGCCGGGCGTGACGGTGGTGGACGACGGCACCATTGCGGGACGGCGGGGCTCGCTCACCATCGACGACGAAGGTACGCCTACGACGCGAACCGTTCTCATCGAAGACGGCATCCTCAAAGGCTACATGCAGGATCGCCAGAACGCCCGGTTGATGGGCGTGAGTCCCACCGGCAACGGGCGGCGCCAGTCTTACGCGAATTCGGTGATGCCGCGCATGACCAACACCTACATGCTGGGCGGCGACAAAGCGCCGGACGAGATCATCGCCAGCGTCGGGAAAGGCATCTACGCCGTGAACTTCGGCGGCGGGCAGGTCGACATCACCTCGGGCAAATTCGTGTTCTCCTGCACGGAGGCCTATCTGATCGAAAACGGGAAAGTCGGCGCTCCCATCAAAGGCGCAACCCTGATCGGTAATGGGCCGGAGGCGCTCACCCGCGTCTCGATGATCGGCAACGACATGAAACTCGATACGGGCGTCGGCACCTGCGGCAAGAATGGTCAGTCGGTGCCCGTGGGTGTCGGCCAGCCGACGCTGCGCATGGAGGGCCTGACGGTCGGCGGTACGGCAGCTTGATGCGCGCGCTTTCGTCCGAATATGCTGGCTGAGCGCTCAGGCACCAAGAAAGCGTGAGACGGCTGCCGCAAAAATAAGCTATTAGGCGTCCCATGATTTCCTGGGAGGCGATGAAATGCGAACGCTGCTTTTGATTGTCGGCATACTTGCCATATTGATGGGTCTTGTCTGGGTCGGACAAGGAATGGGATATCTCACTTACACTTTGCCACATATGAAGCCGAGCTTCATGATCGGCGATATGCATTGGACGTATTACGGTGCGGGTCTCGCCGTCATCGGTCTGTTGCTTGTTCTGCTCGCGCGCCGGCAGAGCTGACGCTCACAGGAAATTATATTCGCTGAACAAGTGGGCCATGTCGCCCCCCCACGGGCCGTGGAAATTGCGCAGCAATTCTTCGGCGCGCGTATAACCGCGATTGACCAGTTCGAAGAGGGGTTGAAGAAACCCTTCCTCGGTCGCGCCGATCGAATCCGTGTGGGCGCGGCGCCGCAAACCTGCGGACGCGATATCCACCATGTCGCGCGCGAGAGCGCCAACGGTGCGACCGCGGAAGGGCGTGTTGAACGCGAGCGTGGGCACGGCCGACCGCATCGCCTGGCGTTCTTCCGCGGTCCAATCCTTGACGAGGTCCCACGCCGCATCGAGCGCAACCTGGTCGTAATAGAGCCCGACCCAGAGCGCCGGCAGCGCGCAGATACGCCGCCAACTCCCGCCGTCAGCGCCGCGCATTTCGAGAAAACGCTTGAGGCGCACTTCCGGGAAGATCGTCGTCAGATGGTCCGCCCAATCCGACATGGACGGCACGACGCCCTTCAATTCGGGGATGGAACCGTCAAGAAATTTACGAAAGCTCTTGCCGGCTACGTCGATATAGCGCCCGTCGCGATAGACGAAATACATCGGCACATCGAGCGCGTAATCGACATAGCGTTCGAAGCCGAAGCCGTCCTCGAACACGAACGGCAACATGCCCGAGCGCGCATTGTCGACATCCGTCCAGATATGGCTGCGATACGAGAGAAAGCCGTTTGCCCGCCCCTCGCGGAACGGCGAATTGGCGAATAGCGCAGTCGCCACCGGTTGCAAGGCGAGGCCGACGCGGAACTTCTTCACCATGTCCGCTTCGCTGGAGAAATCGAGATTGACCTGCACAGTGCAGGTGCGAAACATCATTTCCAGACCATAGCCCCCCACTTTCGGCATGTAGCCGCGCATGATGTCGTAGCGGCCTTTGGGCATCTGCGGAACTTCGTCGAGGCGCCAGCTCGGCGCATAGCCAAGCCCGAGAAATCCGACACCGATTTCGTCGGCAATTTCGCGGACCTGTTCCTGATGCGTGTTCACCTCCGCACATGTCTCGTGCACCGATCGCAACGGCGCGCCGGAAAGTTCGAATTGCCCGCCGGGTTCGAGACTGATCGAGGCGCCGTTCTGCGTCAGCCCGATTATGGCGCCGCCTTCCATGACCGGCTCCCAGCCGAAGCGGCGCATGCCTTCCAGCAGGACGCGGATGCTCGCCGCCCCCTCGTAGCCGACCGGCTTCATCGTCTTCAAATCGTAGACGAATTTCTCGTGTTCGGTGCCGATGCGCCATTCCGATTTCGGTTTGGCACCTTGTTCGAGATAGTGAACGAGATCGGCGCGCGATTCGATCGCGCCCCCAGCAGATTGGGGGATGGACATCGGCGGCGTTCCTTCCTCATGCCGGGTCCCGCTTGGATTATCCGCCACGGATTGTGTGAATCATGAACCGGCTATTCAGTTTTCGCTTATGTAATCTTACCCGCCGCAGGCGACAAGGGAGTGCCAATCGCCCTTTACAGCCTGCCAGACCGCAAGTGCGGCAAGGGCTGCGGTGTCGGCCCGCAGTATACGCCGCCCCAGCGACACGGGAACAACGAAAGATTTGCCACGCAGGGCATCGCGTTCGCCCGGATCGAAGCCGCCCTCGGGTCCGGTGAGGATCGCCCAGGGACAATTGGGCGCATCGGCCAGGGCGCTGGCAATCGGCGGCGCGTCGCCCGCCTCGTCACAGAACAGCAGCCGGCGTTCCTGCGGCCATTGCGCCAGCAACAACGACAACGCTTGAGGCTCGGCGATTTCGGGAACGCTCAGGCGCCCGGATTGCTCCGCCGCTTCGACAGCGTTGGCGCGCATGCGCTCGAGATTGACGCGGGTAACGATGGTGCGGCGCGTAAACACCGGTTTGACGAGGCGCACGCCGAGTTCCGTCGCCTTCTGCACCACATAGTCGCCGGGCGTCTTCTTGATCGGCGCGAAGACGAGCCACAGATCGGGGACCTCATCCTGCTGTGCGATCTGTCGCTCGCAAACCATCGCGCAAGACCGCTTCGACACCTCGGCAATGCGCGCCAGCCATTCGCCGTCGCGACCGTTGAAGAGGCTCACGCGATCGCCCGCCTTGGCGCGCATGACGTGCAGGAGGTAATGCGCTTGCGGCGGCGTCGGCTCGACGCGGATGCGCAGTCCGAGCGGCGCATCGACATAGAGCCGAACTTTGCCGCCGGGATAGGTGAGGTCGGTTTTGGTCTCGCTCATGATGAAAAGCGTTGTAATGTGATTGCGAATACCGGGACAACGCTTGTGCTGGCCTGCCGCGCGATTCTGGGCGAATATTTGCCATGACGAATCCAGCAGCCCCCGCCGACGCGATTGCCCGCAGCTGGGTTGGATACGCCCCCGCTTTCGCGCGGCCTTATCTGAGATTGATGCGGCTCGACCGGCCGGCCGGCACTTGGCTGTTGTTCTGGCCTTGCGTGTTCGGGTTGGCGTTGGGAGGAATGATCGGCGGACATGGCCACCACATCGGCGCCGATTTGTGGCTTATCGGGTTATGCGCGGTAGGCGCCATCGTCATGCGCGGCGCGGGCTGCACCTTTAACGACATCGTCGACCGCGACATCGACGCCCAGGTCGCCCGCACGCGCGGTCGGCCGTTGCCCTCCGGCGCGGTGAGCGTCCGCGCCGCCTGGATATTTCTTGCGCTGCAATGCGGCGTGGGACTTGTGATCCTTCTCCAGCTCAATCGCATTGCAATCCTGTTGGGTGCCGCCTCGCTGATCCTGGTCGCGATTTATCCGTTCATGAAGCGCGTGACCTGGTGGCCGCAGGCTTGGCTCGGCCTCACCTTCAATTGGGGCGCGCTGCTGGGATTTGCCGCCAGGACCGGCCATCTCGCTTGGCCCGCTTTCGTGCTGTATGCTGCGTGCTTTTTCTGGACGCTCGGCTACGACACGATCTACGCCCATCAGGACAAGGACGACGACGCGTTGATCGGCGTGAAATCGACGGCGTTGCTGTTGAATGCTAACTCGCGGGCCTGGATCGGCTTTTTCTATCTGACAGCGCTTGTCCTGTTCCTCGCCGCCGCAGAAGCCGCGCCGCCCAACCTGGAATTCGCCGGTCTGCTCCTTCTGGCTGCGGGCCATTTCTTCTGGCAGGTCTTAAAGCTCGACATCGACAATCCGGAGCGGTGCCTGACGCTCTTTCGTGCCAACCGCGACACGGGCGCAATCATCGCCGCGGCGTTTCTCGCTGCCAGTTGGCTTGCGTGAACGCACAGCCCCGTTATCTTTCGGCGTCGGCGCTCGCAACATCGAAAGAGGCTGTGCTGCAAGCAGCGTGAGGGCTGCTACAATAGCCCCAATTCCGCCAATTCGGCCTTCAGCGCTTCCGGCAAACCTTTGCCGCCCTTGAGGTTGCGCGCGTCGGTCGGGGCGTCGCCCGCGTTCAGATAGCGCCAGCCCTGGAACGGGCGATGGGTGCGGCGCGCGGTGGCAATCAGCTCGGGATCGTAGACGATCCCGCAATGGGGCACGCCGTTTCTGACCAGCGGGCGCAACGCGATCAGGTGCTGGCGCGCAGCAATCTGGCCCTTGATCACCCAATAGAGCGAACCGCCATCGAGCAATTCCTCGGCGCGCTTGGGCGTCTGCCGTGTCACATGCATGAGTTCGAGCGGCTTTTTCTTCTTCTTCAACTCGGCGAGCCGCATCTCCTGCCACTGGGAGAGATGTTCGAGCGAATCCGCGCCGACGCACAATTTGATCAGGTGCAACGTCACCTATGCCGCCTTGTTTTTTTCCACCTTGGCGAAGCGAACGACGATGGCGCCCTCGCCCACCTGATCGCCTACCGCCACATCGACCGCCGCGACGCACGCATCGCCCGGCGCTGATAAAGTATGTTCCATCTTCATCGCTTCCAGCACGGCCAGCGGGGTTCCCTGCCTCACCGCGTCACCCGGCTTCACCAATATCTGCACGATCTTGCCCGGCATCGGCGCGGTCAACCGATCGCCTGCACTGCCCGCAGCTTCGGCTGCGGCAAACGGATCGTGCAACCGCAGAACAATCGTCTCGCCGCCCTCCATCACTGCGATCTCGCCCGAAGCAAGGCGCATGGCAGTTTCATGCAGATGCGGAGCCGCCTTCGCGCCCGCGACCAGAATGCTCGCGGTGCGGTCTCGGTGATGGACGATTTCGACGGGCAGACGCGCATCGTCGAACACGAATTCGATGACTTCGCGCGCCTCGCCAGAAAGGCGGAAGCCGTCCTGCGCGTCCCATGGATCATTGCTGCGATGGGTTTGCATCCTTTCTTCCAGGAGCAGGCGTGCCGCCCGTGCCAGTATGTGCGGCTCGGGCTTGCCGCGCTCCGGCAACAGGCTCGCGCGGTGGCGCTCGATGAAACCCGTGTCGATGTCGCCGCCGAGAAAATCGGGGTCGCCGAGCGCACGGACGAGAAATGCCGCATTGGTGCGCACGCCCGCGACTTCCACATGCGACAGCGCCTCGGCCAGGCGCCCCGCCGCACCCTCGCGCGTCTCGTTCCAGGCGATCATTTTGGCGATCATCGGATCGTAGAACATGGTGACCGTATCGCCTTCGCGCACGCCGGCATCGATTCGAATGCCGTCCGCCGCCTCGGGCAGACGCAGCCTTTCGAGCCGTCCGACCGACGGAAGGAATCCCTTGTCGGGGTCCTCCGCATAGAGCCGTGCCTCGATTGCGTGTCCCCTAACGCGCAATTCGTCTTGGCGTTTCGGCAGGGCCTCGCCCGCTGCCACGCGCAATTGCCATTCGACGAGATCGAGGCCGGTGATCGCTTCGGTTACCGGATGCTCGACCTGCAGCCGCGTATTCATCTCCATGAACCAGAAGCGGTCGGCCCTCAGCCCTTCTGATGCGTCTGCAATAAACTCGATCGTGCCGGCGCCGACATAGCCCACCGCCTTTGCCGCCTTCACCGCCGCCTCGCCCATGCTCAAGCGCATGCTCTCGCTCATGCCCGGCGCGGGCGCTTCCTCGATCACCTTTTGATGACGGCGTTGCAGCGAGCAATCGCGCTCGAACAAATGCACGGCGTTGCCATGGCGATCACAGAAAATCTGCATCTCGATATGGCGCGGCCGCGTGACATATTTCTCGATCAGCACGCGCTCGTCGCCAAACGCCGATTTGGCTTCGCGCTGGGCGCCGGCGAGCGCCGCATGAAATTCGTCGGCGCCGTCGACCCGGCGCATGCCCTTGCCGCCGCCGCCGGCCACCGCCTTGATCAGCACCGGATAGCCGACCTTCGCCGCCTCGCTCGCCAATCGCTCCGCGGATTGATCGTCGCCGAGATAGCCGGGCACCACCGCAACACCGGCTTTGGCCATCAGCGCCTTGGCGCGGTCCTTGAGGCCCATCGCACGGATCGCCACGGGCGGCGGTCCGACAAAGACGATGGCCGCCGCCGCGCAGCTTTCCGCGAACGCCGCATTCTCCGACAGAAATCCGTAGCCGGGATGGATGGCGTCCGCGCCTGACGCTTTCGCTGCGGCGATGATCGCGTCGATGTTCAAATAGCTTTCGCGCGGTTCGGCCGGCCCGATGCGAACGGCATCGTCGGCGTCGGCGACATGGGCAGCGTGCACATCTGCATCGGAATAGACGGCGATGGTGCGAATGCCCATGCGCCGCGCCGTGCGCATCACCCGGCGCGCAATCTCGCCGCGATTGGCAATGAGGAGAGCGGAGAAGGAACGCGTCATGATCTCATAGCCCCAACAAATATTTCCAGCCGAACAACAGCACGCCGACCATGCCGCCGGCGACAAAGATCGCCAGCAGGCACCCCATGCAACCGAACATCCGCATGTACGGCGGTCCGTTGAAATAGACGCGGTATTCCGGAAACTGCCCCATCTTGCCTCAAGCCATAACGCGGGTGAGATGCTTAGGCGCTTTTTGGCACGCGGCCAAGACGCCGTCGCAATAGCCGACCCGCCTAATGCCTGCCCCTCGGCAATAGCCGCGTCTTGACGAAATAAAAGATCGTGATGACGAGGAGATAGCCCAGATACAGCGCCGCCGCCGCCCGCCAATAGGACAATTCGAGAAGATTGGGCGGAAGCCTGAGCCGTTCCTGGTTGGCAAGAAAGGGCAGCATCACCTCCGCGATCAGGTGGGCAACCGTAGCGCCGAGCGCAATCTCCCAAATTCGCTTCCAGGCGGACATCATATAAACGGCGAAGATCGCGATGATCAGGCCGAGCACGGCGTTGACGCGATCAAATCCTTCGCGCAAACCGTCACGAAAAAAGTCCACAATCACATGCAGATAATGTGTGAAATCGTGCATGGAATTCTCCCCGCCACGAAGCGCAAATCGCTGCGAATACCTTTATTTTTACAACATCGTGGCGAATTCCCGAATGCTCCTCACATCCGAAAGACGCCGAATTTCGTCTCTCCGATAGGAGCATTGAGGCATGCCGACAACGCCAGCGCCAGCACGCGGCGGGTGTCGGCCGGCGCGATGATGCCATCGTCCCACAGCCGTGCCGTCGCGAAATAGGGATTGCCCTCTTCTTCGTAACGGGCGCGGATCGGCGCCTTGAACGCGTCTTCGTCTGCCGCGCTCCACGCTTCGCCGCGGGCTTCCAACCCGTCGCGCTTTACGGTCGCCAGCACGCTCGCGGCCTGTTCGCCGCCCATCACGGAAATGCGCGAATTGGGCCAGGAGAACAGAAAGCGCGGACTATAGGCCCGGCCGCACATGCCGTAATTGCCGGCGCCGTAGGAGCCGCCGATGATCAGCGTGATCTTGGGCACTTGCGCGCACGCAACCGCCGTCACCAGCTTGGCGCCGTCCTTGGCGATGCCGCCGGCTTCGTATTTTCGCCCCACCATGAAGCCCGCAATGTTCTGCAGGAACAGCAGCGGCACGCGGCGCTGACAGCATAATTCGATAAACTGCGCACCCTTCAGCGCCGATTCCGAAAACAGGA
This sequence comes from Rhizomicrobium sp., assembly GCA_049692035.1. Classification (GTDB taxonomy): domain Bacteria; phylum Pseudomonadota; class Alphaproteobacteria; order Micropepsales; family Micropepsaceae; genus Rhizomicrobium. The sequence goes on from JBAVOL010000130.1 coordinate 55,939, forward strand.
TGCCGTTGTTGGCGACGATGCCGACCGGCATTCCCTCGACGCGCGCAAACCCGGTGACGATTGTCGTCGCGTAAAGCTTTTTGAATTCGTCGAATTCGGAGCCGTCGACCAGACGCGCAATCACCTCGCGCACGTCGTATTGCACGGCGAGGCTGGGCGGCACGATGCCGTCGAGTTCGGCCGGATCGTAGGCGGGAGGGCGAGGGTCGGCGAGCGCGATATCCGATTTCTTGTCGCGGTTGAGATTGGCGGCAATGCGCCGGAGAATCGCGAGCGCGTGGCTGTCGTCGCTGGCGTAATGATCGGCAACGCCGGATGTGCGGGCGTGCACATCGGCGCCGCCCAGTTCCTCCGCCGTGACCACCTCCCCCGTCGCAGCCTTGACCAAAGGCGGGCCGCCAAGAAAAATCGTCCCCTGCCCTTTGACGATGATGGTCTCGTCCGACATGGCCGGAACGTAAGCGCCGCCCGCCGTGCAGGAGCCCATCACGGACGCGATCTGGGGAATGCCGGCCGCCGACATGTTCGCCTGGTTGAAGAATATCCGGCCGAAATGCTCCCGGTCCGGAAATATTTCCGCCTGATTGGGAAGATTGGCACCGCCCGAGTCGACGAGATAGATGCAGGGCAGCCGATTCTGCGTTGCGATTTCCTGTGCGCGCAAATGCTTCTTCACGGTGATCGGATAATAGGTGCCGCCCTTGATCGTCGCGTCGTTGCTGACGATCACGCATTCGCGGCCTGAAACGCGGCCGATACCGGTGATGATGCCGGCGCCGTGAATATCGCCCTCATACATGCCAAACGCTGCCAGCGGCGACAATTCGAGAAACGGCGAGCCCGGATCGATCAGCCGCTCGACGCGTTCGCGCGGCAGCAGCTTGCCGCGGCCCTTGTGCCGCGTGCGCGCGCGTTCGTCACCGCCCAAAGCTGCAATGCCCAAACGGGAATTCAGTTCGTCGACAAGCGCGCCCATTGCCTGCGCGTTCGCTTTGAAGGAATCGCTGGAGAGAGAAATCGCGGATTTCAAGATGGTCATCGACTTTCTCCCTCATCCGCCGCAGCCATGGCAATTTTCCGTTCAGAGCACATCTTGGTTAATCGAACAATGCACAGATTCGGCGTGGGCCGCGTGACCTCGTGCGCGCTCTGGGTTATCATTTATTTTAATGTTCGGCCATGGCCGGAGCGGGGAACGGTGCATGGGTAAAGTGGTGCTATCGGCCACAATTGGTATCGCAGCGACGGCTGCGGTGATGGTTGTGCTCTATTTCGGGCTTCGCGTTTCGACTGCGACCCTGACGATGATTGCGGCAGCTCTATCGGTGGGCGCCGCCGCAGCCGTGTTGACGCGGCTTGTGGTCGAGACGCCCGCACCGAAAGACAATCGCGCACGGCTTCTCGGTCAGCGTCTCAAGGATGTCAAGGGCCTCATCGACCTCTTCCCCAAGGGCGCCGGCACGGTACAACTTTCGATCCGCAGCGAAACGCGGGCGGATGATCTCGACGTCGTCAAGAACCCGGCAAGCTATATCGACAGGGACATCGTCGTCACGATCAAGGACGGTGGCAGGACCTTCAATCCCGTTACGCTGAAAAAGATTTTTCTCGCGCTCAAGCAGCAGCCGAACTTCGTTCATCTTCTGCTCGTCGACAAGCATGACGAGTTCGTCGGCTACATTCCGAGCCTGCGCGCCAAGAACGAATTCACCGGCGAAGACGCCGAGGTGCTGATCTCGCGCTACATCGTCGATGTGTTCGCCGATCACGCCAACAGCGTGAACCTTCGCGTGATTACCGGCCTGGGAAATACCGACACGATCAGCGACGAGGACACATTGTCCAAGGCCCTGGACAAAATGCAAGGCGGCTTCCTGCGCCTCGTCGTGCTGCATGGCGGCTATCACAGAAAGCCGATCGGCCTGCTGCATTCCGAACGGCTGGTGAGCGCAACGAAGGCGGAGTGACCCGGCACCGCGGGCATCTTGCCCGCCTTTGCGCAAATTGCATCAGTCATGCGGGCGAGACGCCCGCGCTCCGACGCCCCTATTCCATCGGGTCGCCGGAGCCTGTGGCGAGGGTTTCCGCGCCGCCTTCATACGGGTCCTCGTCCGGCGACATTTGATCCGAAGGGTTGGGCACGTCGAAACCGGATGGCGGCAACGTGTCGAGGAAGCCCGCCGCCTTCAATTCGTCGGTGCCCGGCAGATGGTTGACGCTCTCCAGGCCGAACTGCACCAGAAACGCTTCCGTCGTACCGTAGGTAACGGGCCTGCCCGGCGTGCGCTTGCGACCGCGGATCTTGACCCAGCCGACTTCCATCAACGCATCGAGCGTGCCTTTCGATACGGCAACGCCGCGAATGTCTTCGATCTCGGCGCGCGTGACCGGCTGGTGGTAGGCGACAATGGCCAGCGTTTCGATCGCCGCACGCGACAGGCGCTTTTGCTCCGGCTGTTCCTTGCGCAACAGGAAAGCGAGGTCCGGCGCGGTACGGAATTGCCATTTTCCCGCGATACGAACGAGGTTTACGCCACGCAGCTCATAGATACGTTGAAGCTCGCCGAGCAGCGCAGAAACATCCGCGCCTTGCGGCAGAGATGTTGCCAGTGCTTTTTCGCTCAGCGGTTCGGATGCGGCGAACAAAATCGCTTCCATCATCCGCAGATGTTCGGGATT
>JBAVOL010000131.1:0-12214 GCA_049692035.1 Rhizomicrobium sp.
ATCGTAATCCTCGCCGATGACGTCCCAGGGCAGCTTGCCCTTCTTGCGCACCGGCACGAAGCCGACGGAGAGCTGATGGGCGACCGCGCCGCCGAGGATGAAGCCCCGCGCCTCGATGCCCGCCACACTGTCGATGCGCACGCCGGCATAGGGTTGCACCAGTGCGTCGACGGCGCTGCGGAACGCACGGGGATTCCCCAACAGCGTCGTGATGTCGCGGAACATGATTCCCTTCCTGGGATAGTCGGGGATCGTGCGGATGACGGAAGCGAAATCCATGGCGTTCAGACCTTCTTCAAAACCCGGCCCGCGACGGCGTCGAGCTTCGCGAACCATACGGGATCGCGCTTGTCCGGCGCGGTGATGAGGGCGGCGTCGAGCACGTGCTCGATACCGAGCGGCGAGGGCGTGCGCTCGGGCCCGAGCTTCGGCGCCACGGCCATGACCAGCCGCCGCGCTTTTTCGGCGTTGTCGCCGAGCACCTTGATCACCTGATCGACGGTCACATGATCGTGGTCGGGATGCCAGCAATCGTAATCTGTCACCATGGCGACAAGCCCATAGGGAAGCTCGGCCTCGCGCGCGAGCTTGGCTTCGGGCATGGCGGTCATGCCGATCACGGCGCAGCCCCAAGACCGGTAAAGGTTGGATTCCGCGAGCGAGGAGAATTGCGGGCCTTCCATCGCGAGATAGGTGCCGCCTTTGGCGTGCGCGATGGCTTCCTCGCGGCATGCCTCATGGAGCGCCTCGGCGAGCCTGGGGCAGATCGGATGGGCCATCGACACATGCGCGACGAATCCCGGTCCGAAGAAGCTCTTCTCGCGGGAATGGGTGCGGTCGATGAACTGGTCGACAATGACGAAGGTGCCCGGCGCCAGTTCCTCGCGGAACGAGCCGCAGGCCGAAATGGAGATGATATCGGTCGCGCCTGCGCGCTTCAGCGCATCGATATTGGCGCGGTAATTGATCGAGGTGGGCGACTGGATATGCCCGCGCCCGTGGCGCGGCAGGAACACCAGATCGACGCCCTTGAAGCGCCCGAACAGCAATGCATCCGACGGCTCGCCCCAGGGCGAGGCGACACGCTCCCAGCGTGCATTCTCGAGACCGGGAATGTCGTAGACGCCGCTACCGCCGATAATGCCGAGAAGAGTGTTGGTCATGGCTGTTGTGTAGCGTGGAATCGGTCGGCAAAAAAGTAGATAGGACCGCGGGCGTCTCGCCCGCATGTCCCGCTGGAATATACGAAGAGGCGGGCGGGGACCGCCCGCAGTTCCGTCAGTGCTTGTCGTGCCAGATCTTGCGATAGGAAAGATAGAGCAGAGCGGAGAGGAGCAAGAGGAACGCGATCACTCCGAATCCCAGCCGCTTGCGCTCTTCCATCTTGGGTTCCGCGGCCCAGCTCAGGAATGTCACGACGTCGTGCGCTTCCTGCTCGATCGTCGCCTTGGTGCCGTCCGAATAGGTGACGGCGCCGTCGACCAGCGGCGGCGGCATCGAGATGTTCCGGCCGTTGAAATAGGGATTGTAGAACTTGCCCGACAATACTTTGAAATTCGCGGGCGGGGTCTGTCCGAAGCCGGTCAGGATCGAGAAGACGTAAGATGGCCCACCCTCGCGTGCCTTGACGATAACCGACAGATCGGGCGGCAGGGCGCCGTTGTTGGCGGCGCGAGCGGCCTGTTCATTGGCGAAGGGCGGCGGGAAGTAATCGGCGATGACGCCCGGACGCGTGAGGCGATTGCCTTTGTCGTCGAACAGATCGCCCATGTCGTTGGGCGCGGCGGGGATCTTGTAGCCCGCCGCGATCGCCTTCACCTGCTCCGGCGTGAAGCCGGGGCCGCCTTCATCGCTGAGCGTGTGAAACGCCACACGGTTGAGGCTGTGACAGGCGGAGCAGATTTCCTTGTAGACCTGGAAGCCGCGTTGCAGGGCCGCGCGGTCGTAATGTCCGAACGGGCCGTCGAACGACCAGCTCACATCCTTGGGCGGTAGCGCCGGGAGGCTGCTGACGGTGTCGGCGGCGGCCGTGGTCGCGAGACCGAAAAGAGCGGCCAGCGAGAATCCCAAACCGAGTGCGATGCGCATGTTCATTGTCCTTACTCGGCTGCCGCTGCTTTCGCACCAAGCACCGCAGTCGCGATGGTGGCCGGCAAGGGTTTCGGCGTCTCGATGATCCCCAGGACCGGCATACCGACCCAGAAGAATGCGTAATAGTACAAAGTGGCGAAGCGCGCGATCCACACGTCCGACAATCCCGTCCCGAAGAACGTTCCGTCGACCGGTTGCGAGCCGAGATAGCCCAGGAGCAGCGCGTCGATCACGAAGATCCAGAACAGGACCTTGAACATCGGACGGAATCTGCCGGAGCGCACTTTCGAGGTGTCGAGCCACGGAATGAAGACGAGCGTCAGAAGCGCGCCGAACAGCACCAGAACGCCGATCAGCTTTTGCGGGATCGAACGCAACATGGCGTAGAACGGCAGCAGATACCAGTCGGGCACGATGTCGGGCGGCGTCACCAGCGGATTGGCCGGCGTGTAGTTGTCCGGATTGCCGAGCGCGTCCGGCGCATAGAAAACGACCACCGCATAGACAATGAGAAACATGGACAGGATCCAGAGGTCCTTCACCGTGTAATAGGGGTGAAACGGAACCGTGTCCTGGGGGCCTTTCACGTCGATCCCGAGCGGATTGTTGTTGCCCGGCACGTGCAGCGCCCAGATGTGCAGGCCCACGACGGCGGCAATCACGAAGGGCAGGAGATAGTGGAGACTGAAGAAGCGGTTCAGCGTCGCGTTGCTGACACCGAAATCGCCCCAGATCCAATAGGCGATCGTCGTGCCCACGTTCCAGTGCGGGTTCACGAAATGGGAGAGCTGGTCGAACGAGGTGAACAGATTGGTGATGACCGTGGCTGCCCAGTACGACATCTGCCCCCAAGGAAGCACGTAGCCCATGAACGCCGTCACGATCATCAGCACATAGATGATGACGCCCAGAATCCACAGGACCTCGCGCGGCGCCTTGTAGGAGCCGTAATAGAGACCGCGGAACATATGGATGTAGACCGCGAGGAAGAAGAATGACGCGCCGTTCGCATGCATGTAGCGCAGCAGCCAGCCGTAATTCACGTCGCGCATGATGTTTTCGACGCTGTCGAATGCCATCTGCGAATTGGGCACGTAGTGCATCGCCAGGACGATGCCGGTGACGATCTGAATGCCGAGCATGGCGGTGAGGATGGCACCGAACGCATACCAGAAATTGAGGTTTCTGGGCGTCGGGAAGGTCGTCATCGTGTCGTGCGTGAGCCGCAGGATCGGCAAGCGCGTGTCGAGCCAGCGGGTGAAGCCGGTTTGCGGGACGTAGGTCGATGGGCCGGACATGGTTTTGTTCCTCAACCGATCTTGATGCGGGTGTCGGACAGGTAGGCATAAGGTGGCACCGCCAGGTTCTGCGGGGCCGGCCCTTTGCGGATGCGTCCGGCGGTGTCGTATTGCGAACCGTGGCAATGGCAGAGCCAGCCGCCGTAATCGCCTTCCAGGACGGTCGGCGTGCAGCCCAGATGGGTGCAGACGCCGACGAGAACCAGCCATTCCGGCTTGAACTCGCGATTCGCGTCGGTGGCCGGTGCGTTCTCTTCGAGATTGGCATTGCGCGCGAGCGGATCGGGCAGTTCAGACAGCGGGACGGCCCGGGCCTCCGCGATTTCCTTCGGCGTGCGCCGGCGGACGAACAGCGGATGGCTGCGCCAGGTGAACACGACCTGCTGGCCGGGCTGGATCGTCGAAATGTCGGCTTCGATCGAACCCAGCGCCAGCGCCGATGGCGTGGGATTCATCTGGTCGATGAAAGGCCAGGCAGCCAGCGCTACGCCGACGGCCCCGACGGCCCCCGTTGCAATGTAAAGGAAGTCGCGCCGGTTGGGCTCGGCCGATGTCACGTTTGCCACGAATTCACCTTCTATGCTGTGGGTGCTTCGACAGACAGGATTGAGTGCGGTGCACCATCCGTCACAGTCCCCCGGCGCACCCCGGAATTGCGGGGTAAAATAGAGGGTCAGGTTCAGAGGGTTATGCGGCACGATGACGCATAAAATGCGCGCTATTTCCAAAGACGGAACCACTGCGATGCGCCTCGCTCTCTACCAACCGGATATTCCGCAGAACGCGGGAGCCCTGATCCGGCTCGGCGCCTGCCTGGGCGTGGGCATCGACATCATCGAGCCTTGCGGCTTCCTGTTCAGCGACAGAGGCTTTCGCCGCGCGGGCATGGATTATCTGTCGCACGCCGAATATCGGCGTCACCCGTCCTGGGCCGCGTTTTGCGAAAAGCTGTGCATCGAGGGCGGCCGGATCGTCCTGCTGAGCCGCAGTGGGGCGATGGCTTATACCGATTTTGCGTTCGCGCCCGGCGACATCATCCTTCTCGGGCGGGAAAGTGCCGGGGTTCCGCGCGAAGCGCGCGACGCGGCACACGCGGTGTTGCGGATTCCATTGAAGCCGGGCTTACGCTCGCTCAATGTCGCCCAGGCGGGCGCGATGGTATTGGGAGAGGCGCTACGGCAGATGGGGAGATTTCCGGTTGACCTCTGACGACCTCATCGCAGCGCGCAAAGCGCGCGTCCAGGCGTGGCTGGTGGAATTGCGCGACCGCATCTGTGCGGCGTTCGAGACGCTGGAGGACGAACTCACGGGTCCGCTGGCCGAGCGGGCGCCCGGCCGGTTCGAGCGCAAATCCTGGTTGCGGCCGAGCGAAGACGGCGCGGATGCAGGCGGCGGCGTCATATCGATCATGCGCGGTCGGGTCTTCGAGAAAGTCGGCGTCAATATTTCGACGGTCTATGGCAGCTTCTCGCCGGCCTTTGCCAGGGAAATGGGAATGGAAGACGATCCGCGGTTCTGGGCGTCCGGCATTTCCCTCGTCGCCCATATGCACAATCCGCATGTGCCGGCGGTACACATGAACACGCGGCATTTCGCGACGGCGAAGAGCTGGTTCGGCGGCGGCGCCGACCTCACGCCGATGGTCGCGAACGAAAGCGACCGGTATTATTTTCACGCCGCGCTGAAACGCGCCTGCGACCGCCACGACGCGGATTATTACCCGCGCTTCAAGAAATGGTGCGACGAATATTTTTTCCTGCCGCACCGCGGCGAACCGCGCGGCGTCGGCGGAATTTTCTATGATCATCTCGACAGTGGCGACTGGGAGGCGGATTTCGCCTTTATGCGCGATGTGGGCCTCGCATTCCTCGAAGCCTATCCCCCCATCGTCAGGCAGCACATGAACGAACCCTGGAGCGCGAGCGAGCGCGCCCACCAGCTCGTCCGCCGGGGCCGCTATGTGGAGTTCAACCTGCTATATGACAGGGGCACGCGGTTCGGCTTGCAGACGGGCGGCAATGTCGAAGCGATCCTGATGTCGCTTCCCCCCGAGGCGAGTTGGCCCTGATCGGAGCCTCGCGAGGATAATTTGCACGGCCTTCACCTGATATCCCCTGCCTTCGCCGCGCTGATCCAGGTGATCCTGATCGATCTCACGATGGCCGGCGACAATGCCGTCGTGATCGGTCTGGCGGCAACGCACGTGCCCAAGCCGCAGCGGCGCAAGGTGATTTTCTGGGGCTTGGCTGCCGCGGTGGTCTTGCGGCTGGTGCTGGCGATGCTCACGGCCACGATCCTCGCAAAGATCGGGCTGATGTTTGCGGGCGGCATTCTGCTTCTGTGGGTTGCGTGGCGGCTCTATCGCGATATCCACCACTCCCATGACGAAAAGGTTGGGGCCAGGGCAATCGCCAACCAGATCGACGCGGGATGCGGGCCGGAAGAGCCCTGCAATGTCCCGCGCGCCATCCTGCAGATCGCAGCGGCCGATTTGTCCATGTCGCTCGACAACGTGCTGGCGGTCGCCGGCGCCGCGATGAATCACGTCTGGGTGCTGGTCATCGGTCTCATGCTGTCGATTGCACTGATGGGATTTGCGGCAGCGCTGGTCGCCGCACTGCTGCAGCGCCATCCATGGATCAGCTATGCAGGGCTGGTCATCGTCCTTTATGTGGCGCTCAAGATGATCTGGTTCGGCGGCGTGGAAATCTATCAAGCGTCTTCGCCGTCACGCCACCCCCAACAACAACGCGCTCGCGTCGTCGCTTTTCTTGAAGCGCGGGAATTCTACAATGTCGGACGCGACGTTTGCGCGCTTGGGGCGATAGCGCGGCGTTGTTAGGCTGACGAGTTCTGTTCCTGGTGTGTTGCCATACTGTATTGAGCCGGCATCTCCATCAAAGTGGTTCAATGAATATTCTCCCATTGCCAAACATCCGGCACGGCGTAATATCGATCGTTGTCGTATTGTGATTTCCGTTTTATTCTACGCTTGAATAGTCGAAGGCTGCGCTTGGGGGCGGGGATCATGAGGGGGCAGCGGGTTTTGGCGTCGGCAATCATGCTGACCATACTGTTGTGCTCGAGCGCCAAATCCACGCCGATCGAGGCGTATGGCCATCTGCCGAATTTGGAACACGTGACGATTTCTCCGGACGGAAGCGCGTATGCCTATGTGCGCGCGGCTGGCGCGAAGCGAATTGTTGCCATTCAGTCTTTGCTGACCGGAAAGCTGCTCGGCGGGGTAGATATCGGTGATACGAAGCTCCGCGACCTGACTTGGGCCGACAACAAACATTTGCTGCTGACGACATCGACGACGACGCATGCGGCCGGCCCAATTGGACCGCGGCAGGAATGGTGGGCGGCGCAGTTTTTCAACCTGGATTCGGGCAAAACAACCGCATTGCTGCAGAAGTCCGATAGTCTCGTGCCTATGATGAATATCGTTGGCGGTTTGCCACGGATACGCGTGATCGATGGAAAAACTGTCGTGTTCGTTGACGGCATTTATTTCCCTGTCCCCGGCGGATATGGGAAGCGCGCCTTGTTCGAAGTGGATTTCGATTCGGTGGTCGCCAGAATGGTGAAGGGCAGTTCTTCACTATACACGGATTGGGTTGTTGACGCGAATGGCGCAATCGTTGCCCAGAGCGATTACGACGATGATTCCCGACATTGGACTTTGCAGTCGAACGTTAACGGGTCGTGGACGGCGGTGCTCGATGTTCTCGCTCCGGTCGACCCTCCTTATGTTGATGGGCTGATGGAAGACGGCAGCGCCGTTGTGGTGTCGATCCCCAACAATGGTCAAACCGAATACAAACGAATTTCGTTGAAAGACGGCAGCGCCGCATCGTTGACGAAACCGGAGTTCGATGCCGGTTGGCCTATTCTCGATCGCTTAAGCAGCCGGATCATCGGCGGGGTGCACTATACCGACAAAACGGATTACGCATTCGGCTCCTCCCGGGCCGAAACGGTATGGAAAAGCATTGCGGCAGCCTATCCCGACACGACGGATGTCGAATTGATTTCGTGGACCGACGATTGGAACAAAATCGTGCTGAAGGTCTCCGGTCCGGAATACGGCGACGCCTATCATCTTGTCGATATGACGACTCACAAATCCGATATGATCGGCCGGGAATATGACGATATCGGCCCCGACGATTATGCGCCGGTGAAGTGGATCACCTATTCCGCAGGCGACGGCCGTTCCATTTCGGCCTATCTGACGCTGCCGATCAATCATGCGGCCAAGAACCTGCCGCTGATCGTGCTGCCGCATGGCGGCCCATTCGAGCGCAACGGTCCGGGATTCTACTGGCTGCCCCAAGGCCTCGCGTCGCGCGGCTATGCGGTGTTGGAGCCGCAGTTTCGCGGTTCGGACGGGTTCGGCTGGGATTTGCTGTCGGCGGGCTTCGGACAAATGGGCCGCAAGATGCAAACCGATCTGTCGGATGGCGTGCGGGCTTTGGCGGCCCAGGGAATCGTCGATCCCAAGCGTGTCTGCATTGTCGGGCGGGGCTATGGCGGTTACGCGGCGTTGGCGGGAGCGACTTTGGACAAAGGCGTCTATCGCTGCGCCGTATCCGATGCCGGGGAGTCCAATCTGCATGATTTTCTGCGCTATCTGCAATCTGCGGGCGTAAATCCCGATATTGTGGATGTCCGCCGTTGGGAGCGTTATCTGGGCACTAGCGATCCAGATGATGCATCGCTCGACGCGATTTCACCGATCAAACATGTCGACCAGATCGATATCCCGATCCTGCTCATTCACGGCCGCGACGATACCGTCGTGCCGATCGCGCAAAGCGAGAACATGGCCGATGAATTGCGAAAGGCGGGAAAGCCGGTCGATTTCGTCGAATTCGACAATGAAGACCATTGGCTGTCGCGCAGCGAAATGCGGCTTCAGATGTTGAACGCCACAGTCAAATTTCTCGAGGCCAACAATCCGCCGAATTGATTTCCACGTCGGGCCTCAATCTTCCGCGACCTTTAGCAACAACGCTGTCGCGTCGTCGCTTTTCTTGAAGCGCGGGAATTGGCGGCCTTCGGGATCGGCATCCTCGATCGCGCGCAATTCGCGGCCCAACGCGGCGAGCCCCGCATTCTTCGCGGCGTCGAACAGCGTGTCGATAGTGTAGCGCGCGTAATCGCTGGCGAGCGCGAGGAATCCATCCGTGACCAGGAGGAGATGTGTGCCGGCGGATATCTCCGTGCGCATTTGCTCTACATGATCGGCCGCAGTTACGTCGGGGCCGAACAGCCAGCCGCCGCGCGGCGTGTTGACGAGATTGCGCATCGCGCGCAGCGCCGGCAGGAAGACTTCGCGTATGCCCGGCGCCGCCGCTTGTTCGCCTGTGCTGGTTGCCAGCGCACGCACCCGATCGCCTTCTCGTCGGCGCTTGGCGAGCGCCTCGCCGACAATCTCGACGGACTGGGCCGGGCGGCCGATCAGCGCGGCGCAATCGCCATACCACGCAAAATCGAGTGCGCCATCGTCCAGCACCGCCAGCATCATCGAGGCGAACGGCATTTCGTAGGTCTCGACCGGCGCGCGCCGCTGCAATTGGCCGAAGGCGGTTTGCGCATCGAACAGCGCCGCGGCGACGGCCTCCCGCGCGTCGGCACCTTCGCCAATATAGGCCATCAGCCGATTTGCGGCAAAGCGCGATAGCCAGGCCGCATCGCTCGGTCCCGGCATGAGCTTTTCGCCGAGCCCTGTCGCGCCATCAAGGACAATTGCTGCGCGTTCGCGATGCGCGAATGCATCTTCGTTCGCTTTTTCCGGATTTCCGGCGAGGCTGAGCGAATCGAGAACTTCGAGTTTCATGTGCGTTCCGTTCAAAAAGCCGTCGCCTGGACGACCGCTTTGAGCCGTTCCGCGAGCGAGAATGCGTCGTCGGTGAAATCGCTGTCGATCCACCATTCTTCCACTTCGGCGAGGATGCGGCCGACCAATGGACCTTCGGCAACGCCTGCCATCATCACGTCACGCCCCGTGAGCGGGAAAACGGGCGGCTCCCAGGCGTCGGCGAGTGCGAGCAGCGCGCGCCACCGCACGGCGTTCGATGGTTTTGTGTCCTCCGCCCAACGCAGAAAAACGCGATCCTTGAAGCGTGCACGCTCCAGCCGATAGAGCAACTTGTGCAATTCGCGAATGGAAAGATGGGAGACGATCGTCTCGTTGGCGCTCGCGAGATCTTCGAGCCGCGCGCGATCCTTGTTCGACAATTTGAAGCGATCGGCAACCGCCGTTTCACCGCCGGACAACAAAGCGGCCAGCCGCAGCATCGGGTCGGGGATGAAGAAGTTTTCCGCATCGATCGCGCAAAGATGCTCCAGGCGGGCGATGTCGAGCGTGCCGGGCAGAATCTCGGCGAGGATGCCGTTCGCCGCCATGATGCGCAGGACGGCGACCGGATTTGCCGCTTCGAGGAGCCGCAGGAATTCCTGCTGGATGCGTTCGCCGGACAATTTTGCCAGGCCGGCTTTCTCGTGCGCGACGGCGTTCAGCGCGTCGGGATCGATGTCGCCCTTGCCGTACCAGGCGTGGAAACGGAACAACCGCAGGATGCGCAAATAATCTTCGCGGATGCGTGCGCGCGCATCGCCGATAAAACGCACGCGCCCCTGCGCAAGATCGGCGAGGCCGCCGTGATAATCGAAGATTTCGCCGTCCGCCGAGGCATAGAGCGCGTTGATCGTGAAGTCGCGGCGGGCTGCGTCTTCGCGCCAGTCGGTCGTGTAGGTGACAGTGGCGTGCCGCCCGTCGGTCGACACGTCGCGGCGCAGCGTGGTCACCTCGAAGGGCCTGCCGTCGACAATGGCCGTGATCGTGCCGTGATCGATGCCGGTCGGCACCGCACGAATGTTCGCGCGCTTCAGCCGGCGCATGACTTCGTCGGGCGGCAAGGGCGTCGCGATGTCGATATCCTTGACCGCGAGGCCGAGGAGCGTGTTGCGCACGACGCCGCCCACGAAACGCGCGTCGCCGCCGTCTTTCGCCAGCACGCCCATGAGCCGCAATGTAGACGCCTCGCGCATCCATTCGACGCGCGCGGGATCGAGCTTTCGCATCATCCGCTCAGGATCCTTTCGCCGAAATTCACCAGGATCGCAGCGGTCGCACCCCAAATATAATGACCGTCATGCTGAAAGACGTAGAATTCGCGTTGGGTGCCTTCCCATTCGGTGCTGTGCCTTTCCCGATTGCGCGGATCGAGCAGAAAGGCAAGGGGGACTTCGAACACTTCGGCGACCTCATTGGCGTCGGGCGCCAGGGTGAACCCTTCGTGCACAATGCCGACGACGGGAAGGATCGCGAAGCCCGTGCCGGTCTCGTAGGGGTCCAGAAAGCCCGCGATCGAAACGAACGCGGGCGCGATGCCCACTTCCTCGGCGGTTTCGCGCAACGCGGTTTCCACCAGGGAGCGGTCGCTTTCATGGGCGCGCCCGCCCGGAAAGCTCACTTGCCCCGCATGGCGCGACAAATGCTCCGTGCGCCGTGTAAACAGCACGGAAGGGTCGGGGTGCCGGATGATCGGAAGCAGCACCGCCGCGGGAAGCAGTGCGTTCCCGAGAGGCGGGCGGACATCCGGATTGAGGTCGTAATCGCCGCGCGTGGGCTTGAGCGGCACGGCGGGCGGTTCGCGCAAAAGCCTTTCGCGCAATGTCCCGGCGCCGTCGGCGCCGATCCGCCGGGCCCAATCGCGCGCCGCATCGCCGCTCACGATGCCGGCCCAAGCGGAAAGAACACGCCCTGGCTCCATATGCCGATGAACCCGTTTTCCCCGGGCACGGCCAGATCGGCCAGTTGATAGAAGACGCTGCGCGCGATCCGCGCTTCGAGGCCGCGGCGCACATGGACATAGGGCGCTGGCTCGCCGGTCTCTTTATTGGTTTCGACGCGGATGGGATTGTCACGCCCGGCGATCGTTTCGTCGCCGACATTGGTCGTGAAGATCAGCCGCTGCGCTTCGCCTTCGCCCTCTACGCCCAAGAGGACGGCGACGAACGGTGCGTCGTCGACGCGGATGCGCAGTTTCTCGGCCGGGGTCACCAGATAGAATCCGTCGGAATCTTTGCGCAGGATGGTGGAAAACAGCCGGACGAGTTCGCGCCGGCCGAACGCCGTGCCCTCATGATACCAGGTGCCGTCGCGGGCGATGCGGATGTCGATTTTGCCGCAATAAGGCGGATTCCAGCGCTCGACCGGCGGCAATGCCCGGCCGGCCGCCGCATCGTGCTGCAGGCTTGCAAGACCGATAGGAAAGCCGTCCGGATTGGTCATTCCACCTCCCGCAAGAATTTGTCCATCTTCCCTCACGGCAAAGTGCAAAACATGGGCACCGGCGGGGACGTTTGACAGTTGCGCGCGCGTGAGCGGGGTGCAACATAAAGCCATCCCCTGATGCGGCGAATCCGAAATTCACTACATCTCGGGGCACGTCGGCGAGCGAGTTTCCGATGCTCTGGCGCACTAGCGCGGCGCCGACGCTTCAAGCATAAGCGCCGGTCTTGAGACCGGCAACTTGGGATATCCTGTCGACCGACAGGACCGCCGCATCATGGGCCGCCCCGACAGGACGATGATATGACCGATATTCCAGCCATCACCGAAGCGCCGGACGACAGCGCAGCCGTCGCCCATGCCGAGGCGGCAGCGTCCCTCTTCACCAAAGTGCGCGAAGGCATCGGCCGCGTCATCTTCGGCCAGCACGAAGTGGTCGATCAGACCCTGGTGACGTTGCTTGCAGGCGGGCATGGCCTGCTTGTCGGTGTGCCCGGACTTGCCAAGACCCGCCTGGTCG
>JBAVOL010000132.1:0-24499 GCA_049692035.1 Rhizomicrobium sp.
CACTTGTGCGACGCTTCGCCGCAATGACGCATGAAGTGCGGCGGGTAATGTCGCCCGGTCTTTGGGGGGACGGCTTCGGGGCATTTCGCCGGCGCAGATCATCCCTTATTGAGAAACGGAACCGGCGCAAGCCTCATCAACACGGAGCCAGACCTTATGGATTCCTGGGAGTGGAACAAGATCGCTGGCGCGGTCCTCGGCACCCTGCTTTTCGTCCTTGTGTTGAAGATCGTGATCGGCGCCCTCTTCGAGGTGCCTCCGCCGGCGACCCCCGGTTACGTCGTTCAAGGTGTGCCCACGGCAACCGCTTCGAACGCTCCTGCAGCCGCCGGGCCGGTGGCCGAGGCGTTGCCGGATTTCGGCACCGAACTTCCCAAGGCGAGCATTGCCGACGGCGAGAAGGTCGCCGAACGCTGCCAGCAATGCCACGACCTGACCAAGGGCGGTCCCAACAAGATCGGTCCCAATCTGTGGGACATCGTCAATCGTCCTCGCGCCACGCATCCGGGTTTCGACTATTCGAGCGCGATGATGGCGAACCACGAGCCCTGGAGCTATGACAAGCTGTTCGTTTATCTGAAATCGCCCGCCGAGATGGTGCCCGGCACGAAGATGACCTTTGCCGGGCTGCGCAGCGCGCAGGATCGCATCAATCTGATCGCCTATTTGCGCACGCTGGCGGATAAGCCCGCCCCGATCCCGGCGCCCGCGCCGGCCAAGGCTGCTGCAGCAGCGCCTGCCGCCGCTGCACCCGCAGCTTCCGGTGCGCCCGCACCGGCGGCGCAGCAGGCCGCCGAGGCCGGCCCCGACATCGCCCATGCCGATATCGCCCACGGCAAAGAGGTCAGCGCGCGCTGCCAGCAATGCCACGACCTGACCAAGGGTGGCCCCAACATGATCGGTCCCAATCTGTGGGGCGTCGTCAACCGTCCGCGGGCAACGCATCCCGGCTACAGCTATTCCAGCGCGATGACGGCAAACCACGATCCGTGGACCTTCGACAAGCTGTTCGTCTATCTGAAGCAACCGCAGATGATGGTGCCCGGAACGAAGATGAGCTTTGCGGGCCTGTCGAGCGTCAAGGATCGCACCGATCTGATCGGCTATCTGCGCACGCTTGCCGATACGCCCGCGCCGCTGCCGGCCGGGAAGTAGGCAATCGGAGTTGTCGCGAGATATTCGACGCGGCACGTCGCGGGCGAGGAATGTAGCGCGTGGCCTTTCGCCTACTCCTGCGTGGGGAGAGGCACATCGCTAGCGGCTGAACGCGGCTATCCTTTCCCGTACCGCTCCTTCAGCAACGCATAAACCGCCCGCGCCGCATTCGCCTCGCCGCCCTTGCGGCGGCCGGGGCGGGGGCGGTCGGTCCAGGCGCCGATGTCAAAATGCACCCACGACTTTGCGCGCTCGACGAAACGATTGAGAAACAGCGCCGCGGTGATCGCTCCCGCCAGATTGTAATCGGGCGCATTGTTAAGATCGGCGATTGCGCTCGCAATCGTCGGCTCGTAGCCGTGCCACAGCGGCAGGCGCCACAGCGGATCGTGTACCTGCGTCGCATGGCGCATCAGATCGCTTGCGAGCGCTTCGTCGTCGGTAAAGAAGGGCGGCACTTCCATGCCGGTGGCGGCGCGCGCCGCGCCGGTCAATGTCGCAATGTCGATCAAAAGATCGGGCGTCTCGCGATCGGCTTCAGTCAGCGCATCGGCCAGCACAAGGCGCCCCTCCGCATCCGTATTGCCGATTTCGATCGAGAGACCCTTGCGGCTCGCGAGCACGTCGCCCGGTCGATAGGCGTTGCCGGAAACCGAGTTCTCCGCGACGGGGATCAGAACGCGCAGGCGCAGATCAAGTTTCGCATCCATAATCATCTGCGCGAGGCCGAGCACCACCGCAGCCCCGCCCATGTCCTTCTTCATCGTCAGCATGCCCGACGACGGCTTGAGATCGAGACCGCCGGAATCGAAACAGACGCCCTTGCCGACCAGCGTGACCTTCGGCGCGCCCGCCCGGCCCCAAGTGAAATCGATCAGCCGCGGCGCTCGCGCCGAGGCACGCCCGACGGTGTGGATGAGCGGATAATTCGCTTTCAACAACGCATCGCCCACGATCAGCGACAGTTTGGCGCCGTGGCGCTTGGCAAGACCGGAGGCAGCTGCCGCGAGTTCTACCGGCCCCATGTCGTTCGACGGCGTGTTGATCAGATCGCGGGCGAGGAAAACGCCCTCGGCGATGCGCGTGATTTCCCCGCCGTCGACGCCCTCCGGCAAGACGAGCCTGGGCCGCGCTGTCTCGTCCTTGCGATAGCGGCCGAAGGCATAGAGGCCAAGCAGCCAGGCGAGCGCGCCGCGCGCGCCGCCCAGTTCTTGCGGCACTTCGCCCAAAGCATAGGTGCCCGCCGGCAGGTTCTCCGAAAACGCGGCGAGCGCCAGCGGATCGCCGCCCTTGCCCAAGCCCAGCACGAAACACGCGATGGCGCCCGCTTCATCGCTGACCGGCACCAGCTCCTCGCTCTTGGCCGCGAAGCCGGATTGGCTGAGCCAGCGCGATTCGCGCGCGGGCCGCTTTGCAAGCCATGCCTTGAGATCGGCCGCCGTCACGGCGTGAAGCGGAATTGCGTGCTGTGCACGTCGGGCAAGGCAGGGATGCATGCAGGAAACCTTTGCGCGAATAGCTTCGCGAATCTAGAAGTCGTGTGGAGCTTCCGCAATCGGAGCATTCGCCATGACCACCCGCTACACGCTGATTGTCGGAACCAGAAATTGGTCGAGCTGGAGCCTGAGGCCCTATCTGGCGCTGCGCCATATCGGCGTGCCGTTCGCGGAAGAACTCATCCATCTTCGCCGCGATACGACCCATGCGGACCTCGAGCGGCGCACCCCGGCAGGGCGTGTCCCCGTGCTCGAAATCGAAGAGAACGGATCGCGCTATGCCATCTGGGACAGTCTGGCGATTCTCGAGACGCTGGCCGAGCGCCATCCAGAGGCCGGCCTGTGGCCCGACGATGCGCGGGCGCGCGCCGAGGCGCGTTCCCTGGCCGCCGAAATGCATTCGGGATTTGCCGATGTCCGCGACCAGCTGACGATGAATTTCGCGAGGGCGCTACCTGCGCCGCAATTGCGCGACGCAACAAACGCGCAGATCGCGCGCATCGTTGCCGCCTGGAGCGATACGCTTTCGCGCTATGGCACGAATGGCGGATTCCTGTTCGGACGGTTTTCGGCCGCCGATTGCATGTATGCGCCCGTCGTCTCGCGCTTCCGCACCTACGGCATCGCTCTTCCGCCCGCGCTCGTGGATTATTCCAGCCGCATCTTCGCGCTTCCCGCGATGCAGGATTGGAAACGCGCCGCGCAGGCGGAAATCGACGCGGGTCTGGCTTGACTTCTACCCCCGGCGCGGGAGGGACGTGGCCACGGCCGTACCCAGCGGCGTGCCGGTCTCTCGATAAAAACGGACGGCACCTTGATGGAGCGGCGCCGGAAGATTCTTCGTCGCCGATTCGAGACGGATGAAGCGCGCGCTCGGATGTGCGCTGTCCAGAAGTTCGCGATTGGCCGGATTGAACAGCGCCCTGGTCACGCCATAGACGACGCCCGCCGGCACCGCATCGTTGACGATCCAGACCGCGCGCACGCTGACCGTCTCGGTCGCGCCATGGCTGCCCGGATAATCGTCGGCGGCGATCGTGCCTTCCGAGAGGCCGGGCCGGGAGGCGATCAGACGCTTGCGGCCCGCGCCGTCGATCGGCACGAGCACGGCCTTGCCGCGGGCGACGAGGCCCCGGATGAGCATGACCGGTGCCCCGCCGACAAAGAAAAACGCATCGAGCTCGCCGCGATCGAGACGTTGGGCGGCGATTTCGGGCGGGTCATAGCTCGCCTTGATCCGCCACGGCGCAATGCGATAGGCGGCGAGAACCGCCCGTGCCGTATCAACCGTCCCCGATTCGGGCGCGCCGAGCGCGACGCGCTTGCCCCTGAGATCGGCAATTTGCGTTATATGCGCCGCCGCGGCCGCCACCACATGCACATCTTCCGGAAAAAGGTCCGCGATCGCGCGAACGTGGCTTTGTGGACCGTATTTGAGAAACATGCCCTTGCCCGCGAGCGCTTGCGCAATGACGTCGGACTGCGCGAGAGCGGCATCGGCGCGCCCGTCACTGACGTCGAGGACATTGGCGACGGCACCGGAGCTCGTGCGCGCGGAGGCCACCAAGCCCGCCGGCCCGCACACGCCACTCATGTCGCAACGCGCGACGCCCGGCGGATGGCTGATGATCGCGGCAATCGCCTGGCCGATCGGAAAATAGGTTCCCCCTGTCGAACCGGTGGCGATGACGAAGGACAGGTGCGGCGCCACGGTTTGGGCCGTGGTCAGACTCGCGACCGCGAAACCGGCGAGCGCGAGCACGCAGCCTATCGCCAGGGCAGCCAGCACGGAGATTGTGCGTTTCATTGCACCATAGAACACACCCATTGCGTCAATATTTCGATGCACCGAAACGAAGTTCGGCGCAATCTCGGGAAAATGCTTAAGCGTTTGTTGAACCTTGCGAGGCATGCTGCGCCATGGACACCCGAGGGACAGCCATGGTTCGTCACTTCGCGCGCAATGCCGCCCTAGCCTTCTGCGCCGTCTGGGTCGCCGGATGCGGAACCGCCGGTGCGCGAGATGCAGCCACTGCTCCGAGCGCGCCGGCCGCGGATGCCGACCGGCCCGCCGCCGCGAATGCCCTGCCGGCCACGCTGTCGGGAGAAATCGCGCGCGCCCATCTTTTGCGGACGAAGGGCGATTACGCCGCTGCTGCCCGGGCGCTCGGTCAACTCATGCTCGTCGCCCCCGACGATCCGCTCGTGGTCGGCGAATATGGCAAGGTCCTCGCCCAGCAAGGCCGTCCCCAGGATGCCCTTCCCTTCGTGAAGCGCGCGCTCGAGCTCCAGGCGAACGACTGGACGCTCTATTCCGCACTCGGCGTCGTCTGCGACCAGCTCGACGATCACGCGCAGGCGAAGCTGGCCTACGAACACGCGCTGTCGCTGCGTCCCGGCGCGCCGGAAGTCCTGAACAATTACGCCGTGTCGCGGATGCTGGCCGGCGATCTCGACGGCGCGCAAAGATTGCTGGCGCAAGCCTCGGCTGCCGGTGCCGGCAATGACAAGATCGCCAACAACCTTGCCCTGCTGGCGAGCCTGAAGCACCCGGCGAACAATGCTGCGGCCACGCCGCTTCCAGAGCTCGCCGATCGCGGCAGAAGCCATCCCGCAACCGCGATGCCCAGGGCCCTCGCGTCCAACGCCGCCCATGTCATGATGCAGAAGGTGCCGACGGACAAGCTGGCCGGCCCGGTCGCCGACAAATCGATGCCGTCACCAAAGCGCGTCGCGTTTCGGGCGCACAAATCCAAGTTCGCCTCGAAGCCGGCGCTCAAGCACGTCGATGTCGCACGCGGCACGCGCCCGCCCATGCTTCGCACTGCCGCGGACAATCAACAGTAACCATTCTGCGGATTGGTCGAAGGCCTCGCCCACCCTGCCATGCGGGATGACAACGCCTGTGAAGAAAAAGAAGTAGTGTGCGTCCCCACTTCCGCGATATTGCAGAACATCGTTTTCGGAAGGGGCGGGGAGCATGAAATTGGGGTTTTCGATGCCGCACATGCTCCGGCTCAAGGCGACATGCCAGCCGTGGGAAGCGGCCGTCACCGGCGCAGACCAGGTTCGGTTTGCCCGCTGGGCGGAAAAGCTCGGTTATGCCCAGATCAGCGTGCCGGAACACCACATCGTCCCGAGGGCGCATGTTGAGCTGTCCGGCCCCCACCACCTCAGCGCCTATCCAACAATGGCCTTTTATGCCGGCGCGACTGAAAATATCCGGGTCAACTCCTGCATCGCCATCCTGCCGGTGCAGCACCCGATCATCACCGCCAAGGCGCTATCGACGATCGACTGGCTGTGCAGTGGGCGCGTCACCGTTACTTTCGCTGTCGGCTGGCTGAAGGCTGAGTTCGACGTGCTCGGCGTCCCCTACAACGAACGCGGTGCGATGAGCGAAGAATATATCCAGGCGATCATCGAACTCTGGACCAAAGAATATCCCATCTTCGAGGGCAAATATGTCTCCTTCCGCGACGTCGCGTTCGAGCCCAAGCCCTTCCAGAAGCCGCATCTGCCGATCTGGATGGGCGGAGATGCCGATGCCGTGCTGAAGCGCACGGCACGCTATGCATCGGGCTGGTGGCCGTTCCTGACCAAGCCGGAAAACATCCCCGACCGGATCGACTTCATCAAGTCGCAGCCCGACTACAACGGCAAGCTCACCGATGTCTTCTATGGTTTCGCCACTTCCCGTGTCGGCGAAGGTCATGTGGTGATTGACGATCCCAAGGCGCGTTCCGGGATGACCAAGCCGGAAATCATCGACCGGCTGGGCTGGTTCAAGGATCTGGGGGTGACCATGAGCTCGGTGCCGATTCCCATGGTCCGCCACATCGAGGAATATTTCGACTACACCCAATGGGTGGCGGAAGAGATCATGCCCGCAATCGCATAGTTTCCGGGTGCTGAGTCGGAAACGGGGACACGCTACTTTTCCGGTTCGCGCCGCGCTCAATGATGAAACGTGTGCATGATCCGCATGGCCGCAGGGCCGAGGATCACCACGAAGAGACAAGGCAGAAAAAACAGGATCATCGGAACCGTCAGCTTCGCGGGCAGCGCGGCGGCTTTCTTCTCGGCCTCCACCATCCGCATTTCGCGGTTTTCCTGCGCGGTCACGCGCAGCGCCTGCCCCAGCGGGGTGCCGTAATGTTCGGCCTGGTTGAGCGCGGCGGCGACCGCCTTGACCCCCGAATGCCCGCAGCGTCTGGCGAGATTTTCGAAAGCCTGGGCGCGCTCCGGCAGATAGGAAAGCTCCGCGGTCGTCAGCGCGAGTTCCTCGGCCAGTTCCGGCGATTGCGGGCCGATCTCGACGGCGACCTTGGTGAAGGCGGGTTCGATCGCCATCCCCGATTCCACGCAGATCAGCATCAGATCGAGCGCGTCAGGAAAGGCCCGCATGATCGATTCCTGGCGTTTCTGAATCATGTTGGAGACAAAGATGTCGGGAGAGAAGAAGCCGAACAGCGCCGCTCCGAACGCGACCAGCAATTTCTCCATGTCGCTCCAGGCGAAATGGGTGGCGACGAACAGATAGAAGAGCGCGACGAGAAAGACGATCGGCGGCATCACGAAGCGGAAAAACATGAACGCCACGAGCGGCGCCTGGCCGCGCTGGCCGGCGCGGGCGAGCTTTTCGCGCGTGTTCTCGGATTCCAGGATTCTGGAAAGTCTCAGCCGTTCCACGGTGTGCTTCATGAAATTTATGGGCTCGCTGCGTAGCGTGCTGCGCTTGTTCAGGGCCGCGAGGTGGCGCTGGCGCAACTCTTCGCGGCGTTCGGAAACGGCCTTCATGCGCTCGCCGAGTTTGTTGCGCTCGAGAAGCTCCATGCCCAGCGTGACGATCGTCGCAAAAGCGAAGACCGCCGCAACCGACGTGATCACGAACTGGGGGTCGAACAGCAGTTTGAAAATACCGATGTCGTTCACGCCGCGCGCCTCAATGTTTGAAGCTGATCATCTTGTTCATCACGAAGATGCCGATCGACATCCAGACCACGCATGCGACCAGCATCAGATTGCCCAGGCGCTCCGTGAACAGGGCCGCGATATAGGTCGGCGTCGACAGATAGACGAGCAGCATGACGCCCGGCGGCAAAGAACCGATGATCATCGCCGAGGCCTTCGCCTCCGACGACATCGCCTGGATCTTTCCCTGCAGGCGTTTGCGGTCGCGCAGGACGTTCGAGAGATTGGAGAGTGCTTCGGACAGATTGCCGCCCGTTTTCTGCTGGATCGTCATTACGATCGTGAAGAAGGCGACTTCCGACGTCGGCATGCGCTCCAGCATGCGCTTGAGACCCTGTTCGAGCGATACGCCGATCTTCAGGCCTTCGCACAGCGTGGCGAATTCCGGGCCGACCGGAGCCGGGGATTCCTTGGCCACGATCTTGAGCGCCTCGATCGTGGGCAAACCCGACCTTACGCTGCGCACGATGACGTCGATGGCATTGGCGAACTCCTCGGTGAACTTCTTGAGACGGCGCTTGCGCAGGTACGACAGAACCCAGCGCGGCAGGCCTAACCCCACCCCAAATCCCGCAAGCCCCGTGACGAGAAAGGATTGGCCGGCGAGCATGCACACAGCGACGGCGCAAAGCGCGGCGGTCGCGCAGATGGTCCAGAACGTCCGCGGCGTGATCGATAATCCGGCCTGCTCGATGCGGCGGCGCAGCGTCGGGCGCTGCTTTTGCGCGGCTTGCGCCTTCTCGAGATCCTTGAGCAGCGCCTGGACGTTCTTGCGCCGCTGCTGATTGGCCTCGGGCGCCGAACGGCCGCCGATGCCGGTCGCCTTCTTGTGCGCCAGCGCCGCCACGCGCTTCCTGGAACCGTCGCCGGCACCCGCGAACACGTAGGCGATGCCGCCCAGGGCGAGCGTGAACAGGATCGCCGTCAGCGCGAAGATCGTGGTGTGGCCCATCCCCGCGCCCGTTATTGCTGCAGCGCGTCGAGCGCTTCGGCGAGTTCGCGGTCGGCTCCGAAATAGCGGGCGCGTTCCCAGAAATTCGGTCTGACGATTCCGCTTCCCACGTGTTTGCCGCGGATGCGTCCGGTTTCGTCTTCGCCGCTCATCTCGTAGGTCAGGAGATCCTGGGTGATGATCACGTCGCCTTCGGTGCCGACGACTTCGGTCACCTTGGTGATCCGCCGCGAGCCGTCGCGCAGGCGTTCGGCCTGGATGACGACGTCGATCGAGCCGACGATCATTTCGCGGATCGTCTTCATCGGCAGCGAGAAACCGCCCATGGTGATCATGGATTCGAGACGCGACATCGCCTCGCGCGGCGAGTTGGCGTGCAGCGTGCCCATCGAGCCGTCATGGCCCGTGTTCATCGCCTGCAGAAGATCGAACGCTTCGGGTCCGCGCACCTCGCCGACGATGATGCGTTCCGGGCGCATGCGCAGGCAATTGCGCACGAGATCGCGCATCGTGATCTGGCCCTGCCCCTCGAGATTGGGCGGGCGCGTTTCGAGACGCACGACATGGGGCTGCTGCAGTTGGAGTTCGGCGGCATCCTCGCAGGTGATCACGCGCTCTTCGGCGTCGATATACGCCGTCATGCAGTTGAGCAGCGTCGTCTTTCCCGACCCTGTGCCGCCGGAAATCAGCACGTTGCAGCGCGAGCGCCCGATGACGCCCAGGACACGCGCGCCGGCGGGCGAAATCGAGCCGAAGCGAACGAGGTCTTCGAGCGTCAGCTTGTCCTTGCGGAATTTGCGGATGGTCAGGGTGGGGCCGTCGAGCGACAGCGGCGGCGCGATGACGTTGACGCGGCTGCCGTCGAGAAGACGCGCGTCGCAGATGGGCGAGCTTTCGTCGACGCGGCGCCCGACCTGGCTGACGATGCGCTGACAGATGTTCATAAGCTGCGCATTGTCGCGGAAGCGGACGGGTGTGAGCTGGATTTTGCCACTCACTTCGATGAATACGCGGTTGGCGCCGTTGACCATGATGTCCGAGATATCGTCGCGGGCGAGCAGCGGTTCGAGCGGACCGTAGCCCAGCACGTCGTTGCAGATATCCTGGAGCAGGCTTTCCTGCTCCGCGATGGACATCACCACGGCCTTGATCGAAATGATTTCGTTGACGATGTCGCGAATCTCTTCGCGCGCGGATTCGGCGTCCAATTGCGCCAGCTGCGCCAGATCGATCGTATCGATCAATGCGCTGAAGATCGTGGTCTTGATCTGATAATATTCGTCCGATCGCGGATCCGCCGTGCGCGCGTGCGCTTTGGACACCGTAAGGCCCTGCGCCGACATGACCGGCGGCGGCGCAAGTGCGGCGCCCTGCGGCTCGACATGCGGCGGCGCTACCGCGGCCGGGCGCGGCGACGCCGGCCGTGGCACGGGCGGGCGTGTCTGTTCCGAGGTGGCGGAGCGTTTGCCGAACATCGTCAGGCCTGCTTGCGTCCTTTCAGGAACGACAGGAAGGGCAGAACCTCTTTCTGCGCATCATTGTGCGTGCCGCGGCCGGTCACCAATTCCGCGAGCCGCTTGATTCCCTCGGCAGTCGGAGAGTGGGATTTCGCCTGCGCCAGCATCTGCGCATTGTTGGCGGCGGCGCCATACAGCGCGGGCTCGAAGGGAAGCGTTGTCGCCGGCTGCAATCCGACGGTCTCGGCAAAATCCTTCACCGGAATTTCGGGGCGTTTGGGCTGGCCCACCTGATTGAGAACGAGCCGCGGCGACGCGTCGTTGGGACGGTTCTGCCTGACGAGATCGACGATGGTCTTGGCGTTGCGCAAGCTTGCAAGATCGGGCATGGCGACAACCACGATTTCATCGGAGGCGAGCAGCGTCTGGCGAACCCACGGCGTCCAAAGATGCGGCAGGTCGACGACAACGCAAGGCGTCATCCGGCGGACCGCATCGAGCACCGCTTCATAGGTTACAGGATCGGTCTCGTAATTGCGATCGAGCGTGGCAGGCGACGTAAAGAGCGACAAATGCTCGCCCACCTTGATCAAGAGGCGATCCAGAAGAACGTCGTCGAGGCGCTCCGGTGCGGACAGCGCGTCGGCGACGCCCTGACCGGGCTCTTCGTTGAAATCCAGTCCGCAGGTGCCGAACGGCAGATCGAGATCGACGATGGCCGTGTTGATCTGCATGCGCTCGGCGATCCACCAGGCGATGTTGTGCGCGATGGTCGAAGAACCCACGCCGCCGCGTGCGCCCACGAACGTCACGATGCGGCCGATAGGTGCCGCCTCCGGATTGAGATACAATCCCGAGACCACTTCGATGAGGTGCAGCGGATTGAGCGGCGCCACAAGATATTCGCTGATGCCACGACGTATCAGTTCGCGGTAGAGTTCGACATCGTTGACCCGGCCGACGATCACCACCTTGGTCGCCGCATCGCACACCTGGGCAAGGCGTTCGATTTCCTCGACCGCCGTCTTGCCCTGCAGCCGCGTCTCGATGATGAGAAGGTTCGGGGTTGCCTGGCCCGCATAATGATCCAGGGCCGCTTGAAGTCCGCCCAATTGAACCGTGACATGGGCTTTCGACAACCGCCGGTCGGCAGCCGCGCGCTGCAACGCCGCGCCCGTGTCGGGAAATTCGCAGAAGGCATCGATCGAGATACGCGGCACGGGCCGCTCATGCGGCAGGGCGCCGAATGCCCCCGCGTCGTGCGACAATCCTTGTTCCGGCGTGGCTTTCGCCATGACCTTCTCCGACCCTGATTACTGGTTGCCGACGTCCGATACGGCGGCGGACTGATCTTTCGTCTTCTCCGCAGATGTGGTCTGCGCCTGTTCGTATTTGTTGAGCACCGACATGCGCCGCGTGGCATCCGCGGGGCCCATGCCGCGCATCTCGATCAGGTCGCGGGGATCGGCGATCTGGGCTGCGATATTCTGCTGCACGGAGCAGCCGAAATTCGGCATCGGCAGGTTCTCGGAGGTGTCGGCCGCATTGACCGACCAATCCCCGCAAGGATCGGTATGGGCGACATAGGTGACGTAACCGATCTCGACGCGGCTGTCGGAACCCGCCCGCTCCTCGACGCCCACCAGGATATGCGGGCGCGGCACGCCCATCCCGACAAGCTGTTCTCCGAGTGCGGTGATGGTCTGCGATGCGTCGGGGCCGGCGGGCGCTGAAATGGAGATGGCACCGTTGCCGCGCGCCATGTAATCGCCCACGAAATTCGTCAGCTTCGCCGAATCCTCAGGCGACAACGAGCCCGCATAGGTTAGCTTGAGCGCGCGGTAGGTCGGCTCGACCGTAATCGGATGATTGGCGGCGCCGTCGTCGAAAGCCGCCGGGTGATCGGGTGGCGCGGCACAACTTCCCGCCAGCATCACGATGAGGAGCGAGGCGGTACGCAATCCGTTGCGTGTCATCATGGCCAACTCCCTATTCGACAATAAAGCCGACCTTGCCGTCGCCGGCCGACTTGAGACCGTGAGGATCGTTCTTCGTGATCGCATTCAGCCGGCCGAACGCAATCGTTTCAACATCCGACGGCGCACGGAAGCCGTCCCCCGGCGAAGCGAGCTTCTTCTCGTTGGTCGGTTCGACGAGATAGGCGCTGACGATGACAACGAGTTCGGTCTCGTCGTTCTCGAAATCGCGGCTGCGGAACAACGCACCGAGAACCGGCATGTCTTTGAGGCCGGGAAAGGCATCGAGCACTTGCTTCGTCGTGTGCTGCATAAGCCCCGCGATGGCGAAGCTGCCGCCGGAGGGAAGCTCCACGGTCGTTTCCGCCCGCCGCACCTGGAGAGCGGGAATGGTTTGGGCTGCAACCTGCACGGCTTGTCCGGAGGAATTGGTCGAGGTGCCGCCCGCGAGCGTAAAGGCGCCGGTGTTGGTGAGTTCGCTCACTTCCGTCGACAGCTGCAGCGAGATGCGGCGGTCGCTCAGGACCACGGGCGTGAACGACAGGCCGACGCCGAAATCCTTGAACATGATGCTGATGTTGCCCTGCTGATCGCGTCCGGACGGAACCGGAAACTCGCCGCCGGCCAGGAACTTCGCAGTCTCGCCGGACACCGCGGTCAGGTTGGGCTCGGCCAGCGTGTGCATCAGTCCGGCCTGCTCGAGCGCGTTCAGCACGCCCTGGACGTTGTTCGGCCCGGGATTGGAAAGGGTTCCGACGTTCCCCACCTGCACGCCCGACGCGGACGAAAGCGCCTCGCCGATGAGACCATAGGGGTTCGATGTCGCGGCGATGATCGGTACACCGCCCGCAGTCGCCAGCGCACTCAGATTGATGGCGAACTGCTTGGATATCTGGCGCTCCATCTCCGCCACACGCACCTTGAGCAGGACCTGCTCATGCGCGCCGATCGACAGCATGTTGACGATTTTGGACGGGTCCAGGCTCTTGCCCGGATCGCGAATGAATTGCGCCGCGAGATCTTGCGCACGTGCCGCGTCCTGCGCGCTCGCGACGCTGCCGGTGAGCACGAGATTGTCGTTCAGGGCCGCAACCTTGATGCGCGAATCGGGAAAATCGGCGCGTATCATATTCGACAGATCCGTCAGGTCGCGTTCGACGCGAATATCGACCGAAAGAACCTGGTGTCCGGCGCCGTCGAAGAAGAACGCGTTGGTCTGCCCGATTTTCTGCGCCAGCAGAAAGATGCGCCGCGGCGTGCGGACAACGGCGTCGACGACGCTGGGATCGGAGACGAGAACGTCGCGCGCGTCGGTGTCGAGTTGCACAACCGCGGCCTTTCCCAGCGCCAGCGTAATGCGCTCTGCGACCGTTCCTCCGCTGTGCGCGGACACCGAAATAACGCGCGTGCCGCCCGGCGCGGAGTCCGCCGCCGTCGTTTCCGGCCCGGCGCCGGAAGGGCTCGCGAATACGGCGATTCCGGCAGCGACGGAGATGGCCAGGTACAAACCGCGCATCGCCCTATTCCCTCTGCTCGCCGCCGGCAGGACGCGCGATTCCATAGCGGATGATCATCGTCGGACCGTCGCTGTCTGTCTCGTCCGCAGTTGCGTTCGATGCCGCGGGAGCGCTGGCGCCGTTATCGCCAAGTCCGCGCAGCGAGAGCGAAATCGTTCCCGTGGCCTGCGCGCGTTCCACCTGCTCGGCCTGATGGGGCGTCAACTCGAGCGTCGCCGTCTTGGCGAGAACGACTTTTTGATCCTTGTCTTCGCGATAGGTCTGGTCGACTGCCAGCACGCGCACGCCCTTCAGCAGCGTGTGCGCACCGAAGCGGCGCGGCGAATCGGAAACCAGTTCGGTGACGAGCACGTCGACGCGATCGTTCGGCAGGATGAACCCACCGGCACCGGTCTCGGTCGAAATGCCGATGGAGACGGCGCGCATGCCCGGGCTCACCATGGCGGCCATGAAGCTGGTACTGTCGGCGTGGACGATCTTGGACGCCGTCAGCGGTTCTCCCGAAACGAGCGGCGCGCGCACCACGGCGCCTGCGACGACCCGGTCCAGATCCGGAACCGCGTTATGGGTGATGAAACTCGCGTCGACCGCCGATTTCGGCCATTGCTGCCAACGCACTTCGCTTGCGGTGAGCGCCGCACCCGGCTGCAGATCGTTGGCGGCCACCAGAACCTCTTCGGTCGCGGGCGGCGGCGGCGGAAGCGCGGCTTTAACTTGCGGGGTACCGCCGCCCAAAAGACCGCGCGCAAGCAGTGCCGCGGCGATGGCCGCAAGCGCTGCCACACCAAGAATCAACATACGCGAGGTGTTCATGGGCTCAGCTCCCTGTCACGCGATCCCACCACGAAACTCTTGGGAATTACTTAATGAGATGCTGCACCATTGCGCGAGCCGGGGGCTGTCAAGCCGTAACGCCCAGGCGGAACACATCTGTATACGGAAGGACCGCGAAAGCGCCGGCGGCCAATGCCGCGCCGTAAGGAATGCCCGCCTTCTCGTCGTGCAGCCGCATCAGCCAGCCTTGCCGGCCGAAGAGTGCGGGAAGCGGCAGTTTGCGGAAACTCAGCAATCCCAGCGTCAGCATGCCGCCGAAGACCGATGCGATCAGCGCGTATTGCGACAGATCGCGCAACCCGAACCAGAGAGCGACGCAGGCAAACAATTTGGCGTCGCCGCCGCCGACATAACCCAGCGCAAACACCGTGAACCCGACGACGAACCCGATGAACCCGGCAAGCAGGTGCCAGCCGATTGCCGCGGGCGCCATGCCCGCCGCCAATACGAACACGGCGAACGCGCCGATCAGTGCGGCGGAGAGGAAATTGGGGATCGTGTAGCTCGCAATGTCCCAGCCGGCGGCCGCAACCAGCAGGGCCGGGAGTGCTGCAATGACGAGGAACTCGGCGATCATTTGTGCGTCAGCCCCTGTAGAACAAATCTTTCAAACAAATCCTGTTTGGAACGTAATGACCTTTCCGTTAAAAAGATGTGTCATCGGAAGCGGGGAACTCCGGATTCACTGGGACCGCGGGCATCCCGCCCGCATCTATAAGATTGCGCCGACTGTGCGGGCAAGATGCCCGCGGTCCCAGCCTGGCGCTTGCGCGGGAATGACACGCTTTTTTGCGTGAGAGACCAATCGCGTGCGAGACGGCACTCGTCTGAAAGAGTTTCCCCACCACAACGCAACGGCCGCCCGCGAGGGCGGCCGCCGTTTCGACTGTGTAGTCGGGCGATTCGACGCTCAGACCGCAACCGCGACGTCGCTGAAAGTGAGCGTCAGAGCCTTACCGACGTTCTGCACAGCAACGATGATCACCACCGCGATGCCGGCGGCGATCAGGCCGTATTCGATGGCCGTCGCACCCGATTCATCCTTGAGAAAACGGGAAATAAGATTCTTCATGTAAGCCTCCGCTTGATTGACACCCTAGGATGTCCGGCTGTTGCCGACTTCGGAGCGGCTATGGCCCAGACACATCCGTAAGGTAACGGGGGCGAATTAATGGGCACTTAATCGCGGTTCGGCGCTGGATGCCATTGTGTGCCGCAACGGCACGAAATCGCGCCGTTGCGGACAACGCCAAGGTTAAGATTTTCCGGTCGTTAAACAATCGCGCCAAATTTGCATCGGCGCGCGCTTGAATCGCGCGCGAGCGTGAAACGGAAGGCACCCGGATAATTTAAGTCTCTCTTTACGACGGCGGCCCTATCATCGCCGCACTGGCATCAGCCGAAAGGGTCGTCCATGCGCGCCGTCCGTCTGGTTCTTCTCGCCGCCGCATGCGCCATCGTCTGCGATAGCGCGGCGATTGCCGGCGGTGTCTCGGTTCCGCTGGACGAGGTCAGGCTTGTGGCGTTCAAACAGCCTGTCGCGACCGTCTATCTCGGCAATTCCAGCATCGCCGAGTTGACGCCGGTCGATTCCCGGCACGTCTTCGTGCTCGGCAAGACCTTCGGCACAACGAATCTGATCGCATTGGCCGCCGACAAATCCGTGATCGTCAACGAGCCCGTCACCGTCTTCGGCAACCGCGCGGGTGCGGTGACGCTCAATCGCGGCGCGGACACCTACACTTACGCCTGCACGAAATTGCATTGCGAAGCCGAGGCGATGCCGGGCGACACCAAGACATATTTCGAGAACGCGACCAGCGAAGCGAGCGAACACGTCGATACCGCCACCAAAGCTGCGGGCGCAGGTCAGGAGCATTAGGGCGGGGCAGACAAATGATTGTCATCCCCGGCCGAGCGCGTTCGCGCGAGGGGAAGGGGACCCAGGTGGACATGTCGCGCACGATGCTTCGAAAATCGGCTCAATTTTATAAAATCGCGTTGTTGCGCTACCTGGGTCCCCTTCCCCGCGCGCTGCTGTCGCAGCGCCCGGCCGGGGATGACGCATTTTATCATGCACCGTCGCGCGCAACCGAAACCGACAAGCTCGTGCTGACGCTCGCGGGCGGAATTGCATTCGGCTATGCGATCTCTTTGGCGATGATGTTCATCGCCCATACCTGGATCCTGGATGGCCTCGGCCATCCGATCAAGGACGATTTCGTCGTCTTCTGGGCAGCCGGACATGCAGCCCTCAAAGGCGCTGCGCTTCTCGCCTATGATACGCATCGTCAGCACGCCGCCGAAGTCGCCACGATCGGACACGGCTTCAGCGGCACGCTGGGGTGGTCTTACCCGCCCCTTTTCCTGTTTGTTGCCGCGGCGTTGGCAAGCCTGCCCTATGTGTATGCCTTCGTCCTATGGCTCTCATCGACTGTGGCGCTGCACGCGAGCGTCATGGCGGCAATCGCAAAACGGCGGATCGCTTTCGTGGTCGCCTGTGCGGCCCCCTGGGTGCTGACGGCGCTCACGCCCGGCCAGAATGGCTTCCTCACGTCTGCCATCATCGGTCTCGTGCTACTCCATCTCGAGAAACGACCGGCACTCGCCGGGCTCATCCTCGGCCTGCTCAGTTATAAGCCGCAATTCGGCATTCTGTTTCCGCTGGCGCTCGCTGCCGGCGGATATTGGCGCGCCTTCGCCTGGGCCTGCGTGAGCACGCTCGCGTGGAACGGCCTCGCCTGCGCCGTTTTCGGATTTGAAACCTTCAGCGCGTTCTTTCACGCGCTATCGGCCACCACCGAGACCCATCTCACCCACATGAGCATCGGTTGGAACACGCTACAGAGCCTCTATGGACTCGTCCGCGCGCTCGGCGGCTCGCTCGGCGCGGCCGAGGCGGCGCAAGCGTTTCTAGCTGCACTGGCTGCGATCACCGTTGTTTTATGTTGGCGTGGGCAGGCACCCTTTTCGCTCAAGGCTGCGGTTCTCGCTGCGGCGATACCGTTGGTGACTCCCTATATCTTCGTTTACGATTTGCCGATGCTTGCTGTTGCCGTCGCATTCCTGTTCCGCCATCGTAGCTTTGACAAAATGGAACTTGTCCTGCTGGCCGCCACGGCACCTTGCGTGTACGCCGTTATTTTGCTGCCGATGCCGAGCGCGTTCTTTGCCAGCCTCGCGGTCGCAGGCATTGCGGCGCGGCGCATCTATTGCGCGGGCGCTCTCACGCGCATCACGCCATCCTGCACGACCGGCGTGCCGTCTTCGGCATAGATGGGCGCATCGTCACCATGATCGATGGCTACCCAAAAATGACGGAGACCGACAAGCTCGTGCTATCCGTCGTTTGCGGCGTGTTGCTGGGTTACGCAAGCATATTGATCTTCGCATTCAGGCACCATTTTTGGATCCTGGATGCTGCGGGTCATCCCGTCATGAACGATTTTGTGGTGTTTTGGACGGCCGGGCATTTGGCGCTTAAGAGCGCGGCGCTAGCGGCTTATGATGCACATCGTCAGTATGCGGCCGAAATTGCCACAGTCGGACACGGTTTTGGCGGCGTCATGGGATGGTCCTACCCACCCCTGTTCCTGTTTGTTGCCGCGGCCTTGGCAAGCCTGCCCTATGCCTCTGCCTTCCTCCTATGGCTATCGTTGACTGTGGCGCTGCATGCGTGCGTCGTCACCGCAATCGCAGAACGCCGCATCGCTTTCATTGTCGCCGGTGCGGCCCCCTGGATGCTGTCGGCGCTCGCGCCCGGCCAGAACGGCTTTCTGACGTCCGCCATCATCGGTCTTGTCCTGCTCCATATCGAGAAGCGGCCGGCGATCGCCGGACTCGTTCTTGGCCTGCTCAGCTACAAGCCGCAATTCGCCATTCTGTTTCCGCTCGCGCTCGCGGCCGGCGGATATTGGCGCGCCTTCGCCTGGGCCGCTGTCGGTACGCTGGCGTGGAACGGTTTGGCGGGCGCCGTCTTCGGCTTTGGAACCTTCAGCGCCTTCCTGCATGCGCTGACGCTCACAACGGACACACATCTCATTGACGATACTGTCGGTTGGAATAGGCTCCAAAGGGTTTTCGGCCTCGCTCACTTCCTCGGGGCCTCGGGCAGGGCAGCCTGGGCGGCACAAGCGTTCGCGAGCGCGAGCATCGCGACAGGCATGGTGCTGTGCTGGCGCGGATCGGTCCCTTATCCCCTCAAGGCTGCGCTTCTTGCTGCCGCAATCGTGTTGGTGACGCCCTATATCTTCGTATACGACCTGCCGATCCTTGCGGTTGCAATCGCATTCCTGTTCCGCCATCGCAGCTTCGACAAAGTAGAACTCGCTCTTTTGGCCGTTACGGCGCCTTGCGTGTACTCCTATCTGTGGCTGCCCAATCCCACTGCTCTTTTCGCCAGCCTCGCAGTCGCAGCCATTACGGCGCGACGCCTTTATCTCGTGGCGCCTCTCGTACGCACCGATCCTCCCTGTGCAGCCGATTCCATCGGCGTTCTGTCTGACGCAGGCATGCAGCAATATGAGGCCGCACCGTCACCATGATCGACGCCCATCCCTCTACGAAAATGACAGAGACCGACAAACTTGTGCTGACCGTCGCCGGCGGAATTGCATTCGGCTATGCCGTCTCGTTGGCCATGATGTTCACGGACCATTTCTGGATCCTCGATAGTCATGGCCGCCCGATCCTGGACGATTTCGTCGTGTTTTGGTCGGCGGGACAGGCGGCGCTCAAAGGCACGGCGCTGGCCGTCTACGATGCGCATCGCCTGCACGCCGCCGAAGCCGCCGCGATCGGACATGGTTTCGGCGGCTGGCTCGTTTGGTCTTATCCGCCCCTGTTCCTGTTTGTCGCCGCAATGCTGGCGAGCCTGCCCTATGCATGGGCGTTCATCCTTTGGATCGCCACGACTTTGGCGCTATATGCGGGCGTCGCCGCTGCCATCGCCGAACGCCGGATCGCATTCGTAGTCGCCTGCGCGATGCCCTGGGTGTTGCGCGTGCTCATGATCGGGCAGAATGGTCTTCTGACATCCGCCCTCATCGGTCTCGTCCTGCTTAATCTGGAGAAGCGGCCGGCGCTCGCCGGGCTCATTCTCGGCCTTCTCAGTTACAAGCCGCAATTCGGCATTCTGTTTCCGCTTGCGCTTGCCGCCGGGGGATATTGGCGCGCTTTCGGCTGGGCCGCTGTCGGCATGCTGCTATGGAACGGTTTGGCGGGCGCCGTCTTCGGCTTCGGAACCTTCGGCACGTTCCTGCACGCGTTGTCGGTGACGACGGACACCCATCTCGTTCACGACGCTATCGGTTGGAGCAAACTCCAAAGCGTTTTCGGCCTCGCTCACTTCCTCGGGGCCTCGGGCGCTGCAGCCTGGGCGGCGCAAGCGTTGGTCAGCACGAGCATCGCTATAGGCGTCGTGCTGTGCTGGCGCGGGCCGGCCCCTTTTTCGCTCAAGGCCGCGCTGCTCGCTGCCGCAACCGTGTTGGTGACACCTTACATCTTCGTCGATGATTTGCCGATCCTTGCGGTTGCAATCGCCTTCCTGTTCCGCCACCGCGGCTTCGACAGAGTGGAACTCGCTGTGTTGGCCGTCACGGCGCCTTGCGTGTATGTCAGCATTGGACTGTCGCTTCCCTGCGCCCTCTTGGCCAGCCTTGCAATCGCAGCCATCGCGGCGCGGCGCATCTATTCCGCAGGCGCTCTCACGCGTATCAGGCCTTCCTGCGCGACCGATGCCACCAGCGTGCCGTCTTCGGCATAGATCAGTCCGCGATTGAATCCGCGCGCGCCATGGGCACTCGGACTGTCCTGCACATAAAGCAGCCATTGATCGGCGCGGAACGGCCGGTGGAACCACATCGCGTGATCGATGCTCGCCATCTGGATGCGGTCGTCGAACGCGCTGACACCATGGGGGAGCAGCGACGTGTCGAGCAACGCCATGTCCGACGCATAGGCGAGCACGCATTGATGGAGCGCCACATTGTCGGGAAGAGTGCCCGTCGCCTTGACCCACACCGCGCGATGCGGCGGTCGCTTTTCCGCCCGGATAAATTCCGCGCCATCGACGGACCGCACTTCGATCGGCCGCTTGTGCCGAAAACGTTCGCGATAGGATTCGGGAATCTTGTCGGCCACGTTACGCCAGACTTTATCTTCGCTGGGCAGCGTTTCGGGCCGCGGCACCTGGGGCGCGTCGATCTGATGCTCCAGCCCAGGTTCTTCGACCTGAAAGGAGACCGACATGTGGAATATCTGCCGCCCATGCTGAATGGCTACCACCCGGCGCGAACTGAAGCTCTTGCCGTCGCGCGAGCGGTCGACCTGATAGAGAATGGGAACCTTGGGATCGCCGCCCACCAGAAAATAGGCGTGCAGGGAATGGCAGAACCTGCCTTCCACCGTCCGCGTTGCGGCGACGAGGGCCTGCCCCAGGACCTGGCCGCCGAACACGCGCTGGGAGGGTTCCTTGGGGCTCACGCCGCGAAAAATGTTGACCTCGATCGGATCGAGATCGAGCAACGCGAGCATCTGCTCGACCGGGGAAAGTTCAGACGGATCGTCCTGCATCGCCATATATCCCAATAGTCGAGCCGCGGCGGCCGGCGCAAGCGGCACCGCGGCGGCCGCACGGGAGGCTTTGCTTCGCGCCGCTTCCGGCCTAGATAGGGGCATCGAGGCGAACCGCCTCGCCCGCAACAGAAACAATCGGCCCGCCCCTATGTCCAATGCCCTGCTCGACCGCGCCGCCCATACCAAGCCGGCAATTACCAAACGGGGCGCGCTGGAACGGCTTTTTACCCTTATGTTCAAAGGGTTCGTCTACAACCAGATCTGGGAAGACCCCGATGTCGACCTGGAAGCGCTGGCGCTTAAGCCGCACCACAAACTGATTACCATCGCGTCCGGCGGCTGCAACGTGTTGAATTATCTGGCGGCCGATCCGGCCCGCATCATCGCCGTCGACCTCAACCCCAATCACGTGGCGCTGACCCGCCTGAAACTCGCGGCGCTCGCCAATCTGCCGGGCTACGAGGACTTCTTCCGCTTCTTCGGAACCGCCAACGACAAGGCGAACCGCGTCGCGTTCGACAATTTTCTCAGCTCCCGGCTCGATGTCGTGACCCGCCATTACTGGGAAAAGCATATCCCGCTGCACGGCCGGCGCATCAACATGTTCGCCCGCAATCTTTACAAATACGGCCTGCTCGGCCGCTTCATCGGCGTGCTGCATGCGGTCGCCCGCCTGCACGGCAAGAAGCTCAACGGAATCGTCGAGGCCCGCACGGCGGCGGAACAACGCCGGCTGTTCGACAAGACGATCGCGCCGCTGTTCGAGTACAAGGTGATCAAATTGCTGTCCAAATCGCCGATCTCGCTTTACGCGCTCGGCATTCCGCCGGCGCAATATGACGAATTGGTGGCGTCTTCCGCCGGCGACCCGATTTCCGTCCTGCGGCGCCGAGTGGAGAAACTCGCCTGCGATTTCCCGATGAACGAGAATTACTTTGCCTGGCAGGCGTTTGCGCGCGGCTATGATGTCGAAAACCGCGAAGCCGTACCCGCCTATCTGCGGCGCGACGTCTACGATGTGATCCGTACACGAACGAATAAGGTCGAGGTCCATCATGCCTCGCTGATCGATTTTCTGAAGTCGCAGGCGCCGCAATCGCTGCACCGCTACGTCCTGCTCGACGCACAGGACTGGATGACGCCCGAGACGCTCGCCGCATTGTGGCGCGAGATCGACCGCACCGCCGACACGCGCGATGCGAGGGTCATTTTCCGCACCGCCGGCGACGACTCGCCGCTGCCGCGCAAGCTGCCCGCCGACCTCCTCGCCCCGTGGCAATATCTGGAAACCGAAAGCCGGGCGTTTCACGGCCGCGACCGTTCCTCGATCTACGGCGGTTTCCACGTTTATTGCCGCCGTCCGCTGTCCTGAAGACGATGGCAGAGGGGCCGGCCGCCGGGACGCATGCGGCGCTGATGGATCAGGTCTATCGCCGTCAACGCTATATCTACGACCTGACGCGGAAATATTACCTGTTCGGCCGTGACCGGTTGATCCGCGAGGCGGCGCTTCGCCCGGGGCAGAGCGCGGTCGAAGTCGGGTGCGGCACGGCCCGCAATCTCATCCAGATCGCGCGCCTTTACCCAGGGGTGGAGCTGTTCGGCCTGGACGCGTCCAGCGCGATGCTCAGCACCGCCGCCGACAGCATCGCCCGAGCCGGGCTATCGGCGCGAATCCACCTCGTCCAGGGCTATGCGGAAGCCCTGACGCCCGGCCTGTTCGGGCGGAGCGAACCGTTCGATCACGTCCTGTTTCCCTATAGCCTGTCGATGATTCCCGATTGGCGCCAAGCCCTTACGGCTGCGAGCGCCGCCTTGCGCGACGACGGGCGCATTCACGTCGTCGATTTCGGCGATCTCACGGGGCTGGGGCCGCTTGCGGCGGCAATGTTGCGTGGCTGGCTTCGCCTCTTCCATGTCGAGCCTCGCGTCGAAATCCTGCACGAACTCGAAATCAAGGCGCAGCAACAATCGCTTAAGTCCGGGCAATTGTCGCTCTTGCCGGCCCGCTATGCATTTCTGTGGAATTGCAGCAAAGCGGGCGCCGAGGACTTCGCTTCTCTTGATGTTGCAGCCCGGTCACAGGCTGGAAGGAATCTTAACAACTTTGTCCAAGCGACGGCCGCACCGGTGGACATTCGAGCTCCCTATCCGCCAAGATGACGTTCATAGAGGTTTGGTAACCTGCGTGTCTTGGTAGGGGGGACCCTGCCCGTCGGTACTTCAAACGAGGGAATAAGATGAAAATTCGGATGATCGCCCTTGCGGGCGTAGCGGCGCTGGCCCTGACGGGTCCGGCGCTGGCGAGCGATGCGACCGGCTGGTACGTCGATGTGGCGGGCGGCTGGGACAGCATGGGTGGATTGAAGTCCATTGAGGACGGTTATAAGTCCAACATCGACACGAAAGACACTGGGCTGGTGACCGGCGCTTGGGGCTACCGCTTCGATGATCGTATCCGTGTCGAAGGCGAGCTCGGTTGGGACAGCCACGGCATTGGCAACACCGAGACCGTAAATGGCATCAATGGTGACCATGCGGACCTTCTGTCGTTCCTGGTGAACGCGGCGTATGACGTTCCGTTGTCGGATCGCTGGGATTTCAGTTTCGGCGGCGGCGTTGGCGTGGGTGACGTCAACGGAACTGTCGATTATCCGTCCGTTCCGACATCGGAAAAATTCGACAATTCCGGATTCATGTGGCAGGGCTTCGCGGGCGTTGCCTATTCGATTACCCGCAATGTCGATCTGACCCTGGATTACCGCTATCGCTCGGTAAGCATCAGCCAAAATTACACATATTGTCCGGATGAATGTTATCAGGCTAGCATTAAAGGTCTGCATGAGCAGGCCGTGATGCTCGGCATCAGGTGGTATCCGTGGGCTGCGCCGCCGCCGCCACCCCCGCCGCCGCCCCCGCCTCCTCCTCCGCCGCCTCCCCCGCCGCCGCCGCCGGTCACGACGTTCATCGTCTTCTTCGACTTCAACAAGTCGAACCTGACAGCTGAAGCGCAATCGGTCGTCACCGAAGCGGTGAAAGTGGCCAAGGCCAACGGCTTTGTGAAAATCCTGGTCACCGGTCACACCGACACGGTCGGCTCGGACAGCTACAACCAGGCCCTTTCGGTCCGTCGCGCCGAATCCGTCAAGGACGAGATGGTGCGTCAGGGACTGGATGGCGCAGGCATCTCGATCGAAGGCAAGAGCTTCCACGATCCGCTCGTGCCGACCGGACCGAATGTCCGCGAACCGCAAAACCGCCGGGCCGTTATCGATCTCGGCAAGTAAGCGGCAACGCTTCGGGCATACAAAGGGCGGGACGAAAGTCCCGCCCTTTTCTTTTGCGGAAAACGTTTTGGCGAAGCCGCCCGCACTCCCAATCGATCGCTTGCGGGACGCCAAAAAGCGAACGGGGCCAGGCAGGACCTGACCCCGTCCAAAACATCCATGAGAAACTAATTGGCCAGTTCGCAATGCGTGGAATCACAACACTCACCATGGCCGGCCTCCGAGCCGGCCAACCAGCCGCCGCGCGTCGGCACGGCGTATGACTCATCGCTCGC
>JBAVOL010000133.1:0-5261 GCA_049692035.1 Rhizomicrobium sp.
GTACGCGATTCCAGCACATCAGCCGTGGCGTCGCGTGCGGCAAGCAGGACCTTGCGGATGGCGCAAGTGTCTTCGTCCTCGCAATCCTCGCAGCGATGATAGGCCGTGACACTGACACAGGGGCTGAGCGCCAATGGCCCGTCCGTTTCGCGGATCACGTCGGCAAACGAGATTTCTTGCGGCGGGCGTCCCAGCAAATATCCGCCTTGACGCCCGCGCAGGCTTCTCACGATACCGCGTTTCTTGAGGCCCAGCAGAATCTGTTCGAGGAATTTGCGCGGCACGCGCGCCTCGTCCGCGATATCGGCAATCATCATCGGTTCGTCGCCCTGGTGTTGGGCAAGAACCAACAAAGCATGTAACGCATAACGCGCTTTTTGGGACAGCATCGGGATGAATCAATAAAGCCTATAATGTATGTCGACTTTCGGGGCAGGCGTCAAGATTTCCTCCGCTGCCCATGGCAGGCCTTGGGGGACTGCGGGATTTGTCTTGGACCGACGCTGATCGATTCCGCCGGAGGCCGTCATGATACCGTTTTCAACCAATCCGTTCGTCGTCTTGTCCTATGTGGGCGGCCCGGCGGTTCTCACCAATGCGGCGGCGCTGCTGCTGCTTTCGACCTCGAACCGTTTTGCCCGGGCCGTCGACCGTTCGCGCTTTCTCGCAGACAATCTGGCCGGTCTTTCGCCTGCGGCACGCGGCGAAATCGCTGTCGGCGGACGCCGGGTGCGGCTCATCGCGCGGGTGATGACCGGCCTTTACCTGGCGATCGCGACATTCGCGCTCGCCACGCTGACGTCGATCCTGGGAGCGGTGCTGGCTCAGTTTGCGCCGAGCCCGTTCGTCGGCGTCCTGGTCATCGCAGCACTGATTTCGGGCCTGGTGGGCTTTATCGCGTTCGTGGCCTCCGCGTTGGGCCTTGTGGTAGAGAGCGGCCTGGCTGTCCGGTCGCTCGAACTGGAAACCGCGGAAGCGCTCGCAATGCTCGGCCGTTCGGTCCAGGACGAGGGCTGACGCCCATTAGAACGATGCGTGGAGCCGGATGCCGATGACCGAAACCGGGCCCCGGTCGGCGTTGTAGGCCGGGTTGTCGACCCACTGATAATCGAGTGTCGCCGCCAGCCATTCGTTCACATACGCGCTGTAATAGGCTTCGACGATGTTTTCCGTTTTGTAATGGGTGAGACGGCCGTCGCCGATCAAGGTGCCCAGACCGCCCGCCGCGAAATAAGCCCGTGCCTCCTTCGAGATGCCGTCGACAATTCCTGCCAATCCTACCGTATCGTCAGCGCGGCCCCACGCGCTTGCCTTGAGGGAAATGCCGCCTGCCAGCGACTGATCGATATCGGTAAATTCATAGGCTTCTTCGTCGCCATTGGCAAAGCTCGCGCGGAGAAAAGCCCCCAGATCGCCCTCGATGGGTTGTTCGATGTTCAGAACGAATCCGGGGCGAGAATTATAGCGACGCACGAGCGCCGTGTTGGGCGTGGTGTCGGTAAGTTGCGCCAGGTGCAGCGCATCCGCGTATCCCCCCATGCGTGCCTGGTTGAGGAAGCCCAGAAGCTTGAACTTGCCTGCTTGGCCGAACAACGAGAGGCGTGCTTCGGCCTCGCCAACCACCTCGAATTGGCGGAAATCCGTCGTCAGCGCGGTACCGTTGGGTATGCGCGACAATGCGAAGAACCCTGAGCGCAGCGTCCACCAGGCTTGCGTCCACTCGACGCTCGTTCCGTAGGTGTAACCCCAAGCGTCTGCGGCATAGTCGTAAGCGCCCGAATCGATCAACGCCCAATTCATGAAGTCCGATGTCGGATCGTGTGCGAAGGCATTGGTGTCGAACACACTGGTCACGGCGAATTTTCCGAGTGTGACGACGATATTGTCCTCGGATTGCGTCATGCCGAGTTGATTGGCACCTGCCTCCACCGGTTGTTGTGCGCCGCCGAGCCCGATGACCTGGCGGACGAACAGCTGGTGCAGGCGGACATAGGGATCGGAGCTGCCGACCTTATAGGCTTCGCCGCTCGGAAAAGCCGCGATGCCGAACGTATTGGAAAGGCCGAAGCCCTGATCGATATCGGGATCGGCGTAAAGTTGACCGCCATCCCACAGCCGCACGCCCATGAAGAGGGTTGCGGCAAAGCCTTCGTTGCCGCGGCTACCGGGATCAAGACTGTTGGCACCGCGGTAAGGCGAACGGAAGGCCGGATGATATTGATCGACGACCGTAATCTGGCCGTGCACGCTGTAGGCTTCGTCCGGCGTCTCGGCTGCTTCAGCCGAAGACGGCTCGGTCTGCGCCTGGGCTGCCATGGCCGCACCGAGGAGCGCGAGCGCAGCCCAAAGTGCGGCAATCCGCCGGAGGTGGCGCACCGGCGACGATGGATACGCGGCAAATGCCGTGAAGAATTTCATCGCCGCCCCCTTTTTCAGCTTCCGTGCCGGCCCAACGGTTGCGCCGTTCCGGCTTGCGTGCGAGATATACCCGTGAGGGTATATGGTCAATATATCCGGATGGGCAGCCTTTCAGTCGGGGGGCCAAGACGCAGCGCTGAGCTTGAACGGAAAGATGCAATTCTCGAAAGATTCGCGACATGCCCCAAAACGCAGGCTCTTCGAAGCCGCATCCAGATCCCAAGGCGCGCACCGGCCGCGACAAGCCCGGCCACTCCCATACGCTGCGCGAGCAGAAGCGCCTGATCAACCGCGTGCATCGGCTGCGGGGCCAGGTGGATGCGGTCGAGCGCGCGCTCGCCGCAAACGCGAGCTGCTCCGAGATCATCCAACGGGTCACCGCCGCGCGGGGCGCTATCGACGGGCTGATGGCCGAACTGCTCGAAGAGCATGTCCGCGAATATCTGCTGGCCGACACGCCGATGGCGGAAGAGGCGCGTCAACAAGCTGCCGAAGAACTGATCGGGATTATCCACTCCTATCTCACCTGAATGCGATAGGCCGAATGCAAGAGCCGGATGCAAGACGGCAGCCCTAGGAGCAAGCCCGCCCGGATTTCAGTGCGTCGGCGCCGCCGCGCCCGGAGGCGCGAGGAGCTTCGTCGTCATTTCCTTCAGATAGGCCGTCAGAGCGGCGACGTTGCCGTCATGTTGTTTGAGAAAACCGCCGAAATCGTCGTGCTGGGCGACGGCGAGCCAAATGCCCTCGATGCTCGCATCGACAACGAAGAACTTGCCATTCTCGTCGACCACCCGCAGATCGATTTCCGGCAGCGGCGCGCTGCCCGGCGGGTCGGAGGGGTCGGCGAGTTGCGCCGAAACGACATAGTCGCCGGGTCCATGTTCGACCGAGCCGGTGACGTTTAGCGTCTGTCCATCATAGCCGCTCAGCCTCGAGACGTAGCTCGCGACCATGAAGTCCCGGAATGCATCGATATAGGCGTCGAGATCGGCCGGGCTCGCGCTCTTTTGAGCCGGCCCCAGCGCGTAAAGCCCGATGCGCCTGGTATCGAGCAGCGCCAGCAGGAAATCGTGAACGCGCGTGCGCCGGTCGGTTTCCGAAAGATTTTTGTCCTGCAGGATCGCGAGTCCGGTTTGAATATTGGCCTCGACGAACGCCTCGGCGGGCGTCGCCGCCGTCGCGGGTTCGGGAGCCGCCAGCAAGGCCGGCGCGAAGGCCAAACCCAGGATAATGATAGAGCGCAACAGCGACCCGTGCGCCCACACTCGAAGGCCTGAACACAATCGTGACATCATATTGGTCCCCCTTAACGCTGCAATTAGAAACGCAAAATGCGACAGATCGGTATGGCGGGTCTATAAAAATGTGGCGAATCCGCGCCGCGAGGGTTGTGCCGTCCGCATTTGGCAGCGGATAGCGCGCTCGAACGCGCAGAGGGCGCCGCTGCAAGCCTCGGTTTCGCTTCGCCGAAGACAGCCCATGGTGAGAGGTTGTCATTCCGTCGATTTTGAAACCATTCTAGAACGCTACGCGAGCGGTCATGAGCCAGGAGTGATCGTAAGTCGGCGTCAGTGCGGGCGTTAATATCTGCCTGGGCGAAACGGCAAATTGATAGCCGGCGCCGATGATGAACCGCGCGTGGCTGAAAAGCTCGAAGCGGCCGAGGATCAGGCCCGGTGTCAGGAAGGCCTGGTTCTTGCCCGCGCGTTCGCCGTCTGCCCAATCGGTGTCGTTGATCTCGAGTTCGGGCCAGAAATATTTCGCCCAATGATATTGCAGCGCGACGTTCGTCACGACCGAGGTCCCGATGGTACTTTCGTGGGATAGCGGCAGGGGAACGCCGACCGTTCCCTGGATGTCGAAGTCGCCCCATCCGATGCCGCCTGCGAGCGTCGGCGTGACGACCCAGGCATGATTGGTGAAGGCCGCATTGCCGGACGGCGCCTGTACGCCCAGGAAGGCGCTCAGGATGTAATTGCCTTGGTCCTCGGGCGAACTCAGCAGCCTTTGTTTTACCGTAAGGAACGGCCAGTCGCCCCAACCCTGAGCGGCCTTTTTGATACCGCGGTCCTCGTATGTCGGAAGATTGAGAAGGATTTCGTTCGTTGTCGTCGGGATCAGTTCGAGCCCCTTGCCGGAATCGAAGGTTTGAATCGACGCGCCGTTGGCGGCATGCTCCCAGTATTGGTCGTAGCGGAATTCTTCTTCCAGACGCGGCGTGACGGTCGCAAGCGGCGTCATCCAATGCGGCTGGGTGGCCTGTGCCTGCGCGACGCGCGCGAACCAATCGTCTAAAAAGTCTCCGTCCTGCGTATCGGCCGCATTGCCTGCCAGGAGCGGCGTGTCGCCTGATGTGGTGTCCGGAGCAGCCGCGCTGGCAACGTCGAGGCGGAGCGGCACACCGGCCTCCGGCCCGGAATCAGCGGCCTGGCTCGTGCCGCTGCCAAGCAACGCCAAAGTTGCCGTTATTGCCGACGCCAAAAGTCCCGCTCTTGTCTGCATGATAGGCCCCTCTGTGGAATGCGTTATGTTCATAGGAATATCACGACATAAAAGGAACACATTGGCAAGACGCATCGGCGCAACAGGCGTCGCCTTCCGGGCGCCGGTTCGATATGTCGCAATTGTCGACGAAAAAAGACGCGAGCGGTTGCGTCGTGCTATTGCCGTGCCGGGGAATGATTATCGGGACGGGGCCACCGCGGCGACATGTGTCGCCATGTCGGATGGATTGTCGACATCGGGCAAATCCGCCGTCG
The DNA here is from genome assembly GCA_049692035.1 of Rhizomicrobium sp. Taxonomy (GTDB): domain Bacteria; phylum Pseudomonadota; class Alphaproteobacteria; order Micropepsales; family Micropepsaceae; genus Rhizomicrobium. The sequence goes on from JBAVOL010000133.1 coordinate 5,178, forward strand.
ACCACCCGCCGCCCAATGCCTCGATGAGTCGCACGGAAGCCCGCAGACGACGGGTGTTGATATCGAGCGCTCCCAATTGTGCGC
>JBAVOL010000134.1:0-20892 GCA_049692035.1 Rhizomicrobium sp.
CGATCTTCGCCTTCAACGCCGCATCAATCTTGCGTCTCGTCTTCTTCGTCATCGTCCGCTCCGTTTAGCAACAGAACGGCCTATTTTCCAACTAAGCCCCCGGTCCCAGATTCGGGGTCCGCTTCAGACTGATCAATGCCATACGGGCAAGAAAAGCTGAAATGGAGAAGAAACGAATGGGTAGATATATAATGATCGCTCAATCAAAGGCTAAGGAGGGGCGCAACGACGAATACAATCATTGGTATGATAATATTCACCTTGCAGAAGTTTGCGAGATTCCAGGTGTGATTTCCGGCCGGCGATTCGAAGCGGTGCCAACTTCGGTAGGCGCGCCAGGTCTCCGACACCTCGCCATTTACGACATCGAGGCTGATGACCCGAACACCGTTATCGCCGAACTCCAAAGACGATCTGCCGACGGTAAACTGAGCATTTGCGACGCACTCGACACCGACTCTGCAGTGTTGTGGCTATATAAAGCGCGCTAAAGCCAGACGTTCAACACACGCTCCGAAGCCGCGCGGAAAATATCTGGAAGGCTCGGGCATCTGCCACCACTTTTAGCTTCATGCAACATCTTCAACACGGCGCGCAGTTCAACCGTGGTGACGGCTTCAATTGCGGCGCATGGGTCGATGTTGAAACAACCGGAGCAAAAACCATTGCAGATCAAGTTAAATAATGCTCATTATATTAGAATCAGGATAAGATATGCTATCATGATACAGTTTTATCTTACTCCAGTTATGGATCGGAGGCCCCATTTACAGTGGGGAGAGACATTGCTCGCGTCCGCATCGTCAGCGTATCGTTTATAATTAATGACCCTTCCTAATGGGCGGCTGCCAACGGAAGATCGAGCAGGCAGTTGCCCCCTTAAAGCCCGGAGGTTAGTTTTTTGACGGCTAAGAAACGAACCCGCCAGGCTCCTGCGGTCACTCGCGCCCAGCTTCTCGACGCCACCGAGCATATCATGGTTACGGAGGGGTACGCGGCCGTTTCCACGCGCCGAGTTGCCTCCGAAGTTGGTCTGACCGCAGCACTGGTGCATTATTATTTTCCGACGACTGGCGATCTCCTGGTCGCAGCTTATCATCGGGCAGTCGAGCGGCATGATGAGCGTATTCGGCAAGCCCTGGTATCAGATCGTCCGCTTCACGCCCTCTGGAATCTCCTTACGGACTCCAGTCATATGGCACTCGGTGTGGAGTTCGCGGCCTTGGCCAATCACCGCAAGCACATTCGAAACGAGATCGCCAAGCATGATGAGCGCTGTCGGCGATTTCAGGTCCGTGCGCTATCACGGATTCTCGGGAAACCTAATGTAGATGCGCAGCTGTGTTCTCCCCTTTGCTTGGTGATGTTGATGGACGGGATGTCGCGGTCATTTGTAATAGATAAGACTCTTGGGCTCTCGTATGGGCACGCTGAAGCCGAGAATTTTATCGAACGGATGCTTGACAGAATGGAGAGCGATCGAACGTCTGCAACAAAGCCTCGGTCACCGGCAGGCACAAGCGCAGGTCGCGTCAAGGTTCGTGCAGCGCGAAAGAAGCGTGCCTCCCCCGCATAGGCGTGCAAGTTTACGTGGCAACTTGGGCTTGTTGATTTATTGTGGTTGAAATTGAATCGAAGCGAATTGCACGAGGGCAAGGAAGCTGTCCGCGTTTTGTGGCGGGCGGCAACGTCACTAGGTCCAACCCAACCGTTGTAATATTGACCATCGACTGAAATCTAGTTGGTGATCAACTGACGACGCCATCTTCGCACTTAGATGCCGCCCGGGGCCGTCCACCGCATCGTCTTGGTCCCTTAAAGGGCTACGATCGGCCAAAATCCTTCCTTTTCAAAACACCCAAACCTGTGTCTCGGATGCTGACGAGGGACATGTTGCGCACCTTCGACGTTGCAGCGTTGACAGGATGTGCGAGAACTTTTAACAGATGTTAAATAACATGCGTTTCCGTTGTCAAGCTCGCCCGTGACGTGCTCCCGGAAATGCCGCCGACTGTAGGGAGAGTCTGTTTTGGTTGTTCCCTTCGCGGGGCGGGCTGAAACACCGAGCGCGATAGGCGGCGCGAAATTGGAGGGAATATGTCACTGAAGGGTAAGGTAGCAGTCGTGACTGGTGGTGCGCGCGGATTGGGTCGCGCGATCGCCCTGCGGCTCGCAGAAGACGGTGCTGACGTCGCCGTTTGGGATTTAAGGCCAGAGGGTGCCGAAGAGACGGCCGCACTGATCCGCGAGACCGGCGGACATGCAATCGCCTGTGCGGGCGATGCTTCCAGAGCCGACGACATCGCCAAGTGCGCTGCGCGTACCCGCGCGGAGCTCGGGCCGATCACTATTCTGGTCAATAATGCCGCGCTTTCTCCCTTCGGGTCGTTCGAGAGCATTACCGAAGAGATGTGGGACCGCTTGATGGCGATCAACCTGAAGGGGCCGTTTCTCTGCTGCAAAGAGCTCATTCCGGATATGCTCGCAGCTGGCTGGGGCCGGATCGTCAACATCTCTTCGTCGGCTGCCCAAACCGGGGCGGCGAGCTCTGTCCACTACGGGGCCTCCAAGGGTGGAGTGATCGGCCTCACCAAGTCGTTGGCGATCGAGTACGCCACCAGGGGCATCACGGTGAACAGCGTACCGCCGGGCTTCGTCAACACGGAGGGGCTGCGCGAATCGCCGGTCGATGTCGCAGCATACGCCCCGACCACGCCGATGAAACGACCAGGAAGGCCGGAAAACATCGCCGCGGCAGTTGCCTTCCTTGCCTCGGAAGATGCCGACTACATCACCGGACACACGCTCAGCGTCAACGGGGGACGGTATTGTAACTGATCCTGTGAACGGCAGGAGTGGAGCTGATCTTGTCCGGCGACTTTACGAGCACATGCGTAAGACACGTAACGCCCTCTTGATCAAGGACCGGAGATTATGAATATGTTCGAAGGTATCTCTCAGCATCGCTACGTCGACGAAGCGTTTGCGCCGTACACGGATTGGGACCCCAAAGCATCGAATTGGCACGATGGAAACGGAACCTCTGCGGCGTAAGGAACTACAATCCAGCCGATATCTTCTCGGCTTGTAGTGGCGCAAGCGCCAGGATTCGGTTGCTGGCAGAATTACGCAAAATTTCATTGGGGCGCGATAGAAAATGACAAAAGAGGATCTGGAAATGGCCAAGAATGCTCCTGTTGCCGTCGTTACGGGCGCAAGTCGAGGTGCGGGGCGTGGCATCGCAATTGCGCTCGGCAGTCATGGCTCTATTGTCTACGTTACCGGCCGTTCGGAAAAGGCTGGCGACGCGACGCTGCCCGGCACAATCTACGAGACCGCTGAGGCCGTCACGGCCGCCGGCGGAAAGGGGATTGCCGTACGGGTCGATCATGCGGATGACGCTCAGGTCAAAGCCCTGTTTGCCCAAGTCAAGCGTGAGCAGGGTCGGCTCGACATCCTGGTCAACAACGCCGCAGCCATATATGACGAGCTCACCATCCCCGGCAATTTCTGGGAAAAGCCGCTCAAGCTGGGCGACATCATCGATGTCGGGCTGCGCAGCAGTTATGTCGCGAGCTACTACGCCGCTCCGATTCTGGTAGCGCAGCGCCATGGTCTCGTGGTTTTCACCTCGGGCTCCGGTGCGGTCCACTATGTCTTTGGCGCCGCCTACGGCGCGCAAAAAGCCGGCCAGGACAAACTTGCCGCCGACATGGCCGTCGACTTCAAGGACTTCAATGTGGCCGCCATTTCGGTTTGGATGGGAGCGGTGCTGACCGACCGCTTGAAGGCGGTGATCGACGCCGACCCGACGAAGCTTGCTCATTTCCTCGACACCTCCGAGACGCCCGAATTCACCGGACACGTCATTTGGGCGCTCTACAACGATCCCAAGCTGATGGACATGAGCGGTCAGACGGTGATCGGCGCGGAGATGGCTGTAAAATACGGGATCAAGGATGAGGGTGGCCGTCAGCCGCCGTCTTTCCGCGATACCCACAAGGTTGAGCCGCGCGTCCAATATCCGAATATCATCCGGTAGAGATCAAAAAAGGACACTTGCTTCTTGCAATCACTATTTCAGGAGGAGCCCTAGAATGGACAATGAAACTCGCCTCGCGCAATTGGAGCGGAACCTTCAATACCTCATGGATCGGACGGCGATCTTGGATTGCATCGCACGCAATGCGAGGGGATGCGATCGCCACGATTCAGACGTGCTCTCGAGCTCCTATCATGCAGATGGTGTGGACGAACACGGCTTTGCAATAAATCCGGGTCCCAAATACGCGGAGTATGCGAACGCGGTGCATGCGGCAAGCTGCCAGCAGAACATGCACAACATTACAACCCACCTCTGCGAAATTGACGGTGATGTCGCCCACGCCGAAAGCTATGCAATCGGTTTGTTCTTGGACAACGAAGGCAAGACCGGGCGGCTTATCGCAGGCCGCTACATCGATCGGCTCGAACGCCGTAACGGTGAGTGGAAAATCGCGCTAAGGCGCTCGACCGTTGACGTGTTGCTGGTCGGGGATGCCTCGGTGATCAATGCGCAGTTCTTCAAAGACATGGGTTATCTCAAGGGTATGCGAGATAAGCGCGACGCTTCCTACCAGCGCCCGCTGACTCTTGAAGAGACGCCGGGAGATCGCTGGTAGCGGGCTTGGGTGGTCATAATTCCCTTTCCGCAGGAACATGCCACGCCGCACTCCAGTCAAGAACGTTTTGTGCGTACATGACTTCGGTTGACGTTGCCCCACCGAGCCCGCTTGCTCCTCCACTCACGATCGCAGTGCGCCGTTCCATATCCATACTTTCCTCCGTTCGAAGTCCAGGACGTTCGCGCCAGTAGTTCATCCACGTAAGGGGACGGCGGCAGCCACTTCTTGCAAATTGCGCCGGAGCACGCTTCCAGCCTGAACCGCGACTTCTGTTGCTTCGGCAAACGTCTTCAGGTGGGTATCGTGATCACCCCGCATAACGCGGCTCGGGTACACCGCGCGCGCCGAGGCCCTCTATCACATAGACATCGCCTGCTCCTTCCTCGGATGGCTCGCCTAACGCGCCGTGCTCGATTGTCGCCACATAGAGCTGATCGAGGTTGGAGCCGCCGAACATCACGCTCGAGACCAGCCGCACTGGCATTTCCACCACCCGTTCGAGCCGGCCGTCGGGACGGAAGGCCGCGACCTTGCCGGCTCCGTAGATGGCGATCCACACGAGGCCATCGCGGTCCACCGTCGCTCCGTCGGGCAAACCGCCGAGCTCGCGGGTGTTGACGAACGGCCGCTTGTTGGTGACCTCGCCGGTCTCGATGTCGTAATCGTAGGCGTACGCCGTGTATAGGAAACTATCGGAAAAATAGAAGGTCGTGTCGTCCGGCGACCAGCAGGGACCGTTCGAGAAATGGACGCCCGTGTCCAGGACGCTGAGGCGGTGGTCCGGGTCTAGGCGGTAGAGTCCCCCGTCCGGCGTGGGGTTCGCGAAATTTGCGGTACTGGCGCCGATCAAGAAGCGTCCGCGGCGATCAACCTTGCCGTCGTTGAACACAAAGGGCGGGGGGGCGTCCAGCGGCGACAATAATTCCAAGGCGCCGGTCTCGAAGTCGAAAGTATGGATGCCGCTCCTGAGCGTCACGACCGCGCCGCCGTCCTGACGGAGCGCCAGGGCAGTGATGACGCAGGGCATGTCCCAGCTGCGCGTTGCGCCCGCCGCGGGATCGAAGCGGTGAACCTTTTGACCCGTGTTATCGATAAAATAGAGCGCTTGGTCGGCTGGGTCCCACAGCGGCCCTTCGCCCCCTCGACAGCGGCGCGTCTCGACTCGAGCTATACGCATTTTGCTCTCCCTGTTCACGTTGCTCTGTAGGCGGCGGGTCAGAGCCGCCGTCTGTCTGTCCTTCCGACACCAGGGCGATCACCGCCATCGTGTTCGCCGATAATGCGCCTGCAACTCGGCTGACGCGATGAGCGGGCCAATGACTTTCCCCTCGCGCCGTCAATGTGCCACAGAAACGCGGCTTTCTGGTACTCGGCATGAGCGGGATCGGGATTCTTGCTCTTATCCACGCTGATCTTGATGACGCCTCTACCACCCTCGCCCAGGGGAACGATATCCCCAAGCGTCTTCGCGAAGGCGAGCAGTTGATCGTCATCGAGGAAGATTTCCCGGAAGCAGATGACGCCCCGCTCTTCGAGAATGCGGCGAACCTCCGGAGCCGCTCAGAAGGGTCCCTACATCAGCCTTGATCTCACTGCCGATGAGCGGTGTCAAAGCTATCGCCAGCAAATCGCCTCTCTCCATCCCGACCATCCACCCTGATTCTATTGATTTTTGGCGGGTAAATAGCATCGACTGAACGATAGGTCAAAATGTCAGACGTTCTCGACAGGGTTCAATTCGGGAGGCATCGGCTGTCTGGACACGAGACTTGAGCCGGGCGCACCGCCTGGCCAAGCGAATGGAAGCTGGAACAGTATACATCAACTGCCAGCTCGCTTCGGACCCGTCTGTTCCCTTCGGCGGCTATAAGCAGTCGGGATGGGGCTACGAATATGGCTGGAAAGGCATTGAGGCCTACCTGAAGACCAAATCCGTCTATGTGGAGCTTTGACGTTGAACCGGTGGTGAGCGCGGCGGTCTATCGCCCACTTGCTGAGCGCAGGAACGCGATGCGCGCCTTGAGTTCCCGCGCTACCGTCGTCTCGTCGAACGAGACGGCGAACTTTTCTTACAGCCATTGCACCAGATCGACGAGCCGCCAGCGCACCACGCCATGAACCGCCGGGACTAAACACTAGGACAGAGTAGCCTGGAGATTACGCGTTCTCCTGCGACATCCAGTGTACCATACGTTGAAGCGGGAACATCGCGTCGTGCGGCGAGCCCATCACATGCGTGGACGCCGATCCCAGCCGGACGACGCGCTGAGCGCCCGCATTGGCCAGCCTGTCCCGCAACTTCACCTTTGTTTGCTCGGGATAGATGCCGACGGTCTGCGTGGCAACGTTTACATACCGGATCGCGTCCTCCAGCGCCTTGAGGTGCACGACGTTGGCGGTCTTGTTGGTCGGGTGGAACGGCACGGGTTCATCGGTCAGAAGGACCATGCCGCGCCCATCGGGCTTGCCCCAGACCTGGGCCTCGTCCATGACCTGCAGCGCCGCTACCTCCTCTTGCAAATCCATTGGGGGCGGAAGGGCGACGGCCGATGCCAAATCGCGATCGACGCCCAGCCGCTCTTGCAGCTTGGCGCAAAACTTCTCGATGTCCGCACGGTCGCCTTCGACGAAGATGAAGCGGCTGGCGAGACAGGCCTCCTGGTTGAACGTCGTGACGTCCGCGGCAGCAGCTTCCGCCACATGCGCGATCGTCTCGTCCGACTGGAACGCTTCCGGGCCGATCATCGAGATGGAGGTCTTCGGATCGAAGGAAACGAGCTGCAGACCCGGACACAGATAGCGGATGACATTGTCGATGGCCGACCCGCCGCCCCAGGCAATGATGCGATTAAAATATTGCGGACGATAGAGCGTACGCTCGATCCGTTCGTCACCGCCGCGCCAATAGATCGCCGACATCGATTTCACGACCGGGTGGTTCGGATCGACGTCCGCCATGGTGCGCAGCACCGCCACGCAGGAGAACGGATCGCTCGACGGCATCTTGAACACGTTGATCGCCTTCAGCATCGCGCCTTGCGCGATCGAGGACACGCAGCCTGCGGGTGAATTGCCGGCCAGCATATGGATCATGCGCGGCGGGAATGCACGCATCGCCGCGGTCTGGCCGTGCGCGTCGGTGCGCTCGACCCACTCGTCGAAATAGCGCAGATCGGGGAAATTCGCGTTTAAACCCGCCATCAGCGCGTCGCGGGTGATGAAATGACGCGCGCGGCGGAACAGGTTTTCGATGATCCGTCGCGGCAGCGGATTGGTCGCTACCACAAATTCCAGAGATTCCTGGAGATAGGGATTGCGATCGAGGTCGAGCCGCTCGCCGGTCTCTACGAGGAAGTCTACGATCTCCGAGAGCTTGACGTCGTAAAGCGGAGGCATCTCAGAGCGCGGCGTCACCAGCGCGTCGAGATCGATCGCCGGCGTCGTGAAATCGACGCCGAGATCGCGCGAGGTGTGGCGCACCTCATCACCCGTCACCAGCTTACCGCGGATGAAGTGTTTGACTTTGATTGCTTCCGGTTTCGCCTTGTGGGCGACGGATTCGGTGTCGATGACGGTCATGCTACACCTCTCACGTAAGCGTCGATGGTCCCCGCGCAGCCAATCTTGTCATCGCCTTCAATGTCGGCATAGCGAACGATGTTGTCGCGGATCGACGGGCCCTTATGGCCGCAGGCGCAGGGGCCGTAATCCAGAGATATCTTGTCGCCCGTGATGACGCCTCCCCAACGTCCGTCCAGCGCAAGGTCGAAGAATGCGGCGCGGCCTTCGATCTCGCCATCGCCAGCGTGCGGCAACAGGGCGTCGCCGCTTTTGTTCAGGATCATAGGTACCATCCAGGGCGGCAGGTGATAGCGCCCGCCCTGCTGGCACTTGGGCATGCCCGAGTTGAGCTCCTGCATGCTGTAGTTCTGGAAATGCCGGCCCGGCGGGATGTTGAAGGTCTCGTGCACGAACTCCTGGTAGTCAGGCGGCAGCTGCGCCCGCTTCAACCCGCCGCCGACATAGATGCAATTGTCGGGATGGAAATCCTTCGCGCTATAGCCCGTCTCGCGCACGGCCTTCGCCACCTGATAGAGACCGTTCCACAGCCCGCCGAGAAAGAGCTTCCGGTCGCGGTTGGCGATCGCCGCCTCGGCCGCGATGCCCACGGCGGCGTCGATGGCTTGCTGGCGCTCTTTCGAGGTCCTCTCGAATTCGGCGATATCGCCGGGCTTGGCGGTTCCATCGGCGATCGCCTTGCGCATCACCACCATCTTCGTGAGCGAGCCTATGGTGATGGGCGGCACCGGATAGACGAAGGGCTTCCATTCCGGATTGCAGAAGGCGGCGTTCTGCGCTTCGCCGATCACGATGTTCTTGGGCACGCTGGCGATGGGGCCGCAGCTGATCCGCATGCGATCCTGCGCCGGTATCACGCCCGAGCCCCAGGAAAACACGTTCACCGTGTCGATCCTCGACCAGTCCATGTCCTTCGCAGAGGCGATGAGCATCGCAGACTTTCCGGTCGTCCCGCTCGAGCAGGAGATAAAATGTCCCGCTGCCTCAAGGCGCCCGATCCAGTCATCGACGTCGGCGATGTTGCTCAAATCGATCGGCCGAATCGGATAAGAAGAGATCGTCCCCAGCCACTTGGTCATCCGATCCCACTTTTCTTCCATCAGCCACCCCTCGGGGTAGCTCTTGTAAGCCGTGTGCGGGAACAGCAACGGGACCATGTCTTTCACGGAGCGGACGTCGACGATATCGGCCTCCTTTGCGCGGTGGCGCAGAAGCTTGATCTGATCCTTCCGTTCCTGAAAGCGCTCGTTCATCGCCTCGATTTGCGCCTGGCGCAAATCGAAATACGGAATATCGAACCGACTCTCATCCGAAACGAGCCGGGTGAGGCGTTCAACTGCCGCTCCCATCGCTTTCATCTCCTCCTTTTCAAGCTCCATAAGTGGCGCCTGATCTATTCATTTCATTGCCACTGATTTCGATTCTTGCAGCACCGTAACGACACCTCATACGTTTCATTATTGCACAGGGCCTCGCGACGTGCAAGAATCTTCTGCATGAAAAGACGACTCACTACAGCCGCGGCCCCCAATGGCCGGCCGACGAAGGAGCAAGCCGAGCAACGCCACGAACAGCTGCTGGATCGGGCGTTGGAAATTTTCCTGGAAAAGGGCTTCGAACTCACAACGATAGACGAAATCGCCGCGTCCATCAGCATGACCAAGCGGACGATCTACTGCCGCTACAAAGACAAGCGCGCACTTTTCAAGGCTGCAGTACAGCGCGCAGTCGACCAATGGATCGTACCGATTGACGTTTTGAAAGGTGCCGATACAGGCGATCTTGAAACGACACTGCTAGAGATCGCGCGTATCCGCGTATCGAACAGTCTCAGCCCGGCGGGACTTCGTCTGCAGCGGATCATTAATGCCGAGTCGTTCCGGTTTCCGGAAATCCTTCAGAGTTATGAAGACGGCGCGCTCCCGGCGATCAAATTCCTGGCCGACCTGTTCCGGCGCCACGAGGGTAAAGAATTGGGGAAAGTCGAAGACTCCGTGTTCGACGCCACAATGTTTCTTAGCATGGTTGCAGCTTCGAGCCGTTTCGTCGTATTGGGGAAACGACCCAATAAAGCCGCGATCATGAAGCGCACCCAAAAGTGCGTGGAGTTGTTCCTCAACGGTTTGCGCGCGCGTTGAGCAGGCCATTCAGAAATAAAGAACGGTTTTGGCTATGACAGCAAAGAGCGTTGCGCGTGTTGCAGTCGTCACCGGTGCGAGTTCGGGAATCGGACGCGAAGCGGCGAAAACCCTCGCAGCGGCCGGATGGCGGGTCATAGGCTTGGGACGAGATCCAGAGCGAAGCGCTACGGCCCTAGCCGACATTCGCGCGAGCGCTGACGCAAGGCAAAACGTTGACATGATCATTGCTGATCTGTCGCTTATGGCCGATGTCGCGAGGGCTGCGCAAGACCTGGTGGCGCGCACCGATCGCGTGGACGTCCTGCTCAACAATGCCGGCGGCACTCCCAAGGAACGCGTCGTAACGCCCGAAGAAAACGAAGCGACCTTCGCGGGAAATCATCTCGGTCATTTCCTGCTTACAAACCGCCTTATGCCGTTGCTTCGGGCTGCGGCAACAGATCAGCCGCGCGGCGCCGTTCGGATCATTAACGTCTCCTCCAGCGCGCACGAATACAGTGCCGGACTGGATTGGAACGATCTTCAGTTGCTGAAGAACTTCGCGACAGGCCCGGCCTACATGAACGCCAAACTTGCCAATGTGCTCTTCACGCGCGCACTGGCGAGACGGGTGACGCCCTATGGCATCGTCTCCCATGCGGTGCACCCTGGATTCGTCAATACCAACTTCGCCGGCCATGGCGACGCGCGCATGCAGCAATATTATGAAGAAAGAAAAAACCTTGCGATTACGCCGGCGGAGGGTGCCGATACCCTGGTTTGGCTGGCGACGGCATCTGAGCCGGGAAACACGAACGGCGGCTATTTCTTCAAGCGTGCGCCAGGGACCGTCAGCGCCCTTGGCCAGGATGACGTGGCTGCTGAGCGCCTTTGGCTCGAAAGCGAAGCGCTGGTCGAGCACTGGACGTAACCCAAAACATGGCTTGTGAGAGCAGATCGCAAGTCTGAATGACCGCGATAGGGCGATCCGCGACTGTCAGACGTCGCTGCGTAGCAGCGTCATGAGGTCGGTCGCCGGGACGTCCTCTAGCGCAAGGACCGCATCACGGATCCGCTCAGCCTGAGGGACGGGGAGCGTCATTGTCGCCGAGGCCATGAACTTGGCCGCGACAGCGTCGGCTTCCATTGCGCGTTCGCCAGCGCCACTGTTGACCCTGACGTGACGCTTCAACGTGCGCCCGTCGCGCAGGCTGACCTCGATGCCGCCGGAGAAATAGGTCGGAAACGCCGTCTCTGGGTCCGCCTGACACCGCACCTTCAGGGCGAGTGCCCGGACCTGCGGATCGGCGAGCGCCTCGGGCTTCAGGTCGGGCAAGCCGAATCGTCCCTTGAGCAGACAGGTCGCGACCACGAACTGAGCGCTGAACTTGGCCTCGTAGTCGGTGGTCGGGCGCTCCTTGAACTCGGCGGGTTCAGCGACGATGTGCAGGGTGGGCTGCGGTAGGAAGGCTTCGACCTTCACTATGTCCTCCGCCGCAATCTGATCGTGAAGTTCGATTGCCGCATCGGCGCAGCCGTGGATGAAATGACAAACGGGATAAGGCTTAAGTGCCGTGTCGCCGAAACGCCAAACCTCGCCCAGCCCCAGCGTCAGTTCTTCGAGGTTGACCCGCTCGATCTCGCTTTGGAGATGGGTTTCGAACAGGCCGAACTTGCCCTCGTACGGCCGTGACGGGCCCACGAAGCCGTGCTGCGCCAGGTGGGCGGCCGTGATGCCCGCGACCGCCGCCCAACCGGGGTGGAAACGCTTCGTCCAAGCGCCCTCCTCCAGGAAAACCTGGATACCCGAGGCGGTGCTGCCCGCGATCCCTTGGGCGGCAACGATCTGGTCCTCGCTGAGGCGCAGAAGCTGGCTGGCGACGATCGCCGAGGCAAAATGGGCGACCACGCCGGTCGCGTGATAGCCGACGTGGTGGAACCCGCCCTTGACGGCGGCACCGATACGGATGGCGGTCTCGGCACCGGCCAGGAAAGCGGTGAGTAGCGCCTCCCCGCTCGCTCCGAGCCACTCGGCGAGCGATAGTGCGCATGGCAGGCTCGTGGCGGTAGGATGCACGATGCTGGCCAGATGGGTGTCGTCGAAATCCAAGCCGTGGATGAGGATGCCGTTGATAAGGGCCGCGTCCCGCACCTCGAAACGTTCCGCGCGGCCCAGCACCGAGCAGGTGCCGCTCGCCCCTATGGCGGCGACGCCGGACACCGCACGGCGTCCGTAGTCGTAGGCATTCGACGCAACGCCCAGACCCAGACCGTCCAGGATATGCAGCTTCGCCCGATCGCGGACTGGCGCGGGCACATCGGCAAGGCGAAGTTCTCCGGCGAACCTCGCCAGTTTCCGGCTGGGCGGTTCGGGTTGCGCTCGGGTCATGCTCACGGCGTGTCTTCCAGTTGAGTTCTGCAGAATATGTAGGAGCTTCAAGCTCTCCGCAGTGCGAGGACGCGGCACAGCTCACAAGCGCATGCGTAGCACTTTGACGCAAATGGTCAACTGTTGACAGTGTGCCCACGTTCGCGAAGATGCGCTGGGCGGGGTCGTTCCGTTGGTGACATGGGGTTGTGTACATGGTGGAAAATTATCGTCTGTTCATCGACGGCAGGTGGAGCGACAGCTCAACCGGCGACACTATGCCGGCTGTCAATCCATTCAACCAGGAGGTCTGGGCGTCGATCCCGGTTGCGACAGAGGCGGACGTCGAGGCTGCGATCGCCGCCGCGCGGCGGGCCTACGAGACGAATTGGCGGCGCACCACCGGACTGCAACGCGCAGCGCTGATCAACCGGCTTGCCGACCTGCTCGAGGAGAACGCCGACCGGATAGCGCTGCTCGAGACGACGGACAACGGCAAGGTGATCCGCGAGACGCGTTCGCAGATGAGCTACGCAGCGCGCATTTACCACTTCTTCGCCGGGTACGCCGACAAGATCTGGGGCAGCGTCATTCCGATGGATCAGCCGGGCGTGATGGATTTCGCGTTGCGGGAGCCTTATGGCGTCGTGGCCGCTATTACCGCCTGGAACTCACCGATTGCGCTCTTGGCCAACAAATTGCCCGCCGCACTCGCGGCCGGCAATTGCGTCGTGATCAAACCATCCGAGCATGCCTCCGCGACCACCCTCGAATTTTGCAAGCTGGCGGAGAAAGCCGGCTTTCCACCCGGCGTGATCAACGTCGTCACCGGCGAGGCCAATGTCGGCAGGGCACTGGTGGGCTCTCCGGGCGTCGACAAAGTGAGCTTCACCGGCAGCCCCTCCGTCGGACGCGAGATCGCCGCCATGGCGGGGCGCAACCTCCGGCCAGTGACACTGGAGCTCGGCGGCAAGTCCCCCAACATCGTCTTCGCCGACGCCGACATCGACAGGGCGGTCGTGGGCGCGCTCGCGGGCATTTTCGGCGCGACGGGCCAAACCTGCATCGCCGGCTCGCGCCTCCTTGTGCAACGTCCAGTCTACGACCAGATCATCGAGCGATTGGCGGAGCGCGCGGAGAAGATCGTCCTGGGCGATCCGCGCAAGCCCAGCACCGAAATGGGCACGGCCGCGAACGAACCGCAGTTCCGTCGTATCCTCGAATACATCGAAATTGCCAAGAAAGAAGGAGCACGCCTCGTCGCCGGGGGCGAACCGGCCCGCGCCGGCGAGCTTGCCAAGGGCCTGTTCATCAAACCCACAATCTTTGCTGACGTCCGCAACACCATGCGCGTTGCCCAAGAGGAGATATTCGGGCCGGTCCTCTCGATCATTCCCTTCGACGAAGAGGCGGAGGCGGTCGAGATCGGCAACGCGTCTCCCTACGGCCTCGCCAGCGGTGTGTGGACGCGCGATGTGTCGCGCGCCATGCGCATGATCCATGCGATGCGCACCGGCGTGGTCTGGGTCAACACCTACCGCATGGTCGCGGCCCAGGGCCCGTTCGGCGGAATGAAGGACAGCGGCTTCGGTCGCGAGCGGGGTGAGCTGGGTCTGCTCGAGTTCACCACCAGCAAGAACGTCATGATCGACTTCTCCAACGACAAGCGCGATCCGTTCGCGATGAAGACGTGAACAGCAAGCCGACGCCAGCCGCATGGGACCTCGCAATCTCGGAGCTTCGATGACCTATCTTGTCGCCAACAACTTACCGGTGGAGCCCGCTGGCCTGCGCTTTCGCAGTCTGGTGGGAAGGCCCGGCATCTTGCAAATACCCGGCGCCTATAACGGCCTTTCGGCCCTACAGGCCAAGGCGGCAGGATTCGAGGCGCTCTATCTCTCGGGTGCGGCCATGTCCGCCTCAATGGGCCTACCCGATCTCGGCATCATCACAGTCGACGAGGTCTGCTTCTTCGTGCGCCAGATGGCCCGCGCGGCGCAGCTGCCCATCCTGGTGGACGGCGACACGGGCTTTGGCGAGGCGTTGAACGTGATGCACATGGTGCGGGCGTTCGAGGACGCCGGAGCGGGTGCAGTCCAGATCGAAGATCAATTGCTGCCGAAGAAGTGCGGCCATCTCAACGACAAGAAGCTCGCCCCGGCTATGGACATGGCAGCCAAGATCGCCGCGGCCGCCAGGGCGCGCCAGCATCTTTACATCGTCGCCCGCACCGACGCGGCCGAAAGCGAGGGCATCGACGGCGCCATCAAGCGGGCGCGGCTCTACCTGGAGGCCGGTGCCGATGCGATCTTCGCCGAGGCCTTGGGCGAACCCCAAGACTTCCGAAAGTTTGCCGAGGCGATCAAGGCGCCGTTGCTGGGCAACATGACGGAGTTTGGACGCACCCCGTTCATGACCGCCGCGGAGTTCGAGGCGCTAGGATGCAAGATGGTGATATGGCCGGTCAGCGCCTTGCGCATGGCGGCGAAGGCTCACGAGGACCTCTACGCCGCTATCCGCGCCCAAGGCAGCGCGCGCGATCTTGTCCCGCGGATGCAAACGCGGTCGGAACTCTACGACACCATCGGCTATCACGATTACGAGTCGCTCGACTCCTCGATCATCCGATCCGTCGTGCCCACCGAAAATCCGCAGGCTCCAGATGATCGCTAGCGCCGCCGCACAACAACTGGCGGACTAAGCGAGCCGATCCGCCTGCCCGAACGACCGGCCTTGCGTCCTCCCACGCCCGAAGCCGCCGACGACTCCTGCCCGGCATTCGCCACGGTCGCGAGCTGTTCTTCAACATATCTCCGTGCGTTGCGCAGGTGCTCGCGCATCTTCTGCTCGGCGGCAACCGGATCACGGCGCGCCAGAGCTTCCACGATTTCCTTGTGCTCCTGAAGCGCCTTCATCGCACGGCCGGGCTTGGTGCTCGATTTGTAGCGGTAGATCCGCAGGAGATAGTAGAGATCGCCAAAAAGCATCTGGACCAGCCGCTCGTTCCGGCTTCCTGTAACGATCCGGAAGTGGAAGTCGAAGTCCTTGGATTCCTGATAATAGCCCTTGCCTTCGCGCACGCTCTTTTGCTGTTCGTGCCGGGCGAGCAGCTCCCGTAGCGCAGCAATCTCGGTGTCGGTCATTTTCTCAGCGGCAAGCGCGCAGGCCAAGCCCTCGAGCGGCTCCCTGATCTGCAGTATCTGGTTGAGGTCCTTCAGCGAGAGGACGGCGACGCGCACGCCAATGTTGGGAGTGCGCTCCAGAAGCTTGCGCCCCTCGAGCCGGCGGATGGCTTCGCGCAGCGGCCCGCGGCTGACGCCCAGGGAGACTGCCAACGCCTGCTCGCTCAGTCGGCTCCCCGGCTCCAGCTCCCCGCTGATGATGGCCGCCTCGATCCTCTCCGCGATCACATCCACGAGCGATTGCGCCGTCACCTTCTTGCCCAGCAAGCCATTCATTGACGACCCTTTTGTGTTCGCGATCCGCCACGTTGAGGTACCGGCCGAGTCAGACCGGTGAGCCCTATTTTGAATACCGTGCGGCGCTTTGCCCAGATAGGCGGCCGAACACTGAGCCCGACATAAGGCCCGCCCCGCCCAGGTAGTTCTGGTAGAATATCCCGCCGACCAACTCGCCGGCGGCGTAGAGCCCGGGAATGGGGCGGTCCACGAGGTCCAGGACCTGCCCGTTCGTGTTGATCCTTAGGCCGCCGAAGGTAAAGGTGATCCCGCACGTGACCACGAAACCGGTGTAGGGCGGAGTATCGATGGGCAGCGCCCAGTTGGACTTCGGGGGCGTGATGCCCTGGGTGCACTTTCCGTCGAGCACCGAGGGGTTGTAATCCCCAGGCTGGCAGGCGCGGTTGAATTCCCCGACCGTGCGGGTCAGGCCCTCGACGTCGACCTCAAGCTTCCGGGCGAGTTCTTCGATGCTATTCGCCTCGGCCTTTGTAACCTGGCGGATGCGGTACTCGTCGCGCACCATGCCGATGGTCTTGGCGTCGAAGATCTGCACGGCCGCGCGCTGCGGCTGCTTCATGATCTCGCGGCCGTACTTGGCGTAGGTGTGATTGCGGTAGTCCGCGCCCTCGTCGACAAACCGCTCGCCGTTCATGTTGACGACGATCCCGATCGGGTAGGAGTGTTTTTGAAAATTGTCCAGGACGACCCGGTCGCCGAAGGGCGGCGCACTGATGTCCCAGGCCACCGCATGGCAGGTAGACCAGCCGCCGAATGGCTGTGCGCCGATGTCGAGCGCGGCCTTGATGCCATCGCCAGTATTGTGGCGTGTGCCGCGCACCCGGCAAAGCTCCCAGCCCGGACCGAAGTAGCGCACGCGCATCTCCGGGTTGGCCTCGAAGCCGCCGCACGCCAACACGACGGCGCGCGCGCAGATGTCCTCGTATCCTTCGGGGCCCTTGGCGGTCACGCCGGTCACGACGCCCTTGCGGTCGTGAACCAGACGCACGAGCGCGGTTTCGTAACGGATGGTGACGCCGATGCGCTCGGCCGCCTTCATCAGCTGATCGACCAAGCCCCAGCCGCCGCCCACGGCCTCTATGTTCACGCCCCCATAGAAGTGGTGCTTGCCGTCCACCTTGTAAGACTGGCGGCCGAACATCGGGATGAAGCGTACCTTGTGCTTCCGCATCCAGCGCATGGTGTCGCGGGAGTTGCCGATCAGTATCTCCGCCAGCTTTTCATCGGCATTGTGCTCGGTGACCCGCATGAGGTCGTCGAGGTAGGTCTGCTTCGAAAGCGGCGGCAGGACTGTCTGGTTCGCCTCAGCCTCCGAGAGCTCGTCGAGGATGTCCTGCCGTAGGTCCTCCAAGCCGTCATGCACGAAGCGGAAGCCGCCTGCCGTGAACAGCGAATTTCCGCCCCGCTCGTCCATTGGCGCCTTCTCGAGCACGAGCACCTTGGCGCCCTGCTCGGCCGCTGACAGAGCCGCGCAAATCGCCGCGTTCCCGGCGCCCACTACGATTACGTCCCAAGTCTCGGTCTCGGCCATCTCGCGTCTCCCTCTCGTCGTACCTGCGGCCACGCCTAAAGGCGCAAGCGCAGACTGTCAACAGTTGACCATCTCTGGCGCGCGTCAGTCGGAGCGGTAGAGCACTGCGCCTTCGAACAGCCGGCGGGCACTGCGATAGACGGCCCCATACTCCGCTTTCACACTTCCGCCCGGAACTTCGGCGACGCCGGCATCGACCAGGATGGTCCCGGACGGATGACCGATGCGGATCGGGCCGGATGAGGCGCGGCAGAGGCCATGTGCGATGGTTCCCGGCACGCGCGCGGCGACGGCGAGGCAAATGGCGCCGGTGATCGGCACCGCCCTGTGCGGCTGGCCGACTGAGATCATGCGGATGCAGATGTCCATCTCGGACGCGGCGAGAGCACGCCCCGACAACGTCGACGCCGGTTTCGGAGCACACACCATGGCAACCTTTGGAATGCTCGGGATCCGCGCCGCCGCGTCGATATCCGGCGCAAGCCCCATGCGCACGGACGCTGCGCGCCGGATGTTTTCCATTCGATCGAGGAACACTGCGTTGGTCTCCAGTTCAGCCGGCAACTCGACGCCAGCCATGCCAGTCACTTCCGCCGGAACGAACACACAAGGATTGGCCGCGTCGACACAGGAGGCCGCTACCGCGCCAAGGCCCGGAATGTCGAGAACGTCCTGCGCTGCGCCTGTCGGCAGCAGCCGTCCCGACTTGGCGCCGCCCGGCTCGACGAATTCCAGCCGTATCGGGGCCGCCCTGCCCGCGACGCCGTCGATCTCGAGGTCGCCGTCCGGGGCAAGCACGCCGCCCATGACGGGAAAGCGCGCCACGATAATCTTCGAGGTATTGGTGTTGTGCAGGCGCACGACAGCCTCACCGTCCTTCGGGGCCGCGACCATCCCCTCTTCCACGGCGAACGGGCCCATCGCGGATGACATGTTCCCGCAATTGCCACTATAATCCACCAAAGCATCGGCCACCGAGACCTGCGCGAAAGTGTAGTCAACGTCGGCGTCGGGCCGCGTCGACGGGCCTACAACGCACACCTTCGAGAGGGAGGAAAGTCCGCCGCCCATGCCGTCGAGTTGCCGGCCATTGGGATCAGGCGAACCCATCACCTGAAGGAAAATGGCGTCCCACTCTGCGGGGTTGGCCGGCAGGTCTTGCTTGCGAAACACCACCGCCTTGGAAGTACCGCCGCGCATGAAGGCTGCGCGCAGGCGTAAGGTACGCATCTGCCGTCCTCCTAACGCTGCGGCGCCGCGTCCAAGCGAAAGAGGTCGACGGGCTCGCCTGAGTCGCCTGGGTGGCGTCGCAGCTTGAACCTATCGTGTTCAGCCACCCCTGCCCTCCGGCGCCGTCTCTCGGCTGCGCCAGCCGATCAGCCGCCGCAAACCTTGCTCGAGGTCGATCTCCGGGCGCCAGCCTAGTAGTTTCTCGATTTTTGCGCGGCTGAAATTGAGTTGCGAACCGGTCGTGGAATGGACGCCACCGGCGTTGCTTATGTACTCGGGCTCGAGCGTGCTGCCTGTTATCTCGAGGAGAAGCTCAACCAGCCGCTTGACCGTGGTCGCAACCCCGCTCACGACATTCAACGTCTCGCCGGAGACATCGGAAGCCATCGCCATCACATTGGCCCGCGCCACGTCGGCGACATGGATGTAGTCGTGGACCTCGCTGCCGTCGCCAGGGATCGTCGGGCGCTCGCCGCGCATGATGCGATCATAGTTCTCGACGATGTAGAGGGCGTTCACTCCGCGATAGTGTTGGCGCTCGCCATAGACCGTCGAGTAACGCAGCGCGAGCGCCTGCACGCCGTGCTTGGCGTGGTAGTGCCGACACAAAGCTTCGCCGATCAGCTTGGTGCACGCGTAGAGCATCGCACCCGGTTGAAACGACGCGAGGTTGGCGGGCGCAGTCTCGTCGATCTCACCGCCGCCCGGCTCGCCATATGCCGCCACCGAAGAGGAGAAGATCACCTTTGTCACGCCGCGATACCGGCACGCTTCGAAGACGTTGACTTGCCCGTCGACATTCACGGCAAGACCGAGCGGCGGATTCTGCGTGAGAGGCAGCGTCAAGAAGCCCGCGATCGCAAAGACTCCGTCGGCGCCCGCGAAGGCATCGTAGAGTTCGTTGATCCGCAGAATATCCCCGCGAACGAGATTGACCCGCTCGTCTTTGAGAAGATGGCTGACTGTTTGGGGAGTCCCGAGCGCAAAATTGTCGAGCAACACCACCTGCCGCGCGCCCTGCGAGAGCAGCGCATCGGCCACATGCGAACCGATGAGGCTCGCCCCCCCTGTAATGACGAAACGTCCATCTGCGATGTTCATAGCGACGACGGTGTCATCGCCCAGACGAGGTGTCAACAGTTGACTGAAGGGCACGAGGATCGGCGGGCGCGGCCCACCCCTGAGTCCGCAGCCCGCCTTTCTTGGGAAATCCCGCGCTCCAGTCGGAGCCGCTTCAGATTCCATGCAAATAGCGAGCGCGCGTTCATAGGGCGAGGCAAACACTATTGCGGCCCACAGCCCACTGGCTATCGCCTACATATTATGGCTGATCTTTGGTTGCCGATTAGGCGGGTCTTCTTCGCGGCGCGTTCTCAGCGCAAGTCCGAACGCTCGTCCGCAATGGCCTTCACATACGCAACGATTTGCAGCATCGCGTGCTCGTCCAGGGACCATTGCGGCTTCATGCTCGAACTGCTTCGCGAAGCGGAAAGTGTACAGCATCACCACTGATCGCAAGCGTGGCCGCCGCAAGACCCGCAGAGCCAGTGTGCTCGACGCACGCCATCTTGCCAGCGAGGATTGGCCCGATCTTGCCAGCGTGATCCGGGTCGAGACACAGCGAACCACTGCCGAGGGCAAAACCGAGACCGCGACCCGCTACATGATATCGGACCGGCAGTTTACGCCGCAAAAGGCTCTGGAGACCTTCCGGGCGCATTGGGCCATCGAAAACAGACTGCACTGGAAGCTCGACGTGATCTTCGAAGAGGACTGCGCCAGGACCAGAAAGGACTAGAGCAAATTCCCTGAAATACGAGTCGCGAGGGATTCCCCCCGCGGACGAGCTGTGATTCGATTCTTCTGGTGATTGCCGGGAGATTCGGATGGGCAAGCCCTACAGCATGGATTTGCGCGAGCG
>JBAVOL010000135.1:0-60457 GCA_049692035.1 Rhizomicrobium sp.
CGCCGGCACGCCGCCGGGCGCGACGATCTACGCCCCGCAAAAGACCGAGCAGCGCCACGGCACCAGCCATCTCGACGTCGTCGACGATTCTGGCGAAGTCGTGTCGATGACGACGACGATCGAATCCGGTTTCGGCGCGCAGATCATGGCAAGCGGTTTTCTCCTCAACAACGAGCTGACCGATTTCTCGGCTGTACCGACGGAGGATGGAAAGGTGATCGCCAATGCGCCGGAACCGGGCAAGCGGCCGATGAGCGCGATGGCGCCGTCGATCGTGTTCGATGCACACGGAAAATTCCTCATCGCATTGGGCTCGCCGGGCGGACCGGTGATCATCCCCGATGTTGCGGGCGCGCTGAGCGCGATGATCGATGGCGGGCTTGACCCGCAGCAAGCAGCAAGCCTGCCGCACATCTTCAATCCGAACGGGCCCACCGTCATCGAGAAGGGCACCGCGCTGGAGCAACTCGCACCCGCACTCACCGCGATGGGCCACACTGTTCGCATTATGCCCGTCTATAGCGGGCTGCACATCATCGAAAAGACGCCCCAAGGCTATATCGGCGGCGCCGATCCGCGACGCGACGGGGTGGCGCTGGGGGATTGAAGGTTACGAATTAGAGCGGTTTCAAAATCGACGGAATCACAAATTCTCACCATAGGATTCCGGTGACGCCAACAATATTTCCCACGGATAGAGGGCATACCGAACTTGCGCTGAACTTTTGCGCGACGTGGAGATATAATTGGTATCATGGTAATTCTATCCGGGTCCCCTTCCGCTCGCGCGAACTCGGTTCGCGCGGGGCCGGGGATGACACGCTTTGTTGCGATTTGCATACGCAATTCCCCTACCATAGCAGCGGGTGTTTGTGATAGTCTCTGGACGATTGACGAATTGGTGGACCAGACGTCCAAATGAATGCTACCGCAGCTGACTATACTGTCATCCGATGCGTCTGGAGCGAAGATCGCAATCACCGACTTGATATCTTCCAACGAAATGACGGGCGATATGGGTTCGTCGGAATCAGCCAACTCACCGAAGATGACGATACTTTTTGGACCCCGACAGATTTTTCAGGGATTTACGATTCTGCCATCGCCGCCGAACGTGAGGCGCTCTTGTCAGTCCCTTGGCTCAAGAACCAAACTTCAAATTGAGACACTACCGAAGATTGCTGATAATCGTCATTATGGTGTTCGCCTCAATATACTTTGATTTTTCTCCTTCGTGCGCAGGACATCCACCTGGGTCCCCTTCCCTCGCGCTGCTGCCGCAGCGCTCGCCGGGGATGACAAATTTGGTTACAAACGGATGACGGAGCGCGGCCATCTTGGCCGCATTACGGCTTCGACATTGTCATGCGGGCTGGAAGCCCGCGCTCCGAATTCGCCCGTAGTATCACTCATGCGCCTCCTGAAACGGATGCGTCCGCCGCCCCCGCGCCGCGACCAGTTCGTCGAGCGCTTCCTGCACCCGCATCAGCACGCCCGACGGGTGGCAGGCGGTTGCCGCGCGCACCGCTTCGGCCATTGACCACCCTTCGCCGCAGAATTTTTCGACGATGATCCAGTCGCGCTCCTTCAACCTTTGACGGATGCGTTCGAGCCGCCTGATCGCGTCGACCTGGGTTTGCGTGAACGGCATGCGTGGAGCCCCTCCGCCGCCGGTGCTCATCATCGTGCTGTCGCGACCGCTCACTTCGCGAAGCTCGCACAGAATGCGCAATTCCTCGCCGGCCGCAAATTGCTCGTCGCCGATCTTGCCGCGCGCGTGCGCGAGGGTGAGGGGATGCTCGCCGATATTGCGGGTGCGCTTTTCATTGCCGGTCTTCGCCGAGACGAGTTCCTCGATAAAGATGGAGCCGGGTCCGGCCTTGGGCTTGAAACGCGTCTCCGGTGCGGCACCGGTATTTTTCTCTTTGCGTTTGCGCGGCCTCTTGCTCATCGCCGACCTCCCGCTTGCACGGCCTGCAGGCTGTTGCCGCAATGGGGACAGACGGGAAGCGCGATCGCCCGCTCGCGTCCCGGCACACGCTCGATCGCACCGCGTTGCGCCAGACGCTGCAGCAGCCGCGCCGCCGCACTTTTCGACGAGAGTCCGAGCGCCAAACGCAATTCTTTCACGCTCGGCATGTTGCCGGTCTGCGCCTGAAACGCCCTGATCGCATCGAGGCAAGCCTGTTGCCTGGGCGTGATCCCCATCATCGGCGGGCCCCGAAGCGGGTTTCGGTTGGAAAAATCATCGCGGTCAAGCCTTTGTTCCTGTTACGTTCTCACCGCTATAAAACTAACCCGGTTCTTTGTCAACCAATTTGGTTATTTTCCTGCGAGTCCGGGTAGAGTTCACTCCCCGCATGAACCATCTCGCCCGATTGCGTCACGCCCGCGGCATGTCCCAGCAGGACCTCGCCGACAAACTGAACACGACCGCCGTCTCGGTCGGGCGCTATGAGCGCGAAGACCAGCGCCTGACATTGCCGCTGCTGCGGCGGCTCGCCCGCATTTTCGAAGTGTCCGTCGCCGAGATTGCCGGCGAAGCGCATGCCGGTCCCGATCATCTTGCCGTGCCGGTCTTCGATTTGCGCGCGGCAGCCGGCGCCGGCGCACTTGCCGCCGACATGCCGGGCGCCGAACATCTGATGTTCCGCGAGCAATGGCTGCACCGGATCACGATGGATGTGCGCGCGTTGTTCGTCCTGGAAATATCCGGCGATTCGATGTGGGAAACATTGCACGACGGCGATCACGTGCTGGTCGACCGCTCTCAATCCAATCCGCGCCGCGAGGGACTCTATGTCATCCGCATCGACGACATGCTGCAGGTCAAGCGCCTGTCGATGCATCCGGTATCGAAGCTGTTGAGCGTGAAGTCCGACAATCCGGCCTATCGCACCTATGAAAACATTCCGCCCGACGACATCGTCGTCGTCGGTCGCGTCGTCTGGATCGGCCGCTCTCTGGGCTGAAGGATTGTTGGCGCTATGACGCTTTCGATTGAAGCGCCTCAGAGGCTTTCGCTCTCCAGGCCGCGACTTGCGCCAATTCCTGCAGCGGCCTTTCCTCACCGATCTCGACGATGCCCGCGTAGACGCGTCCGCTCTCTCCGTCGAGCGTGATCTCGGCGCCGTTCTCGAAGCGACGATCACCGAAGTTGCAGCTCGTCTCGTCGTCGGAAATCCGCAGTTCGTTGCACCCTACGATCGCGACCTTTCCGAGCTCGCGTGCCACCACGGCCGCATGGCTGGTCTTTCCTCCGCGAGCCGTCAGCACGCCCTCCGCATTGGCGACGCCGTCGATATCCTCTGTCGCAATGTCGTTGCGCACCAGGATCACCTTCCGGCCCTGGGCGGCTTGTGCCTTGGCCGCCTCAACCGACAGTGCGATCCCGCCCGTGGCAACGCCAACCGCCGCGGTCACGCCCTGCGCGACGGCTTCGGCCGATCCTTCTGCCACGCGGCGTCGCGCGAGGGTCGAGAGGTCAAGCCCTGCGAGACGGCGAAGGGCCTCTTCCGGTTCGATGAGTCCCTCATGGACCATGTCGACAGCGATCTTCAGCCGCGCCCAGGCCGAGCGCTTGGCATCGCGTGTCTGCAGGAGAAAGAGTTCGCCTTCTTCCACCGTGAATTCGAAATCCTGCACCTCGCAGAAGGCCTGCTCGAGCCGGGTGGCAACGCTATCCAGCGATTTGCTGATGTCCGGCAGAAGGCGCGCCAATTCTGCGGCCGGCGCCAGGCGGCAGCGGCCCGACACAACGTCTTCGCCCTGCGCATCGAACGCAAAATCGAGATAGAGCCGCTTCTGTCCCGTTGCCGGATCGCGCGTGAATGCTACCCCGGCGCCCGACCGAGGCCCGGCATTGCCATAGACCATGCGCTGCACGGTCACGGCGGTACCGGACAGGCCGTCCAGCGCGTGAATTCGACGGTAGATTTTTGCGCGCTCCGAGTTCCAGGAGAGGAACACGGCACGTACGGCCCGCAGAAGCTGCGTGAAGGGATCATCAGGGAACGGCTCGCCTGCCGCGTCTTCGAATATCTCGATATATTGCGCAACCAGATCGCGCAGGGCGAGCGTATCGAGTTCGGCGAGCGTGGCAGCGCCGGCAAATGTCATCGCCTTGAGCGATGCCGCTTTGAATGGCGCAAGATCGAGGTCCTGCACAATTTCGGCATAGGACTCGATCAACCGCATATAGCAATCCCAGGCCAGCCGCGGCGAGCCTGTCAGCGCGATGAGGCCCGGCAGCGTGGCGCGCGTCAATCCGATATTCAGGACAGTATCCAACATGCCCGGCATGGAGACGGGAGCGCCCGATCGCACCGATACCAGCAGCGGCTTTCGCGTGTCGCCAAAGCCAAGCCCGCTGGCGCGCTCCAACCGATCCATCGGTCCGCCAACCAGCGCCCGAAATTCGTCTGCCGACGGCGCGCCTGCGCTGTTCCAGCTCGGGCACATGGACGTGGGCAGCACGAAGGCCGGCGGCACCGGAAATGCCATCGCGGCCAGCTTCATCAGATTGAACGCCTTGCCGCCGACGAGCGGCAGCATCTCGTCCGCGGGCGGCAGCCCGCCGATTTCGATGTTTTGAATTCCGTTAGGCTGCAAACCATTCTCCCACCGCATGATCGGATACCAGGCGCCCGGCATGAAGGAGCGCATCACCGGTTTCTTCGAGCCCGTCGGCGATGGCGGTAACGACGTTAAGCACCTTCGCATCGATATTTGCCCGCATCAGAGAGGTGAATACATCGCGTTCGGCTTCGTCGGTCGCATGCTCCTGGTCATGCAGCTTTTCCACGAAATCGAGAAAATTTCGCATGTCCTGTCGCGGTGCGCCGCGATGCACATTGCGCAGCGCACACAGGAGCCGAACATATTCCTTGACTGAGGCTACCGCATGCTCCGCCAATCGCAACAATCCGTCG
Organism: Rhizomicrobium sp.; assembly: GCA_049692035.1. Classification (GTDB taxonomy): domain Bacteria; phylum Pseudomonadota; class Alphaproteobacteria; order Micropepsales; family Micropepsaceae; genus Rhizomicrobium. The sequence continues at coordinate 4,932 of JBAVOL010000135.1, forward strand.
CGAATTTCGGCCGGAATGTCGGCCGGAAGAAATTGCAGGCGAAATGCCGTTTCCTCAAGGCTATCGGCGGCATCGTCCGCACCCGACGCGATGGTGCGCCACGCCCGTTCATTGCCATTGCCGCAAAGATCGCGAATGCGCGTGACCTGGCGATCGGCAAGGGCCTCCCAGGCCTGCGCGCGCCCGGCCGCCTTGTCCGCCGCCGCATGTCCGTCGAGCAGTGCGCCGCGCACCAGATTGCCCAGATCGAGCATCAGCGCCGCGTGGTCGAGCGCAATATCGAGAATGCGATCGGCGATGGACGCAACGCGGGCCAGAAGTTCGGCGCGCAGGAGGTCCCGCACCGCCATCGCCGAACGGCCGGCCCTCAGCCCCTCGCTCGCGATGCGCAGCGCTTCCCGCAAGAATTCCACGGCGCCGTCCTCTCCGACCGCGCTCTGCAGAGACGTGAAAAAGCCGCCAGTCGCTTTCGAAACGGTTTCCAGGAGATCCGCGATGAGCGCGTCGCCGCCCACCTCAAGGTAACCGCGGTGCCCGACCTCGTGATCGGCGGCCCAGTTCAGGATGGCGACGGCAGACGATTTCGAGACGAGGCGGCACAGGCTCTTGCGCGCCCTGTTCCAGTCGATGAGAAAGACCAGATTTGCGCCCAGTCTTTCGAGCGCCAAATCCAGCGCGGCGCAATCCTTCGCTTCGAAAACTCCGGTCGCGACAAAGAAGACATCGTCCTCCAGATCGGCGGAATGCCGATTGGACACTGTCCAGGAAAACTCTTTCAGGCGGGAGCGAAAGAAGTCCAGCCGGCGCGAATGGATGTCGCTGCAGGTCACGGAGAGACGCAGGCCTTCGACATAGGCAATCAGGACATGGGCATCCGTCGTGCCGATATCATTCTGGATCACCAGCCTTGTGCCGTCGCGCATGGCGTTTGTGGCAAGGCCGGGATGGTCGAACTTTAACGGCGCGGTGCGGTTCAGCCCCCGCATGAACGCGCTCACGCGCGCCCTGTCGTCGTCGCGCAGGCGGTACACCCTCGCGCCGGCAACATCGTCTTCGGTCAGACCCGCCATGATCGTGTTGAGGGCCTTGTGCATATCCATGACAAGGCCGTGCAGCGAGTCGCGGTCCTCACGCGGCGGACGTGACAGCATCGAGACGAAACCTGGGGGCAAAAGATCGGCTTCGAGCCGAGCCGACCGTCGAATTGCCTCTTCGCGGAGCCGGAATTGCGCGCACAGGGATTTATCGAGGATACCGGCGTCGGCGCCGGTTTCGGTAGCCGCGCGCATCCGCGACAGGTCCTCCAGCAGGCGCGAAACGACCGCCGCGGCGCGCGGAACCTCAATGCCCTCCGCACCCCGGCCCGTTGCAACCGGCGGAGCGTAGAGCGGGTCGCCGCCGAGCCCCGCCAGCGCGCGTTCGGGCTCAAGGTCGACCGCATGTCCGCGCCCAGTGGCGTCCACCGAAGCTTGCGCCGACTGCAGCCAACTCAATGAGAATTTGATGCGAGCGTTCGCCGCCAGCGCTTCTCCTACAAGGTCGGGCAGGAGCAGAGAAGATTCCGCGAGCTCACCGAGAATTTTGGCTTTCCGGATGACCATGACAACAAGCTACTCCGGTACCGTTATCCGTTATTGATGTGTACAAATTTCTTCCCAGTCGCCCGGTCACGGAACACGGTTCGACGCGACGCCACAATTTCAAATACTATTCTACATACCGATCGCATAGGGGTAATTGCGATGAATCATATCACAATGTGCGACGGGACGGCGGCGGCAGGCTGGTTTATCCCGCCCGCCATCGCAAAATTCAATGCGGGGGTTCGTGCTGCGCAGCGGGCGGCGCATCGGGGGGATTCGCCGCCTCGCTCTTGGCGGCTTCATCGGCCATCCGATCGAAATATTGGGCGAGCGACAGACGCAACGCCTTATTGTCCGCGCTGCCGACATCGGCAAAATCGCGATACCATTGCGCTCTGCGCCGCAGCATTGCTATATCGTTTTTTCGGTACATTTTTAAAAATCGCACGATACGACGCAGGCGGCGTTGATCCACGTCAACAATATCCGCCGGGACAGCAAGCGCGGGATGCTTAACGCGGCGGTTTCGCCTCGGTTCCCGCTTCGAAAATGTCGGCAATGATGAACAGGGGGCGGCCCTTGGCCTCGATATAGAGACGGCCGAGATATTCCCCGATCAGCCCCAGACAGAGAAGCTGCACGCCGCCCAGAAAGATCATGACGACCATGATGGAGGCATAGCCGGGCACGTCGACGCCGAACGCCAGCGTGCGAATCGTGAGATAAGCCGCATAGGCGAAACCGATAAGCGAGATGATGCCGCCCGCGATGCCGGCCATGCGCAACGGGACGATCGAGAAACTCGTCAGCCCGTCGATGGCGAAGTTCCACAGGCGCAGATAATTCCAGCTGGATTGGCCGGCGACGCGGACGTCGCGAACGAATTCGACGCCAATCTGGCGGAAGCCGACCCAGGCGAACAATCCTTTCATAAAGCGGTTGCGCTCCGGCAATGTCAGCAGCGCATCCACCACACGGCGGTCCATCAGACGAAAATCGCCGGCGTCGTGCGGAATTGGCACGCTGGTGATGCTGTTGAAGAGATTGTAGAAGGCGCGCGCGGTCGAACGTTTGAACAGCGTGTCGGACTGGCGCGAGGCGCGCACGCCATAGACCACATCATAACCTTCGCGCCATTTGGCCACGAAATCGGCGATCAGGGCGGGCGGGTCCTGGAGATCGGCGTCGATAACGACCACGGCGTCGCCGCGCGCCTGACCGAAGCCGGCCGTCATCGCCGCCTCCTTGCCGAAATTGCGCGCGAAATTGACGATGCGCATGCGCCGTCCGTCGGCCATTTGCGCCTGCAGCAATTCCAGTGTCCGATCGCGGCTGCCGTCATTGACGCAGACATATTCGATCGTGCAGGCAAGTCCCGCCGTCACGCGGTCCATTTCGGCGAAGAACGACGCAATCGTCTTCTCTTCGTTGTAAAACGCAACGACGATCGAGATCAGGGCGAGCTCGGATGGCGGTCGAATTGCGTTTGTCATCTCATCAGCGGTGTTGTCCCGGCGCCGGCGGAAGAACGCCCCAACCGATCCGCAAGGGTGCGGTCCCGGGGTTTCGAGGCCAGGCAAACGACTTTACGCCCATTACCTTCATGCCCGGTAAATCGAGACCGGGCGGCGGTGCATCGCTACCATGAATCTGCCAGACCACGAGAGCCCCCTCGCGGGCAAGACGGGCGCTGGTGATCCAGGGTGCATGGTGCCTGTCGCCATCGATGAACACCGACGGCCGCGGCACGGCACGCATGGCAATCAGTCCGCCGAGCCAGCCGTCGCTGGCGACGATCGCGAGGGGGGCGCCGGTCCGGGCAGACCATGCCGAAGCAAATGTCTGCGCCAGAGCACGGTCGGGCCATTCGGTGCGCGACGGCTTGCCCCGGAGTTCGGGTATGATCGATGTCGACAGCGCGTAGGCGAACGGCAGCACCACGAACAATGCCGCCACCCACGCATAAAGCCCTATCATCGATGTCTTTGCCCAGCGGCCCGGCATGGCCGCGACGATCAGGAGCCCCGTCAGATTCCACATCGGCATGCCCCACATATCGCGGATGCCGTAGCCGGTAACGAGAGAGCCGAGCGCCGTGATCAGAGCCGGCCCGAGCCCGAGGAACACCAGAAAGCGAAAATTTTCGTTCCCGAGAGACGGCAATCGCCGCAACGCGCCGATCCGCAAAAGCCCTATGGTGGCGGCCACCACAAGACAGGGCAGCAACGTGACCGCCTGCGACAGCAGGAAGTGAAACGGCGCGACAATCCGCAACAGCAGCCCACCCGCATGGCCCGCGCGCGCCTGCGCATAGCCCAGCGTCGGAAAATGATTCTGCACGAGCCAGACGATGTGCGGCGCGATTGCCGCCAGCAGGACGCCCAAAGCGATATAGGGTCCCGGCTTGGCGAAGGCCGATATCTTCCGTGTACTGATCAAATGCACGAACACCGCCGCGAGCAGCACCGCGGACGCATATTTCGTCAGGATGCCGATCCCGCCCGCCAGGCCGAGCAGCGCCCACCAGCGCAGCCGTCCGGTCTTCAACGCCTTCCAATAGGCGAATGTCGTCGCGGCCCAGACCGGCATTTGCGCGACGTTGTGATTGAATTCCGGGGTCGGGATCGAAAAGTAATAGACGCCCACCAGCAGCAGCGTGCCCGCCAGAGCCTGGCGCGGCGGCATCATTTCCCGGCCGATCAGGAAGACGAGTCCATAGGTCGCGCCGACAGCAAGCTGGCTCAACAAAAACGGCCCGGTATCGCCGAACAGGTCGAAAAAAAACTCCACCGTCCAGGACGGCAGCGGCGGATGCTTGTAATAGCCCCATTGCCATTCGTGCCCCCATCCCAGGCCATCGCTCACGACGTCCAATGGCAGGCTGATCGCGAGGAGACGAGGCAGCACCGTCCATATCACGATCTGCGCACAAACGAGAATTGCCACCACGGCCTGCGGCGACAAATTTTCCAGCGCCGCAATCCGCGCGTGCACTTTTCCTCGCGCACCGGAAAGGGAATTTTCAACAGTCTCGGTTTTTGTCACGTTGGCAGCACGATGATCCGGTCGATGTCCGGCGCAGGATAGAAACGCCGCATCGGGAAGTCTGATCATGCGCCGATGCACAAATCAATCATGGACAAGCCGACCCCCTGACGACGGCCGCCACCGTGACGCCCGCACAATCGCATCGCAGCCCTTCCTGCACCTACCGCGATGTGATTTTATCCCGCCAGATTGCGCAATCCAACGACAGGGAAGCGACCATGCAAGACAGGCTGAATTTCTACATCGACGGCAAATGGGTGGCGCCAGCGACGCCCAGAATGCTCGAAATCATCAACCCGGCCACCGAAGAAGCGTTTGCCCGCATCAGCCTTGGTTCGAAGGCCGATGTCGACAAGGCGGTCGCGGCCGCGCGACGCGCCTTCGAGAGTTTTTCGCGGACCACGAGGGAGGAGCGGCTGGCGCTTCTGCAAAAGATCGTCGAGGTCTATCAGAAGCGTTACGGGGAAATCGTCGAAGCCATCTCGCGCGAGATGGGCGCACCGCTGCGGCTCTCCAAGGCTGCCCAGGCCGCGACCGGACTCGGCCATTTCAACGAGGTCATCCGCGTGCTGAAGGATTTCCGGTTCGAACGCGTGCAAGGTTCGACCGCCATCGTCTATGAACCAGTCGGCGTGTGCGGTCTCATCACGCCGTGGAACTGGCCGATCAACCAGATCACCTGCAAGGTGGCGCCGGCGCTCGCGGCCGGCTGCACCATGGTGCTCAAGCCGAGCGAAGTGGCGCCGATGAGCGGCGTGCTGTTCGCCGAAATCCTCGACGAAGCGGGCGTTCCTCCGGGCGTGTTCAACCTCGTCAATGGCGACGGTCCGACGGTCGGCGAAGCGCTGTCGGCGCATCCCGGCATCGATATGATGTCGTTCACGGGTTCGACGCGGGCGGGAATTGCCGTCGCCAAGGCCGCGGCCGACACCGTCAAGCGCGTGGCGCAGGAACTCGGCGGCAAATCGGCCAATATCATTCTCGACGATGCCGATCTGTCCAAGGCGGTCTCCCAGGGCGTGCTGAACTGCTTCTCGAACGCCGGCCAGTCGTGCAACGCACCGACCCGCATGTTCGTGCCGCGCGCCAAGCAGGATCAGGCCGCCATATTCGCCAAAGCCGCGGCCGAAAAGGTCAAGGTCGGCGATCCGTTTGCGGAAGGGACGACCATGGGGCCTGTCGTCAGCGAGGTGCAATTCGACAAGATCCAGGCGTTGATCAAGAAGGGCATCGACGAGGGCGCGACGCTGGTGACCGGCGGCCTCGGCCGGCCGGAGGGTTTGAACCGCGGCTATTATGTGCGTCCGACCGTGTTCGCGGACGTCACGAGCGACATGACGATCGCGCGCGAGGAAATCTTCGGACCCGTACTTTCGATTCTGCCCTACGATACGGAAGCCGACGCGATCCGCATGGCGAATGACACGGTGTACGGTCTTTCGGGCTATGTGCAGTCCGGCGACATCGATCATGCCCGCAAGGTGGCGGCGCAGCTGCGCACCGGCAATGTGCATCTGAACGGCGCCGGCACGGATATCGCGGCGCCGTTCGGCGGCTACAAACAATCGGGCAATGGCCGCGAATGGGGCGAATTCGGCTTTATGGAATTCCTCGAGGTCAAGGCGATCATGGGCTATCAGGCGGCGTAAGACGCGCGTCATCGTCCGATGTGCCGGGCACATCGGACGCCCCTTCCCTCCCGATGGCGAAAGAATGGGAGCGCGGGCGTCTCGCCCGCGTCCCGTTATTGCTTCGACTTGGGCGTCTGGCAGCCGGTGTTGCTGCCCATCGCACCGCTGGCCATGTGGTTGCTGCTGCCCATCGCACCGCCGGACATATGGTTGTCGGTGCCTCCCGCCATGTGGCCGGACATTGCGCCGCTGGTCCTGGTGCAGCCGGCATTCTGGGTCGTGCCGCCCGCCATGTGATTGGACGACATTGCGCTGCCTGTCATGGGGCCGGCCATCGTGCCCCCGGTCTGCGCCGTGGCTGCGCTGCCGGTGGCGGCGATAGTCATGGCGGCAAAGATAGCGGCGCGGATCATACGGATATTCATTTCTTTCTCCTTGCATGCTGTTGCGGCCGAGACCCGGCCCCGTTTCTCCCGTTGCGAGGAAGACACCAGCCTTCCTCTGCCTGCCAGTTCGACTGTCGGGCGCAATCGGTTACACTCAACGCGAATCTTGTTGATCGACCTTGCCGGTAACGATCAGCCGCCTTCGCGCGAATGAAGGAAAGAGGCCGCGTGTGCTCGCCGCAGAAGCCGAACTGAAGAGCTTGATGGTGGCGGGGCTCGCCGGCGATGCGGCGGCCTATCGCGTCCTGCTGACGGCACTTGGCGATCTGCTGCGAAGATATTACCTGCGTCGCATCGCAGCGCACGATGCGGAGGATTTGGTGCAAGAGGTTCTGATCGCGATCCACACCAAGCGCGCTACCTATGACGTGCACCAACCCTTTACGCCCTGGCTCTATGCCATCGCCCGCTACAAACTGATGGACCATTTGCGGCGCAGCCGCGTTCGCGCCGCCATTGCGCTCGACGATGCGGGCGATCTTTTTGCCGAAGACGAAAGCGAAGCCGCGCTCGCGCGCCGCGATCTCGACCGGATTCTGCAAACGTTGCCGCAAGCCACGCAGCATTATATCCGCCAGGTGAAAATCGAAGGCTTGACCACGGCCGAAGCCGCCGAACGTTCTGGCCGCTCGGAAATTTCGGTGCGCGTCGGCATCCATCGCGGTCTCAAAACGCTCGCCGACAGACTTCACGGAAGGACCAAACGTGAAGACCGATGAACTGATTGACAGCCTGTCGCGCGATGTACCGCCGGTGACACGGCATGCGGTTTTTTCCCGGCTGGCCGGCGGGATCGGTGCGGGCGCCGTCCTCTCGTTCCTGGCGATGTGGACGTGGCTTGGTATTCGCCCCGATCTGGCGAGCGCGGCTGCAACATCGCCCTATTGGATCAAATTCAGCTACACGCTGGCGCTTGCGCTGTTTGGCCTATGGACAACCGAGAGATTGTCCCGCCCTGCGGCAAGCTGCGCGACGCCGGCCTTCGGCGCGCTGATCGCGCTCGGCATATTGTTCGCCATGGCAGCGGCACAGCTGATGGGTGCCGCGCCCGCAGCGCGCGCGCATCTGATCATGGGCAGCTCGGCCGATGTCTGTTCGTGGCGGATCATCATCCTCTCCTTGCCGATCTGTGCCGGCACGTTGTGGAGTCTGCGGGCGCTGGCGCCGACGCGCCTCATTGTGGCAGGCGCCGTGGCAGGATTCGGGTCGGGTGCCTTGGGAGCGTGGATTTACGCGTTCCACTGCGACGAGAGCGCGATGCCCTTCGTCTTCATTTTCTACACGCTCGGCATTGCGCTGGTCGGCGCGCTGGGAGCCGTCCTCGCACGCCGCATCTTGCGCTGGTAATCAGCGTTTGCGCGCCCGCGGCGCTGGTGCCGCCCCTTGCGTCTGCAGGAAATAGCGGAAGAACTCGCTGTTGGGCGACAGAACGACCGACGTGTTGTTTCCCGGCAGCGCATCCTGGTAGGCCTGCATCGAACGATAGAATGCGAAGAAGTCCGGATCCTGTCCATAGGCATCGCCGAGAATCCGGGTCTTCTCGGCATCGCCTTCGCCGCGCAGGATATCGGCTTCGCGCGTGGCCTCCGCGATCAATACTGTCACTTCACGATCCGCGCGCGCCTTGATCCGCTGTGAAATCTCGGAGCCTTCAGCGCGGAATTCATTGGCTTCGCGTTTGCGCTCCTGCTGCATGCGCTGGAAGATGGCTTCGCTGTTCTTCTGCGGCAGGTCGGCGTGGCGAATACGCACGTCGACAATCTCGATGCCGAATTCCTTGGTTTCCTGGTTCATGCTGTCGCCGATGTCGCGCATCATCTGCGCGCGCTTTTCCGAGAGCACGGCGGAAAAGCTTTGTGCACCGAGAACGTCGCGGACACTGGAGCTCAGGATGGTCGTCAATCGCTCGAGTGCGATATCCTTGTCGTGAGCCCTCTGATAGAAGCGTATCGGATCGACGATCCGCCAGCGCGCGAAAGCATCGACGACGAGCCGCTTTTTGTCCTGCGCGATCACCTCTTCGGACGGCGACTCGACATTGAGAAGGCGCTTGTCGATATATTCGACGGTCTGCACCCCCGGAATCTTCACGTGCAAGCCCGGCTCGGTCTCCACCGCCCGCGGCGCACCGAATTGCAGCACGATGACCTGCTCCGTCGGGTTGATCGTATAGAACGACGACAACGCAACGCCTGCGAGAAGAACCACCGCCAACGCGCCGAGAACGAGAACGAGCCGGTTCATTGTTGCGGGCCTGCGAAGAGTTGCGTTGCGGGCGGCTGAGCGCTCGCGCCCGATTGCGGGGACGGCGTCACGGTAACGGATTCGGTTCGGTTCTTCGTGAGATCGGGCAACGGCAGATAGGGAACGATGTTCCTGCCCGTGGAATCGTCGAGAATGATCTTGTTCATCGGGGCGAGAACTTGGGACATGGTCTCGAGATACATCCGCCGCCGCGTCACTTCCGGCGCCTTGCGGTATTCCTGGTAGACCGACAGAAACTGCTTGGCCTCGCCGCTCGCTTCGGCAATCGCTTTCTCGCGGTAGGCCTCCGCCTGCTGGACGATTCGGGCAGCCTGGCCGCGCGCCTCGGGGATGATCTTGTTGGCATAAGCCTCCGCTTCGTTGCGCATCTGCTCCTGATTGGCACGCGCGGCCTGGACGTCGCGGAACGCGTCGTTCACCTGCTCGGGCGCCGCGGCATTGCCGAGTTGAACGCGGGTAATCGTGATCCCGGTGCCGTAGAGATCGAGCGTCTTTTGCATCAGCTCCCGCACTTTGGTCTGCACCAGGTCGCGGTCCTGGGTTATGATTGATTGAAATTGGCTTTGGCCGACCACTTCGCGCATGGCGCTTTCGGCCACGGCTTTGACCGCCTTGTCGGGGCTGTCGACATTGAACAGATAGGCGGATGCGTCGTTGACCACCCAGAAGACGGTGAAATTAATGTCGACGATATTCTCGTCGCCGGTGAGCATGAGGCTTTCGGCGGGCACATCGCCTTCCTGCGTCGCATCGCTTACATCGGAGCTTTGCTGATAGCCGATGTTGAGCTGGTTTTCGTTGGTAACCTCGACAACCTGCGCGGTCTCGATTGGCCAAGGCAGGTGATAATTGATGCCCTGTGTGCTGCGCCCGACGACTTGCCCAAAGCGCATCACAATGCCCTGTTCGCGCCCCGTGACGAAGTAGATGCCGCTCAACAGCCACATGACCACGAGCCCCAGGCCGATCACGGCCAGGCTGCCCGCGGTGAAGCCGCCGCTCGGTACCAGCCGGCGCAACCTGTCCCGGCCGCGGCGCAGCAATTCGTCAAGATCGGGCGGGCCGCCGCTCCCCCCGCCAGATGACCCGCGGCCCCACGGACCGCGCGGCCCTTGGCTATTTCCGCCGGTACTTCCGGGTTGATTGTTCCAGGGCATAAGGTATTTCCGATGTCTGCGAGCGGAGAAAATTCGCCCGACGGTTCCGATTGGTTTCCGGAAGTTGTGCGGTTATATGTGCATCCTTCCCCAGGCGCAACGAAGCTAGGCCTATCCCTTGCGGCGAGGCTGAGGCAGCGTCAGGCGAAGGAAGGACGATATGATGGCAGTAGCAACACGTGAGGCCGTTCTGGAGGCGCTGGGTCGCGTCATCGATCCACTGAGCGGTCGCAGTATCGTCGAGAGCGATCTGGTGCAAGGACTGGTGCTGCGCGACGGCCATGTCGGCTTTTCCATTGAAGTCACCGCGGCGCGCGGGCGCGAGGCCGAGCCGTTGCGTCAAGCCGCCGAAGCAGCCGTGGCAAAGCTTCCCGGCGTGCTGTCGGTGACAGCTGTTCTCACGGCGCATCAGGAACAGGGCGGCCGCAAGGCTCCGCCCCGTCCGGGCGGACCCGCGCACGGCGCACCTCGGCCCTTGGGACTGGAAGGTGTTGCCACGGTCATCGCGGTGGCGAGCGGCAAGGGCGGCGTCGGCAAATCGACCGTCGCGGTCAATCTTGCGCTGGGTCTTGCCCGGCTCGGCCTCAAGACCGGCCTGCTCGACGCGGACATTTACGGCCCCTCCGTTCCGCGCCTGATGGGCATAACCGGAAAGCCCCGCACACGCGACGGCAAGCTGCTCGAGCCGTTCGAGAAATTCGGCATCAAGACGATGTCCATCGGCTTCCTCATCCCGGAAGACCAACCGATGATCTGGCGCGGTCCCATGGTGGTGAGCGCGATAACGCAATTGCTGAGCGAAGTTGCCTGGGCACCGCTCGACGTGCTTGTCGTCGACATGCCGCCGGGCACGGGCGACGCGCAACTGACCATGGCACAACGCGTGCCGCTCAAAGGCGCAGTCATCGTCTCTACGCCGCAGGACATCGCCCTCGTCGATGCCCGCAAAGGCATCGCCATGTTCCGCCAGACCCGCGTGCCCATCCTCGGCATCGTGGAGAACATGAGCGTGTTTGTCTGCCCCCACTGCAACCATGAAAGCCACATCTTCGGCCATGGCGGCGCGCGCGCGACAGCGGCGGAATTGGAAGTGCCGTTCCTGGGCGAAATTCCGCTGGTGCCCGCGATCCGCGAAACATCGGACGCCGGAACGCCGATCGTCGCACAGGCGCCGCAGGGGCGCGAAGCCCAGGCCTTCTTCACACTTGCAAAAATCGTCGCCGAAAAAATTGCCGCCCCTACGCGGCCCGCCCCCCGAATCGTGATGGAATAAGATATGGCCACGCCGAAGCCGCAAATCCGAAGCATGTTCGCGACGCCCGTCTGCGTCCACTTCATGCCCATTGCCCAGGAAATCAATGCAGAATTACGCCCGCTCGTCATCGAGAAGATGACGGCGAACGGCGCCGCCGATTCGCACGGCCAGGGCTGGCATTCAGCCCCCGATTTCGAAAGCTGGGGCGGGGGTGCGGCGCAGACTTTATTCCGTGTACTGAGGGAGCTGGCCGACAGCGTGACCGCCACGCGCGGCGGCGGACGCGTCACTCTCGAATGGAGGATTACGGCGATCGCGGTGGTACGGCAGAAGGGCGACTATGCCGCACTGATCGCGCGTCCCGGCACCATGTGGTCGGGCATCTATTATGTCGACGATGGCTACGCCAAATCTGACGACGAAACCTTGGGCGGCGAATGCGAACTGGCCGATCCGCGCGGCGCGCTGCCGGCGATGGTCGCGCCCCATCTCTCGTTCCGCATTCCGGGCGGCGTCGCCGCCGGCCATGTCGAAACGATCCGCCCGCAGACAGGCCTGATCCTGCTCCATCCTTCCTGGCAACCGCGCGGCGAGCGCCGTTTCGACGGCACCGGCCAGCGCATCGCGATCGAGTTCGATCTCATGCCGCCGCCGGGTCCGCTATAGGAGGACCGCGGTCCCTCTATCGAATTCCCTGCACCAACGTGATCGTCAGGCCGGCGATGATTCTGGTTGGATTATTGCATCCGGTTCTGTGGGGGCATCATTATGATATTTTGTATAAGTTCGTCCTGATAACGCCGCCAGCTTCGGGGGCACCTGGAAATTGCAACCCGCCTTTAAATCTTAAATTAAAAGGCGGGGCCGTTAAGATAACGCCGCTGCCAATGGCGAGCCGATTGTCGCAACCTGTGGGTTTGTCTTTATTGGGGACAAAATCACCGATGGGCAAATGTTCCGTTAATACCAAAAATCGAAAATTCGTCGTTATCTGCGGTAAAGCAGCCCGGATGTCATCGTTTGATAGATGTTGAATTACTTGTCTAATAAATACCACGTCCCCCGTTGGTAATCGATCTTTGGTGAAATCCAATACATGAAAATCAACATTGACATTCTTGAAATATATCTTGTTGAATTCGATTAGCGGAGCCACAAGGTCGCAAGCAATGTATTTATTGCACAATGGCCTGATTTTTGAACCAACAAAAAAATCTCCGCAGCCCAAATCAACTACATCGGGCTTCCTGCCCTCAAATAGATGAAAATATTGAAGGAAATTGCTAACCGCAGAAATGTATGGAGAGACGATGGAAGGATCGTGCGATCCGGTACCAGAAAAAAACGGCATATCGGGATTGCGTGATGTACCCCATACGTTGTGTTTGTAAATTTTGCTAAATATTTCATTCGGGCTATCGCTCAACGCAAATTCTCCAATGAGTCGAAGTGCGCCAGGGCGCACTTTCAGATTTCCCAGATTTCTACCGCATTCCCCAGATAACCTTGGACCGAAGCGAATAATACCGTTTTTCAGAGGTAGCGGAAGGCGAAGATGCCGTCTTCGCTGCTGCCAGCATGCAGACCCGGGCAGGCCGCCTTTGAAGGCATGGCGGACGTCGCGTAACACATTGTGACCCGAGCCCCTTGCACGACCGGCAGCGACAACGCGTCCGGCGGAAGCAATTACAATCGTTGATGCTGCGAAACTGTGGGTTCGTCAGCGTTCATGCGTTGAACGTCTCTCCAGCGTGACGAAGCTGTAGCGCAGGCCATCTTCGGTCGCGTGGTCTTCGCGCGCGGTTTCGCGCCAGAGGGCGCGGTCGATGGCCGGGAAATGCGTGTCGCCCGCAAAGGCGCGATGCACTTCGGTCAGATAGATCCGCGTCGCGCGGGACAGCGCCGCAGCATAGATGTCCGCACCGCCGATCACTGCGATCTCTGGCGCCTGTTCGGCTTCGGCGCATGCAAACGCCTCGTCGAGCGAGTGAACGGTCATGGCGCCTGGCACTTCAAACGAAGCGTCTCGCGTAACGACGATATTGGTGCGGCCGGGCAATGGTTTCTTCGGCAGGCTGTCCCAGGTCTTGCGCCCCATGATGCAGGGTTTGCCCAACGTCACGGCCTTGAAGTGCCGCATGTCTTCGGCGATGCGCCAGGGGATTTTTCCGGTATTGCCGATGACCCCGTTCTGCGCCACCGCAACGACGAGCGAGATCATACCGCGACGTCCGCCTTGATATGCGGATGGGCATGATAATTTTCCAGTTTGAAATCTTCATAGCGAAACGCGAACATATCCTTCACGTCGGGGTTAAGGCGCATCTGCGGCAGCGGATAGGGCTTGCGCGTGAGCTGTTCGCGCGCCTGGTCGAGATGGTTGAGATAAAGATGGGCATCGCCCAGCGTGTGGATGAATTCGCCGACCTCAAGCCCCGTCACCTGCGCCGCCATCAGGGTGAGCAGCGCATAGGACGCGATGTTGAACGGCACGCCAAGGAAGATGTCCGCCGAGCGCTGATAGAGCTGGCACGAAAGCCTGCCGTTCGCGACATAAAACTGGAACAGGCAATGGCACGGCGGCAGCGCCATCTTGTCGGTGTCGGCCGGATTCCATGCCGTGACGATCAGCCGGCGCGAATCGGGATTGCGCTTGAGATCGCTCACCAGCGTTGCGATCTGGTCGATGGTGGTGCCATCGCCTTTGGGCCAGGAGCGCCATTGCCGCCCATAGACGGGACCGAGTTCGCCGTTCGCATCGGCCCATTCGTCCCAGATGGTGACTCCATGCTCCTGCAACCAGCGCACATTGGTGTCGCCGCGCAGGAACCACAGCAGCTCGTAGACGACCGCCTTGGTGAAGAGCTTTTTGGTGGTGACGAGCGGAAAGCCCGCGGCCAGATCGAAGCGCATCTGATGGCCGAAGATCGAGAGCGTGCCGGTGCCGGTGCGGTCGCGCTTTTCGACGCCGGTGTTCAGCACTTTTTCCATCAGGTCGAGATATTGGCGCATGAGGTCCGAAAGGTGAGATTCCCGGCCTAGTTTAGCCTGCTACAGGCAGTTGAGTGTCGCCTAATTTGACTTTGGACCGCCATGATAATGTGCCAACCAAATCCCTATAGCTGCAAAAATCACTAGAACCAATACCCGGATTGCCCAGATCAAACGGGCAAGCGCCGTGTCATCCAGCGTTCTGTAGCCGCTACGGAAGAAAACAAAGGCGCCGAGCCGGAAACTGTTGGAGATGGACCAATTCAGGAGGCTTGGATTTCCTAGGCTTTGCCACACGCCAGTGTGAAACTTTTTCAGTCGCTGTGCGATAATCAATAAGCCTGCCAAATAGAGAACTATCAGCAGGCCGATTGCTTGCGAGAATGTATATGCGTGCGGCATCGTCATCGCAAAGTTTGCTCCGCCAATTCCTCCAGCGTCCACAGCCTATCAGAATCAACCGCAGCCATGGCAGGGGTAACGCTCACAGACAGGAAGAGAATGATCACACTACATCAAAACTGTCATTCCCGGCGAGCGCGAACTGCGTTCGCGCTCGGGAAGGGAACCCAGGTCGTCGAAGCGTTTTGTCGTTCAAGATTGATTATGAATCAAATTGTCGAAGTACCTCATCGGTCACATCCACCTGGGTCCCCTTCCCTTCGCGCTGCGCGCTCAGCCGGGGATGACATGTGGGGAGTAGATGTAACCCGCTAATACCATCGCTCAACTTACTCTCGCCTTCCGCAAAACCTCATTGATTCGCTTCTGCCAGCCAGCGCCCGTCGCGCGGAAGCGTTCGACCACGTCGCGATCCAGTCGCAGCGTGACTTGCTCTTTCGTCGGCGCCTTTTGCGGTCCGCGCTGCCCACGACCGCGAACGAGTTTTGCCAGTTCGGGAAAATGGTCCAGCGGTTTCATCGCGCGAAAATCGACCGTCGTCAGTTCGCGCACTTCTCCTTCGGCGTCAGTCAGCGGTTTTCTCTTTTTCATATCTTTTTGTAGTTACAATGAAATAGGATGTCAAGAATATCCGCGCGCAAAGCCGGTTTCTCCGCCTTCTAAAATTAACCCGCAGCGCCTATATAGGGTGGGTCGGGTCAAACCGACTATGGCAATAAACGGCTGTGTAATAAGCGGACCGGACCCGGGGGCGGTACCCGGCGCCTCCACCACAGCGATCGTCCACAGAAACGGGGCGATCGCTGCGGCGGGGGCGAAATAGGATCGACGGACGTGTAAAGACTGTCCTTTTGCTCGGTATGGTATCCGCCGTTATCGGGCTGATCGTACAGGTGCCAACGACAATGAAATGGCCCTCGCTGCCTAATTAATTAGGCAAGCGCGGCTGGAGGGGCGCCGGGCAACAGAAGCCCCTCACTTTTCTAACGCCGAAATTCGGCACCCCTCTATTCTTTGTTTCGCGCGGGGTCCAGCCCGCGCAACCGGGGCGCCGGGCAACAGAAGCCCCCCGCTTATTCACAGTTTTCTTGGGCGCTGGCTTGTCGTGGCGCCGGGGGGCATGTTCTCGCCTGCGTAATCCCCACCAAGGAATTCCATGCCATCCACCGACGTCTTGTTCAGCCCGTTCCGGCTGAAGTCCTTGAGCCTGCCCAACCGGATCGTCATGGCGCCGATGACGCGCTCGAAATCGCCGGGCCAAGTGCCGGACGAGACCGTGGCCGCCTACTACCGCCGCCGCGCGGAAGGCGGCGTGGGGCTCATCATCACCGAAGGAACCTCCCCCGAACACCATTCCGCGTCCTATGACGTCAACATCCCCGCTTTTTTCGGCGATGCGGCATTGCGGGGATGGGCCAATGTCGTGAAAGGCGTGAAGGACGCGGGAGGGCACATCATGCCGCAGCTCTGGCACCAGGGCGCCTTGCGGCGTGCAGGCACCGGCCCCTATCCGCAAGCCCCGGTCATGAGTCCTTCGGGCCTGTCGCATCCTGGAAAACAAGTGGGCGAACCGATGACGCAGCGCGACATCGACGCGGTGATTGCCGGGTTTGCGGCGAGCGCCGGTTACGCCAAAACGCTGGGCTTCGACGGCGTCGAGATTCACGGCGCGCATGGCTATCTGATCGACCAGTTTTTGTGGGAAGGCACCAATCAACGCAGCGATGCTTATGGCGGGTCGCTCGAAAAACGCGCGCGATTCGCAGTGGAAATCGTCGAAGCGATGCGCCGGGCCGTGGGACCGCAATTCCCGATCGTGCTGCGCTTCTCGCAATGGAAACTGCAGGATTACGCAGCCCGGCTCGTGCAAGCCCCCGAAGAGCTCGAACGCTTCCTCGCGCCGCTGACCGCCGCAGGCGTCGATGTTTATCATTGCTCGACGCGGCGCTTCTGGGAAGCCGAATTCCCGCAGACTGGTTCCGATCTCAATCTGGCAGGCTGGACCAAGAAGATTTCAGGCTGCCCCACGATCGCGGTCGGATCGGTCGGCCTCGATGACGATTTCATGGCCTTTCGCCAGAAAGGCGCCAGGACGGCGGGAATCGAGCGCCTGCTCGAACTGCTCAATCGCGGCGATTTCGATCTCGTCGCGCTGGGACGCGCGCTGATCGTCAATGCCGATTGGCCGAACAAGGTTCGCGCCGGCCGATTCGATCGGCTTGCCGCTTACGACCCCAAATCGCTCGAAACACTGGTCTGAGGACGCCGGCAAAGCGCCTTTCCATGCACGCTGCGCCGCAATTGCGCAGGTTGCCTGATTGACTCGGCTTGCGCCGCGCTTAGTCTCTGGCGCTATCTGGGTATGGAACGCCATGGCAAAAGACTACATCGGGTACAAGGCGCTCACCGATGCCGCGCTGCGCGGCGTCGTACGCGATGCATTGCGCCGCGTCGAGAAGCAGGGATTGATCGGTGCGCATCATTTTCGGCTCACCTTCAAGACCCGTTTTCCGGGCGTCGACATTCCCGATTTCCTGCACGAACAATATCCCGACGAGATGATGATCATCCTTCAGCACCAATTCTGGGGATTGAAGGTGAAGGACGATCTTTTCGAGGTGACGCTGTCGTTCCGCAAGATTCCGGCGACGCTGACCGTTCCCTTTGCGGCGCTGACGGCGTTCGTCGATCCCGGCGTGCAATTCGGCCTCCAGTTCCGCGAAACCGACGAGGCGGCGGAAGGCGAACACAAGTCCGAATCTGAACCTACGCCATTGCCGCATCCGCCGGCCGGCGAGGGTGCGAAACCGGAGGCCCCTTCAGAAAAGCCCGCGCAGCCCGGCGAAGTGGTCAGTCTCGATTCCTTCCGCAAAAAGTAAGTACAAGGTCTCATGAGCAAAACCCGCATCGAAACCGACACGTTCGGTCCCATTGAAGTTGCCGCCGACCGCTATTGGGGCGCGCAAACCCAGCGTTCGCTGGAGAATTTCCGCATCGGCGGCGAGCGCATGCCGGCGCCCGTGGTGCACGCGCTGGGCGTCGTCAAGCGCGCCGCGGCGCTCGCCAATGTGGGCCTCGGCCAGCTCGACGCCAAGCTCGGCGAGACCATCGCCGCCGCCGCCCAGGAAGTGATCGACGGCAAGCTCGACGATCATTTCCCGCTCGTCGTCTGGCAGACGGGTTCGGGCACGCAGTCGAACATGAACGCGAACGAGGTGATCTCGAATCGCGCGATCGAAATGCTGGGCGGTGAACGCGGCTCGAAGAAGCCCGTGCATCCCAACGATCACGTCAACCGCAGCCAATCCTCGAACGATTCTTTCCCGACGGCGATGCACATCGCGGCGGTGACGGAAATCCATCGCCTTCTGCTGCCCGCGCTCCACCATCTCCATGCGGCGCTGCAAGCCAAGGAAAAGGCGTTCGCCGACATCATCAAGATCGGCCGCACGCATCTGCAGGATGCGACGCCCGTCACGCTCGGCCAGGAATTTTCCGGCTATGCGACGCAAGTGGCCTACGGCATTGCCCGTATCGAAGCTGCGTTGCCGAGGCTGAGCATGCTGGCGCAAGGGGGAACCGCGGTCGGCACCGGCCTCAACTGCCCGCCGGGCTTCGACAGAAGCTTCGCCGCCGAAGTCGCCAGGATCACGGGATTGCCGTTCACGACGGCGCCCAACAAATTCGAAGCTCTGGCCGCGAGCGACGCCATCGTCGAAATGTCGGGCGCGCTCAATACCGTGGCCGCCTCCTTGTTCAAAATTGCGCAGGATATCCGCCTCCTGGGCTCGGGCCCGCGTTCGGGCCTTGGCGAATTGAGCCTCCCGGAAAACGAGCCCGGCTCCTCGATCATGCCGGGCAAGGTGAACCCCACGCAATGCGAAGCGCTGACCATGGTGTGCGCGCAAGTGATGGGCAATCACGTCACCGTCACCTTCGCCGGCAGCCTCGGCAATTTCGAGCTCAACGTGTTCAAGCCGGTGCTGATCTACAGCCTTCTGCAATCGATCCGGCTGATCGGCGATGCGGCTGTCAGCTTCACCGATCATTGCGTTGTGGGAATCGAGCCCAATCGTACCCATATCAAGGCGTTGATGGAACGCTCGCTCATGCTGGTGACGGCGCTGGCGCCGAAAATCGGCTACGACAACGCCGCCAAGGTCGCCAAGACAGCGCACAAGAACGGCACGACGTTGAAGGAAGAGGCGACCCGGCTCGGCTTCGTCACGGCGGAAGAATTCGACAAGCTGGTGCGGCCCGAAGACATGATCCATCCCAAGGCTGGCGGTTGAGCGGCCTGAAGAAACGCTCCTTCGCCATTGCCGGCCACCGCACCAGCGTAGCGCTCGAACCGGAATTCTGGGCGGTGCTCGAGATGCAGGCGGAAAAATCGCGCAAAAGTCTCGCCGGTCTGGTTGCCGACGTCGATGCGGCGCGGGGCTCCAATCCGCTCGCCAGAGCGCTGCGCCTGGCCGCGCTTGCCGCGGCAGGGGGGGCGCTCTAGCTTCGCGGCGGGACGGAAGATGCAATGGCGAAACACAATGGCTGAGATCGTCAACCTCAAACGGGCGCGCAAGGCAAAAGCCCGCGGCGAAGCCGAGCGCAAGGCGGACGCGAACCGCACGCTGCACGGCACGCCAAAGGCGGCACGCAAGCTCGCCAGGGCGCAAGGCGAGAAGGACGCGCAATCGCTTGAGGCGCATAAACTCGCTGGCGATCCCGACAACACGAATTGAGCCCATGCCCGCCGGATGCCGCGGCTCACGCCGTGGAAGCGCGACAGCGCCGGCAGGAACAGTTAGAATATATGGAATCATGACACGCCACTCCTATATCGACCCGCTCGACGCCGCTTTCGGCGAGGCGGCGCATGACCGCATCGTCGCGCACGAACCCGCCTATCTTTCGGGCCTCAACAAGGAACAGCGCGAGGCGGTGATGAGTATCGACGGCCCGGTCCTGGTGCTGGCGGGCGCGGGCACCGGCAAGACGCGCGTGCTGACGACGCGCCTCGCCCACATCCTCGCCACCCGCCGCGCCTGGCCCGGACAGCTGCTGAGCGTCACCTTCACCAACAAGGCCGCGCGCGAAATGAAAGAGCGCATCGGCGCGCTGATCGGCGGCGTGGTGGAAGGCATGCAATGGCTGGGAACCTTCCATTCGATCGGCGCGCGCATGCTGCGCCGTCATGCCGAACTCGCGGGGCTCAAATCCAATTTCACCATCCTCGATGCCGACGACCAACTCCGGCTGATCAAGCAGGTAATCGAGGCGGCCAATATCGACGAGAAGCGCTGGCCGGCGCGCACGCTGGCCTCCTTCATCGATGGCTGGAAGAACAGAGGGCTGGCGCCCGCCGACGTGCCCGAAGGCGAAGCGCATGCTTACGCATTTGGCAAAGGCCGCGCGCTTTACGGCGCATACCAGCAGCGGCTCAAATCGCTCAATGCGGCGGATTTCGGCGATCTCCTGCTCGATACGCTGACGATCCTCAAGCACGAACCCGACATTCTCGCCGAATATCGCGAGCGCTTCCGCTACATGCTGGTCGACGAATATCAGGACACCAATGTCGTCCAATATTTGTGGCTGAAACTTCTGGCGGGCGCATCGGGCAATATCTGCGTCGTCGGCGACGACGATCAATCGATTTATGGCTGGCGCGGCGCCGAAGTCGAAAACATCCTGCGCTTCGAACGCGACTTCCCCGGCGCCAAGGTGATCCGCCTCGAACGCAATTACCGCTCGACACCGGCGATTTTGTCCGCGGCATCGGGACTGATCGCCGCCAACAAGGGCCGGCTCGGCAAGACGCTGTGGACCGAGGGCGATGCGGGCGAGAAGATTCGCGTGCAGGGCGTGTGGGACGCCGAAGAGGAAGCGCGCAGCGTCGCGGGCGATGCCGAATCGCTGCATCGCGACAACCATCCGTTCGCCCAGATGGCCGTGCTGGTGCGCGCCAGCTTTCAGATGCGCGAATTCGAAGACCGTTTCCTGTCGCTCGGCATTCCCTATCGCGTGATCGGCGGACCGCGCTTCTACGAGCGCGCCGAGATTCGCGACGCGATGGCCTATATGCGGCTCATCGCGCAAGGCGACGACGATCTCGCCTTCGAGCGCATCGTCAACCGGCCCAAGCGCGGTATCGGCGACGCCAGCGTCCAGGCGCTGCACCGCTTCGCGCGTGCGCGCAGCGTGCCGCTTCTGACGGCGGCGCGCGAAATCGCCGGGACGGACGAGGTGCCACCCAAGGCGCGCAAGGCGCTCGGCGATCTCGCCGCGAATTTCCGGCGCTGGAGCGATGCCGCGGGGCATCTTCCGCATACGGAATTGGCCGAGATGGTGCTCGACGAATCCGGCTACACCGACATGCTCAAGAACGACAAAACGGCCGAAGCGCCGGGCCGGCTCGACAATCTCAAGGAACTCGTGCGTTCGATAGAGCAGTTCGAATCGCTGGCCGGTTTCCTCGAACACGTCTCGCTCGTCATGGAACTCGAGCAGAACGACAGCGAAGACCGCCTGAATCTGATGACGCTGCACGCCGCCAAGGGGCTCGAATTCGACACTGTGTTTCTGCCGGGTTGGGAGGAAGGACTGTTTCCGTCACAGCGCACCATGGACGAGAACGGCCTCGCCGGTCTCGAAGAAGAACGCCGCCTCGCTTATGTCGGCCTCACGCGCGCCAAAAAACGCATCCGCATCTCCTTCGCCGCCAACCGGCGCGTGCACGGCACCTGGCAAAGCGCGCTGCCGTCGCGGTTCATTTCCGAACTTCCCGAAGAGACGGTCGAAGCGACCGTCGACGAAGGCTTTTATGGCGGTTATACCGGCTTTCGCGACAATGCGGCCGAGAAGGGTTTCGCCAGCACCTATGACAGCCCTGGCTGGCGCAGAGCCCAGCAAAATCGCGCCGCTTACGGCCAGCGCACCCGTCCGCCGCTCATCGAAGCGCAGGCGCATGTGGTGCAGACGAGCGATCCGTCTTCGTCCGCATATGAAAAAGGCGAGCGCGTGTTTCACCAGAAATTCGGCTATGGCCGCATCGTGACGGTCGAGGGCAACAAATTGCTGGTCGATTTCGACAAGGCGGGAACGAAGCGGGTGATCGACAATTTCGTGACGCGGGGGTGAGGGCGAGAATGTCAATTCACAAGAAGGGAAAACAATGGACTATTTTCAAGGCGTCGTCGCAGAATATCTTCGCGCCAATCGCCAAACATTCGTAAACCCGGAATTTTTTCTTCAACTTAACAAGGACGAAAAGATGCCAACGAAAGGAACGTCCTGGTACGTGGACTTGTTGGCAGTCAATTTCCGCAAACACACTGTCCATCTTTGCGAAGTGACCTATTCCCAAAGCCTCAATGCACTCCTGGGGCGGCTAGCTGCTTGGTCAAAAAATTGGTCAGAGGTGCTGGTTGTGCTCCAACGTGATGCGTCTTTGCCGCCAGATTGGGTGGTACGGCCGTGGATTTTCATCCCCGAAACCCTGATCAAGACGTTTGTCGTCAAATTCAGAGAAGAGATACCGGGATTTCCGGTTGTCCCCCTGATCACTCCACTGGAAATGACCGTGCCATGGCAATTCTGCACGTATAACCGAGAGAATGAGAAGCCAAAAACAACTTATGACATTCCTAAAGAAATGCAAGAATAGCCGAATTCAACACACCTCTCCCTTTCCTCCCCCGTTTACGGGGGAGGTGGATGTCGTGCGCGAAGCGCGCGACAGACGGAGGGGGAAACTGCAACGCGCGGCCCCCCCTCCGCCTCGCTACGCTCGGCACCTCCCCCGCAAGCAGGGGAGGAAAGAAGGCATCGCATGACCTCCCCGCCCTTCTGGAAAGCATCCGTCGTCGTGGCGAAAGGCGAAGCCGCGGACCTTTGCGCGGCGTTCGAGCTGGCGTCGGCGCCACAGGCCGTCCTTACACACGAAGAACCGTTCGAAAACGTCGCAACCATCGAAGCGCTCTACGGCGAAATGCCCGACGGCGCTCTGTTGTCGCGGCTTGCCGGTCGCGAAGTTCATGTCGGCCTTCTGCCCGATACCGATTGGATCAAGCTGTCCCAGGAAGGCTTGCCTCCCGTGCGCGCCGGGCGCTTCTTCGTCTATGGCGCGCATGACAAGGGGCGCGTGCCCTACGGCGTGATCGCGATGCGTATCGAGGCGGGGCTTGCGTTCGGCACCGGCCATCACGAGACGACGGCATTGTGCCTCAGCGTGCTGAGCGATCTTGCCAAACAGCGGCGCTTCACGCGCGTCTCCGATATCGGCTGCGGCACCGGATTGCTCGCCATTGGTGCCGCGAAATTGTGGCGCAAGCCCGTGCTCGCCTGCGACATCGACCCGGTCGCCGTCGCCGTCACCCGCGAGAATGCGATCGCCAACGCGGTAGGACCGCAGGTGCACGCGGTGGTCGCGGACGGCATGATCAATCCGCAGCTTTCGCTGCACGCACCTTACGATCTGATCCTTGCCAACATCCTTGCCGGGCCGTTGACGCGCCTGGCACCGCAGCTTGCCCGGGCGCTCGCCCCGCGCGGGGCGCTCGTTTTGTCCGGCCTGTTGCGCTGGCAGGAAAATCTGGTTCTCGGCTTCTATCGCCCGCACGGACTGATTTTGCGAAAAATTCACCGCGACGGACCATGGTCGGCGCTGCTGCTTGAGAGGCCGGCACCCCGGCGCTAGGGTCGCAGCATGGACAAGACCTTCCAAAGCTATGACGACCAATCCGACGCAGCGACCTGCGCGCCCCGCTTGGCGGCGTTGCGCAGCGAATTGCGCACCCGCGGCCTCGACGGCTTTCTGGTGCCGCGCGCCGACGAGCATCAAGGCGAATATGTGCCCAAGCGCGCCGAGCGGCTCGCCTGGCTGACCGCCTTCACCGGCTCGGCGGGCGCCGCGATCGTGCTGGCGGACAAATGCGCGATCTTCGTCGACGGCCGCTATACCTTGCAGGTGCGCCAGCAGACCGACGTCACCCTGTTCGAACCACGCGATCTGGTCGGCGAAGGATTGGGCGCCTGGATCGAGGCGAATGTGCATGCGGGCGCGAAGATCGGTTACGACCCCTGGCTGCATACGGCGGGCGCGATCGATCTGCTCAAAGCTTCGGCCGAGAAGGCCGGCGCCACGCTTGTTGCTTGCGAAACCAATCCGATCGATGCCGTGTGGGCCGATCAGCCGCCGCCGCCGCTCGCCAAAGCCATGCCCCATGGGCTCGCGCTCGCCGGCGAAAGTGCCGAAGCGAAGCGCACCCGCATTGCCGAAGACATCAGGAAGCAGGGCTGCGAGGCGAGCGTCATCACCCTGCCGGATTCGATTTGCTGGCTGCTCAACATTCGCGGCGGCGACGTTCCGCACACGCCGTTTGTGCTGTCCTTCGCCATTCTGAACGCCGACGGCTCGGCCGAGCTGTTCATGGATGCGCGCAAGAGTTCGCCGGAGCTGCTGCAGCATCTGGGCAATGCGGTGCGCCTGCGCGAGCCGTCCGCATTTGCGCCGGCGCTCGACGCGCTGAAGGGCAAGACGGTGCTCGTCGATCCGACGCATGCAGCCTCTGCGATCTTCGATCGTCTGCACAAGGCGGGCGCCACGGTAAAGCGCGCGGCCGATCCGTGCCAATTGCCCAAAGCGTGCAAGAATCCGGTCGAGATCGAGGGCGCGCGCAAGGCGCATATCCGCGACGGCGCGGCGCTCACCCGCTTTCTCGCCTGGTTCGCCCGCGAGGCGCCGGGCGGCCGACTGACCGAGATCGATGCGGCCCAGGCGCTCGAAAATTATCGCGCACAGACGGGCGCGCTGTCCGATCTGAGCTTCGATTCGATTTCGGGCGCGGCGCTTCATGCGGCGATCCCGCATTACCGCGTCACGCGTTCCAGCAACCGGCCCATCGCCCGCGATGAAATCTATCTGATCGATTCGGGCGGCCAATATATTGACGGCACGACCGATGTGACGCGCACGGTGATCGTCGGCCAAGCGAGCACCGAAATGCGCGACCGTTTTACGCGCGTGCTCAAAGGCCATATCGCGCTTGCGACGTTGCGCTTTCCGGAAGGCACGCCGGGGTTCGCGATCGATGCGTTCGCACGCAAGCCGCTGTGGGAGGCGGGGCTCGATTACGATCACGGCACCGGCCATGGCGTCGGCTCCTATCTCTCCGTGCACGAGGGCCCGCAAAACATTTCCAAGCGCCCGATCACGCAAAGCCTGAGACCTGGCATGATCGTTTCGGACGAACCGGGCTATTACAAGGCCGGCGAATACGGCATCCGCATCGAAAATCTGATCGTGGTGACGGCACCGGAAGCGATTCCGGGCGGCGGGCGCAAGATGATGGGCTTCGAAACCATCACGCTGGTGCCGATCGATCTCGAGCTGGTGGAGCCGAAGCTGATGACCACCGACGAACGCGCATGGCTCAACGCCTACCACGCCCGGGTGCGCGAAACGCTGGGCCCGCTGGTCGACGACAAGACGCGAAATTGGCTCGACCACGCGACGCGGGCGATTTGAGATGCGGCGAAGCGCGACCTGCCCGTCCGGCACAGTGCATCGACTCATCCTCGACAGCGCGCTGCTCAAGAACAATCTTCTCGGCGATCCCACCGCGCGCGCGATCGATGTCTACGTGCCGGCGAATGTGCGTCCGGAAGGCTTGCCGCTGCTGGTCGATCTTGTCGGCTTCACCGCGGGCGGACCCGCGCACACCGGTTGGAAGAATTTTTCCGAGAACGTGCCCGAGCGGCTCGATCGCCTGATCGGCACCGGCCTCATGCCGCCTTGTGTCGTGGCATTTCCCGATTGCTTTACCCGGCTCGGCGGCAATCAATATATCAACAGCACGGCAATCGGGCCATGGGCCGATATTCTTCTGCACGAAATGGTGCCGCTGGTCGAGCGCGAATTTGCTTGCGGCGGCGCGGGGCGCCGCGGCGTGTTCGGCAAGAGTTCGGGCGGCTATGGCGCGATCGTCCATGCGCTGCTTTATCCCGATTTCTGGAGCGCGGCTGCGTGCCATTCCGGCGACATGGGATTCGAGCTTTGCTATCTGGGCGACTTCCCGCTCGTCTTGCGCGCGCTTGCCAAGCAGGGCGGCGATATCGGCAAATGGATCGAGGCGTTTTATGCCGCACCGAAAATCAGAAACAGCGACATCCACATTTTGATGACGCTGGCGATGTGCGCGTCTTACGATCCCGATCCGGGCGCGCCTTATGGCATCCGCTTGCCGGTCGATCCGCAGACTTGCGAACCGATCGCCGAGCGCTGGAAGAATTTCGAGGCGTGGGATCCGCTGAGCCTGGTCGAAACGCGCGGGACGGGGCTGAAGAAACTCAAGGCGCTCTACATAGATTGCGGCGACATCGACCAGTACAATCTCGTCTATGGCGCGCGGCGCCTTCATCGTGCGCTCGAACGGCTGGGCGTTCCTCACATTTACGAAGAATTTCCCGACGACCACTCGGGCGTCGATTACCGCATGGACACGAGCCTGCCGATTTTGGCGAAGGCGTTGGGTGGGTGAAGTTGAAGCTAACGGCTGGAGCGGCTTTGGGATTGCGCGCGATGACACGCAAATAGGCACGCCGGCGCGTCGGGGCTGCGACGGCCTTGCTCCCAATCTTGATCGTTGCGAGCGGTATGCCGAACAGCGGTCACTATTATAAAATCTTTGTCATCCCCGGCGAGCCGCGCGCGCTCAAGCGACGAACCGATAGCACAGTGTATGGGCGCGCGGCGAGGGAAGGGGACCCAGGTGAACAAGCTGGGACGATCTTTACGAGAAATTGAACGGATAGACCGGGACATTTCCAATACCTGGGTCCCCTTCCCTCGCCGCGCTCACGCGCGTCTCGCCGGGGATGACAAAGATTGTATTTGGCGTGAAAATTCTCTGTCATCCTCAGCGAGGGGCCCAGATGCTTACACCGTTCCAATCTATGAGTTCAGCTTCTCGTAAAGATCGTTCCAGCCGGAATTTTCCTTCTCGATGAGGCGGATTTTCCAGGCGCGGTTCCAACCTTTGATCTGCTTTTCGCGGACGATCGCGGCACTGATGTCTTCGTGGACTTCGTACCAAACGAGGATGTAAACGCCATATTTCTGAGTGAAGCCTTCGATCAGATCGTTCTTATGTTCCCAAATGCGGCGGGTGATTTCGTTTGTCACACCGGTGTACAGTGTGCCGTTGCGGCAGCTCGCGAGCATGTAGACGTAGTATAGCTTGTCCACCTGGGTTCCCTTCCCCTCGCTTCGCTCGGCCGGGAATGACAATGGTTTTTATTTGTCGCGAAAGTATCTTTACCCCGCCCCGATCATCCGCAGCCACGCATCCTCGTCGATCACTTCGACACCGAATTTCTGCGCGTCGGCGAGTTTCGAACCCGCGCCGGGACCGGCGATGACGAGATCGGTTTTCTTCGACACCGAACCGGCGACTTTCGCGCCCAGCGCTTCGGCGCGCGCCTTGGCTTCGGGGCGCGTCATTTTTTCGAGCGTGCCGGTGAAGACGAGCGTCTTGCCGGCGACTGGCGAACCCGCCGTCCTGGGCACCGCAACCGGCGTCACGTCTACTTCCTGCAAAAGATGGTCGAGCGCCTTGCGATTGTGCGGTTCGTCGAAGAAATCCTTGATCGCTTCGGCGACCGTCTCGCCGATGCCTTCGATTGCATCGAGCTCGGCCACTGTCTGCTCGCCTTCCATCGCGGCGACGAACGCATCGATGGTCTGGAAATTGCGCGCCAGGAGCTTCGCCGTCGTCTCGCCGACATGGCGGATGCCGAGCGCATTGATGAAACGGTCGAGCGCGATTTTGCGCCTTGCTTCAATCGCGTGTACCAGATTCTCGACGACCTTGTCTTCCTTGTCGGCATCGCGTTTGGCCTTCGCGGCGGGCGCGCCCTTGCCTTCCCTGGCGCGGCGCTCTTCGCTGAGCGCCTGGCGATGCGCGCTCAACACGCGGCTCACCATTTCGGTCTTGTTCGTCAGCGCGAATATGTCGGCCGGTTCCTTGATCAAACCCTTCTCATAGAACAATTCGATCATGGTTTCGCCGAGGCCTTCGATGTCGAATGCATTACGCGACACGAAATGGCGCAAGCGCTCGGCGGCCTGGGCCGGACAGATAAGCCCGCCGGTGCAGCGCCGATCGACATCTTCCTTGCCGGTCTTCTCGTCGACCTCGCGCACGGCATGGCTGCCGCAGACGGGGCATTTATGAGGAAATGCGAAGGGCCGTGCGCCCCTGGGGCGCTTTTCCGGAATGACGCGGACGATCTGCGGGATGACGTCGCCGGCGCGCTGGACGACAACGGTGTCGCCGATACGCACGTCCTTGCGGGCGATTTCGTCCTCATTGTGCAACGTCGCGTTTTGCACCACGACGCCGCCCACGGTTACCGGCTTGAGCCTTGCCACGGGCGCGAGCTTGCCGGTGCGGCCGACCTGAATATCGATATCGAGCAGGACCGTCTCGGCCTGCTCGGCAGGGAATTTGTGCGCGATCGCCCAGCGCGGGGATCGCGAGACGAACCCCAGACGTTCTTGGAGGTCAAGACGATCAACTTTGTAAACCACGCCGTCGATGTCGTAGCCGAGGCCGGCCCGGCGCATTTCGATGTCGCGATAGAAGGCGAGCAGCTCGTCGGTGTTGTGGCAGCGGCGGATCAGCGGATTGACCCTGAAGCCCCATGCTTTGAACGCCTGCAGCATGCCCCATTGCGTATCGGCGGGAAGCCGGCTTGCCTCGCCCCAGGCATAGGCAAAGAAATGCAGCGGCCGCGCGGCGGTCACCGCCGGGTCGAGTTGACGCACGGACCCCGCGGCCGAATTGCGCGGATTGGCGAACAGCGGTTTGCCTTCTTTTTCCTGCCGCTTGTTGAGGGCAGCGAAATCGGCGTGATTCATGTAGACTTCGCCGCGAACCTCGAAGACCTCCGGCACGTGACCTTCGAGCCGCAGCGGTACGTCGCGCAGCGTGCGCAGATTGGCGGTGATGTCTTCGCCCTCGATGCCGTCGCCGCGCGTGGCGCCTTGCACGAAAAGCCCGCGTTCGTAGCGTAACGACGCCGATAGCCCGTCGATCTTGGGTTCCGCCGTGACGACGAGTTCGTGTTCGTCCCTGAACCCGAGGAAGCGGCGTACCCGGGCGACGAAATCGACGACGTCCTCGTCATGAAACGCGTTGTCGAGCGAGAGCATCGCCACGCGGTGGGTGACTTTGGCGAAGCGCTCGGCGGGCCTGGCGCCGACGCGCCGGCTCGGACTGTCGTCCCTCACCAGATCGGGAAAGCGGGTTTCGATTTCCGTATTGCGCCGGCGCAGCGCATCGTATTCGGCGTCGGAGACGCTCGGCGCATCCTCCTGATAATAGCGCCGGTCATGCTCGGCGATTTCGCGGGCGAGAAGTGCGAGTTCCTTTTCTGCTTCGCTCCTGGTGAGCTTTTCGACGGGAGGTTTTGCGGTCATGCGCGTTTTCGTGCCGCCTTCTTCATGGCGTCCTGCGCTTCGGCGAGCAGCCGGCGCGCCGCCGCGCGCGCTTCTTCCGTCACCGATGCACCCGACAGCATACGGGCAATTTCTTCGCCGCGTTCGGCGTCATCGAGCAGCGCCACGCGCGTGCGATCGCCGCTGCGGGTGATGCGGAAGTGGCGTTCGGCGCGGGCGGCAACCTGCGGCGAATGGGTGACGAGAAGAATCTGCGTCGTCTTGGCCAGGCGCTGGAGGCGTTCGCCGACAGCATCGGCGACCGCGCCGCCGACGCCGCGATCGATTTCGTCGAACACCAGGGCCGCCGGCGGGCTTGCATCGGCCAGCGCCACCTTGAAGGCCAGCGAGAAGCGGGCGAGTTCGCCGCCCGAGGCGATTTTCGCCAGTTCGCCGAAAGCGGCGCCTTCGACGGTCGCCACCTCGAAGCTGACGCGTTCCAGACCGCGCGCCGTTCCCTCGCCGTCGAGACGTTCGAGCGCGACACGGAACCGCGCATGGCCGAGTTTCAGCGGCGGCAATTGGGCCGCCACGGCCGCTTCGAGTTTTCTGGCCGCCGCCTGACGCGCTGCCGAAAGTCTCTGCGCCGCTTCGAAATAGGCCTCGCTTGCGCGCGCGACTTCGCGACCGACGGCATTCAGCGTTTCGTCGCTGCCTTCAATCGCGTCGAGCTTGACCTGAAATTCCCCGAGCAGGAGCGGCAAATCGGCGGCCGTCACTGCATATTTGCGGGCCATCGCGCGCAAAGCGAACAACCGTTCTTCCTTGGCTTCCAATTCGCGCGGATCGGCATCGAGTTCGGCAAGCAGCGCTTCGAGTTCGCGCCGCGCCTCTTCCGTCAACGCAAACGCCTGCTCCAGCGCCGCCTCGGCGCCGGCCGCGCGTTTGCGCGCCACCTCGTTCATCCGCGTCAGCCGCTTGAGCGCGGCCGCGAGGGTCGATTCCGCGCCCTTGTCGCCCGCCACGGCGTCGACCGCCGCCGAAACGTCCTCGGCGATGCGCCCCGCATTCATCAGCAGCGTCCGTTCGGACGCCAGCTGCGCCTCCTCACCATCCATCGGTGCCAGCGCGCCGAGTTCTTCGATGGCATGCCGCAGATATTCGGCTTCCCCGGCGCTTTGTGCCGCCGTCCACTGCAGGGCCTTTTGCGCGGCGCGCGCCTCTTCCAGCGCGGCGAAGCGCTCGGCCGTCTCGGCGGCAAGGGATTCGAGACCGCCGAAGGCGTCGAGCAGCTTGCGGTGCGTCGCGGCGTCGAACAGGCCGCGATCGTCCGACTGGCCGTGAATTTCGACCAGCAGGCTTCCCACATCGCGCAGCAGCGTGACGCCCACGGCCTCGTCATTGATGAATGCCCGCGTGCGGCCATCGGCGGAAACAGTGCGGCGAAGCATGATCTCGCCGTCGCACGGAATGTCGTTGGCGGCCGCCAAAGCCGCGGCCGCGTGGCGTTGCGGCAGATCGAAAATGGCGACCGAGGAGCCTTGGGCCGCACCGCCGCGCACGCTCGAACGCGCGCCCGCACGCGCGCCAGCCGCCAATCCCAACGCATCGAGCAGAATCGATTTTCCAGCACCCGTTTCGCCGGTCAGGACATTCAGACCGGCCGCGAAATCGAGCGTGACGTCCTCGATAAGAACGAGGTCGCGAACCTTGAGCGTCGCGAGCATCGTCAGGCCCCTTACAGCGGGCTCGAGAACGCCCTGCTGATCCAGGAACCCTTGTTTTCTTGCGGTTTCATGTTGTGGCTCACGAGCAAATCATACGCGTCCTTGTACCACGGACTGCCCGGATAATTCGCGCCCAAAACCGCCGCCGCCGTCTTGGCTTCGTCATAGATGCCCAACGCGTAATAGGCCTCCGTCAGGCGCTCCAGCGCCTCGGCAATTTGCGTGGTCCTGGGATAGCGCTCCACGACGACCTTGAAGCGGTTGATCGCGCCGATGAAATCGCCGCGGGTGAGATAATAGCGGCCGACTTCCATTTCCTTGCCGGCCAGATGATCGAGTGTCAGGTCGACCTTGAGGCTCGCATCGCGCGCATATTCGGTATTGGGAAAGCGCTGGACGACGTCCTGCAGCGCGGTCAGCGCCTGCTCGGTATTGCTCTGGTCGCGCCCGACGTCGGTGATCTGCTCGTAGAGCGACATCGCCTTCAGATAAAACGCATAGGCGATCTCATGACTGCCGGGATGGAGCTCGATGTATTGGTCGGCAGTGGCGATCGCGTCGGTATATTTGTTGGCCTGATAGTAACAGAACGCCGACATCAGCATCGCGCGGCGCGCCCAGACCGAATAGGGGTGCTGGCGTTCGACCTCGGCAAACTGCTTTGCCGCTTCGAGCCAGTCGCGGTCGTCGATCTTCGCCCACGCGTCGGCGTAGATCTGCTCGACAGGACGCTCGACATATTCTGCGGTCTTATCGTCTTCGCTGCTGCCGCCGGTGATACTGTCCCACAGGGAGCACCCGGCCAGCGGCAGCGCCGACAGCACGAGGGCGGCAAGCAGTGACACGCGGGACAGGCGCGCGGGCTTCCAATTCATCGTCAGGAGCATCGTTTCTTCCGCTTCGCGGCTTCGCCGGCTTTTCGATCGGAGGGGAGTTATGCCACCACGACCGAACCGCGGTCCAGAGCCCGGCCGCCAGGGTGCGCGAATATCCCAAAAAGCCAAGTTTTCGGAATGGTTTGATATTTCACGTATTTGAAGTGTTGTTAATATCCGGCGTCCTTCGCCCGGGACGCGGCGAAAAACCGCCTTTTGCCTCACATAGCGATTCAATCCACAAGCTGACGGCGCAGCAATTCCTGAGGATGCGCGAGGGACGCAGACGACAGCAAGGTTCGAGCCGGGATTCTGAAAATACCGTTTCTATACCTGAAATTGCATAAAGCATACGCTTTACATGATATAAAGCATTTGATATATACCGCCCATGAAAGCCGTCCGCTACACGCGCATCGCAATCAAGGCCCTCAAGGCGATGCCGGCCAAGGACCGCAACGCGATCATGAACAAGCTGGAAGCCTTTGCTGCGGGCGAGCCGCAAGACGTTTCCGCTCTCAAGGGATCGGCCTTCTTCCGCCTTCGGCACGGCGATTGGCGCGCGGTGTTCGAGCAGGATGAGCAGGAAATCAATGTCTTGGATGTGGCGCACCGGCGCGAAATCTATCGGTGAATTGGAGAACCCTATGCGCAAAGTTCAGATCATCCGCAACGAGCGCGACGAGCCCGCCTTCGCCGTCGTGCCGTGGGCCGACTATGAAGCCTTGACCGCCGGCCGCAGCGAGGACGACGCCCTGATCGCACGCGGCCGAGCCGCGCGCGGCGATGAGTCGTTTCCCGCCGACGTGGCGAAGCGACTGGCGAAAGGCGAGCCGCCTCTCAAGGTGTTCCGGGAATGGCGCAAGCTATCCCAGGGCGAACTAGGCCGAGCGGCCAACGTCGCGCCACATTATATCTCGCAGATCGAACGCGGCGAGCGCGGCATGGGCAAAGCGACGGCCCGCAAGCTCGCGCCGGTCCTGCGCGTTTCGCTGGAGGCGTTGCTGGATTGATGACGTTTCCGAAGATAGCTTACGTATTCAATTCCGCTGGATAAATGTTACGAAAATATGTTTCATGTCCCCGCACTACGGGGTCAGTGTCCGATTACCTGTCAACGGCGCCGCCGCTCAATCCGCATCCCGCCATTCGTAATTCGCCGGGTCCGCGAACAGCGCGCGCAGCAGCGCGTTGTTGAGCGCGTGGCCCGAACGGTGGCCTTCGAACGCTCCCACAATCGCTCCGCCGGCTAGCGCCAGATCGCCGATCGCGTCGAGAATCTTGTGGCGCACGAATTCGTCCGGGAAACGCATCATTTTCGCATTGATCACGGTGTCGCCGTCAATCGCCAGCGTGTTGTCGAGCGAGGCGCCCTTTGCCAAACCCATTTCGTTCAGCGCGTCGAGTTCCGCCATGAAGCCGAAGGTGCGGGCCGGCGCGATGTCCCGGCGGAAATTTTCGGGCGAAAACACCCAGGACAGATGCTGCGCGCCGATCGCGGGCGACGCAAACGAGATTTCGAAATCGAAGGACAGCGCTGCGGCGGGTGCGAGTGCCGCCCACGCCTCGCCGCTTTCCACCCTCACGCGCCGCTTGATCACCAACACGCGGCGCTGCGCGCCGGTTTCCCGAAAGCCCGCCTTCTCCAGCAATGCAAGATAGCCAAGCGCATCGCCGTCGAGAATGGGAGGCTCCGGTCCGTCGAGCGTCACGATCAGATCGTCCATGCGCGCGCCCACCACCGCCGCCAGCAAATGTTCGACGACGCCGACGCTCGCGCCTGTGCCATCGCTGATGACGGTGCCGAGCCGCGTCTCGGCCACCTTGTCGTAGAGCGCCACGATCTCGCGCCCGTCCAGATCACTGCGGCGAAAAACGATTCCCGTACAAGCGGGCGCGGGCGAGAGCGACATGTGCACGACGCGCCCGGCATGGAGAGCAATCCCTTCGCAATTGATCTCCTGCGCGAGCGTCCGCCGTGTCACTGCCTTGGTTCACGCACGTGGAGAAAATCTGTCAGATGGCTCCTGTCTCGATGCGAATGCCTCGCTGACCCAGATGAAAGACAAAGGCGTCGGCCGCAAAACGCACGACCCTCCCCTTGAGGGAGGGTCGAAAAATCTTGGCGCGAAGCGAAGCGTAGCGGCAAGATTTTTCGGGGAGGGGTTCGCCGCGGAACGATGTACCGAGCCTCATTGTGAGGGATTGATTGGATAGTAGGCGGTACAATGCTGCTGGAGATACCTCGCGTAGCCCCTCCCCGAAATTTGCTTCGCAAATTTCGACCCTCCCTCAAGGGGAGGGTGGGGGTGCTTCGACGACATCGCCAACTTTCCCCGGACAGCCGTGCGCGTTCGCGGGAATGACACACTGGGGTCGTGGGACGACCGAGAATCATCTGTCGAATTCGCTCCTCTAATTCGTCTGCCGACGCAGGAAGGCCGGGATTTCGAACTGGTCGTCCTTCTTGTGATCCGGGAACAGATCGTCCGCGACGTTCTGTGGGGGCATGCCGCGTTGCGGCTCGGCCGACCGCGCCATCACTTGCGCGGTCGCGCGCGGAGCGACGCGCGCGGCCGGAACGGGTTCCATCCGCGGCGGCTCGGGCTTCTTTTCGCGGCGGCCGAGGAACCCGAAGCGGCGCTTCGGCGCTTCTTCCGGTTCCGGTTCGGGCTGAGACAGCGGTTGCTGGCGTGGCGGCACGGGACGCATGACAACCGGCATCGGCACGGGTTCGTCTTCGACGATCGGCGTGTCCACGGCGCCCAGATTCATCGGCTCGGGCTGAGCGGCATGCGGTCTTGCGTTCAGTTCCTGCGCCAGCGTTTCCATCTGGTGATGGACGGGACTTGGCGTCGCAACGGGGCGCATTTCCGCCGCGCGAACCTCGGCGCGCGTCGGCAACGGGGCGGCCTTGCGATAGGCCTTCAGCGGCTCGACATTCGCCGGCATCTTCGCCAGCGCTTCGGCCTCGATACCGGTCGCGACAACCGATACCCGCAAACGCCCTTCCATGTTTTCCAGGATCGTGCCGCCGAAGATGATGTTGGCGTCGGGATCGACTTCGGCGCGGATGCGATTGGCCGCCTGATCAACCTCGAACAGCATCATGTCGGCGCCGCCCGTAATGTTGATAAGCACGCCGCGCGCGCCCTTCATCGACACGTCGTCGAGCAGCGGATTGGAGATCGCAGCTTCCGCCGCCTTCAGCGCCCGCTCCTCGCCTTCAGCCTCGCCGGTACCCATCATCGCCTTGCCCATCTCGGACATGACGGTCTTGATGTCGGCGAAGTCGAGATTGATCAGGCCCGGCATCACGATCAGATCGGTGACGCCGCGCACGCCCGAGTGCAGCACGTCGTCCGCCATGGCGAAAGCCTGGCTGAAGGTCGTGCGGTCGTTGGCGACGCGAAACAGGTTCTGGTTGGGGATGATGATCAGCGTGTCGACATAGGCCTGCAGCTCTTCGATGCCGCGCTCGGCGATCCGCATGCGCTTGTCGCCCTCGAAGGCGAACGGCTTGGTGACCACACCAACCGTGAGGATGCCCTGCTCGCGCACGGCGCGCGCAATGACAGGGGCGGCACCCGTGCCCGTGCCGCCGCCCATGCCAGCGGTGATGAACACCATGTGCGACCCGCTCAGCTGCGAGAGTATCTCTTCGAGGGACTCTTCCGCGCCGGCACGCCCGACATCGGGGCGGGCGCCGGCGCCCAATCCCTCGGTGAGCTGCGCGCCGACCTGAATGCGCCGTTCGGCCTTCGATTGCGCGAGCGCCTGGGCGTCGGTGTTGGCAACAACGAAATCGACACCTTCGAGCTTCGCAGCGATCATGTTGTTGACGGCATTGCCGCCGGCGCCGCCGACACCCAGTACTGTGATTCGGGGCCGCAACTCCGTGGTCTCGGGCGCCCTCAATTTGATCGTCATTGTTCACTCTCCTTGCCGTGTACCCGACTGAACGAACCCACAGACGCCCAACTCTTTCTTGTTCTGTCTTTACGCACGCGAATCACCCAGCCCTAGCGAATCATTCAAACAGTCCGCCAGCAAGCCGACGAAAGAAACCATTTTGCCGCCTTTGCGGTGCTTGAACTGCAAGATTGGGATTGAGCAGCTCCGGCGGCATGGTCGCCCCTGCCATCAGAAGGCCCAACGCCGTCGCATAATCCGGACCGGCGGACGATGCCGGCAGTCCGGTGAAACTTCGCGGACGGCCGATTCTCACCTGCTTGTTGAGGATGCGTTGCGCCAGTTCGCGCGTGCCGGCGAGTTGGCAGGCGCCGCCCGTCAACACGGCACGCCGCCCCGCCGCCACGTCGTAGCCGCTGGCCCGCAGCCGCGACTGCACCTCGCCCAGAATCTCTTCGAGACGCGGTTGGATGATGCGTGTCAGCATGGAGCGTGGCACGCGTACGGCATATTCGTCGCCGTTCTCGCCCATCTGTGGTACCGCAACGACGTCCGTGCCGGTCTCGATGTCGCCGAGCGCCGCGCCGTAGAGCGTCTTGAGCCGTTCCGCCGCCGAAAGCGGCGCCGTCAGCATGCGCGAAAGATCGGCTGTCACATGGGCTCCGCCGGCCGGCACGACATCGGCGTGCACCAACGCACCCTCCACGAACACGGCGATGGAGGTAACCCCGCCGCCCATGTCGATCACGGTGGCACCCAGCTGCATCTCGTCCGGTGTGAGCGTGGCGAGGCCGCTGGCATAGGGCGCGAACAACGCGGCGGCGACCGTCAGATGGCGGCGCTCGACGGCCAGCTTGAGGTTCTGCAACGGCGACGGCTTGACCGCTACGGCATGCATGGTGACGCCGATGCGCTGGCAGAACATGCCGCTGGGATCGCGCACGCCGCGCGCCTCGTCGACGACATAGGAGGTGGGCGCCGACTGGATCACCTCATAACCATCCATCGCACAGCGCGCACGGCCTTCGGCGAGCAGTGCCAGAAGATGGCCGTCCGCCACGAGATCGCCGTCGAGCGCGAGCGCCGCGCGGGCGGTGACGCTCACCGGCGCCCCGCAATTGACCGAGATGATGACGTTCTGGATGCGCGTATCGGCGAGATTTTCCGCCGCCGCGACCGCTTCGCCGATCGCTTCCTCGACATGTTCGAGACTTGTGACCGTGCCCGAGCGCAAGCCTTGCGATTCGCGAAGCGCCGCGCCGACGACGCGCAGGTTGCCGGGTTCGGCCCGCCCGATCAGGCAGACCACTTTCGACGAGCCGATATCGAGGGCCGCCACCTGGCCGGGGCGAAACGCCGTGGATTGTGCAGTGCTCGTGCGCATGCGGATCGTTTCGCCCATTATGCCGCGTTTCCCCGAGTCGGTTGCTGCTTCTCGCCATTGCGGAGCTGGAAGAAGTAATTGTCGGGAGATCGCAGGTCGATCTCCGTGATGTCCCGTTCGAGCACGCCCTTGTCGACGATCAGATGTTCGAGTTCGTCGAGTTGCCTCGCCCACCCCGTTTCCGGCAATTCGACTACCACGCCATCGTCGAGCAGGAGGTTCCAGCGCCGCTCGGAAACGCGCTGCATCGCCTTGACGCGTGCGGCGATGGCGCGGTGGAGCGCGATCGCCTCGACCAGTTCGGCGCCGACAGCGGGCGCACCGTCGCCAATGAACAGGGGCAGACGCGGGTAATCGCTCGCCTGGACCTTGACGATCGGCCGGCCGGAACGTTCGACGACGAAAACGCCGCCTGGCGTCTGCCACAACGCGAACGGCAATTTCTCGATGATGGAGACCGAAATCGAATTCGGATATTGGCGGCGCACTTCGGCATCGGCGACCCAGTCGAGCGTGAGCAGCCGCGCGCGCGCGGCCCGGATATCGGCAGCGAAAATCGACTGGCCGGGCTCGAAGCCCAAAGCGTTCAAAATCGCGGACGGCTGGGTGCGCCCATTTCCGGCGATATGAATTGCGGAAATTCCGAAACCGGCATCGGCGACAAGCGCATCGAATTCCCGCTCGACGGCCTTGAA
This sequence comes from Rhizomicrobium sp., assembly GCA_049692035.1. Classification (GTDB taxonomy): domain Bacteria; phylum Pseudomonadota; class Alphaproteobacteria; order Micropepsales; family Micropepsaceae; genus Rhizomicrobium. Next base: position 42,737 of record JBAVOL010000135.1, read on the forward strand.
TGCACCCGATATGTAGCCGCCGGCAAACAGAGCCGCGATGAAGCTCGCAATCAGCAACACGCCGGTCATATGCAGCATCGGCCGGCGCGGCACCGCGAAACGCCGTGCGACACGCCAGGCGCGCGAGAACGGATCGTTGCGCACAGCCGCGCGCTTGCCCAGAACGATCCGCTCGACGGGCGCGCGCGTTGCCTGTCCGCGGCGGCTGGGCTTTGTCCGCGTGGAACGGCCAGGCTTTCGTCCGACCTTCAGCGATCGCATGAGGCGTCCTCCACGATCCAGCGGCACAAGGCGCGGTAGCTCATGCCGGTAAACGCGGCTTGTTCCGGCGCCAGCGAAGTGGGCGTCATGCCGGGCTGTGTGTTGATTTCGAGCACGACCAGACGATTTTCGCCGCTGGTATCGTCGTAGCGAAAATCGGTGCGCGTCACGCCGCGACACCCCATCGCCGCATGCGCGATTTCGGCCAGACGCATCGCCTCTTGCGTCACGGCGGACGGAATCTTCGCCGGCACGACATGAGCGGAGCCGCCGCTCGCATATTTCGCTTCGTAATCGTAGAAGGCCGTCTTCGGCACGATCTCGGTGACCGCAAGGGCGCGGCCGCCGAGGACGGCGACCGTCAACTCGCGGCCGGGCACGAATTCTTCGATCATCATCTCGTCGCTGAGCGTCCAGCTGTCGCTGCCGAGTTCCGCGGGCGGGCGATTGTCGCCTTTCCTGACGATGAAGACGCCGACACTTGAGCCCTCGTTCACCGGCTTGACCACGTAGGGCGGTTCCATCAGATGGGCGGCGCCGGCTGCACGGCGGTCGGCCACAATGCTTTTGGCGAGCGGCAGTCCCGCCGCCCGGAACACGTCCTTCGCCCGCTGCTTGTGCATGGCGAGCGCAGAGGCGAGGACACCGGAATGGGTATAGGGAAGCCGCATCAATTCAAGCAATCCCTGAACGCAGCCGTCTTCGCCCCAGCGGCCGTGCAACGCATTGAACACCGCATCCGGCCGCGCCGCTTCCAATTGGGCGGCAAGCTCGTCCGCTGCGTCGATCTCGACGACGTCGAAGCCTTCGTCGCGCAACGCCTGCGCGCAACCGCGGCCGCTCACAAGGCTCACCTCGCGCTCGGCGGAGCGTCCACCCAGGAGAACGGCCACGCGCTTCAATCCGGTCATGGCACGCCCACCCGCTTGATTTCCCATTCAAGGTCCACGCCGAATTTCGCCTTCACGCGCGCGCGCACCTCTTCGCCCAAGGCTTCGATCTCGCCGGCGCTTGCATCGCCTGTATTGATCAGGAAGTTGCAGTGCTTTTCCGAGACCTGCGCACCGCCCAGCAGAAGGCCGCGGCAGCCCGCTTCGTCGATCAGCTGCCAGGCCTTGCGGCCTGCGGATTGCGCGGAATCGGGATTCTTGAACGTGGACCCTCCCGTGCGCGAATTGACGGGCTGGGAGGCCTCGCGCGTGTCGACGAGCGCGTTCATGCGCGAGCGGATTTCGTGTGCGTCGCCCGGCTTTCCCTGGAACACGGCCTCGACGAAGACCAAATCCTCCGCGGCCCCCGATTTGCGGTAACGGAACGCCATATCGTCCGCCGTCAGGATGCGTTTGCGGCCGTGCGCATCGATTGCAGTTGCTTCCACGAAGATGTCCTTGATCTCCTGGCCGTAGCAACCGGCATTCATGCGCAGGGCGCCGCCAACCGTGCCCGGAATCCCGCGCAGGAATTCGAGCCCGGCGATGCCGGCATCGGCGGCACTGCGTGCGGCCGCCGCATCGAGCGCGGCAGCGCCGGCGCGCAGTTTTGTGCCATCCGCGACGACGCGCCCGAAACTCGCCGGCAAGCGGATCACGACACCGCGGATACCACCGTCGCGCACCAGCAGATTGGACCCCACGCCGATAATGGTAACCGGAAGATCGTGCGGCCTCGCGGCCAGAAACGCGGCGAGATCGTCAGCGTCCGCCGGACGAAACAGAATTTCCGCGGGACCGCCCGTACGAAACCAGACAAGGTCCTTGAGCGGCGCGCCTTGCGTGTAGGTACCGCGTACCTTGGGCAGGGCGTCAGGCATGCGGATGGTCATCACGCCCCTTCCTCCCAGGTCTTCAGCGCCGTCTCCAGCCCGGCCGCCCATTGCGTGATCGAGCCGGCACCCAGGCACACGATCGCGCCGCCCGGCTTGGCCAATTCGGCGACGAGTCTGGGCAAGTCGTCCGCACTGTCGATAACTTGCACATTGCGATGACCGTGCGCGCGCAATCCGTCGGCGAAGCTGTCGCGATCGATGCCTTCGATCGGCGATTCGCCGGCCGCGTAGACGGGCGCCACGATGGCCGCATCGGCATCGTTGAGACTGGTACAGAATTGCTCGAACGTATCGCGCAGCCGCGTGTAACGATGCGGCTGCACGATGGCGACGATCGGACCGCTATAAGCCTGGCGCGCCGCCTTGAGGGCGGCGGCCATCTTGAACGGATTGTGGGCGTAATCGTCGATGATCGCCGCACCGTTCCATTCGCCGACGCGGGTGAAGCGCCGCTTGACGCCGCCGAAGCGGTCGAGCGCCATCTTGATCGTATCGATACCGATGCCGAGTTCGCGCGCAACCGCGATGGAAGCGAGGGCGTTCTGTACATTGTGTTCGCCCGGCATGGGCAGACGCAACGCTTCGATCCGTTCGCTCGCGCCGGTACGGCGATCGACGAGGATCACATCGAAACGGGAGGCGCCCTCCGAGAAGCCGACATCGACAGCCCGCACATCGGCTTGCGGACTGAACCCGTAGGTGATCATGCGGCGGTCCTCGATGCGGCCCACCATCGCCTGCACTTCGGGATGGTCGAGGCACAGAACCGCGAAACCATAGAATGGAACATTCTCGACAAAGTGCTGGAACGCATCGCGCATGCGCTCGAACGTACCATAATGATCGAGATGATCGGGATCGATGTTGGTGACGACGGCGACGGTGGCGGGCAGGCGCAGGAACGTCCCGTCGCTCTCGTCGGCCTCGACGACCACCCATTCGCCGGCGCCCAGGCGCGCATTCGTGCCATAGGCGTTGATGATGCCGCCATTGACGACAGTGGGATCAAGTCCGCCCGCATCGAGCAGCGCCGCAATCAATGTCGTCGTCGTGGTTTTGCCGTTGGTGCCGGCGATGGCGACGCAATTCTTGAGATGCATGATCTCCGCCAGCATCTCGGCGCGCCGGACGAGCGGCAGCTTGCGCGCGCGCGCCGCGTCGAACTCGGGATTACCGGGCTTCACCGCCGAGGAATAGACGACGACGACCGCGTCATCGAGATTGTCGGCAGAATGTCCGACGACGATGGGAATGCCCTGCGCGCGCAGCCGCTTCACATTGGCGCTGTCGACCGCGTCGGAGCCGCGCACGCGATAGCCCAGATTGTGCATGATTTCGGCGATGCCGCTCATGCCGATGCCGCCGATGCCGATGAAATGAATGGTGCCGATGTCGAAGGGCACGCGCGTGGGAGAGGGCTGGCGCACCATCACGCCCTCCCCGCGCCAAGACGCTCGACGAGGTCGGCCAGACGCATCGCAGCGTCGGGTTTGCCGATTGCGCGCGCAGCCGCGGCGCGCCTGACGAGTTCGTCGGGTGCGCTCAGGATGTCGCTCAACATGCGCGCAAGTTTTTCCGCCGTGAGATCGCGCTGGCGGATCGACCAGGCGGCGCCCGCGCCGACGAGCACGTCCGCATTCGCGCTCTGATGGTCGTCGGTCGCGAAGGGGTAAGGAACGAGGATCGAGGGCCGGCCGATGACGGTCAATTCGCTGATGGTCGAGGCGCCGCTGCGCGCGATCACCAGATGCGACGCCGCCATGCGCTCGGGCAGATCGTCGAAGAAGGTCGCGAGCTCCACCCTGGCGCCCGATGCGGCATAGGCAGAGCGCACGGACTCGATATCTTCGGCGCGGCATTGCTGCACGATTTCGAGCCGTGCGCGCAAGCCTTCGGGCAGCGCTGCAATCGCAGCCGGAACCAACTCGCTCAGGGCGCGTGCGCCCTGGCTGCCGCCAAACACGAGCAGCCGGATGGCGCCATTCGCCTCCGGCGGCGCGTAAGGCGCACCGGCGAGACGCTGCACCGCGGCGCGCACCGGATTGCCCGTATAGACGATGCGGCTTGAATCCTTCGGCGCAAAGCGCGCGACAGGAAAGGAGGCGGCGACCGCGCCGACGCCTGACGCCACGCGGCGATTGACCCGGCCGAGGACGGCGTTCTGCTCGTGAATGGCCGTGGGAAAACCGCCAAGCCGCGCCGCAATCATCACCGGCAGACTGGGATAGCCGCCGAAACCCACAACCGCGGCGGGCCGCAGGCGCAACAGCTTGAACAGCCCCACGACGATTCCGCCGGCGATTTCCAAAGGCGCCATCAGCAACGACAGGAACGAACGATTGGCGAAAGCCGCGGCGGGAACGGTCTCGATCGTCGCGCCGGGAAATTGTGTGTCGTAGTGACGTCCGCGTGCATCGGTCATCACGACGATTCTGCGGCCGCGTTGCAACAGCTCCGCTGCCAGCGCCTGCGCCGGAAAGAGGTGCCCGCCTGTCCCGCCCGCGGAAAGCACGATCGTCGTCATGCCGCGCTCTCCTTGAGAAATCCGAACAACGGCCGATCGCGCTCGCCGATCTTCGAGCGCCGACGGGTGATGGCGAGCGCATAGCCCATCGTCAGCGCTACCGCGAACAGCGACGAGCCGCCGTAGGATATGAAGGGCAGCGTCATGCCTTTGGCGGGCAGAAGGCTCACGGCCACGCCCATGTTGATGAAGGCCTGCAGCGCCACCACCATTGCGAGGCTCGCGCCGCAAAGCCCGGCGAAGGCATCGCGCGCGCGCGCCGCACGCAACAGCAGCCGCACGCTCAGGACGCAGAACAGAAGCGCGATCAGCCCGCAGAGAACAAGTCCGAATTCCTCGCCGGCGACGGCAAAGATGAAATCCGAATGCGCGTCGGGGATGCGGTATTTGATCGTGCCGGCGCCGGGACCCGTGCCCAGCAGACCGCCATGCTCGAACGCCTTGAGCGCAAGACCCGTCTGATAGCCGGATTGGCCCGGCGTCAGATACTGATCGAAACGATGACGGACATGCGGAATGAGCGCATAGGCGGCAACGCCGAGTCCCGCCGTGCCGCCCGCAAGCGCCCCGATCCAGACGAGCGAAATGCCGTTGAAGAAGAGAAGTGCCCCCCACAGCGCCAGCAGCATTCCCGTCTGTCCCACATCGGGCTGCAGAATGAGAACGATCAGCGCCGGCGCGACGAGGAAAAACGCGATAAGCTCCTTGGGCAGGATCATCTTCGCCTTGTCGGCGAGCACGGCCGCGCCCAGGACTGCAAAACCCGGCTTGAGGAATTCCGAAGGTTGCAAGGTCATTCCGCCGATATCGATCCAGCGTTTGGCGCCGAGCACTTCGTCGCCGGTGAACAACACCAGTGCCGAGCCGATCAGCGCCAGGCCGTAGACGATCGCGGCCGACAGCTTGATGGCGCGCACCGACAGCAGCGAGGTGAAGCCGAGAATGACACAGGCAACGCAGGCGAACCCGATTTGCTTCACCGCATAGCGGAAATCGCCGGCTGCAAACGGGCTGCCCGTGGCGGCAGGGCTGGCCGCAAAGGCAAGGACAAGGCCGATCGCGAGCAGCGCGACCATCGCCGACAGCGCTCCGCGATCGATCGTCCACCACCAAGCGGCGAAACCGCTGCGATCGGCGCGCGACAGCGTCATGACGCCTCCCGCACGGCAAGTTGGGGAAGGCTGTTCACCAGCGCGCGGAACGTTTCACCGCGATGCTCGAAATCGCGAAACTGATCGAACGAAGCGCAAGCCGGAGACAGGAGCACGACCGGCGCCGATTGCGGCGTGTTGCGCGCATCGGCAAAGGCATGTGAGAGGGCCGTGTCGAGCGTCCGCGATATTTCATAAGGCACGCGGGTTTCAAGCGTGCGCGCGAATTCCTCCGCCGCATCACCGATCAGATAGGCTTTGCGGATGCGCGGGAAATACGGCGCAAGGCTTTCTATGCCACCGGCCTTCGCCTTGCCCCCGGCAATCCAGAACACATCGGGGAAGCAGGCGAGCGCGCGCGCCGCCGCATCGGCGTTCGTCGCCTTGGAATCGTTGACGAAGCGGACCTTGCCGATGCGCCCCACATCTTCGATGCGATGGGCGAGGCCGGGAAAACTCGCAATGGCCGCGACGATCGAACGGGGGTCCTTCACGAAGGGACGCGTCGCCGCGTAAGCGAGCGAGGCGTTCTGCCAATTGTGCGCGCCGGGCAAATGTGCCGCCGTCGACAGATCCATTGCACGCGCCGCGCGCGAACCCCAGGCGTCGTACAGCGTGCCGTCGACCGCGAAAACGCCCCGCCCCAGCACCTTGCCGACGGAAACGGGCACCGCTTCCGCGCCGCCTTGCGCGGCAAGGCGGGTGTGAATCGCAGCCGAACAGGAATCGTCGACGCCAATGATGATCTGGCCGCTTTTTGCAGTTTGCCCGAGGAGCCGCGCCTTGACCGCCACATAGAGGTCCATCGAACCGTGCCGGTCGATGTGATCGGGCGCGATGTTGGTCAACACCGACACGTCGGGCACCAGGCCCGGCGCCAGATCGATCTGATAGGACGACATTTCGAGAACATAGATCGTGCGGCCGTTGGGGACTGCGAGATCGAGTACCGGCCGGCCGATATTGCCGCCGATTTCCGCGGCGTATCCGCAGGACGCGAGGATGTGGCCGATCAACGCCGTCGTGGTCGATTTGCCGTTGGTGCCGGTAACGGCGACGACCGGTGCGCGGCCGCTCTTCATCGGATCGGGACGGATTTCGCGCGCAAACAATTCGATGTCGCCGATAATTTCGACACCGGCCGCGTGCGCGCGCGTCACCACCTCATGGGGCACCGGATGGGTCAGCGCAATGCCTGGGCTGAGAACCAGCGCCTTGATCCGATCCCAATTCCATTCGCCGAATGGCAGGACGCGCGCGCCGACCCGTTCCGCCGCAATTCGTGCAGCCTCGTTGTCGTCCCACGCGACCACCCGCGCGCCGCCTGCTTTCAGGCCCACGACCGACGAAATGCCGGACCGCGCCAGACCGAAGACGGCGACGTCGCTGTTGGCGAAGGAACGGGCCGGAATCATCGCCGCCTCACCTCAGCTTCAGCGTCGAAAGACCGGCGAGCGCGAGCACCACGGCGATGATCCAGAAGCGGATCACGATCGTGGGTTCTTTCCAGCCGAGCTGTTCGAAATGGTGGTGTATGGGCGCCATCCTGAAGACGCGCTTGCCCGTCAGCTTGAAGGACGCGACCTGGACGATCACCGACACCGCTTCCATCACGAAGAGGCCGCCGACGATGGCAAGCACGATCTCGTGCTTGACCGCGACGGCGACCACGCCCAATGCGCCGCCGAGCGCGAGCGATCCCGTGTCGCCCATGAACACCATGGCGGGCGGTGCGTTGTACCAGAGAAAGCCCAAGCCGCCGCCGATCAGCGCGGCGAGAAACACCGCAAGCTCGCCGGTGCCGGCCACATAATGAAGCTCGAGATAATCCGCGAATTTGATGTTGCCGACGAGATAGGCGATGAGCCCGAAGGTGAGGGCCGCGATCATCACCGGTACGATGGCGAGGCCGTCGAGACCGTCGGTGAGGTTGACGGCATTCGACGAGCCCACGATCACCAACGCGCCGAATGCGAGAAAGCCCCAGCCCATCGGAATGAGAACGGCCTTCAGGAACGGGATGGCAAGCGCGCCCGACAGCGCGGGCTCTTCCAGCGCCATGATGGCATAGGTGGCCAAAAGCGCGATGGCGACCTGGACCACCAGTTTCATGCGTCCGGCGACACCGTCCGGCGAACGCTTGGTCACCTTGAGATAATCGTCGGCAAAGCCGAGAAGGCCGAAGGAGAGCGTTACGAACAATGCGATCCACACGTAAAGATCTGTCAGATCGGCCCATAGCAGCGTGGCGACGAGCGACGGCACGAGGATCAGCAGACCGCCCATCGTCGGCGTGCCCTGCTTCTCGATGACATGGCGTTGCGGTCCGTCGGTGCGGATCGGCTGGCCCTTGCCCTGGCGCACCCGCAGCCAGGCGATGGCCGCGGGGCCGACGAGAAACGCGATGAGCAGCGCCGTCACGGTCGCACCGCCGGCGCGGAGCGTGATGTAGCGAAAGACATTCAAAACGCCGGCATGATCGGACAGCGGAACGAGAAAATAATGGAACATTGCCCCCCCTAAGCCGTCGGCGCTTTTAGCGCTTCGACGATCGCGGCCATCTTGCTGCCCAACGAACCCTTCACCAGCACCACGTCGCCCGTGCGTATGGCGTTGGCGACTGCGCCGGCGATATCCGAGGAATTTTCCCCATAGGCGCCGCGACGCGACGCAGGGAGTCTGTCCCACAACGCCGCCATCTGCGTGCCGCACAGGAACACGAGATCGGCGCGCGCCGCTTCGATAGCCTCGGCCAAACCCGCATGCAGCAAGACGCCTTGCGGACCAAGCTCGAGCATGTCGCCCAGGACTGCGACGCGGCGTGCGCCCGGCGCCGGCGATGCGCTGCCGAGATTGGCAAGAGCCGCTTCCATCGACGCCGGATTGGCATTGTAGCTTTCGTCGATCAGGCCGACCTTGCCGCCCGCAACGGCAATTTCGCTGCGCTGGCCGCGCCCCTTGAGCGCCGAAAAGCCGGACAGCGCGGCCGCGGCGTTGAGCACATCGCCTTCGAGAACCGCGACCGCCAGCAGGGCGCCCAAGGCGTTCGCGGCGTTGTGGGCACCCGGCGCGCCGATACGAAAATGCAATTTGCGGCCTAAAATCTCGGCCTCGACTTTCGTCACACCATCCCCATCCGCAAGCGATATCAATCGCGCGTCGCAGCGCGCCGCGTTGCCGAAGCTGAGGATGCGGCTCAATTTGGCCTGGCGCCCACGCGCCCGCAAACGATCCGCATAAGGAGAATCCGCCGGAACGAGCGCGGCGCCACCTGAAAGAACGCCTTCGAAGATCTCGGATTTCGCGTCGGCAATCGCCTCGCAGCTGCCGAAGAATTCGAGGTGGGCGGGCGCGATCGTGGTAACGAGCGCCACATGGGGGCGTACCATTCCGACGAGGGCGCGAATCTCGCCGAAATGGTTCATGCCGATCTCGAACACGCCATAAGCGCTCTCTTGCGGAAGGGCGGCGAGACTGAGCGGCACACCCCAGTGATTGTTGTAGGACGCAGCCGAGACATGCGTGGGACCGAGCGCGCCCAGCGCCAGCCGCAGCATTTCCTTCGTCGTCGTCTTTCCGGCACTTCCCGTCACCGCCACGACCTGCGCGTGCGTGCGGTCCCGCGCCGCGCGCGCGAGGTCTTCGAGGCCGCGCTGCGTGTCGGCAACGGCAAGAAGGGGGCCGTCCGCGGCGATACCGGGAATGGCGCGCGCCACAAGGGCTGCAGCCGCCTTCGCGGCAAAAGCTGCGCCGACGAAATCATGGCCGTCACGCGTCTCGCCCTTGAGCGCCACGAAGAGATCGCCGGGCCTGAGCGTGCGCGTATCGATCGACAGGCCCGTCGCCGTGAAGGGCCGGCCGGCATGACCCAGCGTCGCGATTTCGGCGTCGGCCGATGTCCACAAGACGCTCATGCGCGACCGCCTTGCGCCAGCGCCGCATGGATGGCTGCTTCGCGGTCCGAAAACGGCCTGATCTCTGCGCCGACGATCTGGCCCGTCTCATGACCCTTGCCGGCGATGACGAGGCAGTCGCCGGCGGCCAGACCTGCGATCGCCGCATGAATAGCGCTCGCACGATCGCCGATTTCCTGCGCGCCCGGACAGAAGGCGAGAATGGCACGGCGAATTTCGGCGGGCTGCTCGCTGCGCGGATTGTCGTCGGTAACGATCACGCGATCGGCGAGCTTTGCCGCCGCCTCGCCCATCAGCGCACGTTTGCCCTTGTCGCGGTCGCCGCCGCACCCGAAGACGACATGAAGTCGCCCCGCGACATGCGGACGAACCGCCTTGAGCACCGTCTCCAGCGCATCGGGCGTATGGGCGTAGTCGACATAGATCGGCGCGCCGCATGCCGCGTACGCCACCTTTTCCAACCGGCCCGGCACGCCGTGAAGATCCTCGAGCGCCGCAAACACCGCATCGGCCGGCTCTCCCAGCCCGATCGCAAGACCCGCGGCGACCAGCGCATTGGAAGCCTGGAAATCGCCGACGAGCGGCAGCGCGAGGCGATAACGCTTGCCGCCATGGATGAGATCGAGTGCCTGGCCATCGGCTTGCGGCGTGCGGTTTACGAGCCTGAGCGTTTCGCCTTTTTCGCCCACCGTCACCACGCGCAAGAGCCGTGCCCGCGCCGCGGCGACGAATTCGCCGGCATAGGGCGCATCCACATTGACGACGGCCACGCCGTCGGCGCGCATGACTTCCGAAAACAGCCGAAGTTTCGCCGCGAGATAGTGCGAAAAATCGGCATGATAATCCAGATGATCGCGGGTCAGATTGGTAAACGCGGCGGCCGCGATGTCGACGCCGTCGAGACGATATTGATCGAGGCCGTGGCTGGAGGCTTCGAGCGCAAGATGATCGACGCCCTGCCCGGCAAGCTCGGCCAGCACACGATGGATTTCGATCGGATCGGGCGTGGTGTGGGCGAGCGCGATGTCGCCGGACGGGGCCACGACGCCGATGGTGCCCATGCTGGCCGCGCGGCGCCCTTCGCGCGACCAGATTTGCCGCAGGAACACCGTAACGGACGTCTTTCCGTTGGTGCCGGTGACGGCCGCGATCGTCCCGGGCTGCGCGCCGAAAAATGCCGCCGCCATGCGCGCGAGACGGGCGCGCGGATTTTCGTCGGCGATGAAGTGCACGCCGAGGGATTCGGCCTCGCGGCGGACTTGGGGCGAGCCCAGAACCGCGACCGCACCGCGCCCGACGGCATCGGCAATGAATGCCGCGCCATTGACGCGCGAGCCCGGCAGAGCCGCAAAAAGATAGCCCTGGCGAACCTCACGGCTGTCGCACGCCAGGCCGGCAAATCCTTTCATCATGTCCATGGGGCTCGTGCCCGCCATACTCACCGCCAAAATGCCCCCCGAATGTGGTGCCATTATGAATTCTCTTTGGTTGCCGGCACGATCGAGATTTGCGGCGATATGCCCAGCATCGGCGCGATGCGCGCGATGACCTTTCCGGCCAGCGGCGCGGCCGTAAAGCCGGCCAGCGCAATCTCGGACGTCTCCTTGGTGCCATGCGGTTCGTCCAGCATGACAAAGACGAGATAGCGCGGATTGTCGATGGGGAAAATACCGCAGAACGACGTGATCAGACGGTGGGCGATATAGCGGTGGCCATTGTTCTTCTCCGCCGAACCCGTTTTTCCGCCCACATCGTAGCCCGCGACATCGGCCTTCTTGCCGGTGCCGTTGGTCACGACGTAGCGCAGAAGCTCGCGCATGGTGGCGCTGGTGCTCGGCTTGATGAGTTGTTCCCCGCGCGCATCTTCCGGATGTTTGAGGAAGGTCGGCACGATGCGCCGCCCGCCGTTAACTATGGCGGCAGCGGCAGTGACGAAAGCGAGCGGGGTGACCGAAATGCCGTGGCCGAAGCCGATCGTGGCGGTCTCGATCTCTCCCCAATGCTCGGGGAACTGCGGCTTGCGTCTTTCGGGCAGTTCCGAGGGCGCCGCGCTCAGCAAACCCAACCGGGCGAGGAACTGGCGCTGACGAACGGGCCCCGAACGCAGCGCGATCTGCGCCGTACCGGGGTTCGACGACAACGCCAGAATATCGCGCGCGGCAAGCGTCGGCGGCATGTGCTCGGCGTCGTGGATCGTGTAGCGGCCGATCTTGAAGCCGTTGCCGATGGAGAATTGCTCGTCGAGCCGGATCGTGTGGTCTTCCACGGCAAGGGCGAAGGAGAATATCTTGAACACCGAACCGAGTTCATAATCGTCGGCGGCCATACGGTTGTGCATCGGATCGACGCCTTTGAGCGCGCTCGGGTCGGACATCGAATCAGGCAGCGAAGCCATGGCGAGAATCTCGCCCGTGCGGACATTCAGCACGATACCGCCGCCGGCCTTTGCGCTGAATTCCTCACGGGCCGCCTCGACCTCACGGGTGAGCACATATTGCACGCGCATGTCGAGCGACAGCGTGACGCCCGTGCCGGGTGGCGCCGTCTTGAGGACATGATCGAGGCCGAGTTCGAGCCCCGCAATGCCATTGCCGTCGGGATCGGTCGAGCCCAACACCTGCATGGCAGCCGGGGCTTCGGGATAATAGCGCTTTTCTGCGGGATCGAATTCGAGGCCGGGAAGACCCAGATGCATGACGCGATCCTGCGCATCGGGCGTAAGGCGGAGCGCCACGAGTGCATATTTGTGCTTGGAGGCAAACTCATGGGCGAGACGCAGCTCGCTGACGCCGGTCGCCAGCGCCAGATCGTGCGCGGCTTGCGCGCGGTCGTCGAGCGCGGCGGGCTGTGCATAGAGGTCCTCGACCGGCAGGTCGCGCGCCAGCAGAACGCCGTTGCGATCGAGCAGATCACCCCGGCTGGCAGGCGCCGGTTCGCCGATATCCGCAGTCGCACCCGTAACCTGGCCCTTCAGCGCCATCACATCGACAAGACGCAATCCGATCAGCGCAAAGGCCGCGACCGAGAGACCCGCCGCGATGACGATGCGTCTCTGGATCATTCCCTGAGGCTGCACGGAGGCCTCCGATCATTCGCCGGTATGGATGGAGGCGTAGTGCAGACGCGGATCTGCAGGACGAGCCGGCTGGTCGATGCTGGCCTGCTGGACATCCCTGGTGCCCGGCAAGGTTTCGCCGCGGCGCGGCAACAATTCGAGCGAAGCGAGCGAGGCGGTCGGCATATCGCTGATGCCAAGCTTCGCCGACGCCAATTGCTGAATGCGCGACGGATCGGAGACCCGCTCCCAATCGGCTTCGAGCACCTTCATCGCTTCGCGCTGATCGACGATCTGCTCCCGGACGGATCGCAGCTGAACGCGGGCGACACGGGTTTGTTCAGACACATGATAGAGGGCGAGACAGGCCAGGCCGGTGATGGCAAAGCAGCAGAAATTGAGGAGCCGGATCATCGTTTTTCCTCTCAGGCCGCGACGGGAACGGACGTACGCTGGGCGACGCGAAGACGCGCCGAACGGGCACGGGGATTGCGGGCGATTTCGGCCGCGCTCGCCATCTGGGGACGCGTGCCGATAAGGCGGAAGGTCTGCGGCTGGCTCGCGCGGCGCTCCGGCAGATGGCGCGAGCCCGCAGGGCGCGCCGCAGAGCGCTCGGACAGGAAGCGCTTCACGATTCGGTCTTCGAGCGAATGGAACGCGACCACGACGAGGCGCCCCTCGGCGCGCAGCACCCGTTCGGCCGCGGCGAGACCGCGCGTCAGTTCGCCAAGCTCGTCGTTGACGTAAAGCCGCAACGCCTGGAAGGTGCGTGTCGCGGGGTGAATGGGCTGACGCAGCGCCGCGGGCCCCAGCGCCTTCGCCACCACTTCGGCAAGCTCGCCGGTGCGCGACAGAGGCCGTGCTGCGACGATGGCGCGCGCGACGCGGCGCGCAAATCGCTCTTCGCCCAGCGTCGCGATGATGCGGGCGAGTTCGGCTTCGTCCATCGTGTTGACAACGTCGGCGGCCGACGGACCTTCAAGGCTCATGCGCATGTCGAGCGGACCGTCGAGACGAAACGAGAAACCGCGCGCCGCCTCGTCCAGTTGAAACGACGACACGCCGAGATCGAGCACGACGCCATCGGTCGCAGTTTCGCCCGCCTCGGCCAGCAGGCGGTCCATTTCGGAATAGCGCCCCAGCGCCAGGGTGAGACGGCCTTCGTAATGCAGCGCCATGAGCCGTCCGCGCGCAATCGCCTCGGGATCACGGTCGATGCCGAAAACGCGGCAACGGCCGGCATCAAGAATGGCGCGCGCATAACCGCCGCCGCCGAACGTGCCGTCGATATAGTGGGCGCCGTCGCGCGGGCTCAGCGCTTCCAGCACTTCGGCAAGAAGAACGGGAACGTGCCCTTCGCTCATGCGCCGCTCCCATTGTCACGCAGCGCGAGCGCGCGCGCGAGCCTTTCGGCGCGGATGCCTTCATAGGTTTCCGCATCCCAGATTTGAAACTTGCGGCCCATGCCGACGAAATTCACGCGCTCCTTGAGGCCGGCATGTTCGATCAGATTGTCGGGCAAACGCACGCGGCCGTTTTCGTCCAGCGTGAGCGATTGGATCATCGACAGGATGAACGACTTGTCGTCATAGGTCTTGTCGAAGAACGGATCGAGCGACGCATGCTGCTGATGGAAGGATTGCAGTACTTCTTCGCCGAAGCATTCGAGCGCGCGCTGGTGAAACGACGGACAGACATGAACGCCGATGGTGTTTTGGACGGCGAGATACTGGCGATAGGTCGCGGGAATGCACACACGCCCCTTGCCGTCGAGCGAGCCGGCGATTGTCGAAATGAAAGGCTGCACCCCTGCTGACATGACCAGCGACCCCCAACCCCGGACCCCGCCGCTGCCCCAACGATTAACGGCGGAGCACCCGTCCTACGGAGGCCATGGGACAGTATGGGATATCATGGGATCGCTTAAATGGTCAAGAAAAACCTAGAAAAATGAGGGGGTTGATGAATCCATGGATAGTGTCGACTGCTCTAGCTGTAGTACGCCTTAGAACGAATAGAAAACAGAAACGAACAAACTCAGGATGCGCCCCGTTTGGTTAACAAGACATTAACCAATTGTTCCATGTTTGTTCCAAACAAATTGGATTCGTCGCACTCCAGGCGCGCTGCACGACTAACTCAACGTTCAACATATGCCGAAATACTCGTCTTTCGCCGTATCCTTGGGGAATCAACCGTGACAGAAGCGGTACAAGCGCAGAGTTCCGAACTCCCGGTCCGGGAAGCGGCGGACTGCGATATCGAATTCGCACAGTTGGAAGAACTGGCGCAGATCATTGCGCCGGCGCAGATGCGCGAATTGATGACATCCTTCGATCCGTCGTTCGAAGCGACGCATGAGAAACTGAAGGCGGCGGCCGCGATCGGAGATTTGGAAACAGCGCGATGCGAAGCGCACGATCTCAAGAGCATCACCGGAAGTTTCGGATTGCGCCGCTTGCAGCATCTGGCCGAAAATATCGAAAGCGCCTGCGCGTCCGGCGACGCATCGGAAGTGATATGCCTCGTGCCCGAAATCGCGGTATGCTGGGCTGTCGCGCGAAATTTGCTCGCCAATTTCAAGCTGGCTTCGGCGGCGTCGGCCTAAAATCCCAGTTCGCTGTGCGAACCGAGCCGGACCAGCCGCAGGGTGTCATCGTCCGGCTTTTCATAGATCAGCACGAGATCGGGCTTCACATGGCAATCCCGATATCCTGACCACTCGCCGGAAAGTGCGTGATCGCGATAACGCCCGGCGAGCGGTGTGTCGCTCATGAGAGGGACAAGCACTGCGGTCAGGCTCGCATCGAGGGTGGCGCGGTGCCGCCCTTTTCGCTCACGCTTGTAGTCGCGCTTGAACCGGCTGGTGCGTTCAATCTCCCGCATTCAAGTCCGCGAGCAAATCCTCGACGCTCTCGAACCGCGGCAATCCGCCCTTGCGGGCTTCCTTCATGGCCTCGATGGTTTCGGCATTGGGCACCAGCGGCTCGAACGGCAGAGCCTTCTCCTTGGCGATCCGCACCATCATCATGCGGAACGCATCGGACACGGTGAGCCCGATCGCGCCCAGCACAGCAGCGGCTTCTTTCTTGGTGCGCTCGTCGATGCGGGCGCGGACGGTGGTATTGGCGGACATGGGACACCTTTGGGCTACAATGTAGCGCAGAGAGAGGTGAATTCAAGGCCGGGCGGACGCCACACAACCTAGTGCAGATACCGCAATACAAGTTTTGCCGTCAAACCATACGTCCAATGTAGACAATTGACAGTCATATATGGACATTATAACGTCCATTTCAGACATGGAGGAAGCTGAATATGCGCTATGCTTTTTGGAACAATAAGGGGGGCACGGGCAAGACGAGTTTGGCCTTCCAAGCCATCTGCAGATATGCGACGCAACATGATGATTTCCGCATATTGGCGATCGATGCCTGCCCGCAGGCGAACTTATCCGAACTTTTTCTCGGCGGCTTAACAGGAAAGGGTGGCCACAAACTGCTGCAACAGCAGGGCTTAACGCCTCGATGTAGCATCGGCGGCTATTTTCAAATCCGCCTGCCATCGCCATACAACATACCAGTTTTCAATCCGCACGACTTCATCACCACGCCAATGAAATTCAACAACCTTATCCCGAAGAACATTGATCTTGTTTGCGGCGATCCATTGCTTGAGCTGCAAGCGAACGCAATCAACACGCTATCCAACACGCAGATCCCCGGAACCAACACGTGGATTGCCGTGATTGATTGGCTGAACGATTTCTTGAAGCCACTTGGAACAGAGTATGATGCCGTTTTCGTCGACTGCAATCCAAGTTTTTCGATCTACACACAAATCGGTCTGGCCTCGGTCGAGCGACTGGTTCTGCCAGTAATGGCCGACGACTCCTCTCGGCGCGCAGTTCAGAACGCCCTTAGTCTTGTGTACGGCCTTCGATTGCCGTCGGAAATTTATGCGACCTATGCATTCAGCAAGAAACTCATCGAGGCGAAGCGCACGCTCCCGCAGGTTCACCTCATCGTGAAGAACCGCATCACACAGTACATGGGACCAGCTTCGGCCTACGCCGCTGTGCTTAGCGAGATCGAATCCGACGTTCGCGCGTTGGTTAAATCACATCCGCAGTATTTCACGTTTTCCAAAACTGCTCAGGGCACCGTCGAGGTAAGAGATTTTCAGACCACGGGCGTCGTTGCATTTGCAAAGGGCTCCCCGATATTCCGACTTCAGGCAGGTAAACAGGATATCGGCGGACACCGTGTACAAGTCAAAGAAGATTACCGGATCAACTGCGAGAAGCACATCAACGCCCTAGCTAACAAACTTTGATCAATCAGCGCCGCCAGGAATGGGGCGTTCAGATCATATCCCAGGGTTCCCTAGCCGCTACCGTCACGAAACTTTTGACTGCCGGAGAAGAACATGCGGATTGAATTTCACCGCCTTAAAGAGCGCAAAGAAGCGATAGTGCGGCTGAGAGAAATCCGCCGCAACGCCCGCAGCGCATTTGCGATTCATTATTCGTGCGAGTCGTTCTACGACACGGCGGACGGGAAGACTCCGCGTGTCACTTCGATCGCGGCTAGAAACCTAGCGACTGGGCAGACCTACTCATTCTCCATCCACAAAGTCGCTGAACAACAAGGCTATGCACTCGCGGACATCCCTCAACGTTATGACGAATTAGAACGGCAAATGCTCGATGAATTTTTCTTTTTTCTTAAAGAGCATCCCGGACATACCTTCGTTCACTGGAATATGCGTGACATTAATTATGGCTTTCCCGCTCTAGAGCATCGTTACAAGGTTTTAAAAGGTCATCCGTACAAGGTTCCGGACGACAATAAATTCGATTTAGCTAGAGCAAATTCCCTGAAATACGAGTCGCGAGGGATTCCCCCCGCGGACGAGCTGTGATTCGATTCTTCTGGTGATTGCCGGGAGATTCGGATGGGCAAGCCCTACAGCATGGATTTGCGCGAGCG
>JBAVOL010000136.1:0-19805 GCA_049692035.1 Rhizomicrobium sp.
AGCGTTGTCCACATGCCCACAGCCGTAACAGCAGAAATTGCAGCTTGATGATGGTAAAAGAAAGGAACGGCCGCGTTTCCAACTAACAGCCCGGCTATTGTGGTCCTGCCAACAGGGTCCACTTTACGGCCACGTTCCAAAGCGTCTTTGACAGACCAGCCGCCATTGCCGGGGCCATTTTCACCGCCGAATTGATTCGGGCGAAATTGTACCAAACCGTATAGAGCGCGACCATGTGGATATGGTTGACCAGCTTCTTTGAGTGAGCCGCCGTCAGCCTCGTAAACCGCCGCATGTGTTGGCGCATGGACTGGTTGTGCTTCTCGACGTAGGAAGTCGAAACGTGGCGCGCATCGGGCTTGCCTTCGATCTGGCGCTTAGTCGCTCCAGTGCAGACGCCAGGGCTATATTTCCGCTCCGGCCCCATAACAGGCCTCCCAACTCTGTCCCCAAAATTAAATGAAGCGCGCACCTATACCGAGAGAATGTTCCACGTCATGCACCTACAGCGCCTTGATGACGCGGCGGCTCGACAAGCTATCGTAAAACCGATTGAGCTGACAAAAAGCACTATGACTTTTGCTGAGACCACAACCAAGCAAATCATCGAAATGTCCGATGGTTATCCCTATTTTATTCAATTCATTTGCAAAGAGGTCTTTGATGCGTGGATTGGGAAAATCACCGTGGGCGAAGCCCCCTCCGTGCCTATGAATGAAATTTTGCAGAAATTGGATTTGGACTTCTTTGCGCCACGATGGGCGCGCGCTGCCCCACCTTTTAGGCCGCCCTTACGAGCGTATTCCTTCCCCTCGCTTGCGGGGGTCTTTTCCTCAATCTCCCCCGTCGCTATCCGCATGACATGGACGGCGTTGCCGATGACGTCGGCGGGGCGTTTCTGGCCTTGGGGTCCCTTGGGCATAGGTATAGTATGGCAGGCAAAAGGGCTCAGCGGGAGGAAAAAATGAAAATCTTAGTTGCCGCTACCGCACTCGCGCTTTTGAGCTTCAGCGTTCAGGCTCAAGAGCCCGTCGCCTATGATGACGGCTGGGAAGGCTGTCCGTCTATCGGGAATGAATTATCGGCAGAATTGAAAAATGCGATGACCGGCCACACACACATCGATGCTGACTTTGTCATCGCATGGAATGCTTGCCAAAAGCATCTCGCCGTGCCCGATGTAGATCGTGAGGCGTATGAGCACGCGATGAAAAAAATTAAGGCACATTAATTACTGGCGAATCCTGGATCGACATGCTCTTAAAATCCAAACTGTAACAGTGCCCGAACCCACCTCGGTTTGCAAAAAGATGCTCCAATTCGCCGGCCAATCGACAACCGCGGCACGATCATTGCCGACGCCGTCCAAGGTGGACTGCACCACCGCTACAGCCGGATTTGGTTTTCGGGAAGGACAACCCTCGAAGCGGTCGGATTATATCTCTCGCCAAAGTCCTTAACCGCCCGCGCAGTCTCCGGCAGAATTGAGACCTCATTGATTTTCCCCTCCAGCCGTTCCGCAGCTGAGGCTGTCTGAGCTTTGCTCGACTCAACGAGCAGCCATAAACAGCGAGACGTTGACGTAGGGTGCCTCCAGTGCCTCTGCGCTGCGAAGGCAGGTTTCCTCATCGGGTGGGTCAATCGCGTCGAAGGGGAGTATGGCACGCAGCTCGGGATCGAGCGTTTCTCGCGGTGGCACGCCCGGCAGGCCTTTCGTCAGGGCATCCACCATCGTAACGCGGACCCCGGCATCGGCCAGGAGCTTGCGGAGGGACCGCTCTGTGAAGCCTATCTTGAGTGCAGCGGCAAAGGTCGCGGGACGCGCGGTAATGGTCGGGAAGCCATGACGCGCGGCTGTCTCAATCAACTCCGGCAGGGTAGCATCGAGCAACATGCCGCAACAAAGGCCGATCTCCAGCCTGTCTATCGGGTTTCCCGCTTGGTGGCGCTCATGCGCAGCCGTCCGCTTGGCAGAAGGTACTGTCACAACAACTCAGTTTCCCGCGTCTTGATCTAAAGACCGCCGAAGCGGTGACCAAAGCTGGCGGCAAAGGGATCGCTGTTAGGGTCGATCGTGGGGATCATGTCCAAGTAAACTGGTTCGCCCCTGAGGGCGGCATCACTTCACCACCTCCACGCCCGCGACCGAGGTGCGGTGCATGGTGCGGCCCGAGTCCGGCGCGTAGGGGATCACGCGATGCAGCGCCCCGCAATTGTCCCAAACGACGAGGTCTCCTTCCTGCCACTGGTGGCGGTAGGTGAAGGCCGGCTGGGCCGTCCATTCCAGCAGGCGGGCGAGAAGGGCGCGGCCCTCGGCCTGCGACATGCCAACCACGCGATCGGCCGTGTAGCCGATCAGGAGCGACTTTCGGCCGGACTTGTGGGTCCAAACGAGGGGGTGCTCATGGACGTTCGCGCGCTTGCGCGGATCGAGCGTGTCCGGGGCCGCGACCTCCCGCACGGCCGCCTCCACGCTGTGGATCACGCGTAGTCCGGCAAGTTCTGCCTTCTCGTCCTCCGGCAGGGCCTCGTAGGCGGCGTAAGTGCTCGCAAACTCGGTCTGGCCGCCTTTCGGCGCGAGGCGGCGTGCCGTGAGCACGCTCGCTTTGGGGGGCGGAATGTCCGAGGTGATTCCGTCCATGTGCCAGAAGTAAGTGCCCAGCACGTATTCGGGCTCGTTGTTGATTTTCGGATCGAGGGTGATGGTGTAAACGTCCGCCGTGTCGGTGTCGCCACCAGCGACGGACCTGGTGAAATTCACGCGCGCGCCGAGGCGATCGGTGAAGGCGAGCTGCTCTGCGTCCGTTAGCCCGATCCGCGGAAAGACCAGAACGCCGCGCTCCTCAAGCAACTCGAGGCAGCGCTGCGCCACTCCCTCGCCTAAGAGAGCGGAGCGCTCGACATGCACGATGGCGCCGATATGCGGTTTGACGTTCTCGACTTCTATTTTCATGGCAACAACCTCAGCAGATGTTCTCGCGGCCACGCGCGCTTGAGAGCACGCCAGGATGACGGCAGCTGGTATTCTCGCCGCGAGCCGCGTCGCGTCGAATGGTTTTGGCCGCGCACTAGATCACACGCCCGACCCGTCCGCCAGTATCGGGTCACTCTCGAAGCATCCAAAACCAGGACAGAGACCGCGTCGGCCGGAGTGCCGCCAATTGCTCGCCAATCGCGGTTTGGATTTGTACGACCCGGTCAAGGCGGCCCGACGCGGAACGCCATTAGCTTGTTGCCGTCGAGGTCGCGGAAATAGGCGGCGTAGAACCCGTTCGGATCCGGGCCGCGAACGCCGGGCGGGCCTTCGCACTTGCCCCCGAGTTCAAGCGCTTTGGCGTGGACCGCATCGACCACGGCCCGGCTCGGCGCGGCGAACCCGACCTGCGTCCCGTTGCCTGCGGTCGCCTCGCCCTCAAACGGCTTGCCCACGAGGAACATGCCGCCGTCCGGCCCCTTGTAGCTGACGACTTCCGGCCGCTCCATCACAAGCTTGGCGCCAAGCAGCGCGGCGATTTCGTCATAAAATGCCTTTGCACGCTCCAAATCCCGCGTGCCGAAGCGAGCTACGCTCAGCATCTCTTCCTCCTGTTGTTCTGGGGCCCGCTGTGGACACGACAGCTGCGGCATTCCCAACCAACATCCACGTACCGACGTTCCGCTGGTTGGTAAAGACTGAATTATAATTATCACTCCCAATGCTGGTGCGGCTGGAGTGATCGCCGGATTCGCTCGGGTGAGAGTTGGGGACGAAGCGGCTACATGCGAAATTCCGCCGGGTGGCGAAGCGTCGATCCCAGCGGCGGGTAGGCTGGAAATGTCTTGTCGGTGAAATAGATCAGGCGACCGAAAGCCTGTTCCGGTTTGATGGCGACGCGTGTTCGCATATCGCCAACGAGATCAAAGCCTTTGTCTCGCAAATAGTCAGCGGCTGCTTCGGCGGAGCGGACCTTGAACGTCAAGCAATATATTCCCTGAATGTCATGACAATGCTGCGCCAATGGCGAATCCTCGTCCGTCGGCTGCATCGCCTCGATCACCGTATCGCCCATCAGGAAGGACGCGCTGTCCGCAGCGTCGTCGGGGATGTGTCGGCATGAAAGTTCCGGCCAGCCAAATTTATCGGCA
Source organism: Rhizomicrobium sp. (assembly GCA_049692035.1). GTDB lineage: Bacteria > Pseudomonadota > Alphaproteobacteria > Micropepsales > Micropepsaceae > Rhizomicrobium. The sequence continues at coordinate 4,126 of JBAVOL010000136.1, forward strand.
AAGATTTCGCGGGCTTTGCCGAGAGCCGGCGTGGATACGCCGATGCTCTGTAACCCCTCGATGCCGAGCGGGTGCGCATCCCGCCACCGTTCCGGTGTCCAACCCGGTTTTATCCTAGGATCATTGGGCAGTTCTCCCTTCATGATTTCCACGCGGACCCCAAGCACTTCTTTGCGGCTGATCAGAAGATAATGATTCTCCATCCCTGGATCGTAACGCGGCCTGAATCCCTTTGCGCTCAGCCAAGCATCTGCCGCCGGCAGGTCCGCGACCCTCAGCGCAACGCCGAGCCACATTCCGGGCCGGGCGTTGCGCCTTAGCATGTCGCCGATGCCTGAACCCGCCTTTGCGCCGGGGCCTGCCGGCGCGATGGGGATCAACATGGTGTCACCGATCACGAGTAACTTTTCCTCGCGATCGAAACCCATCATCTCTGTCTCAGGTGTACTCAGCATTTCGTAAGCCAGTTCCGCACCGAACACATCGATCAAGAAAGCGTCGCAAGCTTTGCGTGTCGTGTTGTCAGCGAGTGCCCAGCTGATGTGCGCTAGGGGAAAAGCAACCATCGCCTGATCCTCTATTGGTTAATTCCGGCACGAAGCAGGCCGCGCCTTGCTCGTCATTAGCACGCGTCGGGCGCCATTTAAGCGCAAACTCGCAGCTGGCGCATCCTCGCAGACGGCGGCGCGTTTCCGTCCGAGTCCATCGGACGCCGATCCTCGTCTTGCTGTCGCGCGCTCGAACGTCAGGCGCCCGGCGCGGCGGACGAGGGGCAACCACCGGCTTGGCCGCCCGTCGATGTCGAAGGCTTGCCGATGTCCGGACGCTGAAGCGCCGGGTCGAATGCGACCGGCAGACTCTTGATACCCCAGACGCCGGGGAACGGCCGCCAGGTGACCTCGCCCGCGAGCCTCGGGTTGGCGATCCTCTGGGCGATCAGGTGCACGCCTTCTTCGATTTGTGCTCGCGCGAGAAACATGCCCAGACAGATGTGACTTCCCCGCCCAAAGGCCATGTGCCGGTTGGTGTGGACGCGTTCAGGATCGAATACAAGCGGATTTGGAAAGGCCGTTGGATCGCGTCCGGCCAAGGTCAACATGAAGAACAGGAACGTGTCCTTCGGAAACAGGACGTCCCGATAAACGAACTCCTGCGTGACGGTTCGGGGAAGATTCGACACGCTGTGATAACGCAACGTTTCTTCCACGACCTTGCTGCAATACTCCAGATCTTCGGCGCAACGCTTCCACTGTTCCGGACGCTGCAACATCACATGCATGATCAAAGTCAGCATGTTTTTCGACGTGTCGTAGCCGGCAGCGAACAGGAAGATCAGCAGGTTGCGCAGCTCGTAGTCGTTGAGCCGGCCCTCGGTGTTGGCCGCGATCAATGCATCGAGCAGGTCTTCGCTCCCGCCGCTGTTCGCTGCCTTTCGCGCCAGGATCAGCTCGTCGACGAACTGCCACAAGATTTCGAACGCCTCCTCCATTGCCGGCAGCAGCGTTCGGTCCATGCTGTAGCTGAGGCCCTGCATCTCGAGAGACTTGCGCAGGCCCGGGATGACGTCCGGCGACGCACCGATAACCCCGCACATGACGGTGATGGGAAACCAGGATGCGAATTCGGCGAAGTCGAACGCGCCTTTCGGGGCCCACTCGCCGAGCAACCGCGAAACCACGCTGCGCATACGCGCACGATGGCCGTTCACGGCCCGGGGCGTGAACGCTTCTGCGACGCTGCCGCGCAGCCGGGTGTGTTCTTCCCCCGTCTTCGCAATCATCATTTCCGTCATGAACCGGCCCCATGGCGTCCCCGTAGCGCCCATCGTCTCGACGACCGTGCGGGTCGCTATCGTGAGCTTGTCGTCCATGGACAGCAGGTCTTTCATCGCTTGGTATTCGTGGACAACATAGCCAAAGCCGCATTTGGCGAGCCAGGGATGCCGGCGGCGGGCGGCCTCCACATAAGGCATGGGGTCCTTCGCGAACTCGGCTTCCTCGATGGAGAGCTGGGCCAAGTCCAGTTCGTGTGCCACCTGCATCATCGCTTCCTCCACGGGCGCTCTGCGCCCTGCATTGGGCTGCGCTCAGACGCGCAACTCTCTAGCGCTGGCTCTCCGGCATGCGGACGATAAGACCGTCAAGCGCATCGGTGATCTTGATCTGACAAGAAAGCCTGCTGTTGTCCTTGACGTTGTCGGCGAATTCGATCGTCGCATCCTCGATCGGGGTCCGTCCGCCCACCCGCGCCAGCCAGGCGGTGTCCACGTAAACGTGACAGGTGCCGCAGGAGCAACCGCCGCCGCAGTCCGCATCGATGCCAGGGATATTGTTCGTCTTGGCGCCTTCCATGACTGACAGGCCGGGCTTTATGTCCACGACGTGCTCGCGGCCATTGAACTCGATGTAAGTGATCTTCGCCATTGATCCTGTGTCCTGAGAACGAAGGGCAGGCGGCGCATCCTCGGCCCGCGGGCGCCGGAGCACCGCCTGCGACTAGATGCGCTGGCCGCTCAGGTCGGCCTTGCCGAACATGCCCAGCTTGGCGTGCCCCGTCATGGCGTCGCCTTGCACCTTCACCTCGAAACTCAGTTTGATGGAAGTGGGCTTCTTCACGTCCATGGTCCAGCTGAGCGTATCCCCTGCGATCTTGCCATTGTTGATGGACTCAGAGCCCATCGGGCTGTCGATCCGGCCGGTGAAGGCGTCGCCCTGACGGACGATCTGCATCGTCATCTCCTGGGGGCCCATCGGCGTCTTGAGGGTCATCTTCCAGCTCTCCGTGCCGGCGGGCACGGGTTCCGTCGCGGGCGCGATCGCCGCCTCGGCGGCAGACTTGCGCCGCGCGCCCCGCTGGGCTTTCGGCGTGAAGGCAGGCAGTGTCTCCCAGCCTCGGACAGTCGAGGTGGAAGAGAGGTAGGCGTTCTGCAAATCGACGTCCCATTCGGGAAAGCGGTTCAGGACCTCGTCCAACGCAATCCGACCTTCGACACGCGCGAGTGCGTTGCCCAGACAGGCATGGAACCCGTAACCGAATGTCAGGTGGGGCTGGCGCTCCCGGTGAATATTGAAAGCTTCGCCCTCGGCAAACTTGCGCTCGTCGCGGTTCGCTGCGGCCACGAGGCAGAGGATTGCACTACCCTGTGGCACCTTCACCCCCTGGAACTCCGTGTCTTTTGCAACGTAGCGCCCAACCGACGGTCCCGGCGGTTCAAAGCGCAGGATCTCCTCGATCGCTTGTGGAATGAGCGTCCGGTTTTCATAGATATGACGCCGCTGATCCGGGTGTTCCGCCAGCACCTTGCCCGTCCATCCGATCAATCGGTTGGTGGTCTCGTTCCCGGCGCCGGCGAGGATGTTGATGAAGATCAGCACCTCTTCGCGGGTCAGCCGCCGCGTCTCGCCCGTCTCGTCGACGAACTCGGCTTTCAGGAGCTCTGTCATGAGGTCATCCGACGGGTGCTTGGCCCGCCAGTCGATGTACTCGTCGAAGCCTTGTCCGACGAAGCTGTGTCCTGAGAAGTCTTGCGGCTTGCCCGGTTCGGTGCGGAGCGAGTCGTTGGTGCGCTTCTGGACCGCCTTGAGGTCGTCATCCGGAATGCCCAGCAGCATGCCGATGACCCGCATGGGCATCTCGGCGCCGAGATCGTCGATGAAATTGAACTCGCCGCCCTCGACGAGCGGATCGAGCGCCCTGGCGCAGAAAGCGCGGATCTGGGGCTCGAGCGCCGTCATCTTCTTCGGCGTGAAGACCCGTGTGAGCAGACCGCGATGGATCGTGTGGAGGGGCGGATCCTCGAAGATGAAGACGCCGGGCGGGATCGGCACGTTCTGCTTGATCACCTCCAGGATGCCCCCGCGTCCCGAGATAAAGGTTTCCCGATCGCCCAGCCCCCGTTCGACGTCCTCGTAGCGGCTTACCGCGTAGAAGTCGTACTGCTCGTTGTAATAGAGCGGGGCTTCCTCCCGCAGTCGCCGGAACGCCGGGTATGGGTTGGCGAAATATTTGGGATCGTAGGGGTCCCAGTGGACCGGACCTTCGCTAACAGCGTTCATCTCAATCTCCTCTTCGTCGACCTGGACACGGAACGTGCGGTGCTCGCGGGCCTGCGAGAGCTACCTGCAGGGCGCGCCTTTTCGTGTAACGAGCCCATCACACAGATAACTTATGATACACAGTGGATCACAAAATTGGCTGCGTCAAGAGGTTGCCGCGGTTGTCATGGAGGATATCTATGTGCAGCCGCTCGGTAGACAGGGATGGTCATAACGGTCCGCACCGGTAACGAAGCGCCCCGTCCCCCTCGAAATAAAAAAGAGGACCGGGCAGTCGGCCAGGGATGAAACGCTTTTATGATTTGCGTTGTCGACCGACGCGCAAAAACTTCACCGCCCGTACCGGTCCTCGAACCGCACGATGTCGTCTTCGCCGAGATAGGAGCCGGACTGCACTTCGATCAAATGCAGCGGAATCGTGCCGGGGTTTTCGAGACGGTGGGTTTCGCCCAGCGGAATGAAGGTCGATTCGTTTTCCTTGAGCAGAAACACCTTCTCGCCGCAGGTCACTTTCGCGGTGCCGGAGACAACGATCCAATGCTCGGCGCGATGATGATGCATTTGTAAGGAAAGCTTGGCGCCCGGATTGACGGTGATGCGCTTGACCTGGAAGCGCTCGCCGCTGTCGACGGAATCATAGGAACCCCAGGGCCGGTAAATGAGGCGATGGTGCAGATGATGATGGCGCCCCAGGCGTTCGAGTTCCTCGACGATCTTCTTCACGTCCTGCGTCGCATCGCGGTGGGTGACGAGGACGGCATCCTGCGTCGCCACCACGACGACATCGTCGAGCCCGACCGCAGCCAAGAGCGGACCCTCGCTGCGCAGATAGGAATTGCTGACGCCGACGGCGACCACATCGCCTGCGGTCACATTGCCTGCACCATCGCGAGCTGCAATCTCCCACAAGGAATGCCAGGAACCAACATCGCTCCACCCCATGTCGACCGGAACCATTGCGGCATGCGCCGTGTGCTCCATCACGGCATAGTCGATCGATTTCGCAGGGCTCGCCTTGAAAGCAGCCTCGTCGAGGCGCAGGAAATCGAGGTCGCGCCGTCCTTTCGCCACCGCGTCGCGGCACTGCGCGACGATCGCGGGTTCGAATTTTTCCAGTTCGTCGAGATAGGTCTGGGCGCGGAACAGGAAAATACCGCCGTTCCAGTAATAATCGCCGGCATCGACATAATCCTGCGCCGTTTCGCGGTTCGGTTTCTCGACGAAGCGCCGCACGCGAAAGCAGCCGTCAATGGCCGCAGGCTCGCCGCGCTGAATATAGCCATAGCCGGTCTCGGGTGTTTTGGCGGCGATACCGAAGGTTACGATTGCGCCCTCGCGTGCTACGCCCGCAGCGATTCCGACGGCTTCGAGAAAGGCCCGCTTGTCGGTCACAACATGGTCGGCGGGCATGAGAAGAATCAGAGCCGAAGGATCGCGCTCGGCGAGCATCAGGGCAGCGACCGCGGCGGCCGGCGCCGTATTGCGCCCGACCGGCTCGAGCACGATCACAGCGCCCTCAACGCCGATCTCGCGCAATTGTTCGGCGACCAGGAAGCGGTGTTCCTGATTGCAGATGACCATGGGACGGGCGAAGCGCGCGCCTTCGACGCGCGTGACGGTGTCCTGGATCATCGTCTTGTCGCCCGCGAGCGGCAGCAGCTGCTTGGGATATAGCTGGCGCGACAGAGGCCACAGCCGCGAGCCCGCGCCGCCGGACATTATGACAGGATGAATAAGGTCTTTCGTCGGTGTCTCGTTCATCGGCGCCACGGTTGATCGTTGGTCGCGCGACTATCGCTTATCGACGCACGCGCCGCCAACCCCCTCGGCATCCTTGCTTACACCCCGCTTCAGAGATCGTCGAAACGCCCGCCGCGGCCCTTGCCCGAGGACCGAATTCCGCGCCGGTCTTGGGCGGCTGCGTGCGATTGCCGCGGTCATCGCCGTTTCTCCTTGGCTTTCCAAAGAAATCTTACTAAACACGCGCCATCCCAGCCGCCGCAACAACCCGCGAGAGGGCTTCTCCGTGACAAGCAGCTTCGACAGTTTCAAATCCCGCCGCACGCTCACGGCAGGGGGCCGATCATACGCTTATTTCAGCCTCGCCGCCGCCGAGAAGCACGGCCTCAAGGATGTGACGCGGCTGCCTTATTCCTTGAAGGTGCTGCTCGAAAACCTGCTGCGCAACGAAGACGGCAACACCGTCACCGCGGACGACATCAAAGCGGTCGCCGGCTGGCTCGCCAAGAAGCGCTCGGATCGCGAAATCGCGTTCAGGCCCGCGCGCGTGCTGATGCAGGATCTGACCGGCGTTCCCGCCGTTGTCGATCTGGCGGCGATGCGCGATGCGATGCAGGATCTCGGCGGCGATCCGGAAAAGATCAATCCCCTCGCCGAAGTCGACCTCGTCATCGACCATTCGGTGATGGTGGACAATTTCGGCAGGAAGGATTCGTTCAAGAAGAACGTCGCCGTCGAATATCAGCGCAACACGGAACGCTATGGCTTCCTGCGCTGGGGCCAGCAGGCCTTCGCCAATTTCCGCGTCGTGCCGCCGGGCACGGGCATCTGCCACCAGGTCAATCTCGAATATCTCGGCCAGACCGTGTGGACGCGCAAGGCCAAGGACGCGAAGACGAAAAAGACGATCCAATACGCATTTCCCGATACGGTCGTCGGTACCGACAGCCACACCACCATGATCAACGGGCTGGCGGTGCTCGGCTGGGGCGTCGGCGGTATCGAAGCCGAAGCGGCTATGCTGGGCCAGCCGATCTCGATGCTGATTCCCGAAGTGATCGGTTTCCGCGTCACCGGCAAATTGGCCGAAGGCGTGACCGCAACCGACCTTGTGCTCACCGTGACGCAGATGCTGCGCAAGAAAGGCGTAGTCGGCAAATTCGTCGAATTCTACGGGCCCGGTCTGGACGAGATGGCGCTCGAAGACCGCGCGACGATCGCCAACATGGCGCCCGAATATGGCGCGACCTGCGGCTTCTTCCCCATCGACGCAGAGACCTTGCGCTTTCTCGCCGCCACCGGCCGCAAGCCCGCGCGCGTCGCCCTGGTCGAGAAATACGCCAAGGCGCAAGGCCTGTTCCGCACGCCCAAGAGCCCCGATCCCGTCTTTACCGACACGCTGAGCCTCGATCTGGCAAGCGTCGAGCCGAGCCTCGCAGGCCCGCGCCGGCCGCAGGATCGCGTCGCCCTCAGCGATGCGTCGCATGAATTCGCGTCTGCCTTGATCGACACGTTCAAGAAGGAAGACGACGCCAACCGCCGCGTGCGCGTCGATGACACGGAATATACGATCGGCCATGGCGACGTGGTGATCGCCGCCATCACGTCCTGCACCAACACGTCCAATCCGAGCGTGATGGTCGGCGCCGGGCTCCTTGCCAAGAAGGCGGTCGAGCGCGGGCTGAAAACGCGACCCTGGGTCAAGACTTCACTGGCGCCGGGCAGCCAGATCGTGACCGACTATCTGGAAAAGGCCGGGCTCGACAAGGCGCTCGACAAGCTTGGTTTCGCACTTGTGGGTTATGGCTGCACGACCTGCATCGGCAATTCGGGCCCGCTGCCGGAAGGCGTCGCAAAGGCCGTCACCGAAGGCGACCTGGTATCGGCGGCGGTGATTTCGGGCAACCGCAATTTCGAAGGCCGCGTCCATCCTCTGGTTCGCGCGAACTATCTCGCTTCGCCCATGCTCGTCGTCGCCTATGCGCTTGCCGGTTCGGTCAACGTCAATCTGACCAGCGAACCGGTCGGCTACGACAAGAAAAATAATCCCGTCTATCTCAAGGACATCTGGCCGTCGTCGAAGGAGATCGCCGAAACCATCCGCAAATCGGTGAAGACGGCGAGCTTCCGCGCCCGCTACGGCAATGTGTTCGACGGCGACGCGAACTGGAAAAAGGTCAAAATACGCAAGGGTCAGACCTATGCCTGGGACGCAAACTCGACCTATGTGAAGAACCCGCCCTATTTCGAAGGAATGGCCCTCAAACCAGGGCGCATCGCGGACATCGAAGGGGCGCGCATTCTCGCGCTGTTCGGCGATTCCATTACCACCGACCACATCAGCCCTGCCGGTTCCATCAAGAAGGACGGACCGGCCGGCAGATATCTGATCGAGCATGGCGTCGACCTCGCCGATTTCAATTCCTACGGCGCGCGGCGCGGCAATGACGAAGTCATGGTGCGCGGCACCTTTGCCAATATCCGCATCCGCAACGAAATGCTGGGCGGACGCGAAGGTGGCAACACCATCTACTATTCGACCGCCGAGCCTTCCGGCGAAGAAATGTCGATCTTCGATGCGGCGATGCGCTATCAAAAGGACGGCGTGCCCACAGTCGTCATCGCCGGCAAGGAATATGGGACGGGCTCGTCGCGCGACTGGGCGGCCAAGGGGCCGAAACTGCTCGGTGTGCGCGCCGTGATCACCGAGAGTTTCGAACGCATCCACCGCTCGAACCTGGTCGGCATGGGCATCGCGCCGCTTGTCTTCACCGAAGGCAAGACCCGCAACGATTATGCCCTGACGGGCCGCGAGGCGATCGACATTCCTGGTCTGTCGGGCAAAATAACACCACGCATGAAGATCATGGCCGCGATCACCTATCCCGATGGTACCACGGCCGAGCTCCCTCTCATCCTGCGCATCGATACGGCGGACGAAGTCGCCTATTTCGAGAATGGCGGTATTCTGCCTTACGTGTTGCGGAATTTGCTCGCGGCGTGAAGGGGGTTCTCTGGGTCCGCGGGCATCTTGCCGCAAGGGCGGTGCAATTTGTCAGGATGCGGGCGGGACGCCCGCGCTCCGACGTGATCGTTTCGGTGCGCGAGGCACGCAGGGAACGGGCGAGTTCGTTTCGTCGTGCGTGTCACGTCGGAGCGCGGCCGTCTCGGCCGGATTCGTACTTTTGAAAGGCGCGTGAGCCGCAGACCCTGAAGCGAAGCGCTCATGACCGCAGTGACAGCCCTTCCGCGCACGACGCTTCAACGAGCGGCACCTTGGCGATGAGCCAATCCGATTCCGGATTCCCGCTCGGACCCAGAAGTTTCCCCAAAGTCGAGCCTCTATCGGAGGTCGCGTATTCTGTTGAAACAGGTCTTCTACCGGCTCGGCTTCGAATTGTTCGTCTTCGCCCTCTCGTGCGCGTTCGGCGCACTCGGCGGGTGGATTTTTGCTCTCTACAGGTTCGGCCGACGCAAGGAAGATGAACCGGGAGCGCAGAAATAAGGCGCGCAACTTCCTCCTCTCATGGCGACGGATGGATGCGGGCGGGACGCCCGCGCTCCGACGTGATCGTTTCGGTGCGCGAGGCACGCAGGGAACGGGCGAGTTCGTTTCGTCGTGCGTGTCACGTCGGAGCGCGGCCGTCTCGGCCGGATTCGTGCCTCAAAGGACATAACGGCACCGCGTATCCAACGCTGCAAGAGCGTTTCGCTTCGGTATTTGACTAAGCGGCTTCATTTTGAGATCGATTAATATCGATGATCTCATTGAGGACAAAATGGCCGGAAACCTCCATGTCCGCAATCTCGACGACGATTTGATCGCGCGGCTGAAACGCCGCGCCGCGCGGCACGGCCGTTCGACGGAGGCCGAGCACAGGGAAATCCTTCGCCAGGCGCTGGACGCCGAGAACGAGCCCTCGTTCGACACCCTCGCCGCCGAATTGCGGAAGCTGACGAAGCGCCGAAAGCAGACTCCGTCGGAAGTCCTCCTCCGCGAGGGACGCGACGAGCGGTGAAGATGAACGAGCTCGTTATCGACGCCAGCATCGCCGCCAAACGGGTCATCGAGGAACCGGGTACGCGCGAAGCGCTGGCGCTGCGCGCGCATGCGCAATTGATCGCGCCGGAGCTTTTGACAGCCGAATGCGCCAATATCCTCTGGAAAAAAGTCCAAAGGAACGAGCTTACGAAGGAAGAAGCCCTTCTTGCCGCCGACGGGCGGCTTCTGCACAAGCTCACGCAATCGCGGTTCGGGGAGTTTCATGGCCTCGCCATATCTTTGCACGACACCGCCTCAGGACTCGGGTCCAAAAAGCCATGATGAGCACAAGCGCGTCCCGCTTGTCCCGCTTCAAGCCGAAGTGATTAGAGGCCCGAGGGAATGAGGCCTATTCTCGCGGCGATGACGAAATGGCGTCCCGTTTTCGGCCTTGCACTCGTGGCGCTCGCACTCGCCGCGAGCCCCGCCGCCCAAGCCGGCGGCAAGCGGCTGGTCGTCGTCGAGCTGTACACCAGCCAGGGCTGCAGCTCCTGTCCGCCCGCCGACGCACTGCTCGGCCGCCTCGCCGATCGCAAGGACGTGTTGGCGATGAGCCTGCCGGTCACCTATTGGGACATGCTGGGCTGGAAGGATACGCTGGCGAGCGAGACCAATACGCATCGGCAAAAGGCCTATGCCGTCATGATGGGACGCGGCAACGTCTACACCCCGCAAATGATTGTCGATGGCGTGAGCGACGTGGTCGGCAGCCGCGAAGCCGCGGTGGACGCGGCGATCGCCGCCAGGCAAGCCGACATGATCGCGGTGCCCGTCATGCTCCAGGCGACTCATGGCGAACTGCACATTGCGGTGGGCCAAGGCGTTGCCAACCCGAATGCCAACGCCACGATCTGGCTATTTCAAATTCTCGGAAAGGCATCGGTCAATATCGGGGCAGGCGAGAATCACGGCCGTGTGCTCGCCTATCGCAACGTCGTGCGCGAGGTGAAGGCGGTCGGCATTTGGAAAGGTCAGGCTCTGTCGCTCGACCTGCCGCGTGACGAACTTCCGAGCGCGCCCCACGATTCCGTCGCGGTGGTCGTCCAGCAGGGCGGTTACGGCCGCATCGTCGGTGCGGCCATGATCGCCCGTCCCTATTATGCGTCGCTGTGGTAAGGCGAAGCTCGCGAATCGCATGGACCTGGCCGATGATCGGGCCTGCCGGAATTGTGCCGGCATCGCGTTCGTCGGCGCGAGACCGTTACATGCTGCAATCGAGCGAGCGCCCCTGACACACGTCGCCCGCACCGGCATAGGCCGCCCGCGCTGATGCGACATCGGGCGCCCCTTGCGCCAACACCTGCCCGAGGATTTGTGCAGCGAACGCCGACGAAAGAAGCCGGCCGTGCCAACCCGGTGCAGAGTCTGTTTCAATTTGGGACGACGCCCCTGATGACGCGCGGCTGCGACCTTCATTCCGCCGGAATTGATTTTCTGCATTGTTATTGTGCAAGCCATTGCTGCAGAAAGTTTTTTCGACACGTGCGACAAGCTTTCGGGAGTTCGGCATCGCCGCTCCGGACGTGATAGGCAAAATTGCTGCGCCGGTCATAACCGGTCCTTAAGGCAAAGCCCGCGCCGATACCGTGCAATCGCCTCGGAGTTTCAAAAGTTTCTGCTTTTTTAATGCCCGCCAGTCATCCTTCGCTCAAAGGCCGGAAACATGGCCAGGATGGTGGGTATGGTGGGTCAGACGCTTCTTAAGAAGCCCGTCGACGGCATGCGGGCGCTTGCCGCCGAGCAGGATACCGAGCGGCTTCGTCTTGCCGTGAGCGGCGCCAATGAGGTCGTTTTCGACTGGACTCTGGGCGATGACCGGATCGCGTGGGACGGCGGAATCAATATCCTCGCGCTGCACACGGACGCCGACAGGCTGCAGCGAGGCGATTTCGTGCGCGGCTGGATGTCGCCCGACGGGCGCGATCAATTGGACCGCATCGTCAAAGAACGCGCGTACGAAGATACGACCTTCGAATGCGAATTCGAGACGGCTTCCGCGCTGGGTACGGTTTGGTTCGAGATGCGGGGCGTGCGCGTTCCGGGGCCGGACGGCCGCGCGGAGCGATTGGCCGGAATTCTGCGCGTCGTCACCGAACGAAAGCGCGAGGCGCAACGGCTCACCTACCTCGCCACGCGCGACGAACTGACAGGCCACCTCAACCGTACGAGCCTCAGATCCGAGCTGGCACGCACGATCGAAGCCGCCAAGGCCGGGAACCGTGCCTGTGCCTATCTCGTCGCCTCGATCGACCGTCTGGCAATGATCAACGAAGCCTATGGGTTCGGCGCCGCCGATGAAGTGATTTTGGCCGTCGGCGAGCGCATCGCAGGCGTGCTGCGCGGCTGCGATGTGATCGGACGCACGGCTGGAAACAAATTGGGCGTCATCGTGCCCGATTGCGGGGAGCGGGAAATTGCGCTGGTGGCCGACCGGCTGCGCGCCGTGGTCCGCGGCGAAGTGATCGCCACCCGCAGCGGCACCGTATCGGCCACAATCTCCGTCGGAGCCGTATGGCTGCCTTCGGGCGCAGCCTCGAGCCAGGAAGCCATGCTGCGCGCCGAGGAAGCGCTCGAACGAGCCCGTCATGGCGGCCGCGACGGCTTCGCCGTCTACGTAAAGTCCCCGCAACGCGAGACGGCACGTCTGCGCCTCATGAGCATTGCCGACGAAGTGGTGGCGGCGCTCGCCGATCAACGCCTCGTCTTCGCCTATCAGCCGATCGTCACGGCGCGTTCGCGCGAGCCGTCCCATTACGAGTGCCTGCTGCGCATGCTGCGCATCGACGGAACGATTGCGACGGCCGGCCAATTCATCCCGGCGGCCGAACAATTGGGGCTTGTGCGCCTCGTCGATCGTCACGCACTCGAAATGACGGTCGCCAAACTCCATGCCCATCCGGACGTAACGCTCGCCGTCAATGTGTCGGGGACGACGGCCAGCGATCCATCCTGGTTGCAGTCCTTTCTCAGCTACGTGCGTGCGCACCAGGAGGTGGCGGAACGCATCATCGTCGAATTGACGGAAACGGCGGCGCTGCACGCTTTCGAGGACAGTGCGCGCTTCATTTCCAATCTTCGCGAACTCGGCTGTCGCGTCGCCATCGACGATTTCGGCGCCGGGTTCACCTCTTTCCGCAATCTGCAGATGCTGCATGTCGACATGGTCAAGATCGACGGGTCCTATGTGCGCGGCCTCGTGTCCTCACCCGACAATCAAATCTTCGTGCGCACGCTCGTCGAACTTGCCCGCAACTTCAACCTGAAGACGGTCGCCGAATGGGTGGGCTCCGACGAAGAAGCCGCCCTTCTCGAGAAGTTCGGAGTGGATTACTTCCAGGGCTTCCATTTCGGCGAGCCCGTACTCGCGCCCGGTTGGAGCGCGGCGGAGTGAATGTCCCCGGGTTCGAAGATCACTGCGGCGGCGGACGGTCGGCCGGAGGCGTGGAAGGTTCGAGCGGATGATCGACAGAATCGGCGCGGTCGATCATGTGGCCGATGCGCCGCTCCTTCGCCTGATTGTTCAATTTCTGCGTCTCGTAGCGCTCGATCGTGTCGACATAGTTCTGAAACGCCGCATCGTCCGCCGGCAGCCGCTTGTCACAGCGCTCGGGCGGCAATTTCTGGTGTTCCTGACACCACATGTCGAAATTCATTTCGTGCAGATTCAGATGCGTTGTCTGCGCCGCAGCCTGCAAACCCCAAGCGCATAGCGCGGCGCCCAGCAGCCACCCGATCTTTCCCGCCTTCATCCCTCAACTCCCGTTTCGCCGCGCGCAAACGAAATATCTACGCCGTGCCGTCCATTCGTCCGTGATCTGGGTCAACCGGCTCTCGACCGCGCGCACGCATTTAGATGGCATGCCTTTATGGATGGTTCCAAGACGAACCGCCGCAATGTCCGATTCAAAATGGAAATGTCGGGACGGGCACAATCGCGGCCCGTCCCCCGCTATTTCCGATCGCGGGCAAGTTCGGAGAGTTGCTTGCGCATCGCCTCGATCTCGCTCTTCAACTCGCTGATCTCCTCGGAAGCCTTGGCCTTGGCAGGATCGATCCCGCCATTGCCGGCGCGCTGTCCCGCTTCGGCTTCGCCCGGCACCCGCCCGGGCGTCCCCATTGCCACGCCGAAGGGCGAAAACATCTTCATCGCGCGCTCATACAGAGCCAGATTTTGGCGCGCCATCGCTTCAAACGCCTGCGTACCCCCGCCGAAAGCTTCGGCGACCCGATGCTTGATCGCCTCCTGGTTCTTGGCGAGGCTTTCCATGGACAGATCGAGATAGCCGGGCACGAAAGCCTGCAGACTGTCGCCATAAAGACGGATCAGCTGTCGCAGAAAGCGGATTGGCAAAAGGTTTTGCCCCTTGGCTTCCTCCTCGAAGATGATCTGCGTGAGGACAGAACGGGTGATGTCTTCGCCGGAGCGCGCATCGCGCACCTCGAAGTCGACCCCCTCTTTCACCATCTCGCAAAGGTGATCAAGCGTCACATAACTCGACGTCTGCGTGTTGTAGAGACGCCGGTTGGCGTATTTCTTGATGACGACCGGTGCGGCCGCCTGAGCGTTTTCATCCGTCACGTTCAACCATTATCTGGTCTTGCGCCTTTCGCAGGCGTCATGTGGTTTCACGCCTCTTCACAGGCGCCAAATGGCGTTTAGAACAACATTACATTCTCCACCCTGTCCAGTGCCATTTGTCGCGCCGGCCCGGAAAGCCTTCTTCTCCGCTGCTAATATATTGAAATATAATAATAATTCTCTGCAGTTTACCACAGCTCGCATTCGCGTCATTTTGTGCGCAGTGCAACACGAAAACCTTTGGAGGAAGTTCGATGACTGACGTCATGATCGTTTCGGGTGCCCGCACGCCGGTAGGCTCGTTCAACGGCGCCTTCGCCAATGTCCCCGCCCACGATCTCGGCAAGGTCGCAATCGAGGCCGCGCTTATCCGGGCGCAATTGGCGGCCAAGGAGGTCTCCGAAGTCGTCCTCGGTCAGGTCCTGACGGCTGCCCAGGGCCAAAATCCGGCCCGTCAGGCGTCGCTGCTTGCGGGCATCCCCGTCGAGGCGCCGGCCTGGATCGTCAATCAGGTTTGTGGCTCGGGGCTCCGGGCCGTGGCGCTCGGTTATCAGCAAATTTTGAGCGGCGACGCGTCGGTAGTGGTCGCCGGCGGCCAGGAATCGATGAGCCTCGCGCCCCATGCCGCTCATCTGCGCGCCGGCCAGAAGATGGGTGCGCTGGAACTCACCGACACGATGCTGAAGGACGGGCTGATCGACGCCATCCACAACTACCATATGGGCATCACTGCCGAGAATGTTGCGCGCGAATGGCAGATATCCCGCGAAGCGCAGGACCGCTTCGCCGTTGCCTCGCAAAACAAGGCGGAAGCCGCGCGCAAAACTGGCCGATTCAAGCAGGAAATCGCGGCCGTAACCGTCAAGGAGCGCAAGGGCGAGCGCGTGATCGACACGGACGAGTACATCCGCGACGGCGTCACCTATGAAGGCATCGCCGGCCTCAAGCCCGCCTTCCAGAAGGACGGCACGGTCACGGCCGCCAATGCGTCGGGCATCAATGACGGCGCGGCGGCCGTTGTGCTCATGACGGCCAAGGAGGCCGACGCCAGGGGGTTGAAGCCGCTGGCGCGCGTCGTCTCCTGGGCGCATGCGGGTGTCGATCCCGCCGTGATGGGCACGGGCCCGATTCCGGCCTCGCGTGCGGCGGTCAAGAAAGCCGGCTGGACGTTCGACGATCTCGATCTGATCGAAGCCAACGAAGCGTTCGCGGCGCAGGCCTGCGCGGTCAACAAGGAACTCGGCTGGGATTTGTCCAAGGTCAA
>JBAVOL010000137.1:0-54151 GCA_049692035.1 Rhizomicrobium sp.
CGTTGCCGAGCGCGCTGCTGTCGCCCAGTGTGAACTGGTCGAGCACGTCCTGCTCGGTGACCTTGCCGTAAAGATGCGGGCTGACCACGCCAAGCGTCGATATGAAACGGTTCACATGCTCGCCGTAAATGTCGTACTGCGAATTGGCGTCGCCATTCGACGGCGCGACCTGCCGGTGGGTTTGGATCACGTGATAGGCTTCAAGGAAGGCTTCGATATTGAGCTTCCAGTTGCATGAGAGGCGCTTGATGACGTGGCAGTGCACATAACGGTCTTCGAGCTTCCACGCATCGATATGTGCCTTGGCTAC
This sequence comes from Rhizomicrobium sp., assembly GCA_049692035.1. GTDB lineage: Bacteria > Pseudomonadota > Alphaproteobacteria > Micropepsales > Micropepsaceae > Rhizomicrobium. The sequence goes on from JBAVOL010000137.1 coordinate 311, forward strand.
GGGGCCAAGATATTCCGCGAGCGAAGGCGCCTCTGGATCCATGTTGATGAACACGAAGCCGCCGAGCGTCTCGACCCGGGCCTGCGGCAGCGAGAACTTGTCGGGATCGACATGGGGGAAGTCCCACGGGCAGACGACCTCCTTGGTCGTGCCGTCGATGTTCCAGCTCCAGCCATGGAAGCTACATTTGAATTCGCTCGCGCGGCCCTCCGTGTCAGACGCCCGCAGCTTGGTGCCGCGATGGAGGCAAGCGTTGAAATAGGCGCGGATGTCGTTTTCGCCGACGCGGGTGACGATGAAGGAATAGGGGCCGACGTCATAGACGTAATAGTCGCCGACCTCCGGGATGTGCTCTTCGCGGCAGGCGAACTGCCAAGTCCTGGTCCACATCCGCTCGAACTCCATCTTCGCAAAGGCGGGATCGATGTAGCGGTCGGTCGGGATGTCCTCGTCGCCAAGGAACTCGTAGGACTCCGAACGCACCCAGCCGGGCGCTGCGACCTTGTCTTTCGCGATGATCTCCTGCGTGCTGATTGCCGGGCAGCGGGCCTCGCCCTTGGCCAGGTTCTGCGTGTTGCGATTTTGGATGTTCATCAAGGTTCTCCAGAATTTCGTTCGCTAACGTCAGGCAGCAGCGCGTCGCTGAACGGCGCCGGTTTCGTTCTTATAGACTTGGCCGTCCTTCATGATCATGACCAGCCGGTCCTTGTCGGTCAGCATCGTCACGTTGTCCAGCGGATTGCCGTTGACCAGCAGCAGGTCGGCGAGTGAGCCCTCGCAGATCGTTCCCAGATCCCCGCCGTTGCGCATCGCCAGCCCGCCATTGCGCGTGGCGCAGACGAGCGCGCCTTCCGGCGTATAGCCGTAATAATCGATGAAGAATTTGAGGTCGCGCGCGTTGGTGCCCTGGCGGCTCCAGGCGAAGCCATAGTCGCCGCCGATCAGGTGGCGGATGCCGCGCTTGCGCAGTTCGGTGTGCGTTTTGACCGACGCTTCGAGCAGGCCGGGAACGCCCATATGGCCGCCGATTTCTGCCGATAAGCCGTAACCCGCGGCTTCATTGTTGGCGATGGTGTGGAACAGGCTGACAGTCGGCACCACGAAGATGCGGTCCTTCGCCTCCTCCAGCATATCGAGCGTCTTCTCGTCGGAATATTCGACATGGAAGAGGACATCGACGCCTGCGCGCAGGCAGATCTGGGTCCCGCCGATCGATCGCGTATGGGCGTTCACTTTGCGCCCGAAACTGTGCGCCGTCTCCACGGCCATGCGCACCTCTTCAAACGACATGGGCGTAGTGTTCGCCGGCGTGTTCGGGTAAAACGGATCGCCCGACACATCGAGCTTGATATTGTCACAGCCCTCGCGGCAGCACAGGCGCACCGCCTTGCGCATCTCTTCCGGCCCGTCGATGATGATTGAAGGGCCCTTGCGCGGGTTGTGCAACTTGCTCTCGTCGCCCATGCCGCCGGTGACGCTAATCTCCAGCGATCCCGCACGGATGCGGGGCCCGGGCAGGCGGCCGGCGTCGACCTCATTGCGCACAGCGACGCCCAGTCTCAGCTTAGCCTCGGACGCGCCATAGGCGCTCGTGAAACCGTGATCCAGCAGCACTTTCGCCATGCGTGCGGTCAGCAGCGTTTGCTCCTCGGGCGGCGGCGTGATCAGATCCTCGGTCGACGTGACCGCCTCGAACGATAGGTGCGCATGACCTTCGGTCATGCCCGGCATGAGGGTCAGACCATTGGCCTCGATGACCTTACAAGTCGAACGAGAAATCTGGCCAGGCGCCCGCGAAACGGTTCGGATTTGATCGCCCTCGATCAGCACGTCGCCGTCGAACGGCGCAGCGCCGCTCCCGTCCCAGATTTTGGCTCCTACGATTAACGTATTGCTCATCGGCCTTCCGTCTCCCTTTGCCGTCGGCGCTGCTGGCTCGCGTATTGTTGGCTCTAAGACGCATTATGCCATGCGCCCTATGCCGCCGAATGACCCGAGGCGCAGCCTAATTTGCCTGTTTCTGCTACGCTTCTAATAGTCATTGCCTCATTTGACCAACTCATTCATTTTAACGCGATACCATAAAAAAGAAAGGAAATCAGAATGATAAGAGGAATTCATCATGTAGCGGTTCATGTCCGCGATCTTGATCGGATGGTGAAGTTTTACAAGGAAGCATTCGGATTCGAGATCGTTGGGGACGAGTTCAGCTGGCACGATAACGAATTGCTCGACCAGATCCTGGATGTGCCGGGCTCTGCCGCGCAGGGCTGCATGCTGCGCGCCGGCTCCTGCTATCTTGAACTCTTTCAGTTCAGCGCCCCGGAACCCGTCTCGGATCGTCCCCTTCGCCCCTTTGACAAGGGCTACACGCATTTCTGCGTCGACGTGACCGACATCGAGCAAGAATATAAACGTTTGCGCAGTCTGGGCATGACGTTCGGGCACCCCGCACCTCTTGACGCCGGTCACGTGAAAACAATTTATGGAAGAGATCCCGAAGGCAACGTGATAGAAATCCAGCAGACGGCGGAACACTGCGATTTTCGCCTCGACAGGCTTCCAGCGCTTCCCGCGTAAAGGCGGCCCACGCGAGGCAGCCGGGCCTCGCAGATTCCGGACCGCCGATTGCGGTTCCATGCCTCATAGGACTGCAATGCCCCCGGCCATATGCAATCCGCGCACCCGGATTAATGGGCGCCTGGAGCAAGGGCCGTGTCGTTCCCAGGCAATCGCGTGCCTTTGCTCCCGGTTTGACAGGCCGTAGAGGTTGATGAAACGTCCGTGATCCCACCACCGCGGGTCGTTACATCCTCAAAATTCAGATCGGTTGATGACGAAAAGCGTAACCACTCTCGACGACAAATATACTCAATCTGGCGGGCGGGTTTTTATCTCGTCGAATCAGGCGCTCGTCCGCTTGCCACTCGACCAGGCACGGCGGGACCGTGCGCAGGGGCTCAAGACGGCCGGCTATATTTCCGGCTATCGAGGCTCGCCGCTGGGCGTCTACGATTCCGCCCTTTGGGGCGCGCAGAAGCTGCTCGACGCCCATGACATCCGCTTCGTGCCGGGCCTCAACGAGGAACTCGCGGTCAGCGGCATCCGTGGCACCCAGGAACTCGAATGGTTCGGCAAATCCGGCTTCGAGGGGGTATTCGGCCTGTGGTACGGCAAGGGCATCGGCGTGGATCGGGCCTGCGAATCCCTCAAACTCGGCAATCTCGAGGGTGCGTCGGCCAAAGGCGGCTTCCTGGCCGTGGCGGGAGACGATCACGGCGGAAAATCCTCCGACAGCGCCCATCAGTCCGAGCACACGCTGATCGCGGCTTTTCTGCCGATCCTCTATCCGGCGACCATCGGCGAGATCATCGAATTCGGCCTCTTCGGCTGGGCGATGTCGCGCTACAGCGGAAGTTATGTCGGGCTCAAATGCATCACCGATACGCTTGACCTCTCCGGCTCGGTCGAACTCCCAGATCCCTATCGGCCCTTCGCCATCCCCGCCGACATCGAGCTGCCGCCGGCCGGCCTGAACCTTCGCCCGAACCTGCCTCCTCTGGTGGAAGAGGACTGGGTGGTCAACAAGCGGCTGCCGGCCGCCACCGCTTTCGCCCGCGCCAACGGCATTGATCGGACCGTCATCGACAGTGAGCGCCGCACCCTCTCCATCGTGAGCGCCGGCAAGGCCTATCTCGATGTGCGGCAGGCGCTCGCAGATCTCGGGCTCGACGAGGAGACCTGCCGGCGGCTTGGCATCCGGCTCTATAAGCCGGGCCTCATTTGGCCCATGGACAAGGAGCGGCTGGTCGACTTCGCCCAGGGCAGCATGGCGGTGCTGGTGGTGGAAGAAAAACGGCCCGTGATGGAAGACCAGATCGCGCGCCATCTTTACGCCGTCGGCTCGGACAGGCGCCCGGCCCTCACCGGCAAGCAGGATATCAAGGGCGCGCCGCTTCTACCCGCGGTCGGCGAGCTTTCGGTCCCGCAGGTCCGCCGGGCAATCAAGACCGTGCTCGATCAGATCGGCATCGCCGACGCGCATGTCAGCGCGCAATTCGAGGGATTCCGGAACCTGGAAGCCCGTGCCCTGAAGCTCGGCAGCGCGAAAATCCGGCCCGCCTATTTCTGCTCAGGCTGCCCGCACAATACCAGCACCAAGATTCCGGACGGCTCGCTGGCGCTCGGTGGCATCGGCTGCCATGGCCTTGTCGCCGTGGTGATGGACCGCAACACGATGCAATTCATGCCCATGGGGCATGAGGGCTCGAATTGGAGCTCTGTGAGCGCATTCGTCGAGACGCCACATGTCTTCGCCAATATGGGCGACGGCACCTATTCGCATTCGGGCATTCTCTCCATTCGCGCCTCCGTCGCCGCCAAGTCCAACATCACCTACAAGGTCTTGTACAACGACGCCGTCGCCATGACGGGCGGCCAGCCGGTGGAATTGCAGATGACGCCCGTCGACATGGTCAACCAGCTGCTTTCTGAAGGCGTTCGCCCCGTCCGCCTCGTTTCCGATCATCCCGAGCAATACGCGGATATCAATCTCCCCGCCTGTGCGAGCCTGCATCATCGCGACGAGATGGACCGGATCCAGCGCGAATTGCGGGAGGTAAAGGGTGTCTCGGCCATCGTCTATGAGCAGACCTGCGCCACCGAAAAGCGCCGTCGGCGCAAGCGTGGCAAGATGGCCGATCCCGACAAGCGGGTTTTTATCAACCCTGAAATCTGCGAAGGCTGCGGCGATTGTTCAGTGCAGTCGAACTGCATCAGCATACAGCCGCTTGAAACGGAATTCGGCCGCAAGCGCAAGATCGACCAGTCGACCTGTAACAAGGATTACAGCTGCCTCAAGGGCTTCTGCCCGTCCTTCGTGACCGTGACGGGGGCGAAGATCGCGGTCCGCTCCGGCGGCGATACCGAGCGCCTCAAGCGCTTGATTGCGGAGCTGCCGGAGCCCTCCGTCACGGCACTGGACGAGAGGGGCTACAACATTCTGATCGGCGGCGTCGGCGGAACGGGCGTGCTGACGATCGGTGCGCTGCTCGGCATGGCGGCCCATCTCGACGGCAAAGGCAGCACGATTCTCGACATGACCGGCATGGCGCAGAAAGGCGGCGCCGTCACGAGCCATATCCGGATCGGGCCAGATCCCAAGAGCATCTATACCTCGCGCCTCAGCGAAGGGATGACGGATGTTCTCATCGCCTGCGACATGATCGTAGGGTCGGGCCCCCCCGTGCTGAAGACGGTACATCCCGGCCGCACCGCAGCGATCCTCAATACCGACGTTGCTCCCACCGGCGAATTCCAGACCAACAAGAACATGGAACTCGGCGACGACAGGATGCGGGCAGCCGTACTCGAAGCACTCGATGGCGGGCCAGCCTTTGAGCTCCACGCGAGCAGGCTCGCCACCGAGCTGACAGGCGACAGCATCGGCACCAATATCCTGATGCTCGGCTATGCGGCGCAGAAAGGCCTGCTCCCGGTTTCGATCGCGTCGATCCAGGAGGCCATCCGCCTGAACGCGACGTTCGTCGAAGGCAATTTGCGCACCTTTGCGCTCGGACGGCTCGCGGCACATGAGCCAGAGGCACTGGCCCAGGAACTCGACGACAAGACGGAAGACGTTCCCCTTGCAACCGTGCACGATGTGCTCGCGAGCCGGACGCGGCTTCTTGCTGCCTATCAGAACGAAGACTATGCCCGCTGCTATGCCGGCTTCGTGGACGATGTGCGCGCCCGCGTGGCGGCACTTCAACTCAAGGGAGCCGAGCTTTTCGTGCGTGAGGTCGCGCTGACCCTCGCCCGCCTCATGGCCTACAAGGACGAGTACGAGGTAGCGCGCCTCTATACGGATTCCAAGTTCCTGCAGCACATGCAGGATCAGTTTGCGGGCGACTACAAGATGACGTTCCATCTCGCTCCGCCCGTGCTTCCCGGGCGCGACGCTTCGGGCCGGCCAAAGAAGCGCGAATTCGGCGCTTGGACGATGAACTTGTTCAGGATCCTTGCATCGCTGAAGGGCCTGCGCGGGACACTGCTCGATCCCTTCGGTTATTCCGCCGATCGGCGCATGGAGCGGCGCCTGATCGAGGATTACCGCACACTCATCGGAGGGATCGTCAAGCGGCTCGATCGGAACAACCTTTCGGCAGCAGTCGAACTCGCGCATGCCGCGGCTGAAATCCGCGGCTATGGCCCCGTCAAGGAGGCCTCAATCACGGAGTACGAAGCGACCCTGAAAACTCTGCTGGCGACGTTCGAGGCAGCCTCCAAGCAACCCCAGTCTCGCGCCGCCTGACCTGGAACAAGCGATGCTTCTTACCCGCGCCTAACAGATTCGCATCATATTACTGACGCCACGAAGCGAGAAAATCCACCTGATAAGGGGCAACCGATGGATATCGATCTCAGCGTCACCCCCGGTGAAGGCCTGCCATTCGCCGAACACCAGCGAATCCGCGCGCATGGCCCCATCTTCTGGAGCGCCTCGCTCGCCGGCTGGGTTGTTTCATCCTATGACGACGTGAGGAGGGTTCTCTCAGATCGAAACCATTTCACATCCGAAGGTACGCCGATCGGCGACGCGTTCGGCGCAGAGGCGATGCTTGTCAATGACACGCCGCTCCACAACAAGATGCGCGCTGTCTGGGCCGAGCCTGTCTCGATGAGCGCAATGATGGCGCGCAGCGACAATCTACGACAGATCGCGATTCGATTGCTGGAGGCGATGGGCACGCGCCTTAAATCGGGTGAAACCGTGAATATCGTCGAGGTTTTTCAGGACTTCGCGAGCGAAGTCATAACAGGGCTGATGGACATCCCCCGCCATCGCATCGGCGACCTCCAGCGTTGGAATCGGATGCTTTCGGATACACCGGCCCTCGAGCAAGCAAAAGACAGTCCCGAATATGCGCGGCATCTCGAGGCGAAGGCCGAAGTGTATGCCTTCCTTCATGAGGAGATGCGCAAACGTCGAGAAAGGTTGTTATCAGGCGAGCAGCCGGAAGATTTGGTGAGCCTGATGGTCGCAGCGGAAGGCCGCGACGGCATCACCCATTCCATCGCCGTCGATAATCTGATGAATCTCTTTCTCGGTGCGCTCGATACAACGGCAAAATGGCTCGGCAACATCGTCGTTGTATTGCAGCGTCATCCCCATGCTCTTGAGGAGGTTCGCGCCGATCGGTCTCTTCTTCCGCAAGCCATCGAAGAGGTGATGCGGCTAGAGACGGTCGCTCAAGTTTTGCTTCGACTGGTGAAGAATGACGGCACCGAACTCGCCAGCCGGACCCTGAAGGCAAAGGACCGCGTGTATGTTCTTCCGGGCGTGGCCAATCACGATCCGACAATATTCGAAGACGCCGGCATGTTCGACATTCACCGCAAGCCCAAACCGCATCTCGGATTCGGATTCGGCATGCATCAATGCCTCGGTGTGAACATCGCCCGCATGGAAGCACTCACCTTCATAGGCGCCCTGCTGGACATGTTTCCGAATCTGGAGGTTGCCGGCTGCGATTACGGAAGCAGCTGGGCTTTATGGGGTCCGCTTAGCTTTCGGGTTCGTCTTGCGCAAATCGGCGATGCCTCGGGCCGCAAGCGGCCATAGCATGACGAAGACGGAGGTGTCCTTTGCTCATGCGCGTTTGAGCTGGTTTCCGGTCCGCGCAGCGATATCGTTGACGGCAACGTAAGCGAATGTCATCGCCGGCCCTATCGTGGCTCCGGCTCCGGGGTAACGATCGCCGAACGGGCTACCCGAATTATTGCCAGCGGCATAGAGATTGGGGATCGGCTGCCCGGTGCCGTCTACGACGCGACCGCGCGCGTCTGCCTTAAGGCCGCCCTTGGTGCCGAGATCGCCCAGATTGATTGCGACAGCATAGAATGGCGGCTTATCGATTAGCCCAAGGCAAGGATTGGGAGTCACGCTCGGGTCGCCGAACATTTGATCATAGGCATTACCGCCGCGGCCAAACTCCGGATCGGTGCCTGTTTTGGCGTATTGGTTCATGTTCGAGACGGTCTTCTTGAGCGCATCGACAGGAACATGGATTTTTGCAGCGAGCGCTTCGAGCGTATCTGCTCTGAAGATGTAGTGATCCCACCAGTCCGGAGGGATAGAACTGTCGGGCATGATGGCGGTCGGCATGAAACCGCCGGCCGTGAACTTGGAGCGGAACGTCGCATCGAATACCAACCAGCATGGCGTGTTGGCACCGGTTTTCAACTGATCCGCAACCATCGCATTGCCAAAATCGTCATAGCCGCAGGCTTCGTCCACGAAGCGCACGCCATTGCGATTCACGCAAACGCTGTGCGGACGGCCGACGTCGAAGGCCGCCTGATGAATTTCCTCGAAATTGGAAGCCGCAGGCATCGGCATGTGCATGGTCGGAATCCACCATCCGGACGCTGTGTGTTCGGTGGCGGCACCGATCTGCATGCCGGCGATCAACGCCTCGCCCCGATTGGCGTCTTCGGGCGAGCTGCTGTGCCGGGTAAGGCCTGGAACAGCGTAGAAACGATCGCGCAGCTCCTGGTTCCACTCAAAGCCGCCGGCACAGAGGATAACGCCGTGATTCGCCCCAATTTCATAGCGACGGCCCAAATTGCTGACCCTGACGCCCGCAACCTTCCCGTCCGTGACGACGAGCTCATCCAATTTGGTCTCGAGCCGCACTTCGACGCCGCGATCGAAGATTTTCTTATAGACCTGCCCCATCAACGCCGCACCGGAGGTGAATCTCCGATCGCGCTTGGTGAGACGCCGCGTGCCCAAATCCGACCAATAGCGCCAAAGAATCTTCAGAAAGGTGAAAACCCAGCCTTTGCCGCGTGTCGAGATGGCAAAGAACTCCGCGAGATCCATCGCATAGCGATTGAGCAATTTGAAACGCGTGTACTGCTCACGCATCAATGTGAATTTGTCGCCGAGTAGACGGCCATCGAATGTCGGACAAATAATCGAACGGTCGACGCGCGCGCCCGGCACGTTGGGGAAGTAGTCGGGCCATGCCGCCGGCATGAGTTCGACGCCAACCGATTTCATGAATTTGACCATCTCGGGCGCTTGATCGACGAACGCTTCGAGGCGATCGCACTGAACGGGAATCTCGATAAGATTGGTGAGATATTGGAGCGCTTGCTCCCGGCTATCGTCATTGGCGGCGAGCTGATGATTGGGAACCCAAAGCACGCCGCCGGACGTTGCTGACGTGCCACCATATTTATGCGTCTTTTCGATGATAATCACCGAGAAGCCGAACTCGGCTGCGCGCAGCGCCGCCATCGCTCCGGCCGCCCCGGATCCGACAACAATCACGTCGTAGCTTTCAGTCGTGCCCATATTTCCGCCTCCGAGATCAGCTCGTACTCTTCTTTATGTTTCTTTATGTCAGATCAACACTTCAATGGGGAGCTACGGTAACCCTTAAGCCGTCGAGTTCGGGACGGAGCAATATCTGACAGGAGAGGCGGCTGTTGCTCTTCACGACGTCGGACACCATATCCAGCGCTGCGCTCTCGATGGCGTCAGGGGGACCAACGACATCCAACCATGCCGGATCGACATAGACATGACAGGTTGCGCATGCGCATCCGCCGCCGCAATCGCCGAGAATCCCCACTACGCCCGCCTCTTTGGCGACCACCATGAGCGACTTGCCGGGCTCTACATTCTCCAGCGTGCGCTCCACTCCATCGACCTGAACCAATGTCACTTTTAGCGAACCCATTACAGCCTATCTCCCTCTATGCAGGCGCGATCCCTCGACACCGTCCACCTTCCAGTCACCAGGAACGCATGCGGGCCAACGGAACACTCCGATCGAGCATCCTTTCGGATATCTTGGCATCACGATGCCATGGTTCGTCCCGTTCCACGCAGGCGCGCGGACCATCGCACAACTCCGGCCCTCCGCCAACGAAGCAGGATCGGAAATTCATTCCGCCATTGCCTTGGCGCGCGCGACCGTGATCGCCGCAAGATGATTGACCGGATCGCCGACGCTTATGCCGCCATCGACCGGCACCACCATTCCCGTCACCTGCGCCGATCGATCGCTGCCCAAATAAAGCGCCGCTTGAGCGACGTCCTCCGGCGTGCCTTGGCGCTTGAGCGGCTGCATCTCCATCATCACCTCGGATACCGCATTTCTCACGCGCCCGACGACTTCGGGAGCCATGCCCGGAGCGGCGTAGCTCGTCATTTGAGTCTGGATATGGCCCGGCGCAATGCAGTTCACGCGAACGCCATATTCTGCCAAATCGATTGCGATCGATTTGCTGAACTGAACGACCGCAGCCTTCGATGCGCGGTATGTCATGACGCCGAAGCCGGCCAAGAGGGCGGCGATCGAAGTTGTATTGATGATGGAGCCGCCTCCGTGCTTCGCCATATACCGAGCCGCGCGCTGACTGCCGAGCATCACGCCGAGAACATTGACGCCCATGACGAATTGAAAATCCTTCAGTTCGTCATCCAGGAAGCGGGGGTAATGCCCGCCCGAAACGCCGGCATTGTTGAACATGATGTGAAGCCCACCGAATTGGGCCACGGCGAAATCGACCAGCTCCTGGACTTCGTCCGCTTTGGCAACGTCAGTGCGCTTGAAACGAACCGCTTCGCCGAGCGTCGCCGCCAGTTCTTCGCCGCGCGCGGTATCGACGTCGGCGATGACGATCTTGGCGCCTTCCTTATGGAATAGTTCGACGGTTGCGCGGCCGATGCCGCTGGCGCCGCCGGTGACAATCGCCACCTTTCCCGACAGTTCCGGACCCACGTAATTCTCCAATTCCAGGGTTTTCTTTGCTTGACGCGCGCCCCCATCAGAAATGGACGCGGCGTCAAGTTCAGTTTCGAATAGGCACCGCCAACGCTGCACCAGGGACAATCAGACTTGCGACCGCTTCCACAGCGATCGCGGAGAAGATTATTTCCTCCGCGTGAATGTGAGCGGCAAGCGCGCGATGGTGTGCGTTGCGACAGTCAGCAGATAGGTGATCTCCTCGACCGGAATCGCGAGCTTGATATTGTCAAGGCGCTTGATGATCTCTCTTGCCGCCACCTTGATTTCCATTCGCGCGAGCGACGAACCGACACAGCGGTGCACGCCGGTGCCGAAGGCCACCTGCTTGCCGAGGTTGCCGCGGTTCAGGTCGAAGTGCCGCGGGCATTCGAACATCGTCTCGTCGTCGTTTCCGGACGCGTACAACACGAGCAGATGCGTCCCCGCCGGCAACCGCTTGCCGCCGAGTTCCACCTCGCGTGATGTCATCTTGGCAAGGCCCTGGACGGGCGGCGCGATGCGCAGCAACTCCTCGACAAAGCGGAGCAGAAGTCGGTCGTCATCGACCGAAACCCGCAACGTTTTGGTCACGTCCGGCTGAGTCGCCAGGATGAAGAGCAGATTGCCGATGGCGGTCGCCGTCGTGTCGTTGCCGGCGATGATCAGCGCGCGGATCAGCGACACCGCTTCTCCGAAGGTCAGCGTACTGCCATCCTCCAGCTTGGCGTGCACGATGTCCGAGATCATGTCCTCGCGCGGCTCGGCCTGGCGCGCCTTCATCTCGGCGATGATGAAGTTCTGCAATTCGCAGATCTGCCTGGCGTTCTCAAGCATCCGCGCGCGGTCCTGCATCCCGGATATCTGCGCCGTGACGGCCTGCGACCAGCGCTCGATCTTGTCGGCATTGAACTGGCTGATACCCAGCTGCTCGCAAATCACCCGGATGGTTACCGGAATAGCGAACTCATGCACGCCGTCGACCATCTGGCCGTTCGCAGCCTTGTCGGCGATCTTCTCGATCAGATCCACGATGACGGCCGTGATCGCCGGCTCAAGCGTCGCCACGCGGTGCGCCGTGAACGCCTTCTCCATCAGCCGTCGGACCCGCGTATGCGCGGGCGGATCGTCCTTGATCGCGTCGGGGAAGAAGCCGCCGCCGTCGCGCTCGAGTATCTGCTTGAACTCCTCGAAATTGCCGCTCGCGTACATCGCCTCGTAACCCATCTTGTCGGAGTACGTGATCGGATCACGAAGCACCTCGACGATGTCCTCGTAACGCGAGACAAGGTACATCCCCAATTTGGGATCGTAATGCACCGGATCCTGCGTGCGCACGGCGCGGTAGAACTCTTGCGGCCGCGCGATGGTCTGCGGATCCGTCAGCGAAACTCCTCCGAGCGCGGATGCGGCCCCGCCAGTCACCGGACAGGCGCCCACCTTCGCACCTTCAACCTCACTTGGACCCATTTTTTAGCCTTTCCATACGTTCGATGAGTTCGTAAATTTTTTATTGCAACGAGTTTCTACTACCGGCAAAGAGCTCACGATGCTTGTGCGCTGCTTCCGGCGAACCGATGGAGCGATACTCGCGCGGGCTTTTGTTGAACGCCCGCTTGAACATGCGGCTGAAATGCGCCGAACTCTTGAAGCCAACCCTGTAGGCAATTTCGCTGATGGAAATGTCGCCCTGCTTCGACGACAAAAGCCATCGGCTGGCCATCTTCAGTCGCTGTTGCCAAAGAAGGACCGAGAATGAGGCACCGTGAAGCTTGAGCAGGAACGACAGGTAACGCGGCGAAATCCCGCACCCCTTGGCAACGGTCGCAGTACTGAGTTTAGGGTCGGAAAGATGGACCTCAATATATCTGAGAACGTCTTGAAGCCGTCTGTCCGAGACGGACTGGCGCCTCAGGTTGCCGGCCTCGCGCTCTTTGAGCGCGAAGCTGAGCACCGAAAGGGCACTGTCCATCAAGAGTTGTGCAATATGCCCAGCGAGTTCGCCCTCGTCCTCGAAAATGTCCATAAGGATGTGCTGGGCGATCGTGAATTCGCGCCCGGTGGCACGAATGGAAAACCCGGTCGTCAATTCCCCAGGAATATAACTTCTCAGAACATGCATCGGAATCACGACATGAAGAACCTCATGCACCGATTCATCGTCCGCCTGGCATTCGATAAAGAATGGCGTCATGGATTTCGTCACGACAAAATCGCCGGCCGTTGCGGTCGTATAGCCGCGCTGATGGGAGACGCACAGGCGACCGCGCTTTACGAACCAGAGGACAGCCACATCGGTCGCGTCCTGCCGGATATGTGACCACGACCGCCTAAAGAATAACCGGTTCTTCGACTTAAGGCGTATAATTGAACATGTGCCTACAGCCTTCTTCTCGGCCCGGACATCGATAACGGAACCAGCTTCAATAGAGTAATCGCCGAAATAATACTCTTGGTTCCCGTCTCCCCGGAAAGCATTCTGACAATCGAGGTAGTTTCTTTCGTCGAATGCAAAAAGCGTCTCCATCGCCTTCCTCCCCAACGTCGAGCCCTCTCTTTTTTTTGTTTTGCTTGCAGCAAAGGTTAAATGGCATCCAGAATGTCGAAAGAACCTCGAGCAGGACTTTGCTTTCCAAAATATCCTTACTGCAATATTAGTTCGCCAAATGTCTTCCGTCGCCGCATTTGGCGCAAATTCGTGCACATTTCGTGCATCCTGAGAGAAATAGGTGGTCATGAATTGCCGGCTCAGACTAATCGAAACGGCTTCACTCGCAGAATATGATCGGTCCAATCCGCGGTGCCGGCAGATTTACTAGCGGCGAGAACCTTTTGGGTTTCGAGGATGCGGGACACGCCGAAACGCTTTCAATTCCCCATTTGAGCGGTCATGAGCGAGGATGCGGTACCATCCTGCTAAACAGCATCATCGGTCAATCAACCGGTCGGCGCGGAGCCGAAACAATGCTGGCCGACGGCGCTCGCCTGTCCTGCACGTCCGCCTAGTTCGGAGAGCAAGGCTTTCAAACGGTAGGTCCAAAGATGCAGCGGATGCTCAAGGGTCATGCCCATCGCGCCGAGCATCTGATGGACATCGTAGACGACGCGCGTACCGCTTTCCTGGGCATGCAAGGCCGCCAGTGCCGCGTCGCCTTCGCCGGCCGTCGATGCCGCTTTCAGAGCCAGCCAGCGCACGCCGCCCGCGAGCACCGCGCATTCGGCCAAGCGGTGCCGGATCGCCTGAAAGCTGCCCAGCGGCCGGCCGAACTGCTTTCGCACGGAAAGATGCTCGACTGTCGAAGCGATAGCCGCATGAAGCAGGCCGGATATCTCCGCCGCGAGCGCGATGCGGATACATCTGCGGATATTCGCCGCATCGGCAGCGGATAGCGGCGTCACAGCAATGCCGTCCTTGAGCCGGCCCATCGGGTAAGCAAAAATCGACTCGACGGGTTCCACCGCCTCCGGCGACGACTGGGCGATCCCGATGGCATCACAATCGACGACCAGGATGGTTTTCGCGGTCGCGACGAAGCGGCCAGGCCGCCCGTTCTCGACCAGCGCGAGCGGACGCGGCCACTCCCCGGGGAGCTGGAACCGCACCAGCATCGAGAGCGCAATCTCGGCCGTGTAGGGCAGACGCGCCAGCCGCTCGACCGCCATGGCCGCCGAAAGCGGGCCGAGGTCCGGAACCGCGGCGATGTCGAAAAACTCGGCCGCCGCCAATTCCTGGTCGAGTTCCTCGCTGACAAGCGCAAAGCCGTGGAAATCGGTCGGCTTGGTCTCGAAGCGCGCCGCAAGTCCGTCAAGCGCAGTGGCCAAAGTAATCTGATCGGGTGTGAGCGTGAATTCCATCACCGTGGCTCCCGCGGAAGCCGAAGCAGTTCGGTCGCGATCAAATTGAGTTGAATCTCGGCAGCTCCGGACGCAATGCCAGCCACAATGGCGCGCTGATGATGGGCCAGGAGCATCGGGTCGCCACCGGCCAATGCATCGGGACAATGTTCGACCACGAATTCGCCCACAAGCCGTTCGGCGATGACGGTGGCGAAGCGCGCCGCGCTCGCTTCCGGCCCGGTGGGAATTCCATGCCGGCGCTGATCGACGATATTGTAGCTATAGAAGCGTGCGGCTTCGCAAGCCGCGAGCGCACGCGCTGCCAGACCGATCACGCCATTGTCGAAACGCCCGGCTTTCTTCAACGCGTCGACGGCGCGAGCAAGCGTTCGGGAGGCCAGGGCGAAGCGCGGAATTCCGACGCGCTCGAGCGAGAGCGCGGTGCGCACGATGTCCCAGCCTTGGCCTTCGGCCCCCAGCAGCGCGCCTTGCGAAACCTCGACCTCGTCAAAGAAAACTTCATGGATGTCGCCCTCGCCGATGATGCTCGGAATCTGGCGGACAATGATACCGGGCGTGTCCATCGGAACGAGGAAAATCGAAATGCCGCCTTTGCCCGTGCCGGTTTTGGCGAGCAGGAAACAGGTGTCCGCATCACCCGCATAGGAAGTCCAGATCTTCTGGCCGTTGATACGATAGCCGTCGTCGTGCTTCTCGGCGCGCGTGCGCAGTGATGCGAGATCGGAGCCCGCCTCGGGCTCCGAAAAGCCCTGGCACCATATGGTTTGGCCCCGGGCCATGGGCGGAATATAGCGCGCCTGCTGCTCTTCGGTTCCAAAGCGCATCAGCGTGGGGCCGATCCAGTTCACATTCATGTACTGGCCGCCGCGCGGCTCGCCTGCCGCCCACATCTCCTCGGCCAGGATGAAGGCGGTCCAGGGATCAGCGTCGCGTCCCCCCCAGCGCTCCGGCCAATGGGGAACCAGAAGACCGGCCTTTGCCAGTTCGGCGCAAAACGTCTTCGAGAATGCGCTTTGCGCCTTCGAACCCGGGCCGTGCGCTAGCGTCTCCCATTTGTCCGGCAAATTGGCTGCAAGGAATTCACGAACAGTAGAACGGAAGCTCCGCTGATTAATATCCCAATCGAAATCCATCAGATACGATCCAATTATAGGCCGGAATTCAAAACAGCTTGGCCGGCTGCAGCCTCCCCGTCATCCTTCCGCACGCTTCCGTTCGGCAACAAGGGCCTCATAGCTCAGATACTTCGTCGTGGACCAGCCGCCATCCAAGGCAATCGTCTGACCATTAATGTAGCTACCCTCTTCCGAAGCAAGGAAATAGACGGCATTTGCTACATCCTCCGACGTTCCGTCGCGATTGAAGGGTGTCATCTCGTGGTTCGTGCGTCGGAAGCCGGGCGTATCCCAAAAGTCCTTCGTCATGTCCGTCTTGATGACACCAGGCGCAACGATATTGGACCGAATACCGTCCGCGCCATACTGCACCGCAAGCGCCTGGGTAAGCCCGATCAAGCCTGCCTTGACCGTGCAATAAATCCCGCCGTTTAAGCCGCCGAGAATACCATAGACGGACCCCACACTGATGATCGACGAACCCGACTTCATCACGCCGAGTGCTGCACGGGAAAAACGAAACGGGGCCTTCAGGCTGGTGTCGACCACTTCGTCGAGCATGGCATCGTCAGTCTCATGGACCGGCGCCCATTTGCCGGACCCAGCATTGTTGACGAGGCAGTCGAGTCTTCCAAATCCCTCTATTGCAACGCCAATGGCGCGCTCGGGTGCGTCCTTGGCAGTGACGTCGATCGCGCAAATTTCGACATCCGTAGAACCGGACAACTCGCGGGCAAGCTGCTCAAGGCGCTCACGCCTTCTGGCGACGGCGACAATCCGAAACCCGCCCTTGGCAAAACGACGGGCAATCGCGTCGCCGATGCCTGCGCTGGCGCCAGTGACCAGAACGACTGGTTTCTGAGAAGAATCCTGCGTCATAAATCCACCCCTAAAATCATCACTGCGCGAAGCGATGCGGCAAGTCTTCGGTGCTCGCCAAAAGCATCAGCCTTTCGATGCGCTTGCGCCCTTCCGTTCCTCGACAATCATGCCCAAGCCCCTTCTGTTCTCGAAGCCGTTGAACATAAGAGTTCTCAGCTTGAGCACAGCTTCGCCGGGATGTCCATCAGGCTGTCGGGCCACAGTTACATCTCACTTTGCCGGCGCCAGCCGGACGCGCATTCGCGAAGATCGCCAACGCCGACAGGCGCCATTCCCCACCCATGCGGAACATCAAGGGTATAACCTTGCGCTGGAAATGCTACGCGCGGAGCGCGATCTCTAGCAACGATAATCCATATGTCTCAAATCTTGGCGCCTCTGATCAAGATCGATTTCAGTTTGCGGCAAATCTGTGCCGGTGAACTGCGCGCCTTGTTTAATATACTTGGGGGCGCGGCCCGATACCTCCCTCGAGTCTCCGTTGACAATCAAATCGGGGTAGTCGTGCGACGCTTTCCGCTCGATCCGCTATCCAGGCCGAACCCATCCGGCATCGCATTGGATCGAATCTAATACGCCGATCCGGATTCCCATGCGCACGCCCCAGACTCCCACGCGCCGGTCCAGCCGGCACTCCTCTCGGGACTCAAATGTCACAATTTATTCGGTGGTCCCAGAGTGACTTAGGCGAGCCATGGGAGAGGCATTGTGCAACCGCAGACATCTTTTTGCCCTCCGAGAGACTAACGCAGCCAGGGCCGCGACAATGACTGACATGGACATTGGGAAACGACACGCTAACTAATCGGGATGGCCTGCGATGAGAACGGATGTGGAAATATGCCGAAGGTTATTGTGACGTGGAGGAATGGTACTGAAACTGAGGTC
The DNA here is from genome assembly GCA_049692035.1 of Rhizomicrobium sp. Classification (GTDB taxonomy): domain Bacteria; phylum Pseudomonadota; class Alphaproteobacteria; order Micropepsales; family Micropepsaceae; genus Rhizomicrobium. The sequence continues at coordinate 17,856 of JBAVOL010000137.1, forward strand.
GAGGGCGGTGCCGGCCTGTCGATCATGGAAGTGATTCGCAACACCGGCTCCGACGAACTGTTGGCGCTCTGCGGGGGGAGCCGATCCTGCGCGACCTGCCACGTCTATGTGGACCCGGCTTACGCGGACAAGCTTCCGCCCGCAACCCCGGACGAGCTCGAATTGCTGGACCTGACGGAAGGGCGGGAAAAAACATCTCGGTTGGCATGCCAGATTTCTTTCGACGCCGCGCTGGACGGCCTTCGGGTAACGATCGCGCCGGACGAATGAGAGTGCTCATCAGCATCAGCGTAGATATCTGCACGTAAACGCTAGAGCCCGCCGCGGACAACATCGTCTACCATCGAATCGCGCCCCAACCCGCGCTTTATCTACGCCCGCAAACATGCGGTCTGCGAAGCGCGGCTTCGGGCGGACGACACCCAGCGCGTCCCAATGGCGGTCACCGCGTTCGACACTTCGACACGGAGCACCTCGCAGAGCGGAGCATCGTCACGCAGTCGGAGCTGCAGAGACGGTCTCCGGCTCTCCGGGGTTGAGTTCCGTGGCCATCGGGACGCCACGGATGTTCAGCGTCGAGATGTCCCACGATTTTTGATCGGATGCCGTGGCGCGCTCCTCCTGAGGGTGCCACCGTTTTTTTGCCGGACACCGGCACTCCCGTTCCGTTTCTTCCTGAATTTCCGCGTATGCGCGCATGCGCACCATCGCCAGACCCGGCGGCGGCTTTCTCTGCGATGGTTCGGGAAGATTGCCTATCGGGCGCCCTTGGACCGCGTTGGCGCATTCGCGTCCGCAACACGCCAGTTTTCGAGCATCACGGCAGCGTCCGATGCGCCGCGAATAGCGCCCGGCGTGCGGGAAAAGCGCGGCGCAGGCGCGGCCTGCTTCAGCCCTCCATCCTCGACATAGGTTTGACGCGTCTCCATGTGAGGATGCTGCATGCTCTCCGCCAAGCTCAGTACCGGCGCGATGCAGGCATCGCTGCCTTCGAACAGCCTGATCCAATGGGCCTGGTCCTGGCTCGCAAAGGTCCGCTCGAGCAGTGCACGCAACTCGTCCCAGCGGTCGGTGCAATATTGAAGCGGCGCGTATTGCGACAGGCCAAGCCGCCCCATCATGTCTTCGAAGAATTTCTGCTCCAGCGACCCGACCGCCAGTTCCCGTCCATCCGCACAACGGTAGCAGCGGTAAAAGGGGGCCGCCCCGCCCAGAAGGTTCTTGTCGCGATCCAGACTGATGCGGCCCGACGGCAGGAGCCCTGCGAACATCGTCATCATCGAACTCACGCCATCGACGATCGCCGCGTCGATGACCTGTCCCTTGCCGGAGCGCTCCCTTTCCCAAAGAGCGGCAAGAATGCCCACCGCAAGAAACATCGACCCACCGCCGAAGTCGCCGACCAGGTTGAGAGGGACAGTAGCCGGTTCGCCAGGCTTCCCCATCGCAGCCAGCGCGCCTGTGAGTGCGATATAGTTGATGTCGTGGCCGGCGGTATGTGCCAGCGGGCCATCCTGCCCCCAACCCGTCACGCGGCCATAGATCAGCCGGGGGTTGCGCGCCAGCAGCACATCCGGCCCGAGCCCCAGCCGCTCCATGACGCCGGGCCTGAAACCTTCGATGACGACATCGGCGTGCGCCGCCGCGTCGTGACAGAAGGCGCGGCCCTCTTCCGAGCGGATGTCGATGGTGACGGTCGCCCTGCCGCGATCGGCGACAGGATTGGGCCAGCCATTGCCGCCTTCGCGCTCGATGCGCAGCACGTCGGCGCCCATATCGGCCAATAGCATCGCACAATGGGGCCCCGGTCCGATGCTTGCGAACTCGACCACACGGAGGCCGGCGAGCGAACCCTGTCCTTTGCCTTCCATGCGACGCTCTCCTGATCTCAAGACCGGATAAAGGAGGCAAGACGGCCGCGAATGATCGCCTCCGCGTCGTTCACGATGCGCGTGATGAGATCGCGGCATGTCGGCACGTCATGGATCAGCCCCTGGACCTGGCCGGCCCAGATGAGCCCCGCGTCAAGGTTTCCCGTCTCCAGTGCCTCGCGTCCTTTAACGCCCGATACATAGGGACGGATGTCCTCGAACACCGCTTCGGGCCTGGAGGATATCTCCACGACTTTCTCCGACACGCTGTTTCGTGCGACGCGACCGGTATTGTGGAACTTGCGGAAGATCAGCTGCGTCGTGCGCTCGTCGTTGGCGACGATGAACTGCTTCACCTTGTCGTGGATCGGCGCCTCGACCGTGGCACAAAACCGGGTGCCCATGTTGATGCCTTCCGCGCCCAGAGCCAGCGCGGCCGCGAGCCCGCGCCCGTCGCCGAAGCCGCCGCTGGCGACCATCGGAATCTTGACCTTGTCGGCCGCAGCCGGAATCAGGATCAGCCCGGGTATGTCGTCTTCGCCCGGATGGCCGGCGCATTCAAAGCCGTCGATCGAGATCGCATCGACGCCCATTTTTTCCGCCGACAGCGCGTGGCGGACCGCCGTGCATTTGTGGATCACGGTGATGCCATGGGCCTTGAATTCGTCGACATGCTCCTGCGGCTTGTAGCCTGCCGTCTCGACAATCTTGACGCCGCTGTCGATGATAGCCTTGCGGTATTCGGCATAGGGCGGCGGGTTGACCGAGGGCAGGATGGTGAGGTTGACGCCGAACGGCTTGCTTGTCATTGCGCGGCAGCGGTCGATCTCGCGGCGCAACGCGTCCGGCGTCGGCTGGGTGAGCGCGGTCAGGATGCCGAGGCCTCCGGCACTGGAGACCGCACTGGCCAGTTCTGCCCGCCCGACCCACATCATACCTCCCTGCACGATAGGATGCTCAATCCCCAGCAAATCGGTGATGCGTGTCCGCAGCGTCATTTGGGGGCCATTCTGAGAGCGCCATCGAGGCGAATGACTTCGCCATTCAGCATTGGATTGAGGACGATACTTTCGACGAGCTGAGCATATTCGCCGGGCTGCCCGAGCCGGCTCGGGAACGGCACCTGGCGGCCGAGCGAGTCCTGTGCCTCCTTCGGCAGCGAGGCAAGAAGCGGCGTCGAAAAGAGGCCGGGGGCGATGGTCATCACGCGTATCCCATAACGGGCCAATTCCCGCGCGATCGGAAGCGTCATTCCGACGATGCCGCCCTTGGACGCCGAATAGGCCGCCTGGCCAATCTGGCCATCGAAGGCCGCGATGCTGGCGGTGTTGACTATGACGCCGCGTTCGTCGCCGAGCGGCTCGGCATCGTGAAGGCACGCCGCAACCTTCGACAGAACGTTGAAGCTGCCTATAAGATTGATCGTGACGACCTTCGAGAAATCCTTGAGCGGGATCGCCTTGCCGTCGCGGCCGATCACCTTACCCGGTGGGCCGATGCCGGCACAGTTGACGAGGATGCGGGCCTTGCCGTTCACGGCTTCTGCGTCGGCAAGCGCCGCTTCCACCGCCCCCTCGTCCGTCACATCCACAGCTGCGAAACGGGCACCGATTTCCTTCGCATGGGCGGCGCCCAATTCCGCGTTAAGATCGAATATGGTGACTTTCGCTCCGGCCTTTGCCAAGCGCTGGGCTGTCGCGCCACCAAGCCCCGAGGCGCCGCCCGTGACGATCGCCCCAACCTCATTGATTTGCATGGAACTGAACTTTCCGATTGTTAATTGAGTTCGATGGCCATGGCGGTGGCCTCGCCGCCGCCGATGCAGAGGCTGGCCATTCCGCGCTTGAGGCCGCGGTTTTCGAGCGCGGCAAGCAGGGTCGCAATAATTCGGGCGCCACTGGCGCCAATGGGATGGCCTAGCGCGGTCGCACCGCCATTCACGTTCAGCTTTTCGGCAGGGATACCGAGCTCTTTCGCGGCGATCATGGCAACGACCGCGAAGGCCTCATTCACCTCGAACAGATCGACATCGGCAACGCTCCAACCTGCCTTGGCGAGAGCCTTCTTCATTGCCGGCACGGGTGCGGTCGTGAACAGCCCTGGCTCATGGGCATGGGCTGCATGCGACACCACCGTCGCCACGATCGGCATTCCCAGCTTCTCGGCGATGCTGCGCCGGGTCATGACGAGGGCCGCTGCACCATCCGAGATGGACGAGGCGTTGGCGGCGGTGATCGTGCCGTCCTTGACGAAGGCGGGCTTGAGACTCGGAATCTTTTCCGGCTTCGCCTTTGCGGGTTGCTCATCAGTGTCGACGAGCGCCCCCCCGCTCCGCCCCGGGACGGAGACCGCGACGATCTCCTTTTTGAAGCCGCCGCTCGTAATCGCAGTATTCGCGCGCTCCAGCGAGCGCAAGGCGTAGGCGTCCTGGTCCTCCCGCGTGAACTGATAGTCGCGCACCGCGTCCTCGGCGAAGGCGCCCATGGCCTTGCCGGGTGTATAGGCGTCCTCCAGCCCATCCATCATCATCGTGTCGATCACTTGATCATGGCCGATGCGTGCGCCGGAGCGATGCTTGGGCAGTGCGTAGGGCGCGTTCGTCATGCTTTCCATGCCGCCGGCCACGACGATATCGGCGCTGCCAGCGACGAGCGCGTCATGCGCCATGATCGCCGCCTGCATGCCGGAGCCGCACATCTTGTTGACGGTCGTGGCCTCGACGGATGTCGGCAGCCCGGCGCCAAGCGCCGCCTGGCGGGCCGGCGCTTGGCCGAGGCCCGCTGGCAACACGCAACCCATATAGATCCGCTCGACCTTTTCCGCCTGGACTCGTGCGCGCTCCACGGCGGCCTTCACCGCTGCGGCGCCAAGCTCGGTGGCCTTGAGCCCGGAAAGCGCGCCCAAAAATCCGCCGATGGGGGTGCGGGCATAACTGGCGATGACGACTGGATCGGCCATGAAATATTTCTCCTGTTTCCTAGAGCGCCCGCGCGATGACCATGCGTTGGATATCCGAGGTACCTTCGTAAATCTGGCAGACCCGGACGTCGCGATAAATCTTCGCGATGCGGAATTCTTCCAGATAGCCATAGCCCCCAAGCGTCTGAATCGCGCCCGACACCACGGCCTCGGCGGTTTCGGAGGCGACCAGTTTTGCCATGGAGGCTTCCTTGAGGCTCGGAAGACCCGCATCCTTCATCGCCGCGGCATGCAGCACGAGCTGCTGCGCGGCCTCCAACCGGGCGGCCAGATCGGCGAGGCGGAAGCCGACCGCCTGATGCTCGATGATCGGCTTGCCAAAGCTCTTGCGTTCCTTGGCATAGTCGATCGCGATATCGAGCGCCGCCTGTGCCATGCCGATCGATTGGGCGGCGATCCCGATGCGCCCCATTTCCAGATTCGATAGTGCGATGCCGTAGCCCGCGCCCTCTGCGCCGAGGCGCAGAGCTTCCTCGATGAACATGTCCTCGAAGCGGATCGCGCAGGTGTCGGAGGCGCCTTGGCCCAGCTTGTGCTCGACCTTGTCGACGGCATAGCCGGAGGTGCCGGTGGGCACGATGAAGCCTGAAATTCCCCGCTTGCCGGCAGCAGGATCGGTGACGGCGTAGACGATGGCGATGCCAGCGATCTTGCCGCAGGAGATGAACTGCTTCGTGCCATTCAACCGGTAGCCGCCGTCGCCTCTTTGCGCGCGCGTGCGGATCGCCGAGGCATCCGAGCCGGCGTCCGTTTCCGTGAGTGCGAAGGCGCCAATCATCCGGCCGGCAAGGAGATCGGGAAGAAAGCGCGCCTGCTGCTCGGACGTACCGTCTTTGAGAAGACTCGCGATGACCAGGCTGTTCTGAATGCTGAGGACTGTCGAAAGCGCACCGTCGGCCGCGGCGATCTCCATCAGGGCGAGCGCATAGGATACATAGTCGGCTCCGGCGCCACCGACCTCTTCGGGCGCGGTCATGCCCATGAGGCCAAGCCCGGCCATCTCCTCGAACAGGCTTGGCGGATAGCCCCGCGCCTGTTCGAAGGCCGCGCTGTGCGGCTTGATCCGCGCCTGCGCGAAGGCACGGATGGCGTCTCGGATTGCCCGCTGCGTGGCCGTGAGGACCATAAAACCTGTTGGACTGCTCTATACTCACGGGTAACTTGCGAGCTATAAGGGTTGCTGTCAACAGGGAGCTGACGTCGGACAGCCGCGAACGATGGTCGTGAACAACCCAGACTCGCCGTTTCGGACACCGCAACAAAGGCTTGACGACCGTGAGGCCAAACGCCGGGCGGTGCTGCGCGCCGCCGTCCAGATGTTCAATGAACGCGGGTTTCATGCGACATCGCTGGAAGACGTCGCCGCGAGCCTCGGGATATCGAAACCGACCATCTATCATTATTTGGGCAACAAGGATCAGGTATTGCTCGAATGCGTCTCTTTCGGGCTCGAACAGTTGCGTGAGGCTGCGGAAGCCGCCCGCAAGCAGTCCGGCGCCGGCATCGAGCGGCTGCGCAGCTTTTTGCGGCGTTATGCGGAAATCAACATGGATGATTTCGGCCGCTGCGTAATTCGTACCGGTGAAGAGGCCCTCACCGAACCCAGCGCCAGGCGCTTCCGCAGTCTCAAGAGAGAGATCGACAAGGCAATGCGGGAACTGATCGAAGAGGGTATCGCCGACGGGTCGATCGTCGACACTGATCCGAAACTCTTGGCATTCACACTCGCCGGAGCGCTTAACTGGCCGGCGCGCTGGCATGATGCCGGCGGAAAGCTGAGCGCGGACGCGCTCGCGCAGCAGATGGTCGACATGCTGACCCAGGGATTCGCGCCCCGCTAATCCCCGACGCCGTTCGAGCCCTCGCCCCCAACCTCAATGCAGACCAAGGCCCTTTGCCGCCTGCTCAAGCCGCTTAAAGGCGTTGTCGTCGGTCATGTCATCGAGGCCGACGAGAAGTCTCTTGACCCCGGCTTCCTCATATTCGGCGATCAACTCACTTGCGTTTTTCGGATCTGCCTGGAGACCGGCGAAGTATGACGGGCGTTCGCCCACACCCAAATTGATTGCTGGAACGATCAACGAAATGTCCATCTTTTCAAAGTCGCGCCCCGCAGCATCGCACAGCTCCTTCAGTTCCTTGAGCTGATCGCGCATCTGCGCCGGGCTCAGGAAAGAGGGAACCCACCCGTCGCCGATCTCTGCCACGCGTTTCAGTGCGCGGCTGTTGTCGGTGTTGTGGGTTCCCGATCCTATCAAGATCGGCGGGTGCGGCTTCTGCAGCGGCTTCGGATAAGAGTAAACTGGGGGAAAAGAAATGAATTCGCCGGAGAAGCTCGGCGTTTCTTCGGTCCATAGCGTTTTCAGCGCTTGGACACACTCGGTCGACTTCCGCACGCGTTGCTTGAACGGCACGCCCATGATTTCGGACTCTTCCTCGATCCAGCCGTACCCGACACCGAGGATCAGGCGCCCGCCTGAAATGCGATCGAGCGTTGCTGCTTCCTTCGCAAGTATCAACGGATTTCGCTGCGTAATAAGGCAGACATCCATTCCAAGTATCAGTGTTTTTGTCGCCACCGCCGCCGCCGCGAACGATACGAAGAGATGCGGCATGTGCTTATAATTGTCTGGAAGCTTGACGCCGTGTTTCACCGGGTTGGCGATATCGACCGGAATTATATTGTGTTCCCCGGTCCACATGGATTCGAAACCCAATGCCTCGATGGTCTTCGCGAGCTCAGTGATAGGTGGGCCGAACCACGGGAAATTGGCGGATACTCCGAGCTTCATTCGTCCTCTCCCAATTTTTTTAATGCCAACTTCAGGGCTATGGATCTTGTCCTCGTCGCTTAGGCGCGCACGATCTCCTTGTGAGTGAAGCGTTGCCGCCCCAATGTTATTTCGTACTGCACCATTCGTGGCGCCCGCAAAATAGTGCGGGATCAATTCACCACGCCGACTTCATGTCCGCTATGCGCGCATTCGCGGCCTCCAATCCGCCCGCAATTGCGATCAATAGCTGCGCTCGCTTTAGAAGAAGATGCGGATCGGCCTCATCGCTGAAGCCCATCCCGCCGTGAATCTGGATATTTTTGCCGGCGTTCTCGCGCGCAGCGGAGCCGGCCACAAAAAGCGCGCATTCCACCTGCAGCCCTGCATCGGCCCGGCCGTCATCGATCGCAACGGCTGCGAAGTTCGTCTGATCTCGCGCGCATCGCGCAGCGATCGCCATATTCGCGCAATGGTGCTTCACCGCCTGAAAGCTGCCGATCGGGCGGCCGAACTGCTCGCGAAAGCCGGCATAAGCGACGCTCATCTCGACTGCCGCCTCGGCTATTCCCGCCAGCGCGGCCGCATCGATCAATCGCAGCCGCAATAGTTGCGACGACTCCAAGCGTGCGATCAGCTTGTTCGGCATGGCGCCTTCGCGCAACCCGGCCGACCAATTCCGGTCATCGATCACCTTCGATTCGTATGGGCCCGTTTCGAACAGCGCAGCATTCGCGCCGTCGCGCATCAGAAGGAGATCGGCTGTCGCATCTTGCACGACCACAATCCGATCATTGTGGCGATATGCCGGCGTTGCCCGACGTGTGCGGCCTAAGACGTCGGCGCTTTGGTCCGGCATGACATGTGTCGCACCGATGGTCGCCAGGACGGCGGGCGCAATGAGGCGCCGCCCGAGCCCCGTCACGATAAGCGCCTCCTCGACTGTCCCGAGGCCGCTCCCTCCGCGTTCTTCGCTGAGTCCGATTCCAAACACTCCGAGCTCATGCAGGCTCGCCCAAATCTCGGCGGTTTCCTCTTGCGCGGCATGGAGACGAGAAAGCGGGAGCAGCGATGTAAGCGACTCGTCGAGCGCGCTCGCAAGCGCCAGCTGATCGCCGCTAGGATGGTAACGAGCCTCACACTCCATGGATTCTCCTCAGGAGAAATTCCGCCAATCTATCATCAGAGCCCACTCCCGTATCGATTGACGAGGACGCAGGTCTGACTTCGCACGACATGATGCACCGAATTTGCAAGAACGCCGGCCAAATGAGGGACTTTCCGAATTGCCGTGTCTGGCGATCAATCTGCGGCAGGAGAAAAATCATTGCAACATCGTCAACCCGCAGCGGTCGAGGCGCGTCGCGATTGCCAAGGTCACATCTCTTGACGCGCGGGCCGTGACCATTTTCAAGGGCACGAACCGGTTGTCATTTCGGGTGCGCTGCCCAAGAATGACGTCGGCAAGTTTTTGAAGCATCAGATCCGCAAGGGCCCAACAGCCCTTGGCCGGGAGAATAGACAGCATGGAATTGACCAGTTCGATCTCGAGCTTCCGCCGCGACGCGCGGGCCTGGCTCGCGGCCCATGTGCCGTCGGAGCTGCCGCCGGAGGATGGGCCAGAGTCGCGCAGATACGTGCTGGCCTGGCAGAAAACCCAGGCGCAAGGGGGATGGGCGGGAATTGCCTGGCCGAAAGAAGTGGGCGGGCGCGGTCTTTCGGTCCACGAACAGATCGTCTGGTTCGAGGAATATGCGCGCGCCGGGGCACCCTCCCCCCTCAATGCCTCCTTTGTCGGGCTGAACCATGCCGGCCCCACGCTGATCGCCTGCGGCTCGCCCGAGCAGAAAGAATTTCACCTGCCAAAGATCCTGGCCGGCGACGTGATATGGTGCCAGGGCTTTTCCGAGCCCGGTGCAGGGTCGGACTTGGCCGGACTGAGAACCCGCGGCCGGGTGGAGGGCGACGCGCTCATCATCGATGGCCACAAGATCTGGTCGAGCTTTGCCGACATCGCCGACTGGCAGGAGCTGCTGATCCGGACCGATCCCACGGCCAAGACCTCCGCCGCTCTTTCGTGGGTCGTCTGTCCGATGAATGCGCCCGGCATTACCGTGCGGCCGATTCGCACCATGGCCGGCCCCCGGAAATTTTGTGAAGTGTTCTACGATTCCGTTCGCGTGCCACTGTCGAATGTGGTGGGCGGCTTGAACAATGGCTGGGCGACCGCGATGTCGACTTTGGGATTCGAGCGCGGAACCGCCGGTCTTGCCCTGCTAATCGGATTCGCACTCAAGGTCGAAGAGCTGCTTGCCGCCTGCCCGGCCGACAGGCCGGTGATGCGCGCCAGGCTGGCGCAGCTGCGCGCGGAGGCCGCCTCGATCCGTGCGATGACCTATCGCTTCGCGCTGGATTCGGCCGATGCCGTGCCGGATGCGAGCGGCTCGATGATCCGCTTGGCCTTCGCGGAGTTCACCCAGCGTGTGACGGCCGCCGCCATAGACCTGTACGGAATCGACGCACCCGAAGTTGCGGGCGCACATGGCTGGGCGCACACCTATCTGGACGCGTTTTCCGAAACGATCGCCGGTGGCACTGCGGAGATCCAGCGCAATATCATCGCCGAGCGGGTGCTCGGGCTTCCCAAGGGGCCGCGCTGAGCGCTCGCGTCAATGCCGCGCGTTGGGGATCTGGATTCCAACCCCAGCCATGGTTGGCCGCGCCAACGCCGAGCATGCCGCCCGTAAGGAAATGGCGTCGCAAATTCGCCGATGAATTCGCATGATCCGCGACCTTCGAATCCGCCAATCAGGGAATCGCAGACTTCGCGCACGGGTATCTCAAGGCTGTTCACCGCGCAGGGCGTAAAATGGGATTGAGAATTATTCGGTAGGTGTGGTGCTCCGGCAGATCGAGTTCGAGCGGGATGAGCTGCCAGCCGCATCCATGAGGGACAAATAATTTTGTATCACAAAAGCATTGCGCGAATTTAATCGTCCCTAGCCCGGCTGCCCGGACATAGCCCGGGCAACCCCATTCGCACGCGCCGTAGCCTTGGTGGCCTTGCGGAGCACCTGCTCGAGGACACCGAGATAGTCCGAAAATCGCGCGCGTCCTTCCGCGGTAAGCCGGCAGCGCGTGCAGGGGCGCTTGCCGTCATAGCCTTTCTCGATATCGACATAGCCCGCCTCCTCCAGAACCTGGAGATGACGACTCAGATTTCCATCCGTCAGGCCGCAGAGCGATTTCAAATCGGAAAAACCGAGGCCATCGGCATGCCCGGCAAGCGAACTCACAATGCCCAGTCGGGCTTTCTCATGGAAGATGCGATCAAGCCCCTCATAGGCAAAGGGGGCCTCCTGCTCAAGCTTGGCCATCGCGCACTCCATCGGCCCGATGCAGGATCAACGCTACCGCCATTTGTCCAGCGGCGAGCGGAAAGCCCATCATCCAGGGCGAGAGCGTGCCGCCCCAGCCGGCCAGCACCAGCACAACAGAGCCGCAGAAGAGGTACCATGCCGCAACCCAGGCAAGCGCGCGTGGCACGCTCAGCATCACCGAAAAGCCAAAAAGTCCGATCAGAATCTCCCACAGCCCGGGAAGCATCCAAAGATTGCCGGTCGCAAACCTGCAGATCACGGCGGTGATGATAACTCCTGCCGCAAGGAACGGCAGAAGCTGCCGCAATATCGTACCGAGCATGGCATCCGCCATTCGCCCATGCAGCCGGCGGGCTCTTGAGATCGCCTCGACCGCGACGATGATGGTTGATGCAGCGGTGGCCGCCGCCCACACACTGACATAGCGGAAAGCGTTTTGCGCCAGCGCTTCGGGCCAGATCGTTTGCGCAACCGCCACCAGCAACACGAGCAGGCCCGTGAGCACGTTTGCTTCCGGAGCGATGCCGCGGAATCGAGTACTCGCAGCAAGCTGCGCATGGATATCCGCAATCTCAGAAAGCGCACGCTCGACGTCGTTCAAGGGGCGGCTCGTCGGTATCTTTGCGATACAAAGTCTATTGTTCCGCCAACAATGTCAACCCGCGCGCAATTCCTTCGGCGAATTGCCGCCGGCGAGGCTCGGGCTTATCGCCGCGCGTTGGGATCCGGATTCCAGTTGGCCGGCCGCTTCTCCGCGAAGGCTTTCGGGCCTTCCTCGAAGTCCGGATGCGCCCAGTGCGACTTGAGCAACTCCCAGCCATAATGAGCGGCGTTGGGGTCGTTCAACTCGGTCGCGCCCCAGATCGCGCGTTTTGTCAGCGCCATCGCCTGGGGGGAGTTGGCGCATATGTCCTTGGCCAGCGCCCGCCCCCGCACCATCGCCTCGGCGGCAGTCGGCTCGATGAGATCGATCATGCCGAGCTGGTACGCGCGCTCGGCAGGCATGCGATAGGAGCGGCCAACAAGCCCAATCAGCAATGCGGCACCGACGCCGGCGCGGCGCACTATGCCGACCGATTCGAGCGCCGAGACCTGTCCGACGCTGACATGGGTGTCCATGAATTCGGCCTGCGCACATGCGATGATGATGTCGCTGTCCGCGATGAAATGAAGGCCTCCCGCATTCACCAGGCCATTCACCACACAGATGACCGGCTTGGTCACGTGGCACATCCGCGGCGAGAAGCGATTCGCGGCTGCATAGGGCTGATTCTGCAGCCCCCCCATGCCGACCTTCAGTGCCCCCGTGGCGGCGCCCGTGCAGAAATGACGCTCGCCGGCTCCCGTAATGATCGCTGCGCGGATCGCCATATCGTTTTCGATCCGCGCCCACGCCTCCTCCAGCGCAATCAGAAGCTCGGGTGAGAGCGAATTGCCCTGGGAAGGCCGGTTGAGCGTCAGGACTGCGACGCCGTCTTCGATCCTTAAAAGAAGAGGTGAAGGATCGTCCATCGTGTCCTCATGGGTGGAAAGATGCCGTGTCTAGCCCCGCGCAATGCCGGCCGATGCGACCGCGGATAGCCACGACATTGCTAGGATGGGCGCGCGGAGTAAAGTGCGATCCGAATCGGAATTGGAGACTGACATGGCGTGCGCCCCGATTTCTGCCCTCGGACATCGACTGTGGGCTGGTGGGAAAAAGGCGTGCCTGCCAGGGAGAAAAGGACAATCGATGGACCCGAGTCCTTGAAGGCTGCCGGCAGGACGACTATCGACGTTAGCGGTTTCAGCGGGCAGATCGCGCCAATCTGGACAAGAAAAGGCTGTGCCGGGGGCGCAATTGGATTTCTTGCCTAACCCTGTCACAGCAACACCAATCTCGGCACCGTCCATGGCGGCGCGCTGATGACCTTCGCCGATATTGCCCTGGGCTATGGAGCGGCCAATGTCTTGGGCCGCCTACGCTGCGTAACCGCTCAGCTCCAGCTCCAGTTCGTCGCATCCCCGCAAATTGGAGACTTCATTACCTGCCGGCCCGAGGTTGTCCGGCACCACGCATCTGATCTTCATGCGCGGCCTCATCGATGCCGGCGACAAGACCATCGCGAGTGCAGACGGAATCTGGAAGGTGCTGGAACAAAGACCGCGCTGATGCGACGCCCGACCAGGACGTGCGGCCCGCATCCATCGGCTGCGGCTAAGCGTCACCCAATTTGGCCAGCGTGCCGGCGATGTGGCGCAAGAAGCGCGCCGCGTCCGCCCCATTGATGACGCGATGATCGTAGCTGAGGGAGAGCGGGAGCATCTGGCGTGGCACGAACTCCGTCCCCGTCCACACCGGCTTCGTTTGGACAGGCGTCACGCCCAATATGGCGACTTCCGGCGCATTGATGATCGGCGTGAACGCGGTGCCGCCGATGCCGCCTAACGATGAGATGGAAAAGCAACCGCCGGACATCTTGTCCATCGGCAGGCCCTTGGTGCGTGCGAGTGCGGTCAGTTCGCGAAGCTCCCCGGCAAGTGTCGCGACATCCTTGCGATCGCAATCGCGCAGAACACACACGAGCAGACCAAGCGGACCGTCAATGGCGATGCCAATGTGGAAATACTTCTTGAGGACCAGAGCCTCGCCATCCGCGGACAGGGAGCTGTTGAACTGCGGAAAGGCCTTGAGCGCCTCCGTCACGGCCTTGATCAGATAGATCAGCGGCGAAGCCTTCTGCTCCGCAGGAAGCGAGCGGCGATAAGCCTCGAGGCCGGTGACATCCACTTCGTCGTGATGCGTCACATGCGGGATCGTACTGGCGTTGTTGGACATCGTCCGCGCGACGATCTTCTGGAAGCGCGTACGCTTGACGACCTCGACTTCGCCGAATGGCAGGAATTGCGCTTCGGGCGGCGGTGTGTCGGACATTCTGGCCTCCTGTGCCTTCACGGCACGCTCATCGCAGCACAAGGTTCACGACGTCAAGTCGATCGACCGAGGTGGCCCCCGGACGGATTTCCCGCGGGACTGGTCGCCTCAGGCCACTTGCTGACAATAGGCACACCGCGATATCAAGCTCGGAAAAGCCCTCTAAGGGCCAACAGGAGGAATACGCATGGCGGGTTTTGACGAGGTCTTCGACTTTGTCGTGGTGGGGAGCGGCGGCGGCTCAATGTGCGCGGGGCTGCTTATGAGATCCACGGGCAAGAGTGTCCTCATCCTCGAGAAGACCGATCTCGTCGGCGGCACGACCGCCCGATCCGGCGGCGTCATGTGGATCCCCAACAACCGCTTCATGAAGCGCGACGGGGTGGAGGACAGCCTCGAGAAGGCGACCACCTACCTCGACAATGTGGTCGGCGACCGCAACGACGCGCCCGCCTCCACGCGCGCACGGCGCCGCACCTATCTGGAGGAGGCGCCGCGGATGGTGGACTTCCTCGTCGAGCAGGGCATCAAACTCGACCGCGTAAAGTACTGGCCGGACTATTATGACGACCGGCCGGGCGGCACGGCGCAGGGGCGCACCGTCGTTGCCCAGCTGTTCAACGTCAACGAGCTGGGGCCTTGGAAGAACAAGTTGCGTCCCGGCTTCCTGGACATCGCCGCGACACTCGACGAGGGCATGATGCTTCGGACCTTCAAGCAGTCCTGGGCCGGCAAGAAGCTCATGCTGAAGGTGGGCCTGCGCACGGCGATCTCCCGGCTGGCCGGCAAGCGCCTGGCCTCGGCTGGCCAAGCGCTGCAGGGGCGCATGCTGCAGGCAGCGCTCAAGGCCGGGGTGGACATCCGCGTCAACTCGCCGGTGCAGGAGCTGATCGTCGAGAACGGGAAGGTGACGGGCGTGCTCACGGTCAAGGACGGCCGCCCCTGGCGGGTTGGTACACGCCTAGGCGTGCTGGTCAACGCCGGCGGCTTCGCGCGCAACCAGCGCATGCGCGACAAGTACCAACCCGGCACCATGGCCAAGTGGTCCAATACCGCAGAAGGCGACACCGGCGAGATGATCGAGGAAATGATGCGCCACGGCGCGGCCATCGCCCAGATGGAGGAGATGGTCGGCTACCAGTCGTCGATTGCGCCGGGCACCGAAAATGACGCCGTCAAGCCGGGGATGCAGGGCGTCACGGCCTCACCGCACGTCATCCTCGTGGACCAGAGCGGGGTGCGCTACATGAACGAGGGCGGCTCCTACATGGCCTATTGCAAGGGCATGCTGGAGCGGAACAAAACGGTGCCGGCGGTGCCGAGCTGGGCCGTCTTCGACACCCAGTTCCTGCGCAACTATATGATCGCCGGAACCATGCCGGGCGTGAAGAAGCCCAAGCGCTGGTTCGACGAAGGCTATCTGCACAAGGCCGACACCATCGAGGAGTTGGCCAGGCAAATCGCCGTCGCCCCCGCGACGCTGAAGGCCACGGTGGAGCGGTTCAATGGCTTCGTGGCCAAGAGCTGCGACGAAGACTTCCATCGCGGCGCACGCGCCTACGACCGCTGGCTGGGGGACCCCTACCACAAGCCGAACGAGACGCTCGGCACGATATCCGAGGGGCCCTTCTACGCCGTCCCGGTCGTGCCCGGAGATGTCGGCACGTATGGCGGCGTGATGACCGACGAGCATGCCCGTGTGCTTCGGGAGGATGGCTCAGTCATTCCGGGGCTCTACGCCACCGGCGTCTCGACCGCCTCGGTCATGGGCCGCGTCTATCCGGGCGCGGGCTCGAGCGTCGGACCGTCGTTCACTTGGGGATATGTCGCAGCGAAATACGCAGCAAACGCCGATAATCGCGCCGCTTGAGCAGGCGGCGCGTTTTTGGCCAGGATCATACCGGCGGTGGGTTGATGCGTTTGAAGCCCTTCTCGATGCGGTAGGAAAAATAGGGATAGGCCGGCATCACAGCACTCGCATCGTCCAGACGCTTGATCTGCTCCGGCGTCAGCGACAAGCCCACAGCGTTGAGATTGTCGCGAAGCTGCGTCTCGTCGCGCGCCCCGATGATCACGGATGACACTGTGGGCCGGCTGAGCAGCCAGGCGATGGCGATTTGGGGAATCGTCTTGCCGGTTTCGGCCGCGACGGCGTCGAGCGCGTCCACCACGCGATAGAGCAGCTCTTCTTCAACCGGCATACCCCACTGCGCTGTCGCGTTGAGGCGGCTTTCCTTGGGCAAAGGCTGGCCTCGCCTGATCTTGCCCGTGAGGCGCCCCCAGCCAAGCGGACTCCATACAAGGGCACCCACGCGCTGATCGATCCCGAGCGGCATCAGCTCCCATTCATAATCGCGCCCGATCAACGAGTAATAGACCTCATGCACGATATAGCGCGGCCAGCCATGGCTATCGGCGATGGCGAGAGATTTCATCAGCTGCCAGCCTGAGAAATTCGATGCGCCGACATAGCGCACCTTGCCGGCGCGGACGAGCAAATCGAAGGTGTAAAGCACCTCCTCGATCGGCGTGAAGGCATCGAACCCATGAAGCTGGAAGATGTCGATATAGTCGGTTCCGAGCCGCTTCAGCGCCGCGTCGACGGCACCGATCAGGCGATGGCGCGAGGAGCCGGCCTCGTTCGGGCCGCGGCCGATCGGCAGGCTCGTCTTGGTAGAGATCAGGAACTTGTCCCGGCGTCCCTTGATCGCCGCACCCAGCACCTCTTCCGCCGCGCCGCCCGAATAGACATCGGCGCTGTCGAACAGGTTCACGCCGGCCTCAAGGCAGATGTCCGCCATCCTGCGAGCTTCGTCTATACCGCTTGAACCCAAGGCCGAGAACAACGGGCCCTGCCCGCCAAAGGTGCTCGTGCCCAAGGCCAAGACCGGGACCTTCAGGCCGGACGCGCCAAGGTAACGGTATTCCATCACAGGCCTCCTTATGATTTCCAAAAATAAATGGCTACTGGTGTGGCAGCACGATCGGAACGCATGACATGTTGCGCTCCATCACAGAGGCCGATTGTTGCCCGCTCATACGAGCTGCAGCCCGCCATCGATGGTCAGGACTTCGCCGGTGATATAGGGAGCGAAGGCCATGAACAGAATGGCGTCGACCACCTCGTCCACCCGGCCGATCCGGCCGAGCGGAACGGTTTGGGCGACGCTGTCGGTATGCGGATAGTTACGCAGCGCCGGCGTGTCTGTGAGCCCGGGCGAAACCGCGTTGACGCGAATGCCATAGCCCGCCCATTCGAGGGCAAGCGTGCGCATCATACTGACGACACCGGCTCTTGCCGCGCCCGAATGCACCAGGCCCGGCACGGCTCGCTGCCAAAGATTGGCCACGACCATCACCGCCGAGCCACGGCGTTGGCGCAGCGCCGGAAACAACTGACGGCACAAAAAGAAGCTGCCCGAAAGATTGGTATCGATAACCGCTTGCCATCCGTTCCTCGATAGCTCGTTGGAGGACGCGAAGAACTGGCCGCCGGCACAGTTGATCAGAAGATCGACGCCACGCCTTTCCACCAGCGCCTGAAGTTCGACCAAACGCTCCCAGTTGCGGACGTCGGCCGGAAACATGGAGGCACTACCGCCGGCGCCGGCAATTTCGTCGGCAGTGGCGTTGAGCTTGGCCTCCGTCCGCCCGACCAGGATTACGTGATAGCCCCTCTCTCCCAATCGAAGCGCGCAGCCCTGTCCGATTCCGGAACCGCCCCCGGCCACGATAGCCACCGGCTGCTGCGTGTCAGGTAACATCGGTGTTGTGTTTGGTGCCAACCCGCCCTCCTCCTCGAAGCACGTCATTCCGCCACACAACAGCACGAGCAGCGCTGCCACCGCCAGCAAGGACGATGACAGCGCTGCCGGCCGGAAAGCGGCGAGAACACGGCATATTCCTGCCGGGTGTGCTCCATCCCTCGTGGCCGCATCGGGCGCGGCGTCTGCAAAACGCCGCAATGCGGAATTGAACTACGGCTTCTTGCGGTTGGAACGGCTCATCCGCCATTCGGGCGGGTAGTCCATGTCGACCTCTTTCACGACGTTGTTGAGGCCTTTGTTCTTGAAGACGTCATCGCCCAGCTGCACATCTTCCGCCGAGTCGTTCTTCATCATCGGCAGCATGCCTTCGACAAAGCCGGTGAGCACGCTTCCGAAATATTCGCCACGATACTGCTTATAGAGCTCGAGGAAGGTCTTCTGCACCTGTACGACGTCGGTGGGCCGGGAGCGCGAGCAAGCCATGGCGTATTTCTTCGTCTCCGCCTCCAGCTTGTCGAGCGGCACGACGCTGTTGACGAAGCCGCAGTCGTACATCTCCTTGGCGCTGAACGGACGACCCGTGAAGAGCATCTCCTGAAACTTGCGCAGGCCCATCATTTCGATCCAGCTCCAGAGCCGCGGACCCCAGCCCGCGTAGCGGAACGCCGGGTGGCCGAAAAGCGCCTCGTCCGAGGACACGACCAGATCGGCATCGGCCGCCTGATAGAAGTGCCAGCCGTAGCAATAGCCCTTCGCTTCGAGGATGCTGATCTTCTTGAATTCCTGAAGCGGCCTGTTGCCAGCCCTCGCCTTGGCATAATGGTCGGTCAGGCTGTGCAGAAATCTGTACGTGTCCTTGGGAGGATATTTGACATCGGGATCGTTGATTCCGAATTCCTGCAGAAGCGAGGTGTCCTTGCCGGCAGTTTCGGAGAGCATTTCTGCCTGCTCTGGCAAATCTCCTCCAGCGCCGATATTGGCGCCCGCGCCGCGAATGACAAGTACCTTAACGTCATCGTCGACATTGGCCTTGAACACAAGGTCCGCATAGTTCTGCCGCATGCCGATCGTCGTTGCATTCAGCATATCGGGCCTGTCAAACGTCAAATATGCAATCTTGTTTTTTACGTCCTTCTCGTAACGTATATACTTTTTCGCTTCAGCCTTGAGGTCTTCGAAGTTAATCATCGTGTCCTTCCTTACTTGGTGCCAGTTAATGACGTAGAGGGCGTGTGCCCCGGAGACCTCTCGATGCTTCCAACGGATAGCAGAGTGGGATCGCATGGGCCTCATTGCTTCTGAGGCGACCGCCAGGGCGTAGAGCACTTTCCATCTCACTCACACCCGGCGACGACGCCAAGCCAGCCGGCACTGTATCTCGAGTCCGCAGCGTCCGGGAGCCATCCCGCTAGTACCCGACCGTGAGCCCGACGCTCGCAGGGGCAAGCCCTTACGTTGATGAGAGACCCTATCGACAACCCGACCGGCGACGCGAATGTCGATCGCGTCATCGCGAAGCGCCATGACAACTTCGCCAAATCTTCGATCGAGGTCCGTTATGTAGCCTCCCTCTTCATATATTCATGCCGCCACTCTGCTGGGACGGTCCAATGATATACCTGCTTGCCGCAATGCACCCGTCTTTGTCTTGACATTTCGTGTTCAGACATAGACAATTTGCGCAGTATCACATATATGTGCATGGTACTTTTTTGGCTCTGCGCGTAAATGGGATCAGATATCGCAAGGCGTGGCCGATGGCACTATTGGCGCTTGGATATACTGCCGAGTTCGCCTCAGGATATTATCTAATCAAATTTCTGACTCGCAAGCCGCGAGCGCGGCGGTGATTCGGGTGAGCCATTGGCACAATGGTGGCGCGCGCCGGCGCGATAGCGACCGTTCGCTTCGTTTGAGCCTGGTTGCATCGCACCCGCCGGCCATGCGGCGAGAATGAGGTTGATCGGACATAAGCGTATAACCAAAAAGAGACCGAGACCATCGCCTCAAGTCAAAATGGTCCGGAAATCAGGGTAGGTTATCATGGCAGAGAGTTGCTTCTACAGTCTGGAAGGGCCCCTCGACGCGACGCCGTCCGAACGTCAGATGAGGGCAGCAAATTTCGGTGGCTTTGCGGACCTCGTTCGCAGCCTGGGCGGTGATCCACGAGGGATTCTGGAGCGTCATGGGATGGATCCCCGGACGATACGGGATCCGGACCATTACATCGATTGCAAGTCTCTGGTCGACGTATTCGAGTATTGCAGTACGTTGTTCGACGAACCGTTGTTCGGTCTCCGGCTGGCCCAGATTCAGGAGCCGGATGTTTTCGGCTGCGTCGCCGCCCTGTGTCGGGCCGCACCGACCTTCAGAGATGCCGTGGAATGTTTGATCGATTATATTCCCGTGGCTCACTCGCCCGCCACGATGTTGGAACTTGTCGAAGGCAAGCAGACGGTCGAACTCAGATGGTCCGTGCGCATGGATATCGGGTCGAACAATCAGGCAAATTACCAAGCCGTATTGCTTGATACAAAGTTGCTTCAACAGCTCGGGGGACGGGCTTTTCGTCCGAGCTACATCAATCTGGTGGTCGAGGCGCGTGGAAAGGACATCGCCGAAATCGAAGATAGTGTCGGATGCCCATTCCACAGCGGAGCAGCGACCAATGCGATCGCGTTTCCGGCCGGTATGCTGGGCCGCCCCGTGGCCAGTGCCAACAGGCTGTTGTTCAGGCTTTTGGGCGGATACTTGGACCGGGTAAAGGCATCATCGAGAACGACGATCGTTGAGCGAGTCGAGGATTACGTTCGAGGTTCGCTGCCATCCGGAAATTGCTCGATCGAACGTTGTGCAAAAAAACTGGGAATGTCGGTTCGCACCCTCCAGTCGCACCTGAGCGACAGCGGGGTGAGATTTTCGGACATATTGGAAAGCCAACGGATCGAGTTTGCGAAGACCTATCTCGAACAAGGGCATTTGGCGCTGGACGAAGTGGCGATTTTGCTGGGCTATTCCGAGCAATCAAGTTTTGGCCGGGCGTTCAAGCGATGGACGGGTTCGACACCGCAGAGTTATCGAGCCATTCGGAGCCCGCAAGACGGCATGGCTTTCTGAGGACACCGGCGCGACAGCGCTGTGCCGCCGCGACAGTGTGCGGCCACAGCTTACGGATGCCCGCCTCGTAGGTGACCACAGCCCCCCGATGCCTCCCAGGGCAATATACCTGTCTCCCTTCGGCAAGCCGCCGCGGCAGCAGGCCGGTCATCGGTCCCAAGCGGGTGCCCCTTGACTTCGACCGTTCAGGCCTTCGACATAAACAGCAAATCTGCACAGGGAGAATAAAATGCCACGGTACAAGCTGGTTGTGCTGACGAGCCCGTTGGAAGGCCGCGAGACGGAGTACCATGACTGGTATCAGAACGTTCACCTTCGCGACGTCGTAGCCATCGACGGCATCAAGTCCGCGCAACGCTTTCGCCTGGCGAAAGCCTTGGCCGAGCATGAGACATTTCCCTACCTGGCGATCTATGACGTCGAAACCGACGATGTCCAGGCGGTGCTCGACGAGATGAACAGGCTCGCGGGAACCGAGCGTCTGCCGATTTCGGCTGCTCTGGCGCCGAAGATCTATGCGGTAATGTATGAAGAGTTCGGTCCCGTGGTGGCGTCACAATCCGGCGGATGACGGGACGCGTATCCCGCGCGGCAATTCGCGGTGCTTTGTAAGGGCTGTTCTGCTCCGGCGCTGCATCCGATCGGCAAGGATAAGCGCGAACGGCTCGACATCATCCCGACTGATGTGGTCCCGATTCGAGCGTGGCCTGAAAACAGCGCCTACGGCGCATTCGAAGCATTTTGCGATATGCCGAGTAGCGCGCCTTCCGCGAGCCGGCGCCCCTCTTGGTTCGGCGGCGGTTGCCGAGGAGCGTGTTACAGGCTGCGCCTCTATTTCACACCGGCGAAATTGCCGAGGGTTCAATCGACCACGCCGTCGCGAATGAGCTGCTGTAGCTTTTCCTCCGACAGCTTAAGAATGTCGCCATAGACATAAGCGTTATGCTCCCCGAGCAGCGGCGCCCCGCGCGAAAGGGACGCGGACGTTCCGGACATGCGCCAAGGGCGACCTACTATGGGCCTTGCTCCTTCCTTGCTATCCGAAACAAACCTGAATAACTCGCGACTCCAAAGATATTCATCCTGAATCACATCCAACGAGCTTTGACTTTTGAATGCGGCAACGCCCATGGCCCGCAAGTGCGCCCCAAGGGCATATGCATTGTGTCTTTTGGTGAACTCCGACAGCAGGTCGTCCAAACGGTCCCGATGCGCCTGCCTCTGCGCGAGGTTGCTGAATTGGGGATCTTCGGCGAGATCGGGTTGGCCCAAAGCCTCGCACAACGAGTGCCATTCGCCGTCGGATGCAACAG
This sequence comes from Rhizomicrobium sp., assembly GCA_049692035.1. GTDB lineage: Bacteria > Pseudomonadota > Alphaproteobacteria > Micropepsales > Micropepsaceae > Rhizomicrobium. The sequence continues at coordinate 39,968 of JBAVOL010000137.1, forward strand.
CGATAGAGAGCCATTCGCCGCCCTGACACGGGTAACAGCCGTGCGGTGCCATGTCGGCATGCCGGTTCCCGTCGGGACCCGGTATTCTTCCGGTAAAGCTGTATTCGAGAAGGCTGTCACCGACCATGCTTGACATGCATTCGACCGCGGAAACATCGACGAATTGACCTTCTCCGGTCCGGTCACGGTGCATCAGGGCGACGATCGCCGCAAAAGTGGCTGCGGTCCCGACGGTGGAATCGCCATAGCGGATATTGATGCCGAGCGGCGGCCCGCCCTCATAGCCCACGAGATAGTTAAGCCCTCCCAACGAAGCAAAACAGGGAGCATAACCCGTTTGGTAACCCAGCGGACCCCCGTTGCCAAACATCTTGATGGACACGGAGATGATATCGCGCTTTATCGCCCGCAGGTCTTCGTAACCCATCCCCATGCGCTCCATTGCACCGGGGCGGATATTGTTCAAAACAATATCGCTTTTCGCCACCATATCCCGCAGTAGTTTTATCCCCTCTTCGGACTTCAAATTTACCTGCACGCTGCGGATCTCGGGGTTCAGGCTCAGGAAATAGGGCGCGTGGTTCTTATCGACACCGCCATAGGCGCGCATTTCGTCCAGATTGTTGTTGCTTTCAACCTTGATGACTTCCGCCCCCAGAAAGGCCAAAAGCTTTCCGGCGTAAGGGCCGGCCCATACTTTCGTAATTTCCAGGACCCTGACACCTTCCAACGGCCCGCCCCCGGACGAATGCGCTATTTTACGTACGGCGGACGATGCGTTTGCATCAACCCCGCCACCCATTTCATGTCTCGCACCAAGAACCGCAGCCGTATGCTGGCCCAGAAGAGGCGCGGGATTTGTCAACTTCGCAGGCGTGGCACTGAGCTTATAGGGTACAGTCGGATAAAGCGCCTCGCCGAGCACAGGATGATTCAGACGCTGGAAAAACTCTCTGAAAAGAAATTGCGGCGAGCGATGCAAATCAGACGCGTCGTTCACCGACACGAGCGGAACTCCAAGCCGCTGCGCTTTTTCAGAAACTTCGTCCTTGTTCATACTGCGCACCCAGGCCGCAAATCCGGCTCGACACGCCGCCACGGCACTCGCGGTTGCTCCAAACTCCAGCCAGTCTTCAGCGAAATGGGTCGCCCACTCCGGATCACCCATCAATGTCCGCAAGCCCGCCCAGTGCTTCTTGGTCGTCATATACAGATAGACGGTGCCGTCGTTGCAGGGAAAGAACGCGTGCGGTCCTCCTCCGTCATAGGCTGTGCGCTCGTTGTTCGCCGGGTCGTCCCCCGCGATCATACGTCCCAGAACGATGTCCGCCCGGGACGCCATGACCTCCAGCTGCGAGACATCGATGAACTGACCTTGCTTGCTGCGGCGGCGCCAGTACAAGGAGGATACGACGCAGATAGCCGCATCAAGCGCGGCTTCATAATCCACCAGGAAACGTCCCGGCCCCTTCAGTGGCGGCTTGCTGCGGTCGGACGAACTCGGAGTGTGATACCCCCAACCGCTCGCGTTGAATATGTTGATGCTCTTCGCGTTGCGCCAGTCGCTTGGTGCGCCCCGTCCGAACGGAGTTATCGAACAGAAAACCATCGAGGGATAATCGCGCTCTATTTCATCCGGCGCCAGTCTGACGCTTTTCAGCCAGCCCTGGTCGTGATCATCGATCACAGCATCCGCAGACGATAACAATTTGTGCAGGTCATCGACACCGGTCTTGGACGCAAGGTCGAGCGCCACGGACTTCTTGTTGGTATTGAGATAGGCAAACAGGCCGCTGTTCTCGACCTCCGCGTCGCGACCGACTATCGGAGCCATCGAACGCGTGGGGCTTCCGCATCCTGGCCGCTCCACTTTGATCAACTCTGCACCGAAATCTGCCAGCAGTTTCCCACAATACTCACCGGCGACGCCCTCGGCCAATTCGACGATCCTGAATCCTTGCAATACAGTCATGCTAATTCTCCACCATGGCTCGCTGGCTCTTACCGTGATGCCATTGCTGCAAGCGCGATCGTTGGCCTAACTTCTACTCTGTTCAACGCCGCTCGATAGCTTGCAGCCGTCGCTGAAACTGCCGGAGCGGGCAACCGCACACGCTCATAGTTCACGCCCGCTTGGAACCGGATTTCTCTTTCCAGCGGGCGAACGCCATGTCGACACCCTCTTGGCGTTCGTCTTGTACCGCTTCGAAGTCTTCTCTTAGCCGTTCATATGATTGGCGACGGTTTGCGTTCGCTTTTTCAAAGTGCGGCATGACAAACCGAGCGTACAACTCATATGATTTTTTGGTACTTTCCCACTCGGCCCAATTCGTCGACTGGTTCAAAACGACGCCGAACTCGCCCTGCTTCTTCTTCAGCCTTTCAATCATGGTGATCGCATCCGCGGGCGTGCCTATAACCGCCCTTCCGGCATTGACGAAAAGATCGACGGGGTCGCCCTTGTCGAGGAGATTTCCCATGCCTTTCGGTGCCACGCGATCGTAATATTCGCACCATTTCGCCAATCCGGCGGATACGTCGGCGCGCGCTTTTTCACGGGTCTCGGCGACATACATCGGCACGACAAGCCGCAGCTGGCGCGGATTCATGGTATGGCCGTTTTCAGCAGCCACTTCGTTCGCAACTTTCCAATTCTCACTCAATACGTCGAAGCCGATCGTTTCAGTCGCCGCCACACAGAGCATGCCGAGGCCATGACGGCCTGCGAGCATGCCACCGGACGGCGTGATCGCACTCGCGACTGCGACTTCGGGATACGGTTTTTGGTACGGCAAGAGATGAACTTTGGCCCGGTTCAGCGTAAACCAAGACGATTTGTGCGTAACCTCTTCCCCCCGGAGCAGCGGCAAAATCACCTCGAGCGCCTCGACCATCATGTCGCGTTGTGCCTTGATGTCGACGCCGAGCATCGTGGCGTCCGTCGTCAGCAGCCCGGGTCCGACGCCGAACATGACCCGACCCATTGTCATGTGATCGAGTTGAATAATCCGGTTGGCGACCATCAACGGGTTGTGGAACGGCAGGGAGACGACGCCGGTGCCAAGCCGGATGCGCTTGGTGATTTCTGCAGCTGCCGCGATCATCAACTCGGGCGACGTAATCGTCTCCCATCCGGTCGAGTGGTGCTCGCCGAACCAAGCCTCCCCAAAGCCAAGCCGATCGACCCATTCGACCAATTCGAGGTCGCGCCGCAACGCGATTGTCGGGCTTTCATCGATATCGTGATAGGGGGCCACGAAGAGGCCATGTTCGAGATAGGTGGCGCTCATCATCAACCTTTGTTTTGTTGAACCTTGCAGCGGCGTCCCATTCGATCCGACGCCGCCACGCCCGTGCTGCCTATTTTCTCAATGAGACGAATCAACCCGTGTCAACTCATAGTCTCCCGCGTCATCCACATGGGCTTTCCAGCCCGGGTAAACCACGATGGTAGTGAAACTCTCCTCGATGACCGCAGGTCCCATCACTTCATGGCCCGGCCTAAGATCCGAACCGAGGAAAATATCCGTTTCTTTGTAACCATTGCGGAGATTGGCGCGGCGTGTTTTTGCGGCTTTGGCGGCAACAGTCGGCGCGCTGAACCCTTTGGCGATCGCCGGCGTAGGCGTTTCAACATAAGTCGCCAAACGTACCCCGGTAATCTCCGGTGTCTCGCCTTCACGCACATGGCCGTATTCGTCCATGTGACGTTTATTGAACAATTCAATGGCCCTGGGTCCGATGGTGTCATCAACGAACGACAAATCCTGAATGCCCTTGTTTGTTTTGATGTCGAAGGTGAGTGCCCAGTTTTGTCCCCGGTAACGCATGTTCATTTGGTATTTTGCCGTCACTTTATCCCGTGGAAAATTGGCGTCGGCGAAATATTTTCCGGCGCGGTCGTCCAATTCTTTCCACAGGGCTTTCAGTTTTTCGATGTCCGGACTGGCGGCCGAAGAAATATAGGAACGCTCCTCATCGATGGTGGGATTGGCGACCAGTGTGCCGAGAGCCGAGAAGGTGGGAGACGCTTTCGGAACCAGAACTTTGTCGATACCCAAATCTTCGGCCTGGATGGCGGCGAACGCCGGTCCGTTACCGCCATAGGCGAGCATGACCAGATCTTTGGGGTCGATGCCCTTGCCGGCCGTGGTTCTGCGTACCGCCTGGCTCATATTGGCATTCACCACACGCCAGCAATCGAACGCGGCTTCTTCTGCGCTATAGCCCATCTTGTAGGCAATTTCCTGAAATGCTTCTTCGACGCCCTGCTTGCGCAGCGAAAAACTGCCGCCCGCAAATTCCGATTTTTCGGACAAGATACCCAGGATCAAGAGTGCATCGGTAATTGTGGGCTGCGTGCCGCCACGACCGTAACAAATCGGACCCGGCTCCGCGCCTGCGGACGCCGGTCCCACTTCCAAAGCGCCATTGTTGACGTGACAGATCGAGCCACCACCGGCGCCCAACGTCTCGACTTTGACCATGGGAACGCCCACCACATAACGGTGATGCAAATTCCAGCCCGCTTCAGCAGGCGCGGCGCCGTTCAACACTAAAGACACATCATAGGAGGTGCCGCCCATATCCACACAGAGGAGATCGGGGTACCCTTTCGTCACGCCGACATGGGCGGATCCAACCACCCCACCGGCCGGGCCCGACGCCAGCACGCGGATCGGCGATCCGTCGATGTATTCTTTGGTCATCACGCCGCCGCTGGCCTGCATGACCATGAGCTGGTTTTTGTAGCCGGCCTCTTTCAGGCGATCGACGAGCTTCTCGAGATAGGACGTCACGCTCGGCCCGACATAGGCGTTGACCACCGTCGTGCTGGTGCGGTCGTATTCCGGTGCGCGGGGTAGCACTTGGTAGGAGCAGGAAATGTGCACGCCTGGCATTTCTTCCGCGACAATTTCGGCGACGCGCTTTTCGTGCTTTGGATTCACGAAAGAGAAGAGGAACGAAATCGCGACCGACTCCACCTTCTGTTTCTTCAATCGCCGGCAACATTCACGTACCGCATTTTCATCGAGCGCTTTATAAACCGAACCATCGAATAAAATCCGTTCCGAAACGGTCAGACGCCGGCGCCTTGGGGTGATTTGCACTGGCGGAGACAATCGAAGATCCCAGATATCTTCCTTGAACCCGCGCCGATACTCCACTTCATCGCGGAAACCCTCGGTGGTGATCAAACCGGTCAGCGCACCGTTCATTTCAATGAGGGTGTTGTCGGCGATGGTGGTGCCGTGCACGATCGCATCGCACCGCCCGAGGAAATCCCTTACGGGCAAATCTTCGATGGCCGCTAGTTTTCGCAGTCCATCCATCACGCCGACAGATCTGTCCTCCGGCGTGCTCAGATTCTTGTGAAGGACGACTTTCGAACCTTTCAGAAGTGCAAAGTCCGTAAATGTGCCGCCAATATCAATTCCTACACGATAATTCACGGATTTGCTCCCTATGCCGCTTTCGCCGCTTTCAGTTTCTGTCTCAAGGCGTCTGTCGCTGCGACATCGACCTCGAGATCGTATTCCTCGATGGTGCCTGTAAACACCACGCCATATTTCGACTTGGCCGCTGCGACGCTGACTTTCTCGTCGAGCACATCGTCTTTCACGGCTTCCGGATCGCGCAATAGGGGCGGTCCGAAACCGGCGCCGCCACCGTGCTGGTAGGCGATGACCGCGCCCGCCGGCAGCCGCGCATTCACAGCGAGATCGATTTTGTATTCATTCGGCGTGCCGACTTCGAAATAGTTAGAATAGGGGCCGCCATCTTCACCGCCGCACAACCCCCTGATCGGATGCGCCGCAGACACCATCCACGCCATCGCCGTGGTGGGCTCCAGAACCTTCTTCACATTGAGACTGCCGGGCTGACCTCGCCACTGCCCGGCGCCTCCTGCGTCGATGGTCATCTCACGGCTGATGTTGATGACGGGGAAACGGCTTTCCGCATCTTCGACTTCGGACAACAACAGATTGCCGAGCGCGGCGGGGCAGGAACCCCAGCCGTCGATGCCCTGAACAGCAGATGAGTCCATGGAGCGCGCATCGACGCCCTGATCGAGCCACATCTGCCCGTTGCGATCGAAGCCGATCACCGCGTTGGGCATGCCGATCTTGTAGACTTGGGCCGCCGAGCGCTCCGGCACGACCTTTGACAGCGCCACACAGACCGCTTCAGTAATCTCGCAGGCTGGGTGGAAAGATCCGAGAGCAGCAGGCATGTTCGGGCGCGGCTGAACGATCGTGTCCTCGGGAAGGATGATCTCCACCGCATGAAACAATCCCTCGTTTTTCACGATAGTGGGATCTACCGCGGCCGATAATTGGGACATCACATAGCTGCGGCTGTTAGCAAACGTATTCCACACGCCAACCAGTTCGGGGCGATTATCCGAGCCCGTCAGATCGACCGTCAATTGGTCGCCTTTGACGGTACAGGCCACGTGAACTCTGACGTCCTTGATGCCCTGGGTATCGTGGTCGATGTAAACGTCGGCTTCATATACGCCATCGGGCCATTTTGCGACTTCCTCACGGAAGCGCTTTTCCGTGTGATCGATGTTGTAATTGATGGCCGCGAAGACGGCATCGGTACCCCACTTCCTGATCATGTCCTGGAGGCGCCTGACAGAATGTTGCACACCGCCGATCATGGCTGCGAGATCGCCATGGAAAGAGGGAAAGCGGTTATTGCGTTCCAGCAGCTTGATCACGTCGCGGCGCTTTTCGCCGCGATGCACCATCTTGAGACAGGGAACCGCCAGGCCTTCGGTGAAAATATCGGTCGCTTCGAGGGTAAATCCGCCCGGATCCTTGCCGCCTGTATCCCCTTGGTGAGCCTGCAATGTCTGGATCAATACCAGCTTGCCGCTGTCATCGAATATCGGCGCATAGACGTTGTAATCCGGCAAATGACCGCCGCCGTAATCCGGATCATTTCCCAAAAATACGTCACCAGGGCCCCAATCATAGTCGTGGAAATGTTCCAGCCCGTAGCGCGTCGTCAGCTGGGTGACGAAAGTGAGGTGAGGCGTACCGATAGACGCCCCCGCCAGGCGACCATGGGCGTCGATTATGGCGCCGTTGCGTTCGTTGGATTGGTTGATGATGGCCGATGACGCCGCGCGCCCCAAATGGGTCGCTGCTTCGAAACAAATGGTCTCCATGGCGCCGCGAATAATACCGGCAGTGACCGGATCGATGTTTGCCGAAGTGGGAAGCGGCCGCCGTTTGGCGGCAAGTCTTTTATTCAGCTCAAACGACATGGCGACTCCTCTCTCTGACGTTCCTCTCGGAAAGGCAGGCCGGTCGGCGGGCCAATATCCGAAGGGAAAAGGCGGATGATTCTGAACTGTCGAGCATCGAAACATTCCCGATAAGCTGTGGGCCATTCTCCAAAAACGATCGGCCGAGTCTCGATAGAACCCGCAACTCTGTTGACAATTGCTGATACCGCACGTCCTAGCCATCCGGGCGGCGTCCGGCCGCAGGTTTCAGGTCGCCGGACCCGTCCCCCAAGGCCCTGGAGATCTGCTCCTCACCAACCCGTCAGGCTTGTCGGGTATCGAGGGAGCCCCGATGAGGAGCGGCAAGGGCACCCGTAGCTGGCCGAAAGAACAGGCAAGCGGCTGCGATCACGCCGTTTTTAGGACAATCCGCAGAGCGCGGCGAGCCTGCTGCCAGCGAGTTCCCTCATTTTCGGCGGTCACACAAGTGGCGCCTCTGGACCCGATGGAATCGCCTGCAATGTCGACCGCGGTCGAGAGCCGTGGATACGTTTGACGGTGAAGCCTCTCGATTTTCTGCAATAGCGCGAGAGGCCTTGTTTTAGTGTCCATCGGAGGACGCCCAGCGACGGCGCCCTCCGACGGGCCTTCATCCGTTGATTGGCGTGGCTTGTCTGTGATGAAATGAATCGCGTCCAACCGACCGAGAACGCAGAGCGCTGAACGAGGCCGGATAGTTTCCCGGCAAGTCGCGCCCGATTCCGGCAAAGACGGCACCGATGGTTGCGGTCGTGATAAAAACCTGCGACAGGCCGTTAGCGCGAGGAAAATTGGCGGCCCCCAAAGAAGTAAGGGCAGCAGTGCGCTCTGGCGTGTTGCCCAATTCGATCATCCAAGGCCCGATGCTGAAAAAGAGGGCGTTGAACAAGGTGGTCAGCGGCAATACGATCAGGATCGCGCTCCGGAACAAGGAGTTCGTTCGTAAGGCGGCAAGGCCTGCGACGGATCGCAAACGAGACACCCGGGCGCATTCCTCCTCGCGAGCTACTGTAAAGGAGAAGCTGATCGGCCATGTCACATGTCATGCGGGTCTATGAGTGCGGGGGGCCCACCGTGCTAAAGTGGGAAACTGTCGACGTCCCGGCTCCGGGGCCGGGCGAAGTCGTCGTTCGCAATTGCGCCGTTGGCCTTAACTTCATTGACATTTACTACCGCACCGGACGGTACAAATCGGCGCTTCCGTTCGTGCTCGGCAGTGAAGGCGCCGGTGTGATCGAGGCGGTTGGACCCGACGTGAAAGATTTCGCGATCGGGGACAGGGTTGCCTATGTCGATCCGATCGGCGCTTACGCCGAGCTTCTGATCCGTCCTGTCTCGCGCCTAGTGAAGGTACCGGCAGGCATCGACGAGGTGCAGGCCGCCGGCATGATGCTCAAGGGCATGACCACCGAATATTTGATCCGTCGGACGCACAAGGTAGAGCCGGGCGAGACCATCCTTGTGCATGCGGCGGCGGGCGGCGTAGGGCAAATCCTCTGCCAATGGGCGAGCCGCCTTGGCGCCATCGTCATAGGCACCGTTGGCAGCCGGACGAAAGTGGCATTGGCAGAGGAGGCGGGCTGCGCCCATGTCATCGTAACGGACGAAGAGGATTTCGCCGTAAGGGTCCGAAAGATCACCGGCGGGAAAGGGGTTCCGGTGGTTTATGATGGGATTGGGGCCGACACGTTCAAAGGTTCGCTCAACTGCCTGTCCCCCCTTGGCCTAATGGTCTCCTTCGGCGCGGCTTCCGGGCCGATACCGCCTTTCGACCCTCAGATACTCTTGGCCAAGGGTTCGCTGTTTCTTACGCGTCCCGGGCTCGCTTGGTACATCGCCACGACCGATCAACTCCGCGAGAGCGCGACGGCGCTATTCGATGCGGTGGGTCGCGGCATGGTGGCTGTCAAGGTGAGGCAGACCCATCCGCTGCGTGACGCCGCGGCGGCACATGCCGATCTCGAGGCGCGAAAGCTGACTGGCTCCACGGTGCTTCTTCCTTGATGGTCTGCAATTTGTAAACATCGCCCAGCCTCCATTGAGCTGGCGAAGTTTGGTGGCGGAATCTTAATGTCATTTTCTTGGGGCATAAGATTCTGATGGACGGGTACACGCCCGACAGCCGCGAGAGGAGCAACCGTATCGAAGCCGTGACGCGGGCCGACCTGCAGCGCTCGCGTTGTTGATTAGCTTCTCAGGCCAGGCACGGACGCACGAGCGCGGACCTGTGGCCAATCGGACTACGCCACGAGCGCTGTTTCGCCGTTTTTTCGTTCCCATATGGGCTTCAGAGCCGGAGCCGGCGGCGTTCTTTCCGGAAAATATGATCGGCAGGATTTGAGCACGCAAGTTCGGAACGAGATGACAGCGCTCGATTCGCGCAAGAAGATCAACATCGCGACAGGGCGTCTCAATGAACATTGTCGAAGCGGTCAAGACGATCCGCAGGAGATGAACAGAAGCTCGGCGTAAGTCGCCTTGGCCTGGACGCTCCACAATCCAGCGGTTGTCTCCCGGATCATCGGCGCGCGCACCTTTGGGCAGTTCGAAGACAATCTGGCGGCGATGGATGTTACCTTTAGTGCCGATCAGATCGCGCGTCTCGATGCGGTGAGCCGGCTCGAACGCGGCATTTCCCCATGAAATGATCGAATCCGACACCACTGTCGGCATGTTCGGCAGCGTCAAGGTCGCCATGCCCCGCGCGCGGTGAGCGCGCTGCCCCCCCGGCCCGGGCGCGGCCATCGGAAGTCGGTTACACTGTCATTTCGAGAATTTCGTGCCCCGCCCCGTTGTTCTCGAAATAACCCAGGCCGTAATCGCCTTTGATCGTCGTGCGCTGCATCCGGCGCGGATATTTCGGATCGTTGCCGCTCACGGAATGAAGCATCCGCCAATTGTCCCAGATGAGCATGTCGGTGCGCTTCCACTGGTGGAAATAGGAATGCACCTTATTCAGGATTTCCTGGCAGACGGCTTCGAGCAGCGCATCGCCATCAGTATCCTCTTGACCTTCGATCCCGACGGCCATCCAGGGTGAAACATGTAGCACTTTTTCGCCCGATTCACGGGCCCAAATCGCCGGATGGATCGATCTGGGCAAGGTCTTGGCATGTTCGAGCGTCTTATAGTGGCCAGGATGGGTCGTGATCTCGCGGAACGTTTTCGGCCGGCCGAAGCGCATGTGCGAATAGCGCAGGTCGAGGGTGTAAATGACGTTGCGGCCCTCGATCGCCTTGCGCAGCTCCGGTGACATCGCGTTATAGAGTTCGATGCCGTCGGCAAAACCAGTCATGCCGCCCTCCGGCGGGATCGTCACTGCGCGCAGGACGCCGGCGCGGTTGAGTTCATTGTTGTAGCAATGATCGAAATGCCACGGCAGCCATTGCGAAAGCCGCTTGCCGTCTATTTCGACAATGTACGCCGTCTCCGGATCGTGGCGCATATCGATGACACCCGGCATGGTGTCCTGGTCGACGCGTTCGACCGTCGGTACCGGGTGATCTTTGAGGGGGCCGAAGACGTTGCTGATTGCCACATGCATCCGGCTTGTGGGTTCGACATCCTCGAAGATGATCATGCCGCGATCCTCGAAAATGTCGTTGATCTGTCTGCGGATCGCCTCGTCCTTGAGTGCCGCCTCCGTGACCCCCGAGATGCGGGCTCCAAAAGAAAGATCCTCCCGGAGCGGGCTTACATCGATCGACGCCATCTTCGTTTGCCTCCGATATCTTGTCGGGCGTTTTCGCAACGACGCATCGCTTGCATCTCACGCCCATACGTATTACATAGTAACATACTAGATCAATATGTAACATAATAACTGGAGGGCGAGGTGGCGGTCAAGCGGAGCCGGAGCGCGTCGCGCGTTCTTGCCGTGCTGGAAGCAATCGCGCGCCATCAGCCGGTCGGCGTCAGCGATCTGGCGAGGCTGCTCTGCGCCGACAAGAGCGCGGTCCAGAGGGCGATCATGACGCTTGCTGATGAAGGCTGGATTCACACGGCGTCAGGCGCCCCGGCCCGATGGCAGCTTACCGCACATATTCTCGCCGTCGCCCATATGGGACACCGCAGCAACGATCTGCGCCAGCGCGCCCGAAGCACGCTCGAATCGCTGCGTAATGAAAGTGGGGAGACGGTGCTGCTGACGGTGCCCGATATGCGCCGCTTCGTCGTGATCGACGCCCTGGAGAGCCGCCAATTGCTGCGCACGGCGCCCTATGTCGGATTGGCGGTTCCAGTCCGAGGAAGTGCGACCAGCCGCGCCATTCTGCCTTACATGAGCCCCGAGCAGCAGATCGAACTGCTCGGCGAATCGCCCGATGCCGCCCTGCTCGACGAGTTCGCCGCCACGCTTAGGCGCGGCTATTCCGTCAGCGAAGGCGATGTCACCGAAGGCTCGACCAACATCGCCGCTCCGATCTTCGAACTGGACGGCAACCCCGCCGGAGCGGTCGTGATCTCGGCCCCTTCCGAGCGCCTGACTTCCGATCGTCACGCCAGTATTGGCGCCATGGCTTCACGGGCTGCACGCGAATTGTCGCGCGGCGTAGCCGCTGGTTTGGCATTTACCGCATGAACGGCAAGGCGCATTGCCATTTAGAGCCGACTGCCAACCGGCCAGTCTGGATGGATTACTGTACCCAATGATCGCGAACAGAAAACGGAGAAACGCGTGGCACGGATATCAATCTCGGGAACCTGCATCGAATATGAGCCGTTGGGGAGGGAAGGAGCGCCGACAATTCTGGACTTCGCGCGCCAATAGTATCTCGGATAGCCACGGCACAGACGGCATCCTGTCTTCGCCATGCCAGGCGAGCGCGCGGGTCCTTATAGGAGTATCCCGTGCTCGCGATCGACAGCAGCCCGGCAGATATTGTGAAGAATACGAGTGGAGCATTCATGACCGTTCTCGCATGGGTCCCGGGCGACATGCTGGGCCTCAATATCCCGGCGCATAGCGAAGCGCTGCGTGCCGGAGGAGTGGACTTTCTGACGAACGCATTCCGCGCCAGCGGCGCGCTTGCGCCGGACAACAAAGTCGCCCGAATAACGCAGTTTGAGGAATGCCCTGGCGGCAGCACAGGCCGCAAGCTGCTCCTGTCGGTCGAGTACGAAAGGCCTGCATCACACTTGCACACCGAGCTATTCGTGAAGTTCTCGCGAGACTTCGATGACGAAATTCGGGATCGGGCGAAAATCCAGATGGAACTGGAAGTGCGGTTCGCGGCGCTGTCGCGAATTCCGGACTTTCCGATCGCCGTACCTGTGTGTTTCTTCGCCGATTATCATCGGGAAACGGGCACCGGCATTCTGATTACACGGCGCATTGCATTCGGCGGCGGCGGGATCGAGCGCCATTACGAGAAATGCCTGGACTACGAAATGCCGGTGCCGTTGGAGCACTATCAGGCGTTGGTCAGGGCCGTCGCCCGCCTTGCGGGAACGCACAAAGCCGGCCGCCTGCCCGCTAGCGTCGCCCGACAATTCCCGTTCGATGCGAGCAAATTGTCCGTCAGCGACCGCGCCGCCTACAGCGCTGTGCAGTTGCAAAAGAGGGTAGAAAGATTCTCCAACTTTGCTGCGAAATTCCCGCAGCTCCTGCCGGAGAACATAACCGCTCCAGGATTCATCTTGCGGCTCGCCGACGAGGTCGCGCGCTTTCCGCAGCATGAAGCCGCGATAAATCGGTTTCTGAGCAGCAGACCCGAGTTCATTGCCCTGTGTCACTGGAACGCCAATGTCGATAACGCGTGGTTTTGGCGCACCCCTGAAGGCGAACTCGAATGCGGCCTCCTGGACTGGGGCCATGTCAGCCAGATGAACGTCGCCATGGCGCTTTGGGGCTCGCTGAGCGGCGCCGAGACGAAGCTGTGGGATTGTCATCTCGACGCGCTCCTGGCGCTCTTCGTGGCGGAATTCCGTGGCTGCGGGGGACCGGCGCTCGACGTCGAAGAACTGAAATTGCATTTGGAACTATACGTCGCGCTGATGGGACTTCGATGGTTGTTGGACGCACCGTCCCTTATCCAGAGGCACTTGCCCGATCTGGCCGAAATCGAAAGCCGCTTCGATCCGCGCTTCAAGGCAAACGAATTTGCCCGTGCGCAGCTTCACATCATGACCGTGTTTCTGAACCTGTGGGAGACCAGAGACTTCGGGATGGTTCTCGACCGGTTTCTGCGTCGTACGCAGAGGTGCGAAGGCGCGTCATAAAATGGAGTGCACCCCTGGGTCTGGACAGGTTGAGGCGGGTATAGGGGAAAGCCGTGGAGGGTTGATCCGAATGAGTTTGTTAGAATAGGTCTCGGGCAATCCGGCGCATGGAGAAGCCAATGTGCGAACGCTTCACAAATCAATACAGGTGGCGTGAGCTTGTGGAACTCTACAGGGTCACAGAACCGAGCCTATCCCGACACCACGTTGGCCGTGTTCCGGGGCCCCCAACTCTTGGCGCGCTACACCAAAGATAGGGATTTCATCGAACCGCAAAGACTGAAGGCTGCCGCGTGAACCGCACCGACGCGACAACTGGAGCTGTGGATTTGTGGGCAGCCGCCCGGCACCCAAGGGGCCGCGGCTGCCCACAAATCCACAAGCACCGAGAAAACGGAAGCGGACAATTGATGTGCTATCAAAACCGGCCAACTTCATGTGCTACTGGCACTGATTCCATGCAACTGGAAATCGCTCGAGACCGCTCAGACTGGCCAGTCCAGCCATGCCCTGGCCGTGCGGCCCAGCACGGCTTCGCGCTCTGCCTGCGACAGGTCCGGTAAAGTGGACCCTGTTGGCAGGACCACAATAGCCGGGCTGTTAGTTGGAAACGCGGCCGTTCCTTTCTTTTACCATCATCAAGCTGCAATTTCTGCTGTTACGGCTGTGGGCATGTGGACAACGCT
>JBAVOL010000138.1:0-7279 GCA_049692035.1 Rhizomicrobium sp.
GAGGTGACCGCCACCCGCCCCCGGTCCGCCAGATCGAACACGTCCAAAAGCCAAAGCTTCGACGCTTGATCGATGACGCCGGTCGCCGCGGCGACGGCAAGGCCGAGTGCGCTCAGCGGTCCCCACGCGTAGGAGCGGGCCGCCGGTCTTGGTGACGCATCCGCCACGCCGCCTCCTACTCCGCCGCCGTGCGCATGGCGTCCCATTCGCGCAGCGCCTGCGCGTCACGCGGCGTCACGTCGGGAAATTGCGGATCGAGCCCGACGGAAGGTGAGATCTTCCACGAACGGGCACATTTGTGGCCTTCGGCGCGGCGGGGCGCGACCGCGACCGCGGGCACGTCGTCGAGCCGAAAAGCCGAAGCCGGCCCCTCGCCTTCGACCAGGGTCGCGGCCGAGGTGATGCACAATTCGGCAAGGTCGACATCGACCGCCAGCGCGAAAAGCTCTGGGTCAGCGACATAGACCATCGGCGCTGCCTCGAGCGAGGAGCCAATACGTTTGGCGGCCCGTTCAAGTTCGAGCGCACCGGTGACGACGCGGCGCAGGTTGCGCAGCTTCCGCCATTTCTCCGCCAGGGCGTCGTCGCGCCAAGATGCCGGCACTGCCGGGAAGGCTTGAAGATGCACCGACGCGGCGGCCGGATCGCGCGCCAGCCACGCCTCCTCCGCGGTGAACGAGAGCATCGGCGCCAGCCAGGTCACCGTGGCGCGGAACAGATAATCGAGCACGGCAAGGCAGGCGCGGCGCTTGAGCGAGGAATACGGATCGCAATAGAGCGCGTCCTTGCGGATATCGAAATAGAACGCCGACAGATCGTTGGTGCAGAAATTGAAGAGTGCGGCGAAAACACGGTTGAAGTCGAATTCGGCATAACCCGATCGGACGAACTGGTCGAGTTCGGCGAGCCTGGCGAGCATGGCGCGTTCGAGCTCCGGCATCTGAGGCCGCCCGATGCGCTCTTCTTCCGCGAAGCCGTCGAGATTGGCCACCATGAAACGGACGGTGTTGCGCAAGCGCCTGTAGGCATCGACATTGGCCTTGATGATGTCCTGGCCGATCCGCAGGTCTTCGGTGAAATCCGAACTCGCCACCCACAGACGCAGAATGTCGGCGCCGTTCTTGTCGGCGATCGTCTGCGGCAGCAGCGTGTTGCCGAGCGATTTCGACATTTTGCGGCCCTGCTCGTCGAGCACGAAGCCATGTGTCAGCACGGCGTCGAACGGCGCGCGGCCGCGCGTGCCGCAGCTCTCCAGCAGGGAGGATTGGAACCAGCCGCGATGCTGATCGGAGCCTTCGAGATAAAGGTCGGCATGATCGGCCTTCGGCCATGAGGGTTCGATCGGATTTTCGACCGTGAAGACATGAGTCGACCCGGAATCGAACCAGACGTCGAGGATGTCCTTCACCTGTTCGTAATCGGACGCGGCACGCTCGTCACCGAGAAAACGCCCCGGCGGCGAGTTGAACCAGGCATCGGCGCCTTCCGCCGCGAATGCTTCGGTAATGCGCGCGTTGACGGACGCATCGTCGAGAATTTCGCCGCTCGTCTTGTGCACGAAGATGGCGATGGGCACGCCCCAGGCGCGCTGGCGCGACAACACCCAATCGGGCCGCCCCTCCACCATCGAAGCGATGCGGTTCTTGCCCTGCGACGGATACCACCGCGTCGCCTCGATTGCGGCCATCGCGCGTTGGCGCAGCGTATCGCCGCCGAATTGCCCCATCGGCTTGTCGATGGCGACGAACCACTGCGGCGTGGCGCGAAAGATGACCGGCGCTTTCGAGCGCCAGCTGTGCGGATATTGGTGGCGCAGCGATCCCTTGGCGAGCAGCTTGCCTGCCGCGATCAATTCCTTGATCACCGCGCCATTGGCGTCGCCGTCCTTGCCATCGGGCGTGAGGATGCGTTTGCCGGCGAAGAGAGGAACGTTCGGTGCGAACGAACCGTCCTCCTGCACGACCTTGAAGGCGTCCGCGTTGTCTGTCGTGTAGTTCGGAAACGCGGCCGTCATCAGTTCGAAGTCTTCTTCGCCGTGTCCGGGTGCCGTGTGCACGAAGCCGGTGCCCGTGTCGGCCGTCACGTGATCGCCGGCCAGGAGCGGAACCTCGAATTCGTACCCTTGATCGTGCAACGGATGAGCGCAAACAAGTCCCGCCGGGTCGACGTCGCGCAGGCGTCGCATCACGACCTTTGCATGCATCGCGACCTGCTGCGCGAGATCATCGCCCAACAGCAAGCGACCGCCGATATGCGGGAGCGCTCCCTCGCGTTCTTCGACCACCTCATAGAGGCCGTATGACATGGTCGGCGAATAGGCGATCGCGCGGTTGCCCGGAATCGTCCAGGGCGTCGTCGTCCAAATCACGACCGCGGCGCCCGCCAAGTCCGGCTGCTGCGAGTGCGCCGGCGGAACGGACCTCGACTCGTTGGCCGTACGTTCGCGAACGGACCAAACAGGAAACTTCACGTAGATCGTCGGCGACGTCTTTTCGTGATATTCGACTTCGGCTTCGGCGAGCGCCGTCTTTTCGATCGGCGACCACATCACGGGTCTAAAGCCGCGATAGAGCAGCTTGTTCGACACGAATTTGTGCAGTTCGCCCGCGATGACGGCTTCGGCGCGGAAATCCATCGTCGTATAGGGCTTGTCCCATTGGCCCATGCAGCCCAGGCGCTTGAACTGCGCGCGTTGCACGTCGATCCACTTCTCCGCGAATTCGCGGCAATCGCGGCGCAGCTGCGCGATCGGCACGTCGTCCTTCGCTTTGCCCTCGGCGCGATATTTCTCTTCGATCTTCCATTCGATCGGCAGGCCGTGACAGTCCCAGCCGGGCACATAGGGCGCGTCCCTGCCCAGCATGCCCTGCGAGCGCACGACGAAATCCTTGAGAATTTTATTGAGGCCGGTGCCCGAATGGATTTCGCCGTTCGCGTAAGGCGGCCCGTCATGCAGCAGAAAGAGGGGGCGCCCCTGCGCGCCCCGGCGGATACGGCCGTAAAGCCCCATCGCCTCCCAGCGCGCGAGCCAGCGCGGTTCGGCTTCCGGCAGGCCCGCCTTCATCGGAAAATCGGTTTGCGGCAAAAACAGCGTCGCGCGGTAATCGCGCGCGTCGCTCTTGGTGTCGGTCGGTTTGGGGTCGTTCATCGTCTCAGGCTCTTTGGGGAAAATTGCGAACGCTCGAAGCCCGGATCGCGCGAAGGGCGGGATTTATCATCCCGCCTGCCGCGGCGCCGGGCGAAGAATTCGCGCGAGCCCCCCAAAACCCAAGAAATTCATGGCCAAAGCCTTAGAAATCGGCGGCGGACTTTCTATCAGCGCGCATCCGGTGCGTCCAGCGGCAGGTCCCGGCCGGGGGCATATTCGTCCGCGAAGAGGTCAGCGCGCCTTTTGTAGCGCTGCGCGCGCCGCCTCGACGTCGGCGGCGATTTGCGTCTTGAGCGCGTCGAGCCCGGCCAGCTTGGCCTCGGGGCGCAGATAGGCGATCAGCGCCACGGCCATGTGCTTGCCGTAGAGGTCGCCCGAGAAATCGAACAGATAGGTTTCCAGAAGCGGCACGGTGCTCTCGAACATCGGCCTGATCCCGAAATTCGCGACGCCGTCGAATTGCCCGACGGGCTTGTCGTCTTCGAGGATCGTCGCCCGCACGGCGTAAACCCCGAAAGCCGGCTGCAGGCAATGATCGAGCCGCATATTCGCGGTAGGAAATCCGATCCCCCGCCCGCGTTTGTCGCCATGCTCGACGCGCGCCTCGACGGTCCAGAAATGGCCGAGCAACCGGGCGGCGATCTCGGGCCGGCCGGCCTTCAAGGCGTCGCGGATGCGGGTCGACGAAATCTTCTCGTGGGTTTCCCCCGTCACCGGCTCGAAAATGTGGACGCCGAAGCCCTCCATCTCGCCCATATAGGACAGCACAGTCACATCGCCGCTGCGACCCTTGCCGAACTGGAAATCCGCGCCGACGACGACACAACCCACACCCAGTCCGTCGACCAGCACGTCGAGGACGAATTCCTGCGCGCTCATGGCCGCCATTTCCGCGTCGAAGGCAAGCGCGAACAGCGCATCGACGCCCTGCTCGGCGATGAGACGTGCCTTGGTGCGGAAGGGCGTCAGGCGAAAGGATTCCATAGCGGGACGGAAGAACTCCTGGGGATGCGGCTCGAATGCCAGAACGGCCAATGGACCGTTGCGCTCGTCGGCCAGCCGCCGTGCCTCCGCAATCAGCGCCCGATGTCCCACATGCACGCCATCGAAATTCCCGACCACCAACACGGCGCCGCGATAGGCTGCCGGTACGTCGCGATAGTGGCGAAAGATACGCATGTCGCAGCGTCAGGACTTGGGATGCGCCGGCGTCATGACGGTCGCCTCGCCTTCGATCACGACCATATCGCCGACCTTGCAGACGCAGTCGAACACGACGCGCCGCTTTTCGGTCACAACCTCGCGCACCGTGCATGTCGCCGTCACGATGTCGCCGATGCGCACGGGCGCCTTGAAGCGCGTCGTCAGACTGAGGAAGATCGTGCCTGGTCCCGGCATCTTCATGCCCAGCACGGTCGAAATATAGCTGGCGCTCAATATGCCATGCGCGATGCGGCCCTTGAAGATCGTGCCGCGCGCGAATTCCTCGTCGAAATGCACGGGGTTCACGTCGCCGCTGACCTCGCCAAACAGTTCGATGTCGCGCGCGGTGACGGTCTTGGAGAAACTCTCGGACATGCCGGCCTTCAAATCTTCGATATAATAGGGCATCGGATTGTCCTTTTGCGTCTGCGGTCTCTTAAAGGCTGGTGCTCTTACCAGACAAGTATGCGCATTGCCGCCTTTGCGGTGACGCCCGCCTTTTCGAAGCATCGGGCGAGCGTCTCCGGGCTCGCGTCGCCGATCTCTTCGCCATGTACACCATCGGCAATGAACAGGGCCTCAATACCGACCGCGTTGGCGCCCCGGATGTCGGTCTCCAGCCCGTCGCCTATGGCTAGGGGCTGCAGGACGGGGCGCCCCGCCGACCTTGCGGCCTCTGCGAGCACCGGCCGGTAGATCGGCGCATAGGGCTTGCCGTAATAGACGACGCTTCCGCCCAACGCCTCATAGGCACGCGCGACCGCGCCGGCGCAATAGATGAGCTTGGCGCCGCGCTGGACGACGATATCGGGATTGGCGCACAGCATCACAAGCCCGCGCGCTTTGAAGCCGGCAAGCATCTTGCGATAATCGGCGGGCGTTTCGGTGTCGTCGTCGAAAAGGCCGGTGCACAGCACCAATGACGCGTCTTCCGGCGCCACGCAATCGATCGACAGGCCCTCGAACAGGCCGCGGTCGCGCACCGGGCCGAGATGGAAGAGCGCCAGCCTTTGGTCTGCGGCCCGCTGCGCCAGATCCTCGCGCGCCGCGACGCCCGAGGTGACGATGGCGTCGTAGCAATCGGCCGGCACGCCGAATTTCTTGAACTGATCTTCGAGCACGGAAACCGGACGCGGCGCATTGGACAGCAGCACCACCGGCCCGAATGCGGCGCGAAAATGCTTCAGCGCGTCGACCGCTCCGGCGCGCGCGCGCGTTCCGTCATGGAGCACGCCCCAAACGTCGCAGATCAAAGCATCGTGACCGGCCGCGATCTCGCGAAGACCGGTTATCAGCACTGGGGTGTCGGTCATGGGGTAGCGGTCGCACACGGCCGGCCGCGCGGTCAATGGGCTTGGCGGAAGATCATGATCGTTGGGGAGAGATCACCCCGCCTTGCGGAACGGGATCACCGGCGCTGCGGGCTCGATCCTCTCGAGTGCTTTCAGCGAATCCTCGCGCACCGGCCTGGGTTCGCCGAACAAATAGCCTTGGGCGAAGTCGACGCTGTAGTCAAGCAGCTGGACCACCGTCTTTTCGTCTTCGACGCGCTCGGCGATCAGATTGAGCCCGTGGCGTTGGAGGAGCGCCTTGAAATCCTCGGCGGCGACAGCGGCCTGCGCGCCTGTCATGCCGTTGACGAGCGTCTCGGCGCGGACCTTCAAATAGCGGAAGCCCAATTTTTTCAACTGTGCGAAATCCATCGCCAGCGTATCGACATGATCCATCGACAGCGCAAAGCCGAGGCTCGCGAGATAGAGGAGATTCTCCTCGCCCTTCTGGCCCGCCTTGAGCACGGCGGCCTGATCGAATTCGAAGACGATATGCGCCGCCAGATCGCGGTTGTGATGCATGTATTCCAGGAATTGCGGAAAGAACTCCGAATCCGCCAGCGTGTCGCCCGAGATATTGCAGAAGACGCCGACGCCGCGGCTCTTGTTGATCAGCCGGCGCACGATCTGGACGCAACGGAACAAAAGAAGATTGTCGACCACCGACATGAGGCCGACGGGGGCTGCGACCTTCATATATTGCGCGGGCATGATGATCGAACCGTCCTCGGCCCGCAGGCGCGACAACGCTTCGTAGAAGCGCAATTTGCGTTGCGGCAGGCTGACGATCGGCTGCAGATAGAGATCGACCCGGTTCTCTTCGAGCGAGGCGCGAATCGTTTCCAGCAGATCGGATTCGCCCAGCGTATCGAGATAGGATCGCGCCGTATCGCGTGCCCGGCGTTCGATCACCTCGTTGCCCGGCTCCTCTTTCGCCTGTTCCGAAATGCGGCTCGAAAATTCCCGCATCAGGCTCTCGAACATCTGCAGTTCGGCGACGATCTTGCGGCTCTGTTCGTTGGCCCGCGCCGCGGATGCGACCTTCACGTCCTCGATTTTGACATGGGTTTCTTCCAGCGCGCGGACGAATTCCCGGCTCGCACGCTTCAGATCGGCGATTTCGCGCTTTGCCGCGCGCGCCGCGCGACTGCGCAACACTGCGCCGTGCACTTGCGTCGCCAGCAGAACTACTACCAGGCCAAGAAGTATCGCGCCGCGCATATCGGCTGCGCCCACGAGCATGAGAAAGAGCGACAGCGTGGCGGCCGCCATGGCGTAAATCGCGAAGATCAGGGCGTTGAGCATGAAGCGCCTTGCCGGCAGAAGATCACTTCATCCTGGCAGGCATGGCGTTGCGAATTCGTTAACCAAGGGGCGGGACCTCACTCCCGTCATTCCCGGCCACACTCATCGCTCAGCTGTCGCTCGCCAGCACAGCGCTGGGCGAAACGGCAAGACTAAACTAACATCACATCCGAACCGCCCGTGGGAGCCGGTCAGGCGCGACGAGCGCATTGGCGCTTTTGCAAGAGACGGGATTTTAGGTCTGCGCCAGAGCGGCGTTGGAGGAGAGGATCATGAACGTCGAGCGATCGTT
>JBAVOL010000139.1:0-23948 GCA_049692035.1 Rhizomicrobium sp.
CGGCGGGCAATGTCGATATCAACGACAACAGCGCGCTGTCGATCACGGGCCTGATCGATGTCGGGACCAATATCCTGACGCTGACGGATAGCAGCACGATTGCCGAGAGCGGCAGTGGCGCCATCGATGCCGGGACGTTGACGGGCTCGTCGGTGGGCGGGGCGACGCTGACGGATGCGAATGCGATCGGCACGATCTCCGGCTACACCGACACGGCGGGCAATGTCGATATCAACGACAACAGCGCGCTGTCGATCACGGGCCTGATCAATGTCGGGACCAATATTCTGACGCTGACGGATAGCAGCACGATTGCCGAGAGCGGCATTGGCGCCATCGATGCCGGCACTTTGATCGCATCGACCAGTTCCTCCACCGATGGTGATATCACGCTGACCAACGCTGCCAACCAGGTGGCAACGGTCGAACTGAACACGACAGGGACGGGCGATGCGACCCTCTACGATGCCGAGAGCCTGACGGTTTCCAGTTCGTTCGTGAACGGCAACCTGACGATGCTGACGACCGGCAATCTCGTCTTCGTTTCGTCCGTTCAATCGCCCACCGGCGCAATACTTGCCGTTGCCGGCTGGGACGGCACGACAACCGACCCTTCCGCTCTGACGGCTGCCGGCGCCTATGGCAATAATGGCGGGAGCATCGTCATTGGCGGCAGCGGAGCGAGCGGGAATGTGGCCGTCGGTACCATCGGCGGCAGCACGACCTTGGCCGGCGACAATGTCAGCCTGGAAGCGATAAACGGCTATGCACAAATCGGCTATGACGGCGCGGCAAGCGGCAACGTCGCAATCGTGGCCAACGGCAACGTCACCCTGACCGGCGGCGCACAGACCGGCCAATTCGCGCAAATCGGCAATGGCGGCTACGAAACGTCCGGCAACGAGAGCGGCAATATCTCGATCGATGCGGTGGGTAGCCTCATTTTGAACGGCGGCACGGGCCAGGAAGCCTATTCCCAGGTCGGTCAGGGCGGTGCCGAAAGCAACGCCGCATCGAGCGGTTACAGCGAGACCGGAACGATCACCGTCGACGCAGAGACGGTGGCGCTCGCGGCCGGCGCGGGAACCGGCAGTTATGCCCAGATCGGCGAGGGGGGATACGAGACGGGAAAGTCGCTCGACGGCACCGCTGTGCTGAGCGGCACAATCACCGTCGACGCGACGACGGCTGTGACGCTGACGGGCAACGGCGATGCGGCCTATGCGCAGATCGGCAGTGGCGGCGATTTGGTGAATTCCGGCGCAGCCGATGGCAGCAGCGGCGTATTATCCGGCGACGTTGTCGTAGACGTGAGCGCTCCGGCTTCCCGCAATGCGGTCACGCTAACAGCGGGAACCGGTGCGGCGGCTTATACCCAAATCGGCAATGGCGGCAATGACGAGAACGCGCCGGCGAGCGGGGCAACGGTAAGTTTCGATGTTACTGGCGACATTTCGGTCAGCGATCTTGCCTTGACGGGAAGCACGACCGGCGCGGACGCCTACGCGCAGGTGGGGAACGGTGACGCGTCCAATCTCGGAACCGGAAACATCGACGGAACCATCACGATCTGGCCGGCAGAGGACGTCACTCTTACTTACGGCACGGCGACCGGCGCGGATGTGTTGATCGGCAACGCCACGGAGTTCGGCACTGCCAGGGAAACCCTTGTCGGATATGTGCCCATGACGGACCAAACGACGAGCGTAATTGCGACCACGATCCAGCCGGGCAGTGGGACGAAGCCCGGCACCGGCACCAATGAAGGACAGCCAGGGTCCGACATATTGGCGGAACCTCTGGGTTCGCAGGCCGTTAGAAGCGCTCTCGCCGCGCAAACGATCATACCGACCCTGCTGACGCAGATCATCATTGTCGGGAACACGCGCAGCCCGCACGGCGTGCCGCCGGCGGACGAGGATTACTCCAGCTGGGGCAACGAGGCCCTGTGGAGATGATAAGGCCATCCCTTATTGTCGCCGCCGCTCTATTGCTGCTTGCTTCAGGTGTCGCAATTTCGAAGGCCGAAGCAGCGGAGCTCGGAAAAAACCTCGCGGGTGAAACATGTCGGAGCGCCGGTCCGCTCGAGGCCGATCAGCCGACCGCGATCACCTGCGGCAACACGACGGAACCGGTCGGACAAGTCCTCTTCTCGTCGGCGCCGCAGGATACGACGGCGCTTCGCGCCGCGCTCGGGCAGCTCGTGCAATCGCAAAACAACGGCCTCGATTGCGGCGATCCGCAATGGGCCAATGACGGCAATGCCGAACTGCGAGTTTGCACCCTGAAAAGTACGGGCTGGACGCGCATCGTGATCGGGATGGCGGCGGGTTCGCGGGTTTATCGCGCGGAAGGCCCCCCTTCCACATTGCCGGCTTTGGAAGCCGCCATCACCGATGACGCGAACATATCGTCGCCCAGGGTCGCTGCAGACCTTCTCGGCATTCTGAGGGCAAAACTCCCGGCCGATATCCTGCATGCGGCAACGTCGGACTTCGCACGTTATCAACGATTGGTCGAAGCGGGGCGTCTGGCCGCTGCGGACGATCGTTTTGCGGCCGCCGAATCGAGCTATCGCCAGGCTCTCGCGATCGCGGAACGGCTGTATGGAAAGTCGGCGATGGTCGTCGGACAGACATTGTTGGAACTCGCGCTGCAGGCAAGCAATCGGAAACAGTTCGTAGAAGCCGCGGCTTTGTTTCAACGTGCCGGACCTATCATCCAGGCTTCGGCCGACCAAAATGTGCGCGCTCGTTACGAATCCTATCTTGCGCTCGATGCCGCCAATCGCCGCGAATTTGCCGATGCACTCAAATTCGCCCGTCAAGCGACGGCCGAGCGCCGCAGCGAGATTGCAGCCGCCGTCGAGCGCAATGCGCATGGCGACGCCGAATCCGGCGTTCCGGTCAGCCAAGGCGAATTGGCGCACGCGCTTCGCATCGAGGCCGAGATGGCGCTGAGGCTGGGCGACCTGGCCAACGCCAACGCTTGCGCGGAAGAAGCTTTGTGGATCATCAGCGACGAACCGGGACTGCCGATGTGGTGGCGTGCCGACACCGTCGCGCTCGTCGGCGAGATCGATGAAAAGCTCGGTCACGTCGCTGCCGCCGAAGACGACCTGCGCGATGCCCGCGATACCGATAAAAAAGTGTTCGGCGACGCGCCGCCGACAGCCTTTGCCGATGCGCGGCTTGGCGGGTTTTACGCGCGCCAGCAGATCTACCCGGCCGCGCTCGATGCATTCGATGCCGCTTTCGCCATCGCGGAAAAGGACGCCGTAGCGCGTGCGGAAATTTCGCCGGACGATGTCATTGCCTATGCGGATGCCGAATTGGCTGCGGGGAACGCCGCTACGCGCGATGCCGAGATTTTTCGGGCTTTCCAAATCGTGAATTCCGGCGCGGTCGACGAGACGATCGCGAGAATCGCGGCGACCCGCGCGGCAGGCAATCACGACCTTTCCGACCTCGTTTCCCAATTGCAAACGGCCGAACGCGGTCGCGATCTCGCGCGCGTGGCGCTGGCGGCCGAATATGCCAAATCCGAGGACCAGCGCAGCAGCGAACGCGAAAATACGCTCGAGAACGGCGAAAAACAGGCGAGCGCTCGCGTAGACGCATTGCTCGCGCAGATTCACGAGCGCTTTCCGGGATATGCGAGCCTCTCCGATCCCGGCCTGGCCAGGCTCGCAGATGCCCAATCGAAACTCGCGCCGAATGAAGCGCTCGTTTCGTTCGTCTTCGGTCGGGATACGGGTTTTGCGATGGTGATCCGGCCGCACGGATTTTCGGCGGTTCCGCTGGCCATCGGCGAAGACACGCTCGCGAGCGATGTGGGCGATCTTCGCGAGGCCTTCGTGCCGGTCGACGGGCGGCCCCCCGAATTCGACCTCAAGAGCGCCTATCAGCTTTACCGGGCGCTGCTTGCACCTTTGGGCGACCAACTGACGGGCATCGATCACCTGATCGTGGTGCCAGGGCCTGTGCTCGCCAACTTGCCGCTGGCCACGCTCGTCACGGCTTCGCCCGTCGGCGGCGACTATCTGCACGCCGCCTGGCTGGTGAGGCGGTTTGCCTTGAGCGAGGTCCCTTCGCTGCTCGCTTTCGTGACGTTGAAGCAGGAATCCGCAGTACGCCGGATTGCCACCCGTCCGTTCCTTGGTCTCGGAGACCCGCCTTTCCAGGGCGCAAATGGCGCCGCAGGCGAGACGGCCCTCGAGGCGCTGACTGGAATTTGCCGCGATGCCGGGCCCGTGGCGCCGGAACTCTTGCGGGCCTTGCCGCCATTGCCGGACACCGCACGCGAAGTGCGCGATGTCGGCGAGCATATCGGCGGCAATGCGGCGGTCGTTCTTTTGGGGCCGGACGCGAGCGAAGTTAATCTGCGCTCCCAACCGCTCGATCAGTTCAGGGTTCTCTATTTCGCGACGCACGGCATTTTGCCCGGAGAACTGCACTGTGCCTCGGAACCGGCGCTGGCCCTCGCGCCGCCGTCGGGACAGGCAGCAAGTGCTGCGAATGACGGTCTCCTGGAGGCGAGCGAAATCGCGGCTTTGAAGCTCAATGCCGATCTCGTCGTGCTCTCCGCCTGCAATACGGCGGCCTCAACGGACGGGCTTGGCGGCGGCGCATTGGAAGGTCTCTCGGATTCCTTTTTCGCCGCTGGCGCGCGCGCCGTCATGGCGAGCCATTGGGAAGTTTCCTCCGCGGCCACCGAAATGTTGATGACGAATGTTTTCGATCCCTCGATCCGCGCGCGCGGCTTGGCCGACGCGCTTCGCCAGGCCGAACTTCAAATGATCGGACATCCCTCAACGGCGCATCCCTTCTATTGGGCCTCCTTCACGCTTATAGGAGACAGCGCCGCTTATGGACGCAGCGCGCAACTCGCACAGCGGGAGCACAACTGACCATGCGCAAAATCCTTCTCAGCACTTTCTTCATGGCTCTGTCATTGTCGGCGGCGAATGCAGCGCAATACGTGGTTTCGGAGGCGCGCGGCATAAACATCGCCGTCGGCAGCGTGATCGATCCCACCAAAGCGCTCGTGCTGAAACTGGGCCAGCACCTCACCTTGATCTCGGAGAGCGGCCAGACGATCCACATCGACGGCCCCTATCAGAACGCGCCGGTCGCGGAACGGGGCGTCGCGCTCGGTGCGGCGCTCAGTGGCTTGATCACAGAACAAAATGCGCGATCCACCGAGCTTGGAACGACGCGCGGCGTAATGCCCAAACCGCCGCTGCCACAGCCTTGGCTCATCGACGCCACGAGTTCGGGCAGTGCGTGCCTTCTTGAACGAACGGTGCCGGTACTTTGGCGGCCGCTCGACGCGCTGCCGGTCACGCTCGTTATCATGCCGGCCGATCGCAGTTGGAGGGCCGAAACGCGCTGGCCGCCCGGCAGCGCTTCCTTGGCGCTCACGAGCGGCCTCGGGGTGCATGGCGATGCTTCCTATTTCTTTACGGTAAACGGCACCGAATCGGCCGTCACGATCACGACAGTGCCGGCCACGCTCAGCACCGACGAGATGCGCGCGGCCTGGATGATCGAGAAGGGGTGCGGGCGGCAGGCCGAAGCTTTGCTGCGCAAATCGAAATGATAGCCATGGTCGGCAGTCGCGCGCGCGGCCTCTTACGCGACGGCCGTCTCTCGTTCTTGGCAGGGTTCATCGTCATTACGATTATATCCGCCCTGTTGGCCGTCGTCGCAGTCGACCATTTGATGGTGCTGACGAACGCGGACAGCTTCATTCAGGATTGGGAAATATCGATCGGAGCGCCGCAAATCCCGGTCGACCCGAAGATCGTCGTTGTGGCCGTGCGCGAAGACACGCTGGCGGGACTGCCCTACCGCTCTCCCATCGATCGCGTGTTTCTCGCCAACCTCCTGAACAAACTGGCTGCGGCAAAGCCTGCGGCCATCGGGGTCGACTATCTCTTCGATCGTGCAACCGAACCCGCAAAGGACGCGCTGCTCAAGGCGACGATCGACAATTTGAAGGTGCCTCTCGTCGTCGCGTATACTGAAGAGCCTTCGATCGTAACGCCGGAGCAACTCGCCTATCTTCGCGCCTTCGTGCCGCCGTCGCGACGCGCCATGGTCAATCTCGCGACGGATCAGTACGGGACGGCGCGCTATGTTTTTCCGGGCGCGACCGAGGGGGAGGGGCATTATGTTCCGGGATTCGACCGCGCACTCGCCGCCTATGCCGGCGTAAAGACGCCCGCCGTGCAGTCGCGCATCGTATGGACCAAGCCGCCGCCCGACCCCAACGTCTCGCTGTTGGAGCGGATCAATGGAGCCATCAAAGGGGAGTTGGAAGACACCTCGTCTTTTCTTGAGTTGCACGCGCAGGTGGCAGGCCTGTTTCCGGCGCAAACATTTGCCAACAAGATCGTGCTGATCGGTTCCGACCTGTCGCTCGAGGACCGGCATCGCACACCGTTCGCCGCGATGTCCGATTCGGGAAATCTGGCGGGAATTCTGGTGCATGCTTACGGCATCGCCTCCCTGCTGCACCACAAGCATTCGCCCTATACGGGCTGGGAAACGCGTTTCTTCATAGCGCTTGCGCTTGCCTTCGCCGGCTCCTGCCTCGGTATGTTGAACTTTCAGCTTTGGGGACGCGTCCTTGCGCTCGTGGTCGTCATAATCGCGTTTTGGGCGGTCGGCGGTGCGCTTTACATCTATGGCGACACGATGATCGATCTCCTCGCGCCGTCGCTTGCGATGATCGCGAGTTTCTCGGGCACGGACTCGTTGGCGGGGCGCGAGGCGCGCAAGCAACGGCAATTCATCGAAGGCGCATTCTCGCGCTATGTCTCGCCGAAAGTGGTGCAGGCGTTGATCGCCGACCCTTCGCGCATGTCGCTCAGCGGCGAGCGGCGCGAAATGACCTATCTGTTCACGGACGTCGCCGACTTCACCACCATGTCCGAAAAGATGGACTCGAAGGTGCTTGCGCATGTCCTGAATCTGTATTTCGAGGGCGTTACCTCGATCGTGTTGCGGCACGATGGCATGGTCGACAAGTTCATCGGCGACGCCGTCTTCGCCATCTTCAATGCGCCGGTCGATCTTGCCGGCCACCAGGAAGCCGCCGTGCGCTGCGGGCTCGAGATCGATGCGTTTTGCGAGAATTTCCGCAAAGAACAGAGCGCCCAAGGCAGCGAATTCGGCTTGACGCGCGTGGGGATTCATACCGGAAATGCCGTCGTCGGGAATTTCGGCTCCAGTTCGCGATTCAATTATACGGCGCAGGGCGATGCGGTGAACACCGCGTCACGTCTCGAGGGGCTCAACAAATATTTCGGGACCCATGTTTGCGTCAGCGGAGAAACGCAGGCGGCTTGTCCCGGCATTGCATTCCGCCCGATCGGATCGGTCGTCCTCAAGGGTAAAACAAAGCCCATCCAGGTTTGGGAGCCGCTGCGCGAAGGCGCAATGACGCAAGAGCAGCTCGCGCGCTACCGCAGCGCCTTCGACCTTTTGGATCACGGCGTCGATAAAGCGCTCGCCCAGTTCGAAGCGCTGGCCCGTGAGCGCCCCGAAGACCCTTGCGTGCAATTCTATCTGCATCGCCTGCGCAACGGCGTGGGCGGTTCCGATATCGCGATGAGCGAGAAGTGACGGTCGCTGATCGAGGCCGGAACGTTCGATGATACGAGCCGGTTGCATTGGAATTAAACCGCCCATGATTTCTGGCTACTTATACCAAAGGCCATGAGTACCGACTCATTTTACTCCAGCATGTCATGGCCCCCAGTCGCGGGCCATGACACTGAGAGAGGTCAAGTTTCAAGGTTTCCGGTATTACTCCGAGGGAATATCCGATCGTCATTCCCGAATAGACGTCGCGTGTGCACCTCTCATCGCGCACGGAAGCCGCGGAAGGAAGCAAATGCTCATTCGACGAAGCCTTTCCAGTCGCTGCGCCGAGGAGGCCGGAAAATGCCGAAGAGTTGCGCAAACGCCTGGACTTCGTCCGTCGAGATATGATCCCCGAAGCACCGACGGACTTGGTTGACGAGCCCTCACGCTAGGTGTCTGGTCCCGTGGAATCATGGTGCATTGTATCACGAGCTTCGGAGGGACGAGCTATGGGATAGATTCTTCACGCCAGCGCCACGACGACTGAGGCGGTCCGTCGAGCGATACAAAATAGCCAAGCGAGCCTGAGGGAGCTGGCGGCCCGCTACGGGATCAATGCGAAGAGTTGTTGCCAATTAGGCGCGTGTCGTCGTCCGATCCATGAAAACAGGGCAGAGTATCGGGGCCCGGGCGATACGAGCCCCGCATCCCGGAGACAATGCCGCGTTCAAGTGAGAAACCAACATGACTGATTTCATTCACGCCGAAGTCGCAATCCGTCAATTGCACGCGCGCTATGTCGATGCCGTATGGCGCAAGGATTTCAATGCATTCGGAGATTGTTTTATCGAGGATGCGGAATGGAACATAGTGGGCATGAAATTGCGCGGTCGAACTGCGATTATAGCGGGTTTCGAGAAATTCATGGATCGATACGAACGCGTTCTCATGGTCATTCAAACTCCGATCCTCGACGTCGGGAATGGCGTGGCATCGGGGCGTACCTATGTAACGGAGCATAACCGCTTCAAGGACGGGCGCACCACGAGCTCGATCGGTGTCTACTTCGAGAGATTCATCGATAACGGAGATCGTTGGCGATTTGCGTGGCGGCATTGGGATTTATACTATCGTGGTCCCGTGGATCTCTCGGGATCGTTCTTCCCGTTCCGCGATTATGGATCGCCGCCAGGCATGCCGGGACCAAACGATCCGGCTACGCCCCCGGCATCGCAAATGACCTGACGACGGACACTCGGGAACGAACCTGTCCGCCCGCGGCCAGATCGCCGATGCGGACCTTCACGACACCGCAGCCCGCAATTTGCTGTCGATGGCAAGGTCAAATAAAGTGGTTGTTGAGGGAGGCATGGTCCGAGGAGAATTTGGCTTTGCCGTCCTTCGGGGCGTCGGGCTTCTTGTCAGCAGCGTATCGCGCGCGTTGCGCCGCCTTCGATTTTCGTGCGCAATGAATCGCAGACTGTGAGTGCAAAAATCCGCCTGTGTCTCACCTGGCTAATCGGTCAGAAAACGGCCCCGCTCTTTGCACGACAGCACTTCCCCTTCCATGGATTCAGCGTGGGACTTGCGCAATCAGCTCCTATCGGACAAATATGTCCCACCGACTACCGTGGTTCTGATGTCAAGTTGAACCGCCGGAGCTCTTAGCGCAATTTAGACACGATTATGAGGAGCACTATGCCCAGTAGCACGCCTCGCCAGGACGGCAGTGTGGCAGAGCACACGAAATCAACTTTCGATATCCACGCGAGACAAGCGCTGATCGTGGGCATGCCCCCGCGCATTCCTCCCCTGAAGCCAAACGAATTCGGCAAGGAGGCGTCTGAGACAGTGACGGAACTGCGCAAAGCCGTCTCGCTGCCGCCGACGGACAATGTGCCGGAATATGTCGCGATCGTGTTGCGGTATCCCGCTTTATACCGGCGCCACACCGAATTGGCGCTTCAATTGTTCGGAGGCGCGCTCTCGCCCCGTCACCGCGAACTCGCGGTCCTGTGTGTGGGATGGCTGTGCCAGGCGCCGTATGAGTGGGGCGAACATGTGGATATTGGCAAGCGAGTCGCCAAATTGACCAGCGAGGAGATCGATCGCGTGACACGTGGCTCGGCGGCGCCTGGCTGGAATGAAGACGATCGCGCAATCATTCGAGCGGTGGAAGAATTGCATCAGGATGCGATGATTTCCGACGAGACTTGGGCTGCTCTGGCGCGTAGCCTGAACGAGCAACAGCTTATCGAGCTGCCAATACTCGTCGGACAATATCAGGGGGTCGCGTATTTCCTCAACTCGGTGCGGTGCCGGCTGATGCCCGGCAATCCTGGCTTGTCGGCGCGCTGAGGCTGCGCCGTACGACCCAAGCTTGGCAGGCAAGAACTTTCGCGTAGAGACGACGTTTCCGTTTTGGTGAGATGCGACGCGCCGGAGAAGGACGGTTGTCGGGTCGACGTACAAGTCTGCGTTGGTCAGTTCGGGAAAATAGACGTCCCACACTGCGCCAGTCTCCCTGCGCTCCAAGGGGAGGAAGACACCCTTCGCCATCCAGCGCCAGTCCTTGAAAGTCGAATGGTGTCATGCATCATGGTTGTGGATTTAGTGCTCTAGCAGGAGAGAACGGCATGAAAATCGATTCCTCGCTTGCGGCCGTCGTGACCGGTGGGGCCTCGGGTCTCGGGTTGGCGACCGTCAAGGCCTTGCGGGCGGCCGGCGCCAAGGTCGCGATCTTCGATCTCAACGAGGAAACTGGTGAAAAGGCTGCCGCCGAAACCGGCGCTGTCTTCTGCCACTGCGATGTCCTTTCGGACGAAAGCGTGGACCAAGCCTTCGCCAAGGCGCGTGCCGCGCAGGGCCAGGAGCGCGCGCTTGTTTGCTGCGCCGGGGGCGGCAATGCGATCCCGACTGCGCGGCGCGACAAGAATACCGGCGCGATCAACATCTTCCCGTCCGACAAATTCGAATGGGTTTTGCGCCTCAATACCGTCGGCACCTTCCGCTGCATCACCCGCTCCGCCGCCGGTATGATGACGCTGGAGCCAATCGATGGCGAGCGCGGCGCAATGGTCAACACGGCATCGGCTGCTGCCACAGAGGGGCAAATGGGGCAGGCCGCCTATTCCGCCGCCAAGGCCGGAATCGTCGGAATGACGTTGACCATCGCCCGCGATCTTGCGCGCGAGGGCATTCGAGTCAATACGATCCAGCCGGGGATCTTCGATACGCCCGCCATGAACCGCGCGACACCGGAGATGCTGAAGGCGCTGGGCGCGATGGTGCCGTTTCCGCCGCGCCTCGGCCATCCGGAAGAATATGCCGGTCTCGCCCTCGAAATGATCCGCAATGGCTATTTCAATGGCACGACCGTGCGATTGGACGGCGCCATCCGCATGCAGCCGCGCTGATCTGTTCCAGGAAATGCCACAGGGCTAAGCGGGAAAAGGCTCGCTTTTTCCCGCTGCCCTTATCTCGCGTTTGTTGATGGGTGAGCCGGAAAAAATCTTTCCGTCAAGCCGCATGGGTCGGATTGCTTCACACGCGCTCGATGATAATCGCGGGCGCCATTCCGCCCGCGGCGCACATGGTCACCAGCGCCCGCTTCAGATCGCGCCGCTCCAATTCATCGAGCACGGTCCCGATCAGCACCGCACCGGTGGCACCAATGGGATGGCCCAGCGCGATCGCGCCGCCATTCACATTGATCTTCTCCCGGTCGATGTCGAGATCCCGGATGAATTTCTCGATCACGACGGCAAAGGCTTCGTTGACCTCGAAAAGGTCGATATCCTTCAGAGAAAGACCGGCCCGCGCGAGGACTTTCTTCGCCGCAGGCACCGGAGCGTTCAGCATCAAAGTCGGGTCGTCGCCCATATTGGCCGTCGCCACCACGCGCGCACGCGGCTTCAAGCCATGCTTGCGCGCATAATCCGGCGAGGCCAGCAGCAGGGCGGCCGCGCCGTCGACCACGCCCGAAGAATTGCCGGCATGATGGACATGTTCGATCTTGAGGTCGGGATAGCGCTGGTTGATCAACTGACGGAAGGTGATGCCGCTCGCATCCGACGGCATGTCGGCGATGGCGGCGAAGCTCGGCTTCAGGGCCGCGAGATCCGCCAAGGTGGTGCCGGGACGGGGATATTCCTCGTGGTCCAGGATCACCTTGCCCGCGTCATCGACCACGGGCACCGTCGAACGCTTGAAGCGTCCTTCTTTGATCGCCTGTGCCGCGCGCTCCTGGCTCATCACCCCGATCGCATCGACATCATTGCGCGTGATGCCTTCCATCGAGGCAACGGCATCGGCGCAGACGCCCTGGTTGGATTGCGGGTACCGCTTCTGGAGCCGGGGGTTGCCTGAGCCGAGCCCGCCAGGCGACTTGACGCCGGCTTCCCGCAACGCCTGCCCATAGGCATTGACGTAGGACATCATCTCGGTGCCGCCGGCAATCAAGAGATCCTCTGCCTCCGACTTGATCTGCGCGGCGGCAAGGCTCACCGCGGTGAGGCCGCTGCCGCAGAAGCGGTCGAGCGTGACCCCGCTGACGCGGATATCGAACCCGGCGTCGAGCGCCGCCATGCGGCCCATGTCGCCGCCCTGAATGCCCATCTGCGCGCTCGTGCCCCAAATGACGTCGTCGATATCCGCCGTCTGAAGCGCGTTGCGCTCCGCCAGCGCCTTGAGCACCGTCGCCGCCACATATTGGGGATGCAAAGAAGCCAGCGCGCCTTTGCCGACCTTGCCGATGGCGCGCGGCGTGCGAACCGCGTCGATGATGTATGCTTCAGACATCCGATTCTCCTAAATTTGCGCCAGATGCGGCGGGTGATTTTCCTCGCTGTGTGCCGCCCGTCCGTGGCAAACAAACGCCGCCGCCGACCGCGAAGACATTTTCAATTCCAGCATTGTGGTCATACACAATCAGCCGCCAAGTCAACAGCCCTAATCTAACCTGTGACGAGCACGATCCGTCCCGCGGTCTTGCCGCTCGCCGCATCTGCCATTGCCTCGGCAAATCGCTCCAATGGAAGCGTTTTTGCAACCGCCGATTTGAAAATGCCTTGCGCTGCCAGCGCAAATACCGTTTCACCATTGGCAGCGGCCCGTTCCGGTTCGGTCTCGCCAAAGCGCCGCAAATTGACGCCTACAAGGCTCGCACCTTTCAACAGCGGCAGGTTGGTAGGCAGCGACGCAATGCCGGCGGGGAATCCCACGATCAGATGCCGTCCCTTCCAGGCGAGCGAGCGGAACGCGGGTTCGGTGGCCGCGCCGCCTACCGGATCAAAGACAATGTCGACCGCCTTTCCTCCGTTTGCCGCCAGCACATCGTCGCGCCAAGTCGCGGAGCGTGCATCCACCGCCGCATCCGCTCCTCCCGCGAGCGCCAAGTCGCGTTTGGCTTGGCCCGAAGCGGAAGCAATGACACGCGCTCCGAGATGTTTGCCGAGTTGTACGGCTGCATAACCTGTCGCGCCGCCCGCGCCCAGCACCAGTAGCGTTTCACCGGCCTTCAACTGCGCACGGTCCACCAGCGCATGCCAGACCGTGATGAAGCTCACAGAGAACACAGACGCTTCTTCGAACGACATGCATTCGGGCATGGGTTTCACGGATCGGGCCGGGACGTTTATCGCTTCCGCAAAAATCCCGCCAAAGGAGCTTGCCACGACTTTCTGGCCGACTGAGAGACCTCTTACCTCGGTGCCGACAGCCTCAATTATTCCCGCGCATTCGCTTCCGGGAATGAAAGGGACCGGTGGCTGAACATGATATTTGCCTTCCGCTGTCAGCACATCGACGAAACTCACCCCCGCTGCTTTCACGGCGATACGGACGTGTGTGGGCTTAAGCGGACCAGGGTCATATGCACGCAGCGCATAATTCTGGATCGGGCCAAGCCGGTCGGCGATAACGGCGCGGGTCATGGAATTGCCTTTTCCTCAGTACGTTGGCGTCCGCTGTCAGATGGATTAGCGCTGTCCGCCGTCCACGCGAACCAGCGCGCCAGTCGTATAGGATGACGCTGGGCTTGCGAGCATAAGCGCTGCGGTAACGATCTCCGGCGGATTGCCGGCGCGGCCAAGAGCAACCGGCATATGTTTGCGCGCCTCCGGATCCCACGCATTGGCGATGTCGGTCAGGAATGCTCCGGGCGAAATCGTATTGACCCGAACCTTGGGGCCAAATTCGCGACTGAGCGAAACGGTCATCGCATTGAGCGCCGCCTTCGCCCCGCCATAGGGAACAGCCTGCGGCAGAGCCATGAGCGCGCCCGTCGAGCTGACATTGATGATACAGCCGCCATCACCCTGGTTCATGCGATAGCCGATCTGGCTGGCCAGACGGAACGGACCTTTGAAGTTGAGATTAAGGACCGAGTCGAACATGCTTTCGGTCACCTGATGGCTGGGGCTGGCGGGCGACATTCCGGCATTGTTGATAAGTATGTCGACCCGGCCAAACTCGGCATAGGCGGCCTCCGTCAGCGCGTCGCAGTCGGCCCATTTTCCGACATGCGCCGAGAAGGCGAGTGCGCGCCGGCCAAGGCGACGGACTTCGCTCGCCACCTTCTCGCAATTTTCGAGCTTCCGGCTGGCAATGACGATGTCCGCTCCGCGTTCGGCGAAGGCTTTGACCATTTGATAGCCGAGCCCTCTCGATCCCCCGGTGACAAGCGCGACCTTGCCGGTGAAATCGAACAGCGGGTCGCAAATCACGACGACAGCTCTTTGGCAAAACGCGCCTTGGCCGCCGCCTTTCTGGTCGGAATGTGATCGCTCGGGAAGAGGCCTTCGGCGGGCTTGGCCTTCTTGAGATAAGCCTTCGCGATTTGCACCTTGTGGACTTCGGTCGGTCCGTCGGCGGTTGCAAGGACGGGCACGCCCATCCACATCGTGGCGAGCGGCGTCTCCAAAGAAGCGCCGAGCGATCCGTGCAGATGGACCGCGCGTCGAACGATGTCGTGATAAACATTCGCCATTTGAACCTTGCACATGGCGATATGGGTGCGCGCGGCGCCACGCGGCTCATTGTCGATGATCCAGGCTGTCTTGAGCACGAGCAGGCGCAATTGCTCGAGCTCGATGATCGAGTCGGCGATCATACCTTGTACGAACTGGTGGTCCCCCAATGCCTTGCCCTGCGTACGGCGCGACACCGCGCGCTCCACCATCATCTCGATTGCGTGTTGGCAGTGGCCGACCGTGCGCATGGCGTGGTGAATGCGGCCCCCTCCCAGCCGCGCCTGCGCGACTTTGAAGCCTTCGCCCGGCGCGCCAAGCATCGCGTCGAGCGGCACCCGCACCTTGTTATAGCGGACATAGGCCTGCATGCCGTCGTCGCGATCATAGGCGTCGCCCATGATCTGGACATTGCGGATGATTTCGATACCGGGCGTTTCAGCCGGCACGATCAACATCGACATCCGTTCGTGTGGCGGATTTTCCGGATTGGTCACCGCCATCACGATCATGAAAGCGGCGTAACGCGCGTTCGACGAGAACCACTTGTAGCCGTCGATGACCCATTCATTGCCTTCGCGATAGGCGCGGCACTGAAATTCCTTGGGATCTGCCCCCGCCTGCGGTTCGGTCATCGAGAAGCAAGATACGATCTCGCCGTTCATCAACGGCTTGAGATATTTTTCCTTCTGCTCCTTCGTACCGAACAAAGCGAGTATCTCCGCATTGCCGGTGTCGGGCGCAGCCGTACCGAACACGGTGGGCGCCCAAAAAGAGCGTCCGATGATCTCGTTCATCAGGGCAAGTGTGACTTGACCATAGCCCGGGCCCCCAAGCTCCGGGCCCAAATGACAGGCCCACAGCCCTTGCGCTTTGACCTTCTCCTGCAGCGGCCTCAAATGTTTGCGCGACTTCTCGTCCTTCGGGTTAAAGACCAGGGCGTGCTCGGGGAACAACAGGTCCATCGTCTCGCATTCTTCCCGGACGAAGGTTTTCATCCAGTCGAGCTTGGCCTGCAATTCCGGTTCGATGCGGAAATCAATCATGGCGTTGTCCTCCCAAGAGTTACCCAATCTTATTGATCATGTACGCCGCTTCCTCGAAACACTTCAGCACTATGCGCGAGAAGAACGCGCCGGTTTCCGCGCTTAGAATGCCCGCTGCGGCCTGTGCCACTTTGTATTCCAGGATACACCCGGCCTTGAACCTGGCGAGCAGGAGGTAGTAGTCGAAATTGGAGATGTCCCGACCGGTGCCCGCCGCATAATACCGCGCGAGTTCCTGGCGGGTCGGACAATGCGCCGGGTTGTTGAGCGCCCCTTCGATCACACGGTCGGGCCAGCGTTCGTCGCGCATTCCGTTGCACATCCATGCGAGGTCGATCAGCGGATCGCCGATGGTCGAAAGTTCCCAGTCGATCATCGCCGTCAGCCGCGCCGGCGGATCGGGCGCGAAGAGCATGTTGGTGGTACCAACGTCGCCATGAATGATGCCCACCTTGCTGTCTTTGGGCGTGTTGGCGCGCAGCCATTTTTCCGTCAGCTCGTAACCCGGAAGGTCGCGGCCCGGATAATTGTAAAGGGTCTTGTAGGACGATAGCTGTTTTGCCCAGCGGTCGACTTGGCGTTCGAGATAATTGTCGGGCTTGCCGAAACCGTCGAGCCCAATGGCCTTGTAATCGACATTCGCAAGCGCGACGAGGCCATCCACCACGGCGAACGGGATGCCATATTCATAAGGCATTTTGTCGAACGGAGGCCTGTTGTGGATCTTCTCGTCCCGCAACTCTCCGGCCCACCCTTGAACCAGCTCCATGACATAAAATGGCGCTCCGATCACCGCGGGGTCGGCGCAGCTTCCGTAGCATTCCGGGTGAGGAACCCGCGTTCCCCTCAATGCGGCCAGCACCCGCGCTTCGCGCAGCACGGTCTTTTCGCTTCCCGGCGGCGGCACGGCCGGCGGGCGGCGGAGGATCATGGTGCTGCCGCCGCGATTGAGACTGAGAATGACGTTCGAAGTGCCGCCATGGATGAGCTTGGCGTCCAGTGGCCCATTGCCCAATGCGGGGATGTTGCTGTCCAGCCATGCCGTCAGTTTTGGAATGTCGGCCAGTTCTTCCAGTTTGTACGTGTGAGTCATTATTTCGTTTTTCCTGAACGCAAATAAGCCTCGATTTCGCCGCGTAGCTCGCGCAGGTCACCTGCAACGCGCCGCCACTTCGCCGCGTCGATGCTGCGCAGCAATGCACCAGTGAGTTCGGCCGCACGTGCGTCCGCCTTACGTTTCAAAACCCGTCCCTGGCGCGTAGGCAGCAGCAGCGGGGCACGCTTGTGGTAAGGATTTGGGGCTGTTTCGATCAGCCCTGCTGCGATCAATGCGTTGGCCGCGCGTTGGATCACCTGCCGCGGATGGCCCAAGCTGCGCCCGATTTGGGGGACTGTCGGGGCGATAGTCGATTCAATTACCGCTGTCAGGACCGTCGACTCCATCGATGATAAACCGGTCGCGGCATTTACGCTCGCAAAAAATGTTTTTAAGCGACCATGCGCACGAAGCAACTCGTCGATCAGCGCCACTACGGCGTTGCGCGGGCCAGGTACATTCAACATGGAACCTGAGTGTCATATCAAGGTTGTCGTGTCAAGGACGTTTGGCCGACATTGACATCAAGATGTCATTACGACACCGTAGTGCGTTCCGATAGACCTCGTTCCGTCAGGTTCGGGAACGCCTGTGAACAACGAACAATAATAATGGCTTCAACTTGGCCATCGAATGAGACTGAAGGGTAGGCTCACGATCAAGACATTCTACAAATCTGCAATTTGTGCCGCGCCCGCATTGAGCGTCGGCTTCCCCGTTGCGGCAATCGTCCAGGGTGACAATTGGGGAGCCGGAGCAGATTGCCGTCACGGCACCCGGCATGGAAAAACGGCTTCAGGACGTTCCCGTCTCCGTTACCGTTTACAATCAACAGCAATTGACCGACCGCAACGTCGTGACGGCGGGATATGTGGCAACCTATACGCCGTCGTTCTCGGCCAGTACGCAGTTCGAACCGGACAATACGACTGTCAGCATTCGCGGCTTCACACAGGAGAACCGCACGGCGGCCCCGGTGGCCGTGAACTTTGCCGGGCCGGGCGGTGCCTGCCACGCTGGAGCAACCTTTGATCGAGGTCCGTGCAGTTTTTTCTCGTTGATTACTGCTCGCTTCTAAAGCAGCCTGAGGATTGCCATGCATCCCTATCAACATGCGCGAACGCGCCCCGACCATCCCGCAATGGTGATTGCGGATACGGGGGAACAGCTCACCTATCGCGAACTCGACGAAGCGTCGAACCGGGCGGCGCATCTGTTCCAGAGCATGGGCCTCGTGCCGGGAGACCGGATCGGGGTCATGCTCAGGAACAGCCTGGAATACGCCATCGTATATTGGGCGGCGCAACGTTCGGGTCTGATGGCAGCGGTGTTGTCCACGCATCTCAAGCCGGCGGAAGCCGCCTATATTCTCAACGACTGCAATGCGAAGCTGTTGATCACCTCGGCGGACGCAGGGGAAACGCCTGCAGCGCTTGCCAGCCAACGAAGCGATCTCATCCCCAAGATCGAGGCTGTGTTCTACACCGGCGTGCAGCCGCTCGACGGTGCGCGCTCGTTCGAGGCGGCCCTGGCGGCGATGCCGGCGACACCTATCGACGACCAGGTTTCGGGTTTTTATCTGATCTATTCGAGCGGAACCACGGGGCGCCCGAAGGGCATCATGCTCCCGTTCCGGCATGGACCGATCGAGGAGCTTTCGCCGGTCGAGGGCGGCATCCGGCTTTATCAGGCGTTCAATCCGTTGGTGGCGTTCAATGCCGGCCCGCTCTATCACGGCGCGCCGCTCGCCGGAATGATCGTGACCCATCGGCTGGGCGGCACGGCGGTCACCCTGCGCAAGTTCGATGCTGTGGAGACGCTCAAAGCGATTCAGGACTGGCATGTCGTCCATGCGCAGTTCGTGCCGACCATGTTCGTGCGCCTGTTGGCTCTGCCGGAAGAGGTTCGACGGAGTTTCGATCTCTCGTCGCTCAAATATGTCATCCATGCAGCCGCGCCATGCCCCGTCGAAATCAAGCGCCGGATGATCGAGTGGCTCGGCCCGATCATTCATGAATATTACGGTGCCAGCGAGAATTTGGGCGGTACCTACATCACCTCGGAGGAATGGCTGCGCAA
Organism: Rhizomicrobium sp.; assembly: GCA_049692035.1. Lineage (GTDB taxonomy): Bacteria > Pseudomonadota > Alphaproteobacteria > Micropepsales > Micropepsaceae > Rhizomicrobium. The sequence goes on from JBAVOL010000139.1 coordinate 18,782, forward strand.
GCCAGGCTCCGTGGGACGCTCACAAGTGGGGCCCCTGCATATCTGCGATGAGGACGGCCGCGAATTGCCGCCGGGACAGCAGGGAATCATTTATTTTGAGGTGCCGGCGGCAAGGGCGTTCAATTATTTGAACGACCCGGAAAAGACGGCGAAGGCACGACATCCCACACAGCCTCTCTGGTATTCGGTCGGCGACATCGGTTGGATGGATGAAGAGGGATATCTTTTCCTGACGGACCGCAAGGATTTCATGATCATCTCGGGGGGCGTGAATATCTATCCTCAAGCCGTGGAGGATGCGCTGATTGTCCACCCCAAGGTGCTCGATGCGGCCGTGATCGGGGTGCCGAATCCCGAATATGGCGAAGAGGTAAAGGCGATCGTTCAGCCCGTCGACTGGGCGGATGCCGGCGACGAGCTTGCGGCGGAGCTGATTGCGTGGTGCCGCAGCAAGATTTCCGCCGTCAGCTGCCCACGTTCCATTGAGTTTGTGCCGGAGCTCCCGCGATTGGCTTCAGGCAAGCTGGCGAAACACGAGCTGCGGCGTCTCTACGGCACACGGGGGGATAAGTAGTGGCATGCCGGCGCGGATAGCGTTTGCCAATGTTGAATCACAGGGTCCAGGAGCTAAGAGCCATGCCGAAGACCCACTTTGACGGTCGCGTCGCCATTGTCACCGGCGCCGGGCAAGGGCTCGGAAAATGCCACGCCGAAGCTTTCGCCGCTCACGGCGCGAAGGTCATCGTCAACGATCTTGGCGCCTCGCTAAAAGGACAAGGTACGGACGCGTCGCTTGCCGGATCGGTAGCCGATGCGATCAACGCCGCCGGCGGTCAGGCAATACCCAACACGGATTCCGTCGAGCACGGTGAGCGCATCGTAGAATGCGCGCTCGATCACTACGGGCGCGTGGATGTCGTGGTCAACAATGCAGGCATCTTGCGGGATGCAGCTTTCCACAAAATGACCGATGAGGATTGGGATCGAATCATCGGCGTCCATTTGAGCGGAGCGTTCCGCGTGACGCGCGCAGCCTGGCCCCACATGCGATCGCAAGGCTATGGCCGCGTGGTGATGACCGCGTCGGGGGCCGGCGTCTACGGCAATTTCGGGCAAGCGAACTACAGCGCGGCGAAGCTCGGCCTCCACGGCTTCGCACAAACATTGGCTATCGAAGGCGCTTCGAAGAATATTCGGGTGAATACCATCGCGCCGGTGGCGGCGTCGCGTCTTACCGGGACAACCATGCCGCCCGCGCTCGCGGCAGCACTGAAGCCGGAGTTCGTTACGCCGCTCGTGCTGTATCTCTCAAGCGAAGCCTGCGAAGTCGGGGGTCGGCTGTTCGAGGTCGGTGGAGGATGCATTGCTCGTCTTCGATGGGAGAGGTCGAAGATTGTGAGCTTCGATCCGCGGACCGGTTTTTCGCTGGAAGACGTCGCAGCAACCTGGACTGACATCGAGGCGTTCGAGAGCGGCGATCATCCAGCCACCGTCGCCGACTCGTTTTCTCCGATTGCCCGCAACGCCGGAGTGAAACACAATCGGCCGCCCGACAGTAAGAGCGGGCCGGAATGAAGCTGACGCTATTGGATCTGGTTAGGGAGAACGCCGTTGAGCTATGAATATTGCAAGGTCGAAGTGAAAGACCATGTCATGGTCGTCACCATCAACCGGCCGGATCACAGAAACGCGCTGAATCCGCCTGCGAACCACGAGATGGGCAAAGTCTTCGACATGTTCGAGAATAGCCCCGAACTTTGGGTCGCCATTGTGACGGGAGAAGGCGACAAGGCATTTTGCGCCGGCGCGGATCTCAAACATACTGCGAAGGAAGGAATGGGCGGTTTTGTGCCGCCTTCCGGATTCGGCGGTCTGACCTCTCGCTTCGAGCGGAAAAAGCCCCTGATCGCAGCGGTCAACGGCTTCGCCTTTGGTGGCGGCTTCGAACTCGCCTTGGCGTGCGACATCATTATCGCCTCCGAAACCGCCAAGTTCGGCCTGACGGAGCCGAGAGTCGGTTTGGCTGCACTGGGCGGAGGAATCCAGCGCCTGATCCGGGAGATCGGGTCCAAACGCGCCCACGCCATGCTGTTAACGGCCCGGCAGGTTTCGGCTGAAGATGGACTTCAGCTGGGGTTCGTCAATGAGATAGTGCCGCAAGGCGATGTCATCGCGTCAGCGCAGCGCTGGGCTGAAGCGATCCTGCAATGCTCGCCAGCTTCGATCGCGGCGACAAAGGCGATCGCCAATGCGTTGGATGGTCACAGTGTGCAGGCCGCGATGGAAAGCATGTTCGCCCTGCCGGCTGTGAAGGCGCTTTTTGTTTCCCCGGATGCGAAAGAAGGTCCCAGCGCGTTCGCCGAGCGGCGGCCGCCGCGCTGGAGCAATCCCTCCTGAGGCGGGCCGATGGCCACCACGGACACATCGGTGCAGGTGGAGCGTCGCGGTGCTATCGCCATCGTGACTCTCGACCGGCCCGGACGCCGCAACGGGGTGACCGTCGCGATGTGCGAACAACTCCATCACAGTCTGCTCGCGCTCGCGTCCGAAGATGCGCGCGTGATTGTGCTGCGCGGCGCGGGGAACGATTTTTCGGTGGGCGCCGATCTCGGTGCACCGCGTGAGACGGCAGAATTCCCGACACTGGCGAAACTCGGTCCCGTCTTCCATGCTGCAACGCTGCTGCATACGATGCCTCAGGTGACAATCGCAGCCATCGACGGCGGTTGCGCCGGTGCGTCGATGGGGTGGGCCTGTGCCTGCGATTTCCGCTTTGCGTCCGATCGCGCGAAGTTTTCGACCGGTTTCCTGAAGCTGGGCGTATCCGGCGATATGGGGCTGGCGTGGTCGCTCTCACGCGTTGTCGGCGGGGCAAGAGCGCGCGAGCTTCTTCTTTTTCCCGACAAGATCACGGCGAAGGAAGCGCTGGAATTCGGTCTGGCAACCCGGCTTTTTCCCGCCGATACTTTGCACCAATCGGTAATATCGCTTGCCGAGGAGCTGGTCGGTCGCAATCCGTTCGCTTTGCGCATGATGAAAGCAAATCTGATTTCGGCCGAAACCGTGGGATTTCAAGACTATATCGAGATCGAGTCCGCACGGCATCTTCACACGATGGCTGGTTCCAGTTTCGGCGGGGCAAGACGCGCCTCGATTGCGTCAGGGGCGAGAAGCCGCGAGGATGAGTGAAACGAGACTGGCGCCACTAGGAGGCCGTCGATGAGCATTGCGGAAACGCCTGCGCGCCCAATGTCGATGGGTTATGCCCTGAGCTGGCAGGCGGCGCGGGAACCCGATCGCCCGGCACTGACCATGGGCGAACAAACTTATTCCCGCGAGGCGCTGGATCGTGCTGCCAATCGGCTCGCACGGGCGCTGGCGCAGCTCGGGGTGGGAAAAGACGATCGCGTCGCCGTCGTCTTGCCGACGGGGCCCCGGCATCAGATCACCTGTTTTGCGCTGTGGAAGTTGGGCGCGTTGGTCATGCCCATGCCGCCCAAATTGGCCGATCAGGAATTGAAGCACCTCGCCGAAAAGGGCGATCCGAAGCTCGTCATCGGGGTCGATCCGGCGCGGCTCCCCGGACGGGCCGCGCTTGCGGCCGATTTCGAGCCGGACGAAGCACTATCCGATGAGCCCATGCCTGAAATGGTCTCCACCATTTGGAAAGCCAGCACCAGCGGCGGCAGCACCGGATTACCCAAGCTGATCTGGGAAAACAGGAGTTCGCTGATCAATCCCATGGAGGCGAATGCGATTCTGCGGATGCAGACCGATGACGTAATCCTGCATCCCGCAGGCGCCTATCACAATGCGAGTTTCTCCCAGACGAGCTGGGCACTTTGCTGGGGCAGCCATGTCATTCTCATGCAGCGCTTCGACGCGCAGGAATGGCTGCGCCTTGTGGAACGCTACCGCGTCCGGTGGGCTTATCTGGTGCCGACTATGATGAGCCGAATTCTCGGTTTGCCCGACGAGGTGCGCAAAGGCTTCGACGTGTCTTCGCTGGAACTCGTGATCCACATGGCGGCACCCTGTCCGCCATGGGTGAAGGAAGCATGGATCGAGTGGATCGGCCCTGAAAAGATCTGGGAGGTTTATGCTGGCACCGAGGGATACGGAGCCACGATGATCGACGGAGTCGAGTGGCTCCAGCATCGCGGTTCGGTGGGCAAGGCGCCACCAGGCACGGAAATACGTGACGAGGACGGCACCACCATTCTTCCCTCGGGCCAAATAGGAACAATTTATTTCCATCCCGGTCCCAACAATTTGTTTGGGCACCCCGATACGGCGCTGACTTACGGCGACATGGGATATATGGACGCCGACGGATATCTCTATCTCGCCGACCGGCGCGCGGACATGATCTTGTCCGGAGGCGTCAATTTATACCCCGCGGAGATCGAGGGTGCGATCGAGCAATTCCCGGGGGTGGCGTCTGCCGCCGTGATCGGTTTGCCCGACCCCGATCTAGGCGCGAAGGCCCACGCCATCATCGAGTTGGCGTCCGGCAATCCGGCTCCCGAGCCTGCGGCGCTGGCCGCTTTCCTGGCCACCCAGCTTTCACGCCATAAGATTCCCTATACATATGAGTTCGTGACCGGGTCGCTGCGCGACGACGCGGGCAAGGTCCGGCGCAAAAGGCTGCGCGAAGAACGGCTAGAGATGCCTTCGCGAGCCAACTATCAAAGCCTGAGATGACACGGGTTACTGATCCTATGACTGATAATTCGCCCCAAAGCCCCATCGCAGTTTCGCGCCTCATTCACACCATCCATATTGTTCGGGATATCGGTCCGACCCGGATGCAGTATCAGGATGTCCTCGGCGGTCTTGTTTTCGCCGAAGGCTATTTGCCGCCCGAAGATCGCGACATGGCGTTGCTCTACGTCGCCGATTACATGATCGAGCCCATGGCGCCGCGCCATCCCGACAAGACTCAATTCTCCATCGCCCGCTATCTCGACCGTTTCGGCGAAGGCTGGCACTCCTTCGAAGTGAAGGTGGACAACGCGAAGGAGGCGGCGGCGAAGCTCAAGGCCGCAGGCTGCGCGCTTTCCGGTGTCTATGACGTTTTCTTTTTCGTGCGCGCCGAATCGACGGGCGGGATTTTGCTCGAAGTTTGCCAAGTGCCGATGCCCAACGATCCCTATGACCGGCGCAA